>NZ_AYMP01000118.1 GCF_000633515.1 Morganella morganii H1r | reverse complement strand
TTTTAGTTGACCACTACAGTCCAGATAATAATATTCCAGAAAGTCCTGCTCTTTAGCTCCTTTTGCCAGACTAAGAGTTAGGCTATCTCCAATAAAAATAGATTTAGCAGATGAATCAAAGCTCATAAACGTCATGCAAAGATAAAAAATATATTTCTTATCTATCATATGGATAACCAATATAATTGAGTAATTGAGTAATTGAGTAATTGAGTAATTGAGTAATTGAGTAATTGAGTAATTGAGTAATTGAGTAATTGAGTAATTGAGTAATTGAGTAATTGAGTAATTGAGTAATTGAGTAATTGAGTAATTGAGTGTCATTCGTTTTTCAATAACCAATTATCAACCAGATCATTCATTACATCTGAGATAGATAGTCCTTTTCGGGCACAGGTAGCTTTTAACCTCTGATGTTTATTTTCCGGCATATTGAAATTAACTCGTTTTTGAGTTTCCGTTGATTTTGCCGAAATTATTTTTTTCAAATCTCTATTATGGTAATCCCCCCATTTTT
>NZ_AYMP01000117.1 GCF_000633515.1 Morganella morganii H1r | reverse complement strand
AATGGACGCTATGCGATGGGCAGTCTCTGACAAGAAACCAGATGCAGACGGCACGTTCTCCATCACAGCAAGCGAATATTTTGCACCGAAAGCAGACTATAACGTCTGACATAACACTCAAACCAACAAGCCAGCCATAGAGCTGGCTTTTTTATTGGAAAAAGGCACATGGCTACTATCCCTACTCAAAATGCAGTACCGAGTGAAGCACCGCGCGACCTGAAATTTAACTCAGGCAAAATTGACGAGTTCGTGACATCACTGGAACACGAATACAAAGACCGGTTTGGTCGCTGTCATATGACTATCGAAGGCATGCGCTGGATATTCGATCAGCTCATGGAGCGATTTAAAGTCGATATTAACCAGGCCATCATTGCCGCCGGTTACATCCCGATGGACAGCTTCCAGCAGGGCGCAGAGATAACAAAACGCAATGAAATTCTTCGTGACGAAACCACCGGTGAATATTACCGCTGGGATGGTGATTTGCCGAAGACGGTTCCTGCCGGGTCAACGCCTGAGTC
>NZ_AYMP01000116.1 GCF_000633515.1 Morganella morganii H1r | reverse complement strand
GACTCAGGCGTTGACCCGGCCTGAACCGTCTTTGGCAAATCACCATCCCAGCGGTAATATTCACCGGTAGTTTCATCACGCAGAATTTCATTACGTTTTGTTATCTCTGCACCCTGCTGGAAGCTGTCCATCGGGATATAACCGGCAGCAATGATCGCCTGGTCAATATCAACCTTGAATCGCTCCATGAGTTGCTCGAATATCCAGCGCATGCCTTCGATAGTCATATGACAGCGACCAAACCGGTCTTTGTATTCGTGTTCCAGTGACGTCACGAACTCGTCAATTTTTCCTGAGTTAAATTTCAGGTCGCGCGGTGCTTCACTCGGTACTGCATTTTGAGTAGGGATAGTAGCCATGTGCCTTTTTTCCAATAAAAAAGCCAGCTCTATGGCTGGCTTGTTGGTTTGAGTGTTATGTCAGACGTTATAGTCTGCTTTCGGTGCAAAATATTCGCTTGCTGTGATGGAGAACGTGCCGTCTGCATCTGGTTTCTTGTCAGAGACTACCCATCGCATAGCGTCCATT
>NZ_AYMP01000115.1 GCF_000633515.1 Morganella morganii H1r | reverse complement strand
TTGCCTGCTGAGACTCCGTGCGGGGCTTCACAAATCGCATGGACGGTCGCGATGCCGCTTCACAGATGGCTTCTGCATCAATAAAGTCATTTTTGTTCGTTTTGACAAATGGGCGAACAAACTGTGGGGATATCAGCTTTGGCGTGTGCCCCAGCTCGGACAGTTTGCGCACCATGAAGTGAGCGCCACCACAGGCCTCCATTACAATGGTTGTCGCCGGGCATGTTGCAAGAAATTCATACAGTTTTTGCCGGGTGAATTTTTTCCGATAAATCGCTTTACCATGCCGATTCTGACAATGGATGTGAAAGGAATTTTTACCCAGATCGATACCAATAAGCGCAATATTTTCCATGGTGATTCTCCGAATTAAGCCTGTTATCAGCATAGTGTCCAAGAGGAGGGAGTGACCATCTCATTAATTGAATGTTGTTTTCATTCTTTTTTCTGACCTTAATTTCTTACACGGATGACCGATCTCCGATTTCTTCTCTGAGCGGCCGCCTTTATTTTCATCACATCGCCTGCTTTTTATTCAACAACCTGAATTTTAAGCCGATCTTCCCTATGCCGCCTGCCGCAGCCATTGCTGCTTTTTAAATTCCTGACGCCGCATCTCCAGCAATCTTTCTGCCCTGATACCCGCTTCCGCGCTGTTAAACACCATCCTGCCGCCACACAGCACGCACTGGTATTCACGATCAGCTATCAGATGG
>NZ_AYMP01000114.1 GCF_000633515.1 Morganella morganii H1r | reverse complement strand
TCCATCCCATTAACTGGAAATCAAAATATGGCGGTATGGAAGCGGCTGATATTAAAAGGCTTAAAAAACTTGAATATGAAAATACCAGGCTTAAGCGGTTATTTGCGGAAGTCAGTCTGGAAAATCATGCTATGAAGGAGCTTTTCGCAAAAAAGGGCTGGTGATGACCGAGAAAAAAACCTGCGCTCAGGAATTAACTCAGGCAGGCTTATCGGTCATAACCGCCTGTCGGTTAGTTTCATTGCCCAGAACCTCTTTTTACCGGACAAACACTGACTGGAAAATAAAGGATGCCCCTGTTATTGAAGCGATTTATGCCGAACTGGAATTATCACCACAGGCCGGATTCTGGAAATGTTTTCACCGGATGCGGCAGAAAAAACATCTCTTTAATCATAAACGGGTTTACCGGGTATATTGCCGGCTGGGCTTAAATCTAAAACGCAGGGTAAAGAAAAAATTGCCTGAGCGAGAAAGAAAACCGCTGATTGCAGCAACGCAGATTAATGAGCGTTGGGCGATGGGCGATGGGCGATGGGCGATCGATTTTATGAACGACAGCCTGTATTGCGACAAACGTTTCAGAACATTGAATATTATTGATGTAGTGGTCAACTAAAATT
>NZ_AYMP01000113.1 GCF_000633515.1 Morganella morganii H1r | reverse complement strand
GTGTCGTCAGGCCACTGTTAAACAAAGCGCATCATCATCTGCACAACAACACCAATGATCTTGCCTACTCTTTGTCCCCCGCTTGGTGATTGATTACCGCCCACAGCAATCTCACGACAACGTAAACACCAACAGATATGGCCCCGTAACACAGGATGCCTATTGGGGTATAAATAGGCCACGAAACAATCGAAAGCTTAGGGAGAATAAGGAATGCAAGCAGTGCAAGAATGACCGCAAATTTATTAAATTTTCGTGATGTTTTATTGTTTACGCTCATACCATTACCGCCATTATCAAAATGTATCATCAGGCCATTGTGACTTGACAACTTTCCCCACTATTTGACAGTTATTATTGAAAGGGATCAAGTCATAACGTGGGTTTAGTGGCTCAAGATATTCAATACCGCTATCTCTGATCAGCCGCTTAAACGTGAACTCGTCGTTTAGCATGCGAGCCACACAGAAATCCCCGAACTCAACATCCTCTTCAGGGTCAACAAGTATCAGCATGCCTTCCGGAAAGCTCGGTCGACCACCCTGCGGAGCAGTCATGGAATGCCCTTCAACCTCAAGCCAAAATGATTGATTACTGGCTTTTTTTGCCGTTGGAATCCAATCAACCGCATCTCTTTCGGTGTATGAGCTTCCGTTTTCAGTGAAGCATCCAGCCTGAACTTTAGTGAAAAGCGGGTATGCGTACCTATCGCTAGCAGATTTTGATTTTTGTGATGCAAGGGCGTTAAACATAGTCCTTATTTCTTTTGAAAGTGACGGACTAAAATCATCAACTGACACGTCAAGAGCGACAGCCAGCTTTGCTGCATTCTCTGCGTTGATAGCGTTAACCCCATTCAGCAATTGAGCAACGGCGCTCTGTCCCATGCCAATAGCTTCACCAAGAGACTCTTGGGACAGCCCAAGCTCTTTCTTTTTGGCGTCAAAAATAGCCTTTAGCCGCATAGCGTCGGCTACTTGTTCATCAGTGAGAGGTTTCTTTTTCATGAGGTGATTTTATTACCAATTGGAATATTTACCAATCACCGCAGGTGTTGACTATTTTATCACTAGCGGTGATAATTAATAAAAAAGGAGGAAGCATGGAAAGAATCCCGCTTACAACATTCGCCACTGAGGTTGGTCAACACAAAACGGCAGAAATGCTTGGTGTTAGACAGAGTGCAATCAGTAAGGCGATTTTAAAAAAACGAAACATCTATGTGATTAAAAAGCAGGACGGGACAGTTGAAGCAGAAGAAGTAAAAACTTTCCCATCAGGTAAAAACAATTAAGCCAACCGCTCTTTACACAATTTAGCCCGTTCCGGATATGTGCTGGAACATTTTTCAACACAGCAAACACCTCACAGGAAGTGAG
>NZ_AYMP01000112.1 GCF_000633515.1 Morganella morganii H1r | reverse complement strand
TGTCGTCAGGCCACTGTTAGCCGAAGAAAATTCCCACCTCATCATCCTCGACCACCTTAATCGCGTCTGAGAACGTCGGTATGAGGTCGGTGAATAATCCTTCCCATTGCCCCGATTTACCGATTGCAAACAGCTTCCAGCCGTTCTGTTGGCGATTAAATGCTATCTTCGCTATCTCTGTCTCAACAGTGCGCCCCATGACGTGACGGATTTCATTGATAAATACCGCCTGTCCAGCGATTTCATACATCAGGTCATATTCATCACGGACATGCTCAGGCGGGCGGCGTTTTTCCATGAAGAAGTCCATGCACTGCTTTATCTGCGCTAACTCGATGTCATTAAATGCCATTATTTATCCTTAGAACGTGTGGCGGCGTGCAACCTAAATCAGCATTACCGATATATTGAAGACGCGACCGACAATTTTTACTGTTTCCGGATCGGCTTCTTCATCAGGGAAGTCAACTGAGTTATAGCTTTTTATGATGAGTTTACCAGGCTGTCGATACAGTAGTTTTATCCGCAACAACCCATCTTGCTCAATGAAGTAAATCCCGCCATCAACTATGCGTTTATCACCTCTATTTACGAATACAGTTGTCCCGTTGGGGATGATTGGCTCCATGCTGTTACCATGCACAGGAAACGAAGCTACATCTTTCGGTGAAATACCATAACGACGAAGCGTAGAGCGAGAGAAGCGGAGTTTGTAGCCGTTATTATCGCTCCCGCCATTGCATCCATTACCGGCGGCAAGCTCTATGCTTTTGTAATACGGAACCTCAACCTCGTCATCATCCAGAGGCGTACTGCTATCCCATTCAGCCACTTCTCTCGGCTTAAAGTCTTTTACAGGTATGCCGTCTTTGGTTTTGTCTGATTTCAAAAAGTCAGGAACATCTCCCTCTCCCGTACTTAACCACACAGGATCAACCTGCAGGGCGTTAGATATCTCCACTATCTTACGTGAGCTTTTCGCTTTACCAGATGTGAGCTTCCAAACGCTGGGTTGAGCCATATCAGCGGCCTCAGCGAGTTCAACCTGAGTAAAACCCCTCATTTTCATGGCTAGGTTTAGCCGGTCTGCAAAAGTCATATTTTTCATACCTGAATTATATAGCTGAGGCTATCTATCAACAAACAGCCAAAGCTATTTACTTTTAAAATATCTATGGCTATTATTAGCTATATTCCAACAGCCGAGGTTATTTATGAAAAACAAACTTATCGACAAGGCTATTGGCATGGTGGGCAACCAACGGAAATTGGCTGACGCCTGTAACGTAAAACAACCCACAGTGTGGGCTTGGTTACATGGACGGAAAAAACCATCTGCCACAAGCGCAAAGCGTATCGAGCTGGCGACTAACGGAGCCATTCTCGCAAGTCAGTTACGACCCGATTTACATGAAATTTTTGGGTGATTAATCACCCTGGCTCTTTAACAAATTACAAAATCGGAATGTACAGGCGCTGTTTATCTGTATTGCACATAGTGCGGCTTAACTGGGGAGATCCGTCAGTTAAGGGATAACGGACAAGCAGAGTAACGGCGCTGTACAAACGTACTTTTTCAACACAGCAACACCTCACAGGAAGTGAG
>NZ_AYMP01000111.1 GCF_000633515.1 Morganella morganii H1r | reverse complement strand
AATTTATTAAACCACTACACACGGAGTCTCAGCAGGCAATGCATGCCTTACACCGGGTCAGAGAATCACTTGTCAGCGACAGGGTCAAAACCACAAACCAGATACAGGCATTTTTACTGGAGTTTGGTGTCAGCGCCCGAAAAGGTCCGACGCTGATAAAGGGTCTGGCAGAAATCATGGAGACAAACAATCTCCCGCCTTATATGACCAGTTTGCTGCAAAAGCTACGCGAACATTACGATTATCTTGTTGCTCAAATTAAAGACCTGGAGATCCAACTGCAACTATCCCTTGACGAAGACGAAGCAGGTCAGCATTTGCTCTCCATACCCTGCGTCGGCCCGTTAACCGCAAGCCTGCTCTCCACACAGTTGGGAGACGGAAAACAGTACGGCAGCAGCCGGGATTTTGCGGCCTCAACAGGTCTGGTTCCGCGCCAGTACAGCACTGGGGGGCGGACTACCCTGCAGGGTATCAGCAAGCGGGGAAATAAAAGACTGCGGGCATTGCTGGTCCAGTGTGCCCGAGTATATCTGAGGACGCTGGAGCACCGGACAGGCAAACTTGCCGACTGGGTCAGAGAATTATTGCTGCGAAAAAATAATTTTGTAGTGACCTGCGCTCTGGCAAACAAGCTGGCCAGAATCGCCTGGGCACTGACAGCCAGACAACAATCATTTGAGGCGTAATTAGCTGATGTATTTATATATTTCAACCGTGTGACTTATCTGGTTTTGCGAATACTGATTATTGATGGTATCAACGGCTAACCGGCCTGATGAAAAACCTGTGGTTAGGAATGGCAGACAGAATGCCGCTCAAGTTTATAAGGTTCAACAGGCGCGGAACTCATCGAGGCGCAGGCTAAAGGCCTATGAAGACGCCGGATAGATTCATGCAAGCCAACCATATTGTCAAAATCGGTGTTGCAAAAACGGGAGTGACCATAGATTCCTAACCAT
>NZ_AYMP01000110.1 GCF_000633515.1 Morganella morganii H1r | reverse complement strand
TGATCCTACCCGCGTAATGTGGACACAGTCCTAAGCGAAGGTTACGTTTTCAAATTGTTCTGGACTGAGACCGCCACCGCCACAGGCACTGTGACGTCGCCAGCGATTGTAATCACATTCGATATAATTAAACACCGTCGTCCGCATTATTTCCCGGCTGGTAAAACGCTCGCCGTGGATACATTCCACTTTCAACGAATGGAAGAAGCTTTCCACACAGGCATTATCGTAACAGCAGCCCTTTGCACTCATGCTTCCATGCAGATTATGACGTTTCAGCAGCGCCTGATAATTTGCTGAACAGTATTGCCCGCCACGATCTGTGTGTACGATGACATTTTCCGGACGTTTACGCCGCCACAGTGCCATCTGCAACGCATCGCAGGCAAGTTGTGCCGTCATGCGCGACGACATCGACCAACCAACGACGGCCCGCGACCACAGGTCAATCACTACCGCAAGATACAGCCAGCCTTCATCCGTGCGAAGATACGTGATGTCACCTGCCCACTTCTGATTCGGGCCACTGGCGTAAAAATCCTGTTTCAGCAGATTTTCCGACACCGGCAGACCATGTTCGCGGTAGCTGACCGGACTGAACTTCCGGCTGGCTTTCGCCCGCAGTCCCTGACGACGCAGGCTGCCAGCAATGGTTTTAATGTTGTATTCCGGCAGTTCATCTGCAAGACGTGGTGCACCATACCGCTGTTTTGCTTCAGCGAAGGCCCGGTGGACAGCAGCATCACAAATCAACCGGAACTGCTGCCGGTGATTCAGTTGATGGCGACGCAGGCGCCAGGCATACCAGCCGCTGCGGGCAACCCGAAGCACCCGGCACATGGCTTTAATGCTGAACTCTGCCCGATACTTTTCGATAAAGACATACTTCATTTCAGGCGCTTCGCGAAGTATGTCGCGGCCTTTTGGAGGATGGTCAGCTCCTCAGCCTGCTCTGCCAGTTGACGCTTCAGGCGGGCATTTTCAGCGGCGAGTTCATTCTCCCGCTCCGAGGACGTTTTCTGCTGCTGTATTTTGCTGCGCCAGTTATAGAGCTGAGACTCGTAAAGCTCAAGCTGTCGGGCAGCGGCAGCAACGCCAATACGCTCTGCAAGCTTCAGGGCTTCGCTGCGAAATTCAGGCGAGGGCTGTTTACGTGGCTTCTTACTTACGGTTGCTGATTTTGTCATGTGAGTCACCTCTGGTTGGGAGTTTACTCACTTAGTCGCGTGTCTACTATTGGTGGGTAGGATCA
>NZ_AYMP01000109.1 GCF_000633515.1 Morganella morganii H1r | reverse complement strand
ACATTACGCGGGTAGGATCATCAATCCATGCTTTTAGATGTTGCTCTGAATCCGGATATTCATTCCAAAAATCACGCAATGTTCGTATTGATATTATTTTCATTGTTAACTTATTGAATTAAGAGGCTTTGTAAAAAATCCCAGCATGGGACTTTCAAAGTATAGTATCATTAACGGATAATATCAATAAATACTTATCCCACCTTGGGACTTACAGATGTTTTCTAATAAACCTCTAAGGAAAGTGGGGATATAAGGCGAATTTTGCTAAATTATCTCATTATTTTTAATACCAGCCTCACCATATGGGGTATCACGGATAGTTTCTAAATCTTTTTTCCAGCCTGTAAACCAGTTATCAGGATCGTTTCCGGTAAGTATCGTTTGTAACCAGTTTGCTGCAGAACGATGGTTTGCATTCTGAAACCATATGGGGTGATGTTGACCAATCACTGACCACCAATCAAAATCTTGCTCCGGAGGGGTAAAATCGTATGTGTTCTTGGTCAGGTGAGTCCCTTTCGTTTTGAGAAAAATAAAAAAATCCGTCAGAGCTGAGTGTCCACCAGAACCCATACCACTCTTAAGATAAAAGGAATTTACAAACCCCATACTTATATGACCAGTATCTTTGTTTTTACGCAAAATTAGCAGGCTACCAGTATGAAGCCCTTCGCAAATACGGATGAATTCAAAGGTGTAATTAGCTTTGTTGTCTGGTATGAAAAATTTACTGTAGTCCACGCTACTTATGCGGGTTACTTCAAATGGTGAATCTTCACCTGTCAGCAGCCAATTATTACTGACGCTAAACTGTTTTGTTATTTTTTCGGCTAAGTCGAATGTCATTTCACACTGGCCTTCTTTTATATCCATAAGTACACCCGGAGTTGTTCCAAGATAGCAGGCAGCTCTGACGAACTCCTTTATACCGGCAGGATGGTCTTTGTAAGGCCAGCCAAAAAAACCATCTTCAAGCAGTCGGTCAAGAAGCCACTGTAATCGTTTACCTGTTTGCTGTTGCCAGTGTTCACGCATCGTTAAAAGGGGAAGCTCATTTGCAGGCGGTGTATAATATTCCCTAAGTGCAATACGAATTTCGCCTTCTACTGAACGTTCGTGTTTCATCGCCGACTGCTCAATGAGCAGGTAAAGTGAATCATCTACATTTCGAGCCTGAACCTTTGCCATATCTTATCCCTTTTATTTCGAAGTAAAATAGCTTAAAAACAAAATATCACAAAGTGAATGCATTGCGAGTTTTTTTGTATTCACTTATCAGTTTTTTTTGTTAGTTGAATTCACATAAGGTAATTCAGGAAGGTGTCGTTTTTTTATTCAGCGTCTTTTGAGTATACCCCTGCGTCACACCCTGAAATGCAGCCATTTTTCTATTGGATCATGACCTATCTGTCACGTATATTATGATCATCATTTAAGTGTCATAAACGGGTGATAAATGTACATTCACGGTTACCTCCGCGCATCAACAAAAGAGCAGGATGCTCTCCGGGCCAAAAACAGGATGAAAGCCTTTGTGGAAGAAAAAGGATTCCGGATGGCGAGCTGGTACACCGAAAATGTCTCCGGGGCGTCACTACAACGACCGGAACTTTTACGGCTGCTTGATGACGCTGCGCCCGGTGACATTATTCTCATCGAGCAGGTTGATCGCCTTTCACGCATGGATGAGGATGGCTGGCAGAAATTAAAGCACCTTATCAGTGAAAAAAACCTGGTGGTTGTCAGTCTTGACCTTCCGACGAGCCATATGGCGCTGACATCACCTGCCGGTGATGAGTTTACCCGGGCAATGCTTAAGGCGGTTAACGGGATGATGCTTGATATGCTGGCTGCGATAGCCCGCAAAGACTACGAGGATCGCCGCCGTCGCCAGAAAGAAGGGATTGTGAAAGCGAAAGCAGCCGGAAAATACCGGGGCCGCCGGGCTGATGAGCAGTTGCATAAAAAAATCATCGAACTCCGGGTCAAAAACAGACAGAGTATCCGTGATACCGCGAGGTTGTGTGGTGTTTCTGAACGGACGGTTATACGGGTTGTTAAATTCAGTACAGGCACCTGATATATATTTTGAATATCAGGTTTATAGTGTCTGTATGCTGCCCGAATGCTCAGTTGGTAATCCCCCCATTTTT
>NZ_AYMP01000108.1 GCF_000633515.1 Morganella morganii H1r | reverse complement strand
ACCGCCGGGGAGGCGGTCAGATCTTACAGAGACGGGACTAATTGTCTGGCAGGTTATCGAGGTAACACTGATACAGCAGCTCGCCGTGCAGCGCCGGGAACTGCGATTTAATCCGCTGCTCCAGCGCACGGACAACAGCCACCGGGTTTATCTGCTTCCAGCGCTCATACAGCCACCAGGCATTTCCGGGCGTGTCTTGCTGCGGACGGGAGGCTTTCAGCTGCGCTTTTTTCTCTCTCAGGGCTTTTTCCAAGTGTTTCTTTTCGCTTTCCAGCGCCTCATCATCCCCGGTGACCAGACGGCGCAGCTTTTTCAGCAGGTTTTTCAGCGCGTGCCGGTTATCCAGTGACGCCACATTCGAGCGGCTCAGGCGCAGCACATGATGGGCATACCGTTTCTGATACTCTTCCCGCAGCCCTTTGAGCTCCATCCAGCGCCGGAAACGCGTGACAATGTCACGCAGTGCCGCCAGGCCAAATCCCAGCCCTGCAAAAAACTCCGGCCGCAGCCAGATGCGCATCGCCTTGTACTGTTTCGCCTCACGGTCAAAATCACGGTGAATGATAATCAGGTTGGCGGCCTCCCAGTCATGCAGCGCGTGCAGCACCGGGTCATAGCTTTTGCGGCCGTTCTCATACTGATGCAGCTGACCGCATTGTGCAGCCAGCGTTTCCACCGGACACATCACCTCAAACAGCGCCTCACTGTCCGGGTTATAATCCGCATTGGCGATCATCGCCAGCGCCAGCGCATACCAGGTTTCCCGGCGCTCAGAGCGTACGGAAACCCGCTGGTTACGTTCACAGCGCAGATTATAAATATGGGGATTCCGGTTCCAGTCATGACGGGACAGTGCCGCCGAAAAACGGCGCACCGCCGCAATGTTCGGTAATTTACCTTTAAAGACAGGCAGATAATGACGGTGAATTTTATGACCGTTCACCGGGGTGTGAAGTGTCAGGGAGTCAGACACATTCTCCTGCGCTTATGTTGTGCGGCAGGAGTTGAATTTTGCTCGGCATAATTCTATACTCCCCATCAGGAGTTCAACAATACCCCTGATGGAATATCTCTGGATAGCCCTGTTAATCTTAGATTCCGCCAAGTTTCTGAAAGATTACAGGGCTTTTCTATTGGGTTCGGCGCGGTTCTTTGTGCCTACGTCCCTTTTCGTCACCTTTCGGCGTGACAACCACAAATTCGTTAATGCCGTTTAATTTAGCACTCAGCAGCACTTCCCGCAATCTTTACGGTGATTTATCCGATTTCGGATCACGTTCTGGGGTCCGCTTGATGGTTAGGAATCTATGGTC
>NZ_AYMP01000107.1 GCF_000633515.1 Morganella morganii H1r | reverse complement strand
TCTTTGAACACCAAGTGCCTATTGATTTTATTAAAAAAGTTATTAAGAGAGTGCGTATGGCAACAGTAACAAAAGCTCCGGCAGCAAAACAGCTAACGTTATTAGGTTTTTTTGCAATTACTGCGTCGATGGTTATGGCTGTATATGAATATCCAACCTTCGCGACATCGGGTTTTAGTTTAGTTTTCTTTTTATTATTAGGCGGATTATTGTGGTTTATCCCTGTAGCACTTTGTGCTGCCGAAATGGCAACCGTAGAGGGCTGGGAAGAAGGCGGCGTATTTTCCTGGGTCTCTAATACACTGGGTGAACGCTGGGGGTTTGCAGCCATATCGTTTGGTTATCTGCAAATTGCTGTCGGTTTTATTCCGATGCTCTATTTTGTCCTTGGTGCTTTGTCCTATATTCTCAACTGGCCGGAATTAAACACCGACCCGGTTATTAAAACTATTGCCGCATTAATCATTCTGTGGGGGCTTGCGTTCACTCAGTTTGGCGGGACTAAATATACAGCAACAATTGCAAAAATCGGTTTCTTTGCCGGTATTTTACTTCCGGCCCTTATTTTAGTTCTTCTGGCTGTTAGTTACCTGGTGAGTGGTGCTCCACTGGCAATTGAAATCAGTGCTGATACTTTCTTTCCTGACTTCACTCAAATCGGTACCATAGTCGTATTTGTTGCCTTTATTTTAAGTTATATGGGAGTTGAAGCCTCGGCAACTCATGTTAATGAAATGAAAAATCCGGGCAGGGATTATCCGGCAGCCATGCTGTTACTGATGATAGCAGCCATCTGCTTAAGCTCAATTGGTGGTTTATCTGTTGCATCGGTTATTCCAAACAATGAGATTAACCTGTCAGCAGGCGTAGTACAAACGTTCAGTGTTTTGGTTGGCCACTTCAGCACTACGCTTGAGTGGGTGGTCCGTATTATTGCTGCTTTATTACTGCTTGGAGTTCTGGCAGAGATTGCCTCATGGATTGTCGGGCCTTCACGTGGAATGTACGTTGCCGCACAGAAGGGAATACTGCCGAAAACGTTCTCTAAAGTTAACAAAAATGGTGTACCTGTTACCCTGGTTATTTCTCAGTTGCTGATTACCACAGTAGCGCTGATAGTGTTGACTAATACCGGTGGCGGCGGGAATATGTCGTTCCTGATTGCTCTGGCACTGACCGTCGTTATTTATCTGTGCAGTTACTTTATGCTGTTTTTAGGCTATATCCAACTGATCCGTAAACAACCGGAAAAAAAACGTGCTTTTAATATCCCTGGGGGGACAGGCGTTAAACTGATTCTTGCTTTTGCAGGGTTGATTATCTCGGTATTCGCTTTTGCAGTGTCTTTTTTCCCGCCAAGTTCTTTACCTGCGGGAGCTGGTACAGATACTTATGTTGCCTTGCTGGGTGTCAGCTTTGTGGTGATTTTCCTGCTGCCATTTATTATCTATGCGCTTCACGATAAGAAAGGCAAAGAAACCGGTGTCACTATGGTGCACATTAAAACGCATAATGCGCCTGTAAACCACTTCTTCATTCATCCGCGTGCGCGTTCTTTCTGGTATTTGGTACGTGATGATAAGGTAGATAATAAGGAAAACACCGAATAAACATAGAATAACTCATCTTCAGCAAATATATGTGCTGTCCTCATTACGAAACCTGTTCGACGGTCTCAGGGCTGATGTCGATGAGACTGGTTACTGAACACGTTAATGTAAATATCGACCCAGGAGAGATCCTGGGTTTTTACAGAGTCGTTTTCCGATTCGGGGTATTTTGCAACTTATTGATAATGAATCGCCACGGATACCCAACGCTCATCCGGACTGAACTGTCGCTGGAGCCTGTTGTGAACCGCCCCGAGTTTCCTGGAGCGTAGTTTGCTTGAGTCATCATGCTACCACATCCAGCATCTTCAGTGAAGCATCATAACGTTGTTCCGCTTCTGCCGGCGGGATATATCCCAGCCGCTCAAGCAGTCTGCGGTTGTTGTACCAGTCAACCCATGCCAGTGTTACCTGTTCCACTTCTGATCGGCTTTTCCAGCTCTGACGGTGGATCACCTCCGCCTTATACAGACCGTTGATACTCTCTGCCATGGCGTTATCGTAAGAGTCCCCGGTGGTCCCTGTTGAAGCCAGCAACTGAGCATCCTGCAGCCGTTGTGTGTAGGCCAGTGAGACATACTGTGACCCCTTATCGCTGTGATGGATAGTGCCGGACGGACGCCTTGCCCACAGTGCCTGCTCCGGGGCGTCGAGAACGAACGTTGTTTCCATTGAGGACGAGACACGCCATCCGACTATCATGCAGGCGAACACATCAATGATGAACGCCACATAGGTAAACCCCTGCCACGTACTGACATAGGTGAAGTCAGCCACCCATAACTGATCCGGATGTTCTGCACGGAACACCCTGTTGGAGCAGCGGATTAAATCGCAGTTTCCGGCGCTGCACGGCGAGCTGCTGTATCAGTGTTACCTCGATAACCTGCCTGACCATTAATCCCGTCCCTGTCTGAACTGACCGCCTCCCCGGCGGT
>NZ_AYMP01000106.1 GCF_000633515.1 Morganella morganii H1r | reverse complement strand
GCTTAACCTCACAACCCGAAGGTGTCTTAATGCGACGGACTGCGCTTTGTGATTTCTTTGTCGGGCGGTGCCCGTGATGCTCACATACCTGAGTATGCTGCGCTCACTGCGCTCCGGCCTTCGCGAAATCACTTCGCTCGCCGCGTCTTACACTGAAGAACACGTTCTGATTGTTCGGCTGAGAGACTCATCAATATTACCTCGGTGATAATATTGATTGTTTCAATTTTTCAGCTTGTTCCGGATTGTTAAAGAGCATAATTGTTAAGCTGACTCTTGAATCAGCTTAATCATTATTGGCAGATGACTTTCACTCACCCGCGCAGACTGGCGTCCCCTAGGGGATTCGAACCCCTGTTACCGCCGTGAAAGGGCGGTGTCCTGGGCCTCTAGACGAAGGGGACAGTAGTCAGCTTCGCAGACGCTCTCTGCTCATTTTCTATCAGACAATCTGTG
>NZ_AYMP01000105.1 GCF_000633515.1 Morganella morganii H1r | reverse complement strand
TATTGAGGGTGGGGATGTGATGAAGGTAATTGTTGTTTTTCTTATGTTTTTTGTTGGTTTCAGTGCGTATGCGAATCAACTAATTGAACGTGACTTAACAGACAGTGAAAAAAAAGAAGTTGAAAGCGCAGTGAAAGATAAGCTGAAAGATCCATATACTGCTGACTTCAAACACAATAAGATAATCTATAAAGGGAAAGATGGTGTTTATTGTGGATACGTTAATTCTAAAAATTCATACGGCGCATACGCAGGATTCACTCCATTTATTGTATTCGTGGTAGATGTAATAAATAAAAAAGGCGATAGAGTATTTATTGTTTCGCCAATAGAAGTAAGCGATGCAACAAATAGCTTGAGTGTTGAATCAACAAAAAAACTCTGTAAAGAAAACGGATATAACCTTTAAATTAATTATTTTTTCATGAACAAACCCCGTCCTTGTGATGGGGTTTTCTTTTTTAAGGAACCTACAAAATGGCAAACGTTGGTGAGATCGTATATCAGGTAAGCATGGATGTTAAAGGTCTGCTTACTGGTGAGCAGCAGGTCAATAAGGCAATGAGCGGACTTGAAAGGTCATCAGGCAAGGCTACCGAGGCAATGTCGAAACTGGACACGACAGCGGCACAGGTTTCTGCAGCGTTGAAAATGCCAACCATAGACAAGCTGTCGCGTGATCTGGCTCAGTTATCCGGCAAAATGGGCGCTAACTCAGCAGCGGTGGATAAAGCGGCGTTAGCAAACAATAAATACACCGGAGTTATTGGTACAGTGTCAGGCGCATTAGGTGCTGGTTACATTGGGAATATAGGCAACGCTACAAACTCGTTGCTGAGACATGCTCAGGCGGCTATTGCTGCAACAACTGCTGAAGTTGAAAATGCAGAGGCCATTAAAAGAGAGGCGGCGGCATATCAGGCATCTGCATCTCAAATGGCATTAGCGGCGAAAGCAAAAAAAGAAATGGCTGACGCGGCAGTTAAGGCGGCAGAGTCAGAAGTCGCCAACCTGTCAGGGTTCGAGGCATCCGTAGACGCCAGGCAGAAAGAATTAGCGTTAATCCGTGACAAGCAGGTATTGGCAGTAAAAGAGGCAGAGAACAGTTATAAAATTCTTGCCAGCGAGGGAAACCTCCGCGAAGTGCAAAAAGCAAAAAATGCACTGTATGTCACCGAAGATAAGATCCAGAAGCACCTTGCCACAACCGGCAGGGAAGTTGAGCAGGTCGAGAATAAACTTACAGCAGCAAAAGCTGCTCAGGCTAAGGTGACGCAGGAGTTAAATGCAGCCACAGCGCTTGAGCAGAAAGCCAAAACCACGGCAGCGGCAGCGAATGACACACTTGCTGCTGCTCAGGCAAGGGCAGCACAGGCATCAACGGCTCAGTCGGTAGCAATGAATGGCCTGCGCAATGTTATGGCGTTATTTGGTGGGCCAACCGGTATTATTCTTTTAGCCGTTGCCGGTGTGTATGCACTCTATCAGGCTATGAGCGATAACTCTAAAATTGATGAATATAAAAACAAGATCAATGAAGCGATACAAAAGATTGACGAGCTAACAGCAGCACAAGCTAAAGCTGTGGCTGAAGAAACAAAAATAACCATTGAGCTTGAGGCTAAAAATCTAAAAAATACCGAGCAAGAAATTAGAAATACACAGGCTCGCATTGATGAAATGATGTCAATGGGGCAGCAGCGCTGGCAACAGCAAAACCAGTATAGCGGCCTGATGTATTCTCAGGTTTTATCTAACCTATCTTTAAAATTAACACTTTTAAAGAGTGATTATGACAAGATTGGATCATCGGTATCAGAGCTAACCCGTCAGCAGCAAAAACTTTCTGATGTTGAAAAAGAACGTGAAGGAATGGCTCCGAGCCAAATTGCCGCAAATAAAGCATATAACGAATCAGCAAAATCACTGATTGAATCTAATCAATTACTCAGTAAAACGCTTGAAACAGGTTCACCTGCTGCTGCGGAAATGGAAGCAGCGATAGATGCATTTAAAAATAAATTAGCTGAGGCAGGTGTTGAGTCTGAAGATGCTGAGATAGCTCTATCAAATTTTAAAAACAGACTTGAAGATAAGACAGATCAGTCATTTGAGCTAATGCTACAGTCCATTGGATATGAGGTTGAAGCATTAAAGATAGAAATGACTCAAGGTATTGATGCTGCAATAAAGTATCGCGCTGAGTTGAAAGCGACCGCTATGGGTATTACTGATGACGGACAGATCAGTAGACTTGTTTCTGCTGAACAGGAATTAGCAAAACTGCGAAATCAGCGTTCTGAGCAAAACAAAAAAGGCAG
>NZ_AYMP01000104.1 GCF_000633515.1 Morganella morganii H1r | reverse complement strand
TATTGAGGGTGGGGATGTGAAGAAGGTATTGATTGCGGTTATTGCAATATTGGCCTTGGTGAGTTGTAAGGAAAAAAGTGAGTTTTCCACTGATGCTCCATTTGGATTTGAATGGGGAGAATCTTACAATGATATCAAATCAAAAAATCTTAAAGATTTTGAATATGTTGGCAATGATGACGGAATCGTTATTGCTAAAACACACGAAGCACCCAAAGAAGTCACAATAGTACAAGCATATTATCTGTACTTTGAAACATCGGTAGGCCTTGGTCTCATAAATGCCAGAACCAGAGAAATTTCTCTTTCTGAAGATAAAAGCCATGATTCAATAGTGAATGCATATAAGGCTGTGATGGAGCATGTTGAAAATAGTCTTAATGAGCCAACTCGCAGCAAGTCACAATATGACGAATTAATATCAGATTGTATCAATAAGAACGATTGCTCACCCCTTGATGCTGAATATAAAACAAAAGATGCCACTATTAAGATTTCATTAGCTGTATCTAAAACAGGAAATAGATCCGCTTGGGTTTCCTTAAATTACTATAGGAATCTTGCTGGATAGATGTGTAATAAAACTATAAACAAACCCCGTCCTTGTGATGGGGTTTTCTTTTTTAAGGAGCCTACAAAATGGCAAACGTTGGTGAGATCGTCTATCAGGTAAGCATGGATGTTAAAGGTCTGCTTACTGGTGAACAGCAGGTCAATAAGGCAATGAGTGGGCTTGAACGGTCGTCAGGAAAGGCCACTGAAGCAATGTCGAAACTGGACACGACAGCAGCACAGGTTTCTACCGCGTTGAAAATGCCAACTATCGACAAACTATCGCGTGATCTGGCTCAGTTATCCGGCAAGATGGGAGCAAACTCAGCAGCAGCGGATAAAGCGGCGACGGCAAACAATAAATTTACCGGTGTCATTGGCACAGTGTCAGGCGCATTAGGTGCCGGTTACATTGGAAACATCGGCAGTGCCACGAACTCGTTACTGAGGCACGCTCAGGCGGCTATTGCTGCAACCGCTGCCGAAGTCGAAAATGCAGAGGCAATCAAAAGAGAAGCTGCGGCATATCAGGCATCTGCATCTCAAATGGCATTAGCAGCTAAAGCAAAAAAAGAAATGGCGGACGCGGCTGTTAAGGCGGCAGAATCAGAAGTCGCCAACCTGTCAGGGTTTGAGGCATCCGTAGACGCCAGACAGAAAGAATTAGCGCTGATCCGCGACAAGCAGGTTATGGCAGTAAAAGAGGCAGAGAACAGTTATAAAATTCTCGCCAGCGAGGGAAATCTCCGCGAAGTACAAAAAGCAAAAAATGCGCTGTATGCCACCGAAGATAAAATCAAGAAGCACCTTGCCACAACCGGCAGAGAGGTTGAGCAGGTCGAAAATAAACTTACAGCAGCAAAAGCGGCTCAGGCCAAGGTTACGCAGGAATTAAATGCAGCCACAGCGCTTGAGCAGAAAGCTAAAACCACGGCAGCGGCAGCGAATGACACACTTGCTGCGGCTCAGGCAAGGGCAGCGCAGGCATCAACGGCTCAGTCGGTAGCAATGAATGGCCTGCGCAATGTTATGGCGTTATTTGGTGGGCCAACCGGTATTATTCTTTTAGCCGTCGCCGGAGTGTATGCACTCTATCAGGCTATGAGTGATAACTCAAAAATCGACGAATACAAAAACAAGATTAATGAAGCCATTCAGAAACTTGATGAGCTTACTGCGGCACAGGCTAAAGCAGCAGCAGAGAAGACAAAGCTAACCATTGAGCTTGAGACCAAGAATCTGAAGAATGTAGAGCAGGAAATTAAGGATACGCAGGCGCGCATTGATGAAATGATGTCAATGGGGCAGCAGCGGTGGCAACAGCAAAACCAGTATAGCGGTCTGATGTATTCGCAAGTTCTGGCTAACCTTTCCTCTAAATTGACAACGCTCAAAGGTGATTACGACACTTTGGGCTCGTCAGTATCAGACCTAACCCGTAAACAGCAAAAATTTACCGATGTTGGTAATGGTCATGCCGGGATGACAGAAAGTCAGATTGCCGCAAATAAAGCATATAACGAATCAGCAAAATCACTGATCGAATCTAATGAATTACTCAGTAAAACGCTTGAAACAGGTTCGCCTGCTGCTGCGGAAATGGAAGTTGCTCTCGAGTCTCTCAGAAAAAAAATGATTGATATCGGGGTTGAGGCGGGAGATGCCGATATTGCCGTATCAAATTTAAGAAACCTGTTTGAAACAAAAGCAGATAATTCTTTTGAGTTAATGCTTAATTCAATAGAAGAAAACGTCACCGCACTTAAAATTGAGATGCAGGAGGGCGCCGTTGCAGCTGCCGAATACCGCGCAACATTAAACGCAACGGCCATGGGGATGACCGATGATGATCAGATAAACAGATACATCAGCGGTATGAAAAAATTAGCAGAACTTCAGCAACAACGCTCCGAGCAAAACAAAAAAGGCAG
>NZ_AYMP01000103.1 GCF_000633515.1 Morganella morganii H1r | reverse complement strand
GCGGATAAAGCACAGTCTGAGAAAAATGCGGCGCTGCTGAGCGATAAAAATGCCGATCTGGCAAAAATCACCCGCAGCCTGACGGATACTGAGCAGAAGCTGAAAAATGCCGAGGCAGAAAAGCAGAAACTGGCGGATCAGCTGGTCAGTCAGGATAAAGCCGCCGCAGCACAGGGCGATAAGCTGAAAAAAGAACTCAGCACCCTGGCAGCGGATAAAACCGCCCTGGAAAAACAGATTGCACAGCTGACAGCGGATAAAGCACAGTC
>NZ_AYMP01000102.1 GCF_000633515.1 Morganella morganii H1r | reverse complement strand
CGCTCCGGCGGGTTTTTTAATGGGGAAATATCATGGTAACAACAAAAATGGTGTTAAACATCAACACCACTGAGATACAAAGTCAGATTAGCGATTTAAGCAATGCGTTATCGTCTGCCTATGGTTCGCTTGAGGCTGTTCCGGATGAGGTCATCAGCCGCATCCTTGACAGATTTAACCTGGCAAGCGGCGATATCATCTGCCGTCATGGTGTGGCCACAACCGGAACAGATGGCTCCCTCGTAATCCCCTCTGCCCCGCGCTTCGGAATCGATTTCGAAAGACTCATTTCCGCAGTCAGGGCAGGAGAGTTTAACGCTGACATTAATGTTCATTAATTATCCTCACTTTGTTTAAGGGATAACCAGAATATACGAACGTCAGTAAGTTCATACCTGACAAATGATCAGCTATAAGGCAAAAATTGATGATTATCGACTATCCTGACTGGCTTCCTCTGGCACAGAAGTCAGACAAAAACATGACCATCGACACCGGTTACATGACAGATCAGCCGCAGGTCGGCGCGCCGATATTCCAGAAACTGACCGATGACCTGAAAACCACATGGAACGTCACCTGGATATTCACACTGGCGCAGGAGCGGGCGTTTGCTCAGTGGCTGCGACATCCCGATTATCTGGATAACTGCACCCGCTGGTTCCGGATGAAAATCGATATCGGCGGCAGCGGGCTACAGGAGCAGGAGTTACATTTCACATCCTATCCGGTACAGACCAGCGTCAACGGCGCATCGGTAACATGGACTGGTCAGGTTATCTGTAAAAACCTGCATAATGATGATGACGAGTTTGGTGATGTGATTATTGAATTCCCGCCGCCGTTCGGGAGTTGGCTGGATGTCATTGTTACTGAAACGCTGCCACGGCGTGAGGAGGGATAATGCCTACATTGCGTGAGTTCCGAGCACAACGACCAAACCGCATCCTCTACGAAACCCTCCAGTTATCACACCCGGCATTCGGTGATATTTATCTGATCACTTACCAGATTTACCCGAAGATGCTCGGCGGGATTGAATACCTGCCGTGCAACTTTGAGATGTCTGAAAGCCAACAGAGCAAAACACCGATCATTGACGCCAGTGTGAAATTCAGTCGCGTGGCTTATGAGTTTAAGCAGAAGCTGAAAGCGTGGCGGTCATATTCACGGATGGTGCCGGTCGAGGTGACGTACCGGCTGTTTGATGAAGCCGATAAAGGGACCGCAATCGTGCGCTGGAACCTGTTTGCGAAAGATATCTCACTGGATGCGGAAGCGGTATCAATGACACTTTCGATGACCAATCCGCTGAATAAAAATATCGGCCGC
The DNA here is from genome assembly GCF_000633515.1 of Morganella morganii H1r. Classification (GTDB taxonomy): domain Bacteria; phylum Pseudomonadota; class Gammaproteobacteria; order Enterobacterales; family Enterobacteriaceae; genus Morganella; species Morganella morganii_B. The sequence continues at coordinate 1,373 of NZ_AYMP01000102.1, read as the reverse complement.
ATTTATGAGCCGCAGGAGTGGCCGGGGCTGGAGGCCGTATGACGACAGACGAATTTACAGACAGAATGATCGGGGTTCCGTGGGTTAACCGGGCTTGTTCATTTACTGCGTGTGACTGTTGGGGGCTGGTGACGCTCTATTACCGGTCCGTTGTCGGCACTGAAATTCATCACGACAGCGGTTATGAATCTGACAGTGATTTTATGACCTGTTATCAAAATGAGGTGAATTTCTGGAAGCCGGAAGAACATCCGGTAAGTGGCGGGATATTTGTGGCCTATAACGGGTCGGTACCGGTTCATGTCGGCGTTGTGCTCGGCGGGATGGTTTTGCACAGCCGGGGAGATAACGGACATGTCCGCCTGGACAGATTACTGACCATTCAGCGGATATACAGCAAAGTGGAGTTTATGACTTATGCCGGTAATTGAAATTCAACGCCTGCCGGGAACACCGAAAGAGAGAGTCGAAGTAAAATCCGGCTCTCTTTTTTTTGACTGGCTGAAAGAACAGAATATCAGCAGTGATGTTGTGATCATGGTCAATGGTGTGCAGCTGACTGATAGCGACAGCCTTGATTTTGTTGTCTCTGAATTGCATCACATTCAGGTGTTTGATCAGCCGAAAGGTGGTGCCATCGGAGATTTGCTGAGCCCGGTATTTAAACTGGTGACGAAGGTATTCTCCTTTCTGGCTCCGAAAACGCCGTCATTCACATCTGCGGATGCAAACGTAAAAGACAGCCCGAATAACCGGCTCACAGGACAAACAAACGTTGCGCGAACCTATCAGGCCCGTCCGGAAATTCACGGTCAGGTGAGGGCATATCCGGATCTGATTCAGCAATCGCTGTTTGAGTACATAGATAACAAGAAAAAAGTCACAGAGTGGATGAACTTCGGTATCGGTAAGTTTGATATCGAAAACGTAAAATACTCGGAATCAGAATTAACCGCGCTGGACGGTGCGAGTTATCAGATATTTCAGCCGGGTGAGAATATCCCTGAGATATTTGAAGGATTCGAGTTTCATGATGTTGACGGTCAGGAAGTGCCGGGCCCGAATGAAAGTGACGAGATTCCGCAGTATCAGGCAACGGCGAATGAGGTCATATCAGGCGAGATAAAGGGCGGAGAGGCAATGATTAAAATCGCCAGACAGGATGAGTTCGACTATTTCTATGACATCATAAAGCCGCGATCAGTGTCGATTATTGTCAGTGTGTCGTATAACACGCCAACAACGCCGATCACAAAAGATATCAAAGTTTATGCCTATTTGTCTGAAGTGAAAAAAAGTGATGACGGGTCGCTCATACTTCCGAAAAAGTATTATGAATTTTTCTTCACCGATCTTGCAGGCAATGAATTAGC
>NZ_AYMP01000101.1 GCF_000633515.1 Morganella morganii H1r | reverse complement strand
AAAAAATCGTCACGCTTGGACGCAGATCACACAGGAGGGGGAATTACAGGCACAAAAAAGCCCTCGCGGGGAGGGCTGTAAACTTACTGTTGGATTTAATCTTGATCTTCAAAGAGGAAATTAAATTCACCTAGCGCCGCTGATTCTGGGTCATAGATATACCCAGCTTTCTCTATAACTCTTTTCTTTTTAAAAAGCTTATGCTGTCTTTCTGCGTGCTGATTGGCTTCATCTCTAAGCATTTTACCGTGTGAATAATCAGGCATAAGAACATATTCGTTAAAAACCAAAAGCTTGTCTACATATTCAATAAGCGAACTCATTGTCATTTTTTTCCCTTGAAGGGCTGTAGACTCGGCATATAGCAAAAATTGTTCAGACAACAAGTTCATTCTGTATAATTCATTTTCCTTTAGGTAATTCTTACCAACCTTGGCTTCCGATAAATTTGGTGAGACGCCACTAAAAGTGCTTAACCCCATATTATCATCTTCATGGTTCGCCCTATCTAGGATTAATTTTGCGCTAACCATGCCTGTTATTGCGTAATGAAACTTATCTTGCATTTTTGCATAAAAACTTCGAACTTCTGGCGCGGAAGCATCATAGTCAGCGGCACTTTCTTTTAAACAGTCCTTTAATTTATCATATACGTGTCGCTCATTAGCTCGAATGGCTCGGATTTTTGCAGCAAGTTCATTGGCTTTTTCAGGGGAGTCACGTAATGCTTTTTCGTTTAGTACGAAGCCATCACGGAGGTATGATTTTATTAATTCAGAGGCCCACTGCCTAAACTCGACAGCCCTACGACCATTAACGCGAAATCCTATGAAGTTAATCATATCTATGTTGTAGTGAGATATTGTTCTTGAAACTCGCCTTTCTCCCTCATTTTGAACTACGAGAAGATTTCTCATAGTTGAGCTTCTGTCTAATTCACCATCATCATAAATATTTGTTATATGGTGTGAAATTGTCCTGGCATTTAAATCAAATAATTTTGCTATCTGCTTTTCAGTAACCCAAATTTCTTGCGTCTCTGTATCTACCCTGACATCAATAAGTTGGTCATCTTTTTGATAAACCTCAACTTTGAAATTCACTTCATCATTATTGCTCATCTACCTTCCTTATTGAATTTACACACCCTAAAACGTGTCGTCAGGCCACTGTTA
>NZ_AYMP01000100.1 GCF_000633515.1 Morganella morganii H1r | reverse complement strand
TGATTAAGGGCAAGCGCCGGCTGGTGAGCAGGAAGAATGTTTAAGGATGTTGTTTTTTGTATGTGTTGAAATCAGGCAGTTGATCAATCGGTGGAAGAATGCCTTTAGCGATGTATTCACTTTCTGTGTATTGAGTTTCATACCCAAGATGATCTCTAACTTGGATGAAATCAATATCACCATTAGACAAATGTCTAACATAAATACCAGTAAAATTACTCATTTAAGTATCCTTATATATTTGTATTAGCGTCTTTTTATGCTGGAAATCAGTGACTGTATTGATTTTCTCAAATGCTCTACTGACATCTGAGAATTGAAAGTGAATTTACCATACTGATCTCTGCTGCCACTTTCGATGGCTGCTTTTCTGTAATCATCAAAAGCTGATGAGATGGCGTTTCCGGAGCGTTTGCCTGCCACCATGGCAATTTTATTTATGTCGAATTTTTCGATTAACCGGTTAGGGAATAAGCCGCCATTCAGCGAATCAATCTGCTCAAGCAACGCGAATCTCACTGGGTCTGCCACAGCATTAAATTCCTTTCTCTTGTCTCTGCCGAGAGAAAGCCAGTGACCAATAAACATCCCTGCAATAAATGTCACAATGCTTATTGCAGGAGTTATCAATGGAGAATAATCTTGGAACAACCTAACGTATTCATCCAACTGTTTTTCCTCGTAGTGTTTCCGGTGCTTTCGCTGATCCTTGGAATCGCTTTCGCTTTGTCGCCATGGAATGCCAGATTCAGAGAGAAGCTGTTAACCGATGCCAGAAGATACCGGCGGTTGCACGGACTAAAGCGAATCAGGCACCATGAAAGAACGGGTAATTTCAACTACAAAGCACCAAAGAGAACGTTTTATCAGTGGTTTTGGGGCTTTTAACTGTCCGGCTATTCACCGTCTTTCCCATACAGCTTAACCAGCGTGTTCTGCCCCGGAAGGGGCTTATTTTTTGTCTGAATCCTCGTAACGCGGCGTTTTATTTATCAAATGAATCAACATCCAACACTTTTTGCAACCTAGTAAATGCCGGCAGTTGAATCTCGACGGCAACAGCGGGAAATATCAATATGTTTTTATTATCAATGTCATGGTTACTTATAGTTTCACTCGGATATCGCCCATCATTTGGCACAAGTGAGGATGTGACCAGCCCCTTGAACAGCCGCCTAAAAACATACTCGCCATTAGAGAATGCAAGTACATAATCTTGGTCGTCTGGGTCAAGTAAGGGGTCAAATACAACAATCGTATTGCTGGAAAACGGGATTGAATCATTTGCATTAACAGACATTGCTGGGTCATCTATTTCCATGGCAAAAGCCAGATTGCTAACTTCATATTTCACTGGGTAAAATTCATCAGTTATGTATATTGGTGACATATTTATGATCAGCTCAGATACCTTATCTATAGGAATGAATGGTATTTTTGTGATCTTTCCGGAGTAGCCTGTAATATTCTTTATTCCAGATACGCCATCCCCTGTAGCAAGCCATTCTGGATTTGTTCCCAAGGCATCAGCCAGCTTTGCCAGTACGTTAGCCCTTGGTTTTGACTCTCTGCCTTCGTAAGCTGCTATCTGCCTTTGAGAAATACCGACACGCTTAGCCAGTTCTGACTGAGTCAAAGAGCGCTCACTTCTTGCAGCCATAATGCGGACATGGAACCCATCATCTATTTCATATTTTCTCATACAAAATCTCTAAAACTTCATTTTATTATTGACTAATAAAAAACATGAAGTATTATGAAGTGGAATGCAGTAATGACATGAGGATACAGTATGAATGGTGAAAGTAAAGCAGTAAACCCAACACAGGTTCGAATCCCGCATGAACTTAAAAGCGGAATAGAAAGAACAGCAAAGAAATATATGCGCTCTAAACAGGCAGACATTATCTTTCGCTTAAAGTTACTGGATGAAATGGAGAAGAAGGGTGAGATCGTTATCTGATAAAAACAAAACCCCAATGGCGGCAACCATCGGGGCTTCGAATATGAATGCGTTAACCAACGAGCAGAAGGTAAACACAATGAATACTTTAGCAGTTACGAACCAAAATGTCACTATGTCAAGCCGTGAGATCGCAAAACTCACCGGAAAACGTCATGACCACGTGTGCCGCGATATCCGCACCATTCTTGTTGCGCTGATTGGCGGAAAAGATGCTGATTATATCCGTAACCCATATTTGGGTTATCTTACAAATCATCATGTTACGTGCAACCAGTATGACGATAAAAGCCCTAATGCATGGGAATACAATATTACCCGTCGCTACACTGAGATCCTGATTACTGGTTACGATATCAAGCGTCGCACCGCTGTTATCGACCGCCTGTACGAATTGGAGTCAGAGAGACGCAGTGCAGCCCCCGCCCTGCCTGGTGCGAAAGAGTTAGCGTTGATGGTCATTCAGGCAGAGGAAGAAAAAGAGCGCCTCTTGCTGGAAAACCAAGGGTTGGAATCTCAGGTTGAAGAAATGAAGCCCGATGTTGAAGCCCTGACACGCATTGCCAAATCCCAAGGCTCTATGTGCGTGACCGATGCCGCCAAACAGTTACAGGTTAAGCCGAAGTCTCTTTTTGACATCATGAGCCAGTGCAAATGGATTTACCGCCGCCTTGGTACTCCGTGGATTGGCTATCAGGACAAAATCCAACAGGGACTTATTGAGCACAAAGTAACAGTGATCACTAAACCGGACGGCGAAGATAAATCTATCCCGCAGGTTCGTGTCACTCCGAAAGGGCTTTCTAAACTGGCAAAACTGTTAACTCAGGGGGCGGCGGCATGAGCGTATCAATTTCAACAATCAATGTACCTTTCCACGGTGACAGTCTGTATGTCGTCAATTACAACGGTCATCCGTATGTCCCGATGAAACCTATCGTTGAAGGCATGGGATTAACATGGCAATCGCAGTTTGAGAAGGTAAAACAGCGGTTTAAATCAACCATCACGGAAATCGTGATAGTTGCCGCAGACGGTAAAGAGCGCAACATGCTCTGTCTGGCTCTGCGTAAACTCGCTGGCTGGCTACACACCATCAGCCCGAACAAAGTTAAACCTGAAATCCGTGACAAAGTAATCCGCTATCAGGAAGAGTGCGACGATGTTCTGTATGAGTACTGGACTACCGGCGAAGTGAAGAAAAAGCCAAACTTCCGCCAGTCCACAGCGAAAGAGCTCATCCCGTTACGTCAGACAGCCGAGCGTCTTATCGCACACGGTGTCGGCAATATCTACCCGGATATCTGGAAACACGTTCACGCTGAGTTCGGTGTGCAGCACATCAACGAATTGCTGCCGGAGCAAATACCGCTGGCTATCTCATATCTGGATGCACTGGAAGGTGAGTACATTCCGAAGCAGCAGGAGATCATCAATCTCAGCGCCAATAAAGAAAGAGATATCTACAATGTGAATGCGCTGGCAAAGCAATATGAAGCCATTTACACCGCGTGGAAAGTTGATTTATATCCGGCGTTGGTGAGTATGGATTCGCCGATTGCCAAACGGTTATATGACCGGTTTAAAACTGGATATGCGTTTCTCATGTATTTGCAGACCAGCCTTAACGGCAAGCATCCCGCGTTAATCAAATAACCCACAGGCCACGGACGGCCTTGTAATTCAGATCACACGCCGCCTCTTAGCTGAGGCTTTTTTCATTGGA
>NZ_AYMP01000099.1 GCF_000633515.1 Morganella morganii H1r | reverse complement strand
CACAGATTGTCTGATAGAAAGAAGCAGATACCGGGAATAGGCTTGTAGCTCAGGTGGTTAGAGCGCACCCCTGATAAGGGTGAGGTCGGTGGTTCAAGTCCACTCAGGCCTACCACTTTTCACTGATACTGCGTTGCGGCTCCGCTCGTTTACGTCAGTAAACTTCGCGAACCCACGCCTTGTCTCAGTAAAAAGCACCTTTTGAATAAAGGGTGAAGGTGACCCGGAAAACCAAATAATGGGGCTATAGCTCAGCTGGGAGAGCGCCTGCCTTGCACGCAGGAGGTCAGCGGTTCGATCCCGCTTAGCTCCACCATTATCTGATATCTGAAGAATAATTCAGAGTTTACCGGAAACGGTATGCTGTGAATTATTATGCTCTTTAACAATCCGGAACAAGCTGAAAAATTGAAACAATCAATATTATCACCGAGGTAATATTGATGAGTCTCTCAGCCAAGCAACAGAACGTGTTACTACGACACGGCGAGCGAAGTGATTTCGCGAAGGCCGGAGCACAGTGAGCGGAGCATACTCAGGTATGTGAGCATCACGGGCACCGCCCGACAAAGAAATCACAAAGCACAGCCTGTCGGATAAGACACTTTCGGGTTGTGAGGTTAAGC
>NZ_AYMP01000098.1 GCF_000633515.1 Morganella morganii H1r | reverse complement strand
GGACTATGCAAATTCTTTCAGAATTGGCCTCATAACGCGGTTCTATGCGCATCTGCGCATGTCAGGCGGCAAATATTGCTGAGAATAACACTGTGGTCAGATGGCCGCCGCAGCCCGGCAGAGCCGGTGACAGGCTGTTATAGTCCGCATACCCTCCCTCCGCCCTGCCTGAATATCCGGAATGTGAAACCATACTGTTGTTTTTATTCCCGCCTCTGGCCGCAGTTAGCCGGGCTTGCCCGGTTGTACTGCGCGTTATGCGGTGCCTGCACGGCATTACGGGGAATATTTCACTGAAACTGAAACCGCACCTTTCTGAGCGGCGGGAACGCAGTTCCCTGTGAGCGAAGGCATTATCTGATGTTTACTGATGGGGTGCGCTTTAAAAACGCGCCCCAATCTCCTTTTTATTAAAAAAGGACGTTTAGTTCAGAAGCTAAGAACGAATTTAACCTGATTCATACCCGTCTGTACGAAGTTAACTGAGGTGCTTTCATAGCATACGAAATTAACTGAACGCATAGTGAGCAATTATTGGCAGTAATGACACCGGCACGCTCTCCGCAGGTAAAAAAGAACCGGTCCGGGACATAAAAACAGGGCATTTCCGGCAGAAAGCCAGCACGAAAACCGCCGGGGAGGCGGTCAG
>NZ_AYMP01000097.1 GCF_000633515.1 Morganella morganii H1r | reverse complement strand
GGGTCTTCCCCGATCATGGTGGGAGACTCAGAATTCCATGTTTAACCTGCCGTAATGGAACATCACAGCTACTTTGAACCGCTCCTTGTTCCGGTATCCCCTCGACTTGATCCGCAGCAGTCTGATCTTGCTGTTCAGCGATTCTGCATTGCCGTTTGATACCCGATGCTTCATCGCATTCAGGATACCGTACAGCCGTTTACGTAACGTTCTGGCAGCACTACTCAGCAGCGGGACGCCAACATCTTTTGCCATCGCTATCCATTCCTGCCACAGGCTTCTGCTGTGCTCGTCATACCGACGGTTCCAGAGTTCCCGCGCCAGCTCTTTCATTGCCCAGCAACGGCTGGTATCAGGCAGGACCATCTGCGCTGCCTCCAGTCTTTCTGCTATTCGACCATGACGCTTATGACGGGCGTATAGCCACAGATAGCGGGAGCGATGTGCACGTTTTCGGGCCTGCAACGGGATGGTTTTCATCTCTGACTGCCGTGTTTTATCCACCACGGCACAGAGCATTTTGGCTACATGGAAGTGATCGAAGGCGATTTTTTCTACTGCGTTGGGTAAGTGGATCCGGGCCGCGCTGATATAGGCCGGGTTCATATCCATCGACAAGGTTTTGATTGATTCGATCTGGCGGTCACCCAGGTTTCGAAGATAACCGGCAAGACTCTCAACGCCACGATCATCTCTTAGCTCAAGCGCTTGTCCCTGCGTATCCGAGATAACGGTGACATACTGATAACCCTTTTTGAAGCTCACCTCATCCACACAGAGGTGACGTGCAGACTGGGGCAACCGTCGGCGCGCCAGTCCTCGCTTTACCGCACGCTGCATGATGTTATCGACGGCATTCCAGCTGAGTTTCAGTTGTTTCCTGACAGCATCAACGGTACTGATTTTCAGCCATGAGAGCACGAAGGATTCGAACAACAGCGTATACCTGCTGCCGGGGCCCGCCCACGGAACTGGCAGCGTCAGGCAACCATGTTCCGGGCACATAATGCGGGGGACATCAGCTTCGACTATCGTTGAAAACTGGCAGGTATCGAGATGACGCCATTTGCGATACCGGTGATCGTGAGCAGGACAGGATTTCCCGCAGGCCGGACAGGTCAACTGAGTATTTTCAGCGATCCCGACAGTAACGGTAACAGACCCCGCATTTTCATCGAGAGAAAGAGACGTTACCTGCCACGGAGCAGACAGGTTGAGGATATGAGCATAGAGGGACTTTTCGTCCATGGTGGTGACCTCTGGCGAATTAATACGCCATTATCATGCCTTCAGCCACCACAACAAGGGAAGACCC
>NZ_AYMP01000096.1 GCF_000633515.1 Morganella morganii H1r | reverse complement strand
TGATCGGGGAAGACCCATATCTATACATTGAACTTGCTTTTTGCATAAAATTGCCTTATCATCTCTAAATAGTGGGCATCTTACGGTTAGCGCACTACAAAAATTCTAAACCTCGCAATCGCGGGGTTTTTTATTGTCTGAAATTAAAAGGTGAGATTTCTCACCATTAATGCCAAATAATGGAATCGTATAGCGATAGACTTTATCTGGTGCCGACTGACATCTCAGTTCTTATCTTTCATAGGTGATAACATGCAGGTTTTAACAGGTCATAGCGAGATTAAATCAATGATCACCTATACTGATATACAAAAAGCAGCCTCCGAAAAAGAAGCAAAATGTGATGATTTCCTGGAAAAATACAGAGTAATGATTGCCGACTTTTTAAAAGCGTATGAAGAATCTCTGCAATTACCAAATAACGGGAAATATCGACATGACGGTATTGAAAAAAATATCGTTACGCTCGGGTTGAAAGAAAATGATGAATTTAAATTTAGACCCGCATACGCAATGGACTTTGATCGAGATTACACTATCCCCTTCTACATAAAAACAGTGGTTGATGTGTCCGATCCGGTGCCACCTTGGGTAGCACTGAAATGCGTTATTTCTCGTCGTGACGATCGGGACTGGATAGAGATTGGTAGCGGGAGCGATAAGAAATTATGTCGCATTATGCTTGGTGATACTCCAGATAAATACACTGAGGCAACGGAAGCTCTGAAATCAGCACTTATGCATGCAATTGTCTCAGAAAACCCATTCTGACAGATGACTAAGTGAGCATAGCCTCGCTTCGGTGGGGCTTTTCATATCCGCAATGATAACTCCATTTGCCAGCCCCTCCCTGCACGCGGCGGCATTAAAGCGAGTAGGGTTCTCATTGTGGAGAATGCCGAGGCTGATCGGCTAACTCGCATGGGCTACTGTAC
>NZ_AYMP01000095.1 GCF_000633515.1 Morganella morganii H1r | reverse complement strand
ACTCGCATGGGCTACTGTACTTATCAGGATAGAAGCACACACGCCATGGGGAACCTGAACGCATACACTCTCAGCGTATGTCTCCACAATTATTTTAATTATCTTTAGCTTGATATAATTATATTGATCTGGTGATCGGCTCCTTTTCTTAACGGACTATAAACACAGATATTTCAGCGTACTTAGCCAGAAATGATGCGGTTGAACCAAGGATATGAGTTTTAAAGCTCGGGTGTCTGGCACCAATGATTATCAAATCTGCTTTAATTTCTCTCGATGCTCGAATGATATCGTCATTTGCGTTTCCAATTTTGATAATCAAATGTTTTCTTTCATCAGGTATCTGAATATTTTTAACAATATCCATTAGTTTTTTTTCTGCCATGTCGGCCCGCTCAGTATCCGATTCCAGCTTTTCGGTACTTTTGGGATAGATATCGCCATCATCATAATATTCATCAATGGATGGGAGTACCGTTAAAAAATAAAAATGGATACCCAGTTTATCTGAGTAATCATGCAACTCAGATATGATTGTTTCAGCTAATATCATCTGCTTAGGGTCAACGGGAACTAGGATTGTACTATGCATAGTTATCTCTTCTGTCTGGAATGCCATAATCGTTAGTATAGTATGCCAACGAAAAAATAATCCGAATATATATTCAGGTTGCAGGTATAATATCAAAACCAACACGCCAAAGGTCGCC
>NZ_AYMP01000094.1 GCF_000633515.1 Morganella morganii H1r | reverse complement strand
ACATTACGCGGGTAGGATCAAACTGCCAACTTCTCTTCTCTCCTCCTTCACGCATAAACGAACGTTTATGCAACCTCTCCTATCCCAACGCAATGATGGGGTTCTATGCCGGAACCGCCGAAATTTCCGAAATGAAACTTTGCAATAGCGCCACCTATTTTAGGCTAAAAAGAAAAATCAAAATGGGCGCAAAACCTCAGTTACAGGTTACTCACCAGATTGAATACATGGTCAATTTATTATTTGCAACAAGCCCTTTAAATGTGTAATAATGAAAATTATATAATATTATTATGATGCTATATTTATAAAAATGAAAAAAATATATATAAATAACAAAATACTATATATACCTAATCAGAATTTATTGAGAAATTTATTATTTCCTAATAGAGAAACCGTCCTTAACGAACCAAGTGCAAGATGCCTAGACGCGTTACTTTTAAGTAATGATGACTTTGTTCCTCATAAAGACCTTTATGAAAAAGGTTGGAGTGGAATTGGTAAAGAGCCATCGCCAAATACTTTATATCAAAATATCCTTTTATTAAGAAAAGGATTGAAGGAAATATCTGATGATAATGTGAGTTATATAATAACTATTCCAAGGAAAGGGTTTTATTTCAATAAAGATATAAAAATTCAATATACAGATAAAGATACAGATACAGATACAGATACAGATAAAGATAAAGATAAAG
>NZ_AYMP01000093.1 GCF_000633515.1 Morganella morganii H1r | reverse complement strand
TAAAAATGGGGGGATTACCGTATCCCCACTCTCTGTTCAAGCCAGCCTCTTGAATTTTGTTTACGGGCAGCTTAGTTCAAAATAGGACATAATACATCTCTATTTGAATGCCAAAATTTAGTAAATATTTTAATTTCCTATAGCATTCAAGGTGTGTTGGACATAAAAAACCTTTCATGATATATGGTTAAAACATTGTCATCAAAAAAGTTAACGGGGGAAGTAATGCCGGCGAGTGATAAGAAAGAGCAGAATGGGCTCCCTAGCAGTTACTGTCATCGTGGCGATGAAGTGAAATCTGCCATAGTTAGGAATTATATTATTCAACCAGTGGCCCATTTGAAGTTGATCCCAGGGCAGGTGAAGGAAAGTTATTCCAACTACCCCCTTACTGACCAGTACTATTGTTTTTCTTTCCAAGGACGAATAGACAAGGAAGACATAGGTGCTTTTTTCTGTGGAAAAGATGTCGCCAAAGATTTTATTCAGCTGATCAATGGAACTGAGTTGCCTTTGTTTAACCCACTAAAATCTGAGAGCACTACCAGTGGAAGCAGTTCAGGTTCATCATCAGGATGTTTCAGTACAGGGATCAAACCAAATGCAGATAAGAAACTCTTTATAGATGCAGCAAGGTTGCTGATGATGCTATGGGACTCCACCAGTAAAGGCCAAACCCCGTTAGCATATGTTCTAAACGAAGCTATCACTGAAGGTATAGGTAAACGACCAGAATTTAAGCATGTGCTTAGCGTTAACACAATGCTGGGAAATACAAATAATACCCTTACAGGCTTACTAGCCGAGGCAAAAACTAAATATCCGAATGTTACATTTAGGGATTTTGATTTCTCACCTCTGAACGAAATCGTAAAACGTTCAAAGTACTACGACAAGCATGCTCCGTGCTACTAAGCTTCCACATGCTGTGAAGTGGTCAACTAAAATTGGCCATGGTTTCCCCATCATCTATCACCTATATCCCCCCTCAAAAACTAACTTGGGGGCACTAATGGGGGCACTGATATTTATCCAACTCAATAAATTCATTTAATATCAATGCCATTATCCATCAAATGCGACTCCTGTGATCTCCGCCAATCAGATTCAATATACCTCCGCTGAAATTCATTAAAGACCCTATTCCTCGTTAAATAACCAGACTCCTGAGAAATTTGTCCGAAATATGCAAAAATGCTCTCTTCCCATTCGAAGCCGGATGCAGATACCGGAAGTCACCCGTGAGGAACCACGGAAAGGTTATGTGTCTCCTTATTTCTATTACCCGATAACACGTAATCAGCGTGTGCTTTTTTAATGATAATAATTAAACGAAATAATCCTGCAGGCGGAAATCGCGGCGTATTCGTGACAGTAACATGAAATGAAGTACCGGCGTTGCGTTAAAGCGGAATCAGATTAATTTGAACGGTGTTACCCTGTGTTATATCCTAAGCGAAATTACTAAGGGGTAACAATGGGATATAAATACGGCCCGGTGCTGAAAACAATCATTCCGGAAGATAAGCCGTATAGTTTTGAGCAACGACCGGATTATGATGAATTTATCCATCAGGCGAACCGGCTTAAAATAGAATCAACGATTGGTGATGATACGGATGACGAGAATGTTTCCGCACTGATTACGGTTGAGGAAGCGGAGTATGTTTTAAAAAACACCAATACATCGAATCCTTTTTCGACAGCGAAAGAGGCATTGTTTGGTGTCGGTGATTTGGTTTCCAATTTTGCCGGTAGTGTTTATGAATCAGGCCGTGTTTACCGCATTATTAATGAATTCGGTGGTCTTGGTGTTAAAGCCACGGAATACATCGGTAAAAATGGTAATATTTATATCCGCCTGTCCGGTCATTCGGGCGTGAGGGTTTTTCTTAATGCGACCCGGTATTTGGCTGACAATCCTAAAGTATTGTATATGGGCATCGGAACCATGGGGCAGAATGATGTTTCAGTCAGGTCAGCCCGGTTTTCAATTGTGTATTCTCTGGCGTATCGTGCGGTTGAGCTGATATTTAAAGATGAATATACGCTGACGAATTTTTTTGTGAATGTGACAATGGATATGGCAAAGCTTGTGGTCAGTATGCAGGTAGGTACGGCGGTTGTTACCGGACTGATGACATTCAGTAGCATCGCTGCTGGTAGTGTTATTGCTGTATCTCTGCTTATATTTACTGCTGGTCTTATTATTTCGTTTTTATTATACGAATTGGATGAACAGTTCGGCATAAGTGAGTCGATAATTAGAGAGCTTAAAAAGCAGCGCAAAGTACGATCTGATGGTGAAGGACGGCATCATGCTGATACCTTTTTCACGAATTTTCATCGGTTCGGTTAATTTTTTTACTACTTTCAATAGGTGCTGCTGTGAGTGAGATAAAACCAGTTAAAATGTATTTAGTTTCAGCTTTCCTTTTTTTTGCTATAGGATTTGGCGCATATTTTTCGGTACGTGGTTATATTAATTACTTTCTTAAATCTGATATAATTTCATTTTCATTCCCACTGGGATTCATTATTTTCGGCTGTCCTTTACTTGCGTGGGCTTCATATTGGATGATTATTATCGGGTATCGCAAACAAAAAGGGAAATTAAAAAAAAGATGAGAATAAATAATATAATCACCAACTCACTCGCGGCAATAACCATATTCGGGATTATTTTTAGTTTCTTTTTTTCCTTTTATGTTGAGTATGATTTGACATCTCGCGGTTATGTTAAATGTCATAAAAAATCAATTCACGCACCTGCAAAATATATTATTTCAAAGGATATGTGTGAATAAAACATATCCTTTATCATTGCCGGTTAAATCAATTCACTGTTAATGCTGAGTATTGAGGTACTTGCTTTCAAATGATATTATTTCGCTTTTATTATATGAGCTGGATGAACAGTTTGGTATAAGCGAGTTTATTATTAGGGAACTTAAAAAGCAGCGCAAAGCACAGACGGACAGTGAAGGGCGGTATCATGCTGATACCTTTTTCACTAACTTTCACCGGTTCGGCTAATTTCTTATTAACGTTAACAGGTGCTTCAGTGAGTGATATCAAACCAGTAAAAGTGTATTTTGTTTCCGTAATATTTTTCTTTATTGGCGTATTTGGAGCGTATGGATCACTAAAAAGCTATATAGATTACTTTATTAAAAACGATATTATCTCATTTTCATTCCCCCTGGGAATTTTTATTTTTTCGCTTCCTTTGTTTTTGTGGCTATCATATTTAATGATTATGTCTGGGTATCGAAAACAAAAAGAAAAATTAAAATGGAAGGCAAAGCCTAATAATAAAATCACCAATTTACTTGCGGCAATAGCCATATTTGGAATTATTTTTAGCTTCTTTTTTTCCTTTTATGTTGAGTATGACTTAACGTCACACGGTTATGTCAAATGCCATAAAAAATCCATTCACGCACCCACAAAATATATTATTTCAAAGGATATGTGTGAATAACACATATCCTTTATCATTGCCGGTTAAATCAGTTCGCTGTTAATGCTGTATGTTGAGGTGCTGGCTTTCACATGCTCTCTTGAAATGGATTGGTATCTCATTCTGACGACTTGATAAGGGTCTTCGCTGCTTTCACTGACTAAGTTTGCGTTAACATCATCAACGCTAACCAGTGATGCGCCGGTCTGTAGTGGTCAACTAAAAT
>NZ_AYMP01000092.1 GCF_000633515.1 Morganella morganii H1r | reverse complement strand
CGGTACAGGGCGCGGGCGATAAAGATCCGCTGTTTCTGCCCGCCGGACAGCCCCTCGCCCAACTCGCCGATCAGTGTTTCATAGCCCATCGGCATCGATATAATCACGTCATGAATATAACTGGCCTGCGCACAGGCGATCATCAGCTGTTCGTCAGGATTTTCGGTGAATCCGCAGATATTTTCGCGGATCGAGCCGGAAAACAGTTTGTCGTCCTGCATCACGCAGGCGATCATTTTGTGGTAGTTATTGACCCCGAGCCGGCGGATATCAATGTTATCAATAAATACCTTGCCGTCTGACGGTTCAAACAGGCCGCACAACACCTTCATCAGCGTGGTTTTTCCCGATCCGGACGGCCCTGTTATCGCCACACTTTCGCCGGGGGCGACCGACAGATTAATATCGCGGAAGATCGGCGCGGACTGGCTGTCGTAACTGTACGCCAGGTTGCGGGTCTCCAGCCCGGCCGCCTGCATCTGCGGCTCGTACGGCACATCCGGCTTTTTATTTTCCTGCTCATTCAGCACAATATCGGAAATACGCTCGTTGTGCAGGCTCATGATGCGCAGCTGCAGCAGGAACTCAATGACGGAGGCCGCGCGGTCAGAAAACTGCTCACGGTAGGCACTGAACGCAACAAACATCCCGAGGGTCATGGCGTTGTCGATGACCATCGTCGCGCCGATCCACAGAATAGCTATCTGGTCACAGGCCATGATAAAAGTATTCACCCCGCCGAACATCAGGTTCATTTTAGTCAGGCGGATGCCGGTATTGATCGAATCGACTTTCAGATTCAGCCAGTGATTCCCCCGGCGCTCGCTCATGCCCTGGGTTTTCACCGTGGTGATGCCGTAGAGGGATTCCATAAAATACGATCCGGCGCGCGCCTCCTTGATCAGCGATTCCTCCGACAGCCGGCGGTAATAACGGTAGGTCGCCAGCCGCAGCCCGATATACACGGCGGTAAACCCGAGCACAATCCAGGTGAGATGGCCGCCGTAGAGGATCATCATGATAAACACGCCGATCAGCATGATGCCGTCCATGATCGCCCCGACCACGCTGGTGGTAAAGGTGGTACGCAGGATATCCAGCGAGCCGAAACGGGACTGAATATCCCCGAGTTTGCGCCGCTCAAAATAGCTGAGCGGCAGGCGCAGCAGGTGAGTAAATAATCCAGACTGCCACTGGACGTTGATCAGCGTTTCCATCACCAGACTCGCCCACGCGCGGCACATACTGACCGCCGCTTTCAGCAGAATAAAGAACAGCAGCCCGACACAAATCAGGGACAACAATCCCCGATCACCGGCGGGAATAGCGTGATCCATCACCAGCTGCGTGCCGACCGGCATAATCAGGCCGATGGCCTCAATCACCACAGAGAAGGCGAAGATTTTCAGCAGGGCTTTTTTCAGCCCGTGAATATTGCCGATCAGCGTGCGCAGGCTGAGTTTTTTCACCACCTCCTGTTTTGTGAAGGTGCTGCCGGGCCAGGCTTCCAGTGCCACGCCGGTAAAATTGCGCGACATTTCCTCAATGCCGACCACCCGGCGGCCATACGCCGGGTCATGCAGGATAAATTTGTTGCCGCTGATTTTCACCAGCACCAGAAAGTGATTGAAATCCCAGTGTAAAATACACGGCAGGCGCAGATTCGGCAGGTCATCCATATCCAGCGACAGGGCGCGGGTGGTCATGCCCAGTTCGGCGGCTATGCCGGTCAGTCCGGCCAGGGTCGCGCCCCGCGCGGAGAGACTGAACTGCTGACGCAGGGAAATCAGATCGATACTTTTGCCGTAATGGGCGGAAATCATGGCCAGGCTGGCGAGGCCGCACTCAGAGGATTCGGTCTGGTGGATCACCGGAATGCGCTGACGCAGACTGAGATCGAGTTTTTCCAGCAGGTTTTTCAGGGATAAACGGCGCATGCAGCCTCCCGGTCAGATAACAGCGTCCGTTCTGTCATGGTGTGTCTGCTCCTGT
>NZ_AYMP01000091.1 GCF_000633515.1 Morganella morganii H1r | reverse complement strand
AATAAATATCCCCCGGCATAGCCGGGGGTTTTTAATATGCGCCTATAAGGCTCTGTTACCAGCCGCGCCCTAACAGGCGCATTGCAATCTGACATTTGCATTTCGTTGTTACTTACTGCCCGTAAACGGGCTACCGGGATACGGGATCGACAGTTGCTCTCCCATCTTATCTTCTTCCAATTGGTGTTTTATGTATTCCCGTATTCGCGAGGTATTCTTACCCACTGTGTCCACATAAAAACCCCGGCACCAAAACGCCCTGTTTCTATACTTAAACTTTAAATCGCCAAACTGTTCGTACAGCATCAGGCTACTCTTACCCTTCAGGTAACCCAGAAAACCTGAAACACTCAACTTTGGCGGGATCTCCAAAAGCATATGTATATGATCCGGACAGCACTCCGCTTCCAGAATATTCACATTTTTCCACTCACACAGCTTTCTGAGTATGCTGCCTACTGCCCTGCGTTTCTCGCCGTAAAAGGCCTGTCGCCGATATTTTGGTGCAAAAACGACATGATACTTACAGTTCCATCGCGTATGCGCTAAGCTCTTTTCGTCCCCCATTGGGACCCCCTTTTGATTTTTTGTTGAACCATTGCAGTTGCCAGACCGCAATATGTTTTAACAAATCAAAAGGGGTTTTATAACTGACTTATAGCTGTAAGCTTTCCGGAACCCCCGGCCTAGCCGGGGGTTTTCTGTGTACAAAAA
>NZ_AYMP01000090.1 GCF_000633515.1 Morganella morganii H1r | reverse complement strand
GGGGGGATTACCCTACAACCGGTTCCGCTATTATGATAAGGACACGGGACAGTACATCAGCCCCGACCCGATAGGGCTGGAAGGCGGCTTTAACCCGTATGGGTATGTGCATTGTCCTACTGGTTTTGTTGATCCGTTTGGGTTGAGTGGAACGTCTAAATTAAATGAATTTCAAAATGCTAATTTTCCAGACCCTGAAAAACTAACTTTGCATTTTAAAAAGCATGGTGGTGAATTTAGAGCGACTTCAGAGGCTGAGTATTTACAAATAGGTCGAGATATTATGGAAAAAGGCCATAAAACTGAATACTACTATAAACGATTAGACCAGCACCGTACTGGATATGTAATGTATATGGGGAATACGAAACAAGGCCTTGCGAAAATAGCATTTGTTGGGGTCAATCCGGAAGGCCAAATCGCAACAATACATACAAAAAGTGGTAAAGAGATCTGGAAACTATTAAATGGAAATAAAGATGAAAAAGTTATCAATCTTGTTCCTAGAGATATTAATGGATTGTAAAATATGAAATATTATGCGAAAGTAATCTCACTAAATCCTGACATTGAAGAAGAAGTAACAATTTCTCTTGGTGAAATTGTACTTACATGTTTTATTTGTGATCTAAATAGTTCTATAGAATTGAATGAAGTTTATTTAGTTGAGCTTGAACTTGAAATTTTTGATGAAGTAAAAGTTGAGTTATCTACGGATATATTACCAAAACAAATCGGAGAAACATTCGCATATGAATTAAGCGGTTATCTACTTGAAAATAAGATTATTATATCTAATGTAATACTCCAAGATGATTTGTTATATGAAGCTTCATTTTATGAAAATAAATACGTAAAAATTTATGTAGATAGAATTAATGTCTCATTTTTTATGTAATAAGTAAAAGGATAATAAGCTATTATTGTTTTATCATCCTTTTACAGTGATTAGTTTACCTTTAGCTGCTTGTATACTCCACCATTAGCTGGCGCATGGTGTGTCGTATGGCAGTTAGTTGCGCTTGCTGTTCTTGGTTCTGCTGCTTTATCTCTCGAATGTCTTCGCTGTCGGGGATGAATACCGCTATGAGCGGGACAACGCCGGGCAGATTATCCGCGAGACCGATTTTACCGGCCGGGAAATTCAGTACCGGTATGACCGGCTCGGCCGCCGCACAGCCACCCGTTACCCGGATCAGCATGAAATCCGCTGGTCGTACTCCCCGGAAGGGCTGATTACTCGGCAGGATACCCGAGACGTTCCCCGCTACCTGAACTAACTTGGCATCATGAAGCTAATCAACCGGGTGTTATGCAATTAGTTCCAATAAAACAACATCAGTCTCCCGGAATTGTGCAAGATTCTTTACACCCTGGAGGGAAGGGTGGAATGAATAATTGGGGAGGAGGAAGATAGTATGAATAATGAAACAATAAGAAATGTTTTACTGAAAGTATTAGATATACCGTGGAATTTAGCATTGTACCTACCTAAAAATACAGTGAACTGGAATTTAGATACACTAGCTATGATTGAAGATCCTGATAATGTTGAATCAGATGAGCCAGATGATGATCCTGAAGTTATAAAAGAATCTAATTACAAATATGTTATATCAATTCAAATACTACAAAACATTGTTACCAATGCTAAATTACAAAAAGTAAATGTAACTGAAGAAGAGTTGCTTCAATGCCTCATTTATTATTTTAATAATGATGCTTATTTAACACTTTAGTTCATAGCCAGAAGATTCTTCAATCTTCTGGCTTATCTATTTAAAAAAACAGCTCAGTTTATACCCTTTAGTCGCTGATATTCTCTGCCATCAGCTCGCGCATGGTATGCCGTATGGTGGTTAGCTGCGCTTGCTGTTGTTGGTTCTGCTGCTTGATTGCTCGAATATCTTCGCTGTTGACTTTGCGAGAGCAGATAAAATTGCGGGATACAGCAAACAAAACCCAAGGCCAGCTAACTATACTTGGCATCACAATACACAAGATCCAACTAAAATCGAATTAACCGTACGACCTCAGCATCAAGCTCCTGGTCCAGTACAACATTCTTTACATCCAAGCCAAGAAGGCGGATTTAAAAAATTAAATGATGATTATTAATTAAGGAAAAAAGATGGAGTTAATTTCTATAAAAGAAGTATTGTCTAACCCTGAAAATAATCCAGATGGAGGTTTTTATTTACCTCCAAATATTGATGAATGGAGCTTAGATACCCTCGGCATTTTTTCTGAGGATTCGTATTATTATCCTCCTGATTCTACGGAATATATCCCAAAACAAGCAACAGAAGATGGTTGGATTGAAGCACTCGATAATGGTTCAATCGAAGAAGTTGTAGCAAATACAAAATTACAACTTTCACATTATACAATTCATCATTTATTTGAAGCGTTTGTTTTTTATGTAAAAAATGATGCTTTCATTGATTTTTCAAACTGATCTTACCTCATAAAACAGTAAGCCAAATGTTGAGGCTTACTGTTGTTAAGAGCCGCTCAGTTTACTGTCCACTTCCCCTAAAATGGAACAGCTATAATCAAGTTTTAACGCAAAAACCCCGGTAATTTTTTGTCCCCAAAAATTACTTTATCCTCCCTTTTAGCTGATTTTTTTCTGAAAATCCCTGAGCACACCGGTTTCACAAACGGGCTCATGTTCAGGGATACTTACAATACCATCATGTCAAAACTCACCAGACAACTCACTACCCTCGCCCGGCAGGGCGGCGGCAGTTTTAAAACCGTGGCGGATCGCTCAAAATTGGCAGCACGCTTTGCGGCGAAGATGGCTGCACTGAATATCCAGATCCGCGATGTGAAACACATAAAAATGCAGCATATCGAAAAATATATCCGGAGCCGTCAGGCGGAGGGGATTTCAACACGCACACTGCAAAATGAGATAGCGGCGGTGAGAAATATTTTGATCACGGGCGGTCGCGGTAAGCTGGCTGATCCGCAGCATGAGAAACTGAGTAATAAGGCGCTCGGGTTGAGTCAACTGTTTCATATTCGTTTGTGTGATGTCAGCCTGGAAGACCGCTGGATAGATCTGAGTTCAGACGGGTCTAAAAACCATGATGAACACCGGGTTCCGGTTGTCACGGCGCTGTATCCGTCGCTGGCCTATTTACTGGCGCGGGCTGAAGAAGCAGGGATGGAGCCGGAGCATCAGCTGTTTAATGTGGGTTGGTTTGATCTGCGCCGGAAATACAAATATCCGGAACTGATGGATGAAGGGCCGTTACGGGCATTTTTCCGGCGATTGTCCAGGGAATGCAATTTTACCGTCACACCGCACCGTTTCCGGCATACGGTTGCCACCCATATGATGAAGTCACCGGAGCGCAATCTGTATGTGGTAAAGCGTCTGCTGGGTCATGTCAGTCTGGTATCGACACTGGAATACATTGATGAAAGTGTTGACGGATTACGTAACATACTGGAAACCGAGCTGATGTAGCGCTTAAAGGAGGAATGAACAGACTAAGTTTGACTTTAACGGAGAAGATCTGTAAAGATCGCACGCATAAAAAAACAGACTTGCTGGAACAAGTCTGTTTCTTAAGAGCTTTACTAACACAGGTAACAGTACTATCTGATGTTCTGCTTTGCTCTTTTCCATACCTGTCAGAATAACATCATGTTTAACTGACAAGCGGGTTCTGAATTAGTGGTGCCGGACTCGGAATCGATATTTGCATCTAACTTACTGTAATTTAATGTTATTTTTAGATTTGATTATTTTTATGCCCTCATTTGTACCCTCGGTCCGAGATCATACAGCAATGAAGGACCAAAAACGGCATAACAGCAGGTATAAATCCTACCAGTCAGCCTGAGGTTTTAAAAGGGTATTACAGGGCCACTTTACCTCCTTTAAATGATTATGTATTGTTGTTTGTTTTCCTATACCTGAGGATTTACTCAGATTTGCTGGCGGTTAGCGAAATGCTCATACATTTTCTCCGTCATCACCCATAGTGCTTTATTCAGGCGGATATCACCATCAATACCGGTCACGGCTCGGGTATGTGATCGTTTCCCTTTGGCTGTACGTCCGGATAGCCCGCCTTTAATTAAGTTTTCCTGTAAACGCTGGTATACCGTCCACAGATCATCTTTCTTATCTTCCCATCGGCGGGATTGCAGTACCTGCTCTTCCGTGACCGGTTGGTGGTCATCCCCGAATCGGTAACTAATAGCGGCATATGCCAGCGCCTGCTGTGCCGGTGGTGGTAACAACAGAGACTGCATCTGTTCACGTTTTTCAGCCACTGCATCAAACGTTTCCAGTACTTCATATGCTCCTTCAATTACTTTATCGACGACATTACCTTTGTGAGGCACACGCACTTCACCAAAGGTATCACCACAGACCAGCCCGTTCTGACAAACCGCACGGAATAATCCCGGCAGCATCTGATAACTGCTGGTACCGTCATGACTGTTTAACAAAATAATTTCCGGTACCTGAATACCGGTAATCTGGTTATGACGGCGAAGGCGTAGCATATGTTTGGTGTGCTCCCGGCGACTGTCATCACGGACCCGGGTCTGGCAGGCAAAGAACGGGTAAAAACCTTCTTTCTGTAGGCTCTCAAGCAGGGTTATGGTGGGAATATAAGTGTAACGGAGACTGCGGGATTCATGTTTTTCTGCTGAAAAGACACTGGGTACAGTGCAGTATAATTCTTCGGTGGTTAACGGGCGGTCACGACGAATGATATTCGCCCTGCCGAAGCGGGAAGCTAAACGGGCCATAATAATACTCCTGTAGAATAAACAGATAAAAGGGCGGTCAGATAAAAACCCGGACTGAACGGGAAGGGATAAAGAAACCGATAAGATGAGGTGCGGTTTTTTTATACAAAGATGTATCAGCTGGTGGGGTGAGTTCTTCGATATGCGAGTAAACCAGTGGCTTTCCGTGCCCGAAGAATATCGGTCGCAGTGATACTATGTGACGGTTCAGTGATACCGTTGTTGCGCCGGTCAGTGCGGACCAGTGCGTATTTCTCTGCAAAAGCGTTCAGTGCCTCATATAACGACACTCCACGGCGGAGGCAGGCTTCAATGACGCGCTCATCACAAAACTCCGTGTCGTTCAGAGTGAGGCCATAGTGCTGCCTGAGTAGGTAAGTCAGCAGCGTCTGCCAGACGGCAGCCGGTGAGTCGGGTAATATGCGATTCTTCATGAATATCGTCCTCAGTTAATCGATAAGATGAAAAATAGCGGTACACTCGTCATGCTGAAGGGCGTAGTCACGTAACTGGTAAAAATACTCCACCAGCACAGGACTCTCAGTTTTAAATGACCAGATACTGAACGTCATCAAACACACGGCAATGCCAGCTGCTTGACAACTCATCTGTGCTTTATTCCCATTATGGGGATTAAATAGGGTAAGGATTTCTTTGTTTAAGTCGGGATAAATAAAGGCACCACCATTAGATAAAGTACAATACTCCCAATAACCTCCCTCATAATCATCACAAAGCTGCCCCATCATGGTGAATATGACGACTTCGAAGGTGTGCCAGCCCTTGATGCTTTTAAAATAATCAGGCCAAAAATCAGAACGCTGCATAAGTGGAACCGTACTGCTGTGAATGATGTCAATGTCATTTGAAACTAGAGGGGATTGCGTCATAATTTTCTCCGTGACAGGAATAAGAAAAGCGCCAACACGGTTTTCCTTGCTGGCATTGTAGGGTTAAAGTCATTTGATAATTCAGCGGGTTTATCTGCGACGGCAAGGACGGGGGCAATCGCATCAGGCTTATTGCCAGTCTCAGTGCGGGCTAAAATGAAATGTTCTCGGTTTGCTAAAATCCCCGGCCTGTCCTGTTGCGATGGGATGGCTGGGGATATCAACACGGGGCTTAAATATAAGAATGAATGCGTTTTAAGAATAAAAACTCCGATAAAAAACTGAATTCACCGGAGGGCTAAAATAATTATTGTAGCTGGTTCATATGAGTAATATAGGTCTGAATTTTTTTCCAATGTAATTTGTTCAGCCTCTGGTATTATTATTTTTCGCAAAGGTCGTTTTATAATGCTCATTGATTAATTTTTCCAACATGTCACTGATACGAAGACCATTGTGTTCTGCCATGATGTCTAAACGTATTTTGGTTTCATTCTTCAGATAAGTATTTAAGGCTTTTTTATCTGTTCGTGACTGACGTAATTTTTTCTGATTCCACGATTTATTTAAATTTAATAAAAATAACCGTTTTGTATCCGGTTCTTCATCCCATAAATCTAATGCTGCACGTAAAGCCAGACAGCGTTCTGAATTATTTAAAGGAGTAAACCACGTTGTAAGTCCGGGGGGATATGGAACTAATCCATGAGTAAACCATCCTAACATCTCGGATTTTTCCTGCTGAATTTTCTGAAGACTATTCCATGCCCATATTACGGCACCTTCATCATCCGGTAACCATTTTAATGGTGCTGGTTTGCTGTATATATTTTTCCAGGTATCTTTTAATTTTTCCAGGGTGTGTTTTTTTAGATAATTGACGGGAGGTGTGGAAATGATAATACTATCAAAAAAAGTCATAATGAGTTTAATCCTTTCTTGATGGCTTGAGGGTGATAAGCTTAGTTTCAGAGTTTTATACCAGTTATTACCCTGCATGGCATTTTCGCAAGGATTAATACCTAACTGATAATCACTTATTTTATACAAGTAACCCCATAACCAAAATGCCGCACGTTCATCCTGATTAATCCAGTCAAAATCTTCAGTGGGCAAAATATTTTCTTCTCTTCCGGCCTCCATTTCAGCGAGTAAATTAATCTGATCTTGTATATTAGGGAAATACTGCTTAATAAGCTGATTTAACGTCTGACGACAACTGTCAGCATTTTGCCGGGAAACAGCGGTGTTATCTATCCTCTTATTTATTTTCAGCCATTCAGAATAAAAATAACAAACCCGAAGATCACGACTTTTTATGATCCCATTCCTGTCATTATAAAGATTTGTCTCCATGACTAAATTTCCTCTTGAAAGAAAAACTACGTAGTGATGATTGTCGTAGTGCGAGAGTACCATGATAATGGTTTTGATGTCACAAAAAAAGAATTGTGGTAGTAATATTGAGTTTAGTTAGTGGTTTGTTGCTTGTTTTTGCAAGGTTTTCTTTTGGTATTATGATGATGTTTTTCATTGGTTTTTTGCTTGTTTACTCCTGTTTTTGGGTTGTTATACACGATTAAACCATCCTGTTAACCTGATATTGTGCTGAGAAGTCTGCATTTAGAGGGGCTGAAACTATTGCACATTAGTATGTAAAGTATCTGAAAATATGAAATCAGATCTATTTGTCAGCAGGGTTAGTGTCTGTCCTGTCTGTGTATGTAATAAAATACTCTGGTTGCATATCTTCTGGTGTGGTGATCTTTAGCGTAGGGATTGAGATTAAAGTTTCTCGGATTTCTTTCTGATATTGAAGTGCGTTGTTTTCTTTTCTTGAATGGAAACATAATATCAGAGTTGTTTTTAAAATCGTTACATATATCCAGTACAGTTATACTGCTGTATTCAGTCTGTTTAGCTTAGTTATATACTGACGGTATAGTAATATATTATAAGATTATAGTATCATAAGGGTATTATACAGATAAATAAAAAATAGATTACAATCAAATAAACTATATAAATAAAAACACTAACATGTAATTAATTACATGAATGAGTAATCTATATGGCGAATAGAAAAGAGTATGGGTAATAATGGGGAGGTGTCAGTGTGTAACTGTATAGGATATATCTTTGTGATACAGCTCTGTACAGATGAATGGTTTTTATTATCTTGACAGGTTTATTTATTCATTGATTATATAAACCATCAGGAGGTTAAAAACCATATGATTAATTAAATTCAATCACCCTCATTTTTTTTGTTAATACATACTTTTTAATTTTACTTTTATCCTTAACAATAACGGTGTTCTTTATGAATTATGATGAATTAAAAATAAATGATAAATACGAATTCAATGAGAAGTATAAGATGATTGTAACAGATAAATTTGATTCATCTTTAGAAGAGTATAAGCGGATTTATGTTGTCAGGTTTGATTTGCGCTTTCCTGTGATTATTAACGATGATTGTGATGATGGTATCTATGATTATTCTGTTGTGAGGAATAACAAAGTCATTACTCGTTTCTTTTCATCAGTAAAAAGTAAAATAAAAGCCGAGTTAAACAGACGACATTCTGAATCCATGAAGAAATACAAAGCTAAATTAATAAAACATAAACCAAGGAAATATGAAGATGGTATGAGATATGTATGGGTAAAAGAGATAGGTGAGGAATCAGAAAGGAAACACTATCATGTGCTGATGTTTTTTAATAAGGATTGTTTTTTTAATTGTAATATAAGCAGTCGCTTGCAGCGCATCATTGATAGCGCATGGAATAGTGCTTTGCATTTACCAGATGAAAAAAAGCTTGTTCACTACTGTTTCTTTCAATATGAAAACTTAAGCATCTATGACGATAATCTTGAAGAAAAAAAGAAAATAATGCTGGATTACTATTTTTATTTAACTAAGGAATACACCAAGACTTATGATGTAAAAGAACGATCAATTGGATACAGTAAATAAATCTGTAATAAATAACTCTGAGTGGAATGTCATGAGGGGAGTGGTAATCAAAATTATTACTCCTTATTTTTATTAATATAAGGAACTATTCTCATGACTGAATATACACTACTTGAAGACAAGTTTATTGATATGAAATTTATTGTACAGCTGACCGGGTTATCGGATAAATGGTTTTATAAGCTGATACAGGACGGTCAGTTTCCTAAGCCTATCAAACTGGGACGCAGCTCAAGATGGTTGAAAAGTGAAGTAGATACCTGGCTGAAGGCCCGTATTGCGGAGTCCCGTGAGTAACGTTGGTTTTTCATCTCCTTGACTGATTCTGACATCTGCTCCTCCCCCTCCTTCTCATTGACTTGATTACAGTTTTCTTGAATAAACCCCCGGAGATTACTGGTTGTTCGCTAACCGGAAAATAATGCCTGAACGCTGTCTTTTGTTTTTCCTCACGGTATAATTACCGGATTGATGTAATACTTTAAAAAAGATAGCTGGCTCCGGTACGGTCTGGATTTACAGAGCCAAATCCACATGGCTGAGTCTGCTCAGTATTTCGGGATTAGCAGAACTATATTGAATACATCGTTGAGACGTGATGGTTTTAACGTTTAATGAATAGAGACTAAGGACGATACGATGTCAGAAGAACAAAAACGCATATTGCAACAACAGCTCTGGGCAATATGTAATCTTCTCAGGGGACGTATATCGGGTGATGATTACCGGGATTACATACTCGGTTTCATCTTCTACAAATTCTTATCAGAACGTCTTTACAGCATTGCTCAGGAAGCCTTATCTGAAGATGGGTTGGATTATGCCTTGCTGGATGAAGACAATGAAGAACACGCTGAGATCATTGAGGCGATTCGTGAAGAAGCGATTGATACGCTAGGCTATCACCTGATGCCAGGTCAGTTGTTTATGAGTATTGCTGCCCGTATTCAGGACGATGCCAATGCCTTCATTCTGTCTGATTTGCAAACTGTGTTGAGTGACATTGAGAACAGTACACGTGGTCACGAATCCGAGGCTGACTTTATTCATCTGTTTGAAGACCTGGACCTGAATTCCACTAAACTCGGTAAGACTGTTGAAGACCGCAACAAGATCATTAAAGAGATACTGGTTCGTCTGGATGCTATCGACTTCATGATTGACGATGTAGAGGCTGATGTCCTCGGTGATAGTTATGAGTATCTGATCAGTAACTTCGCTTCTGATGCAGGCAAGAAGGCGGGGGAATTTTACACGCCTCAGCGGGTCTCTGAGATTCTGGCTCGTGCCGTATCACTGGGTAAGGATGAACTGAAGTCCGTCTATGACCCAACCTGTGGTTCGGGTTCCCTGTTGCTTCGCGTGGCTAAACAGGTGAAGAAGGTCGGTCGTTTCTATGGTCAGGAGTACAACCGTACCACCTTCAACCTGGCTCGCATGAACATGATTTTGCACGGTGTTCATTACAAGGATTTTGACATCAGGCAGGACGATACCCTGGAGCGTCCTCAGCACCTGGAATACCGCTTTGAAGCCATCGTCGCTAATCCCCCCTTTAGTTTAGATTGGTCAGCCAATCCTTTGTTTTTAAGTGATGATCGTTTCTCCGCTTATGGCAAGCTGGCACCGAAAACCAAGGCTGATATGGCCTTTATTCAGCACATGCTATTTCAGTTAGATGACAATGGAACGGCAGCGGTCGTTGTACCGCATGGGGTGTTGTTCCGTGGCTCCAGTGAAGGGCATATTCGTCAGCACATCATCAAAGAGATGAACGCACTCGATGCAGTCATTGGTCTACCGTCTAACCTGTTTTTTGGCACCGGTATTCCTGCGGCAATCCTGGTGTTCAGGAAGTGTCGTGAAGACGGAGAGCATGTGTTGTTTATTGATGCCAGCCGTGACTTTGCACCAGGGAAAAACCAGAACACCTTACGTAACCAGGATGTTGAGAAAATCATTGATACGCTAGAGCAGCGCACCGTCATTGATAAGTATAGCTACCTCGCCACCCTCGATGAAATCAAGGAAAACGATTACAACCTCAATATTCCGCGCTACGTCGATACCTTTGAAGAGGAAGAAGAGATCGACTTGATGGCTGTTCAGTCAGAACGGACTGCCATTGAAGCCGAAATTGTACAACTGAATGAGCAGATGAAGGGTTATCTGAAGGAGTTGGGTTATGTTGCCTGAGGGGTGGGAATCAAAAAAATTGGGCAGCATATCATCACTGGTGACTAGCGGATCACGCGATTGGGCACAGTTCTACTCTGATACTGGTAGTAAATTTATTAGAATGACTAATCTCAGACGGGATAGTATTTACCTTAAAATGGATGATTTGAAATTCGTTGATGTGAATTCGGACTCAGCTGACGGGAAAAGAACTTCACTACAAACAGGTGATATTCTAATCTCTATCACAGCAGAGCTAGGTAAAATAGGTTGGATCCACTTCGGTTTAGGTCAAGCTTTTATCAATCAACATACAGCGCTTGTCAGAGTCAAGCCAAAAGATGCCGAATCCAAATTTATTGCGTATTTGCTATGTTCAGGAGCCTATCATCGGCGAATAAACTCGTTGAATGATGCAGGAGCAAAGGCAGGGCTTAACCTTGCTACAATTAGGACACTAGACATAACCCTCCCACTTCTGCATGAACAAAAAAAGATCGCCCAGATTCTGAGCACATGGGACAACGCGATTTCAGCCACCGAGCGACTGCTTGATAACAGTCAACAGCGCAAAAAAGCCGTGATGCAGCAACTCTTGACCGGCAAAAAACGATTGCCTGGGTTTGAGGGGGAGTGGAGAAAGCTAAAGCTTAAAGATTGTGCTACTTGTCATGACAACAAAAGAAAGCCACTAAATTCGGAAGAGCGCTCCCAAATGAAAGGAACAATTCCTTATTGGGGTGCTAACGGAATTGTTGACTATGTATCAGAATATATATTCGATGGAGAGTTTGTGTTGCTAGCAGAGGATGGCGGTAACTTTTCAGAGTACCAGACTAGGCCTATAGCAAATATATTAAGAGGTAAGGCGTGGGTAAATAATCATGCTCATATTTTGAGTGGAAAGAAGGATTGTACCAACGCTTGGTTATATTACTCTTTAGTGCATAAAAACATACTTGGTTTCGTTAATGGAGGAACAAGAGCTAAGTTAAATAAAAGTGATATGTTGCTTATACCGATCAATCTACCTTCTATCAAAGAACAACAAGCCATCGCCAACATCCTCACCACCGCTGACCAAGAAATCGACGCCCAGCAAAAGCGCCTTGATCACCTCTGGCTGGAAAAGAAAGCCTTGATGCAACAACTGCTGACCGGTAAGCGTCGGGTGATTGCAGATGCGGATGCTGCGTGATGAAGTTGACTAAAAATGCCCCCCTGACTGAAGATGAAATCGACTGGTTGGAAGAGGTGCTGCTTAAATACGGTAATGATGACTCCATACTCAGTTTCTCTGAGCTGGATGGTTTTCTGACGGCGATTGTCTCCGGCCCGAATATGGTTTCACCGAATATCTGGCTCAGCGCCCTTTGGGGTCGAGGTGATTACCACCCTGAGTGGACCTCCGAAAAAGAAATGACGCGTTTTGTGGGGCTGTGTTTTCAGCACATGAATGATATCGCGGGCTGCCTTTATGAGGCTCCTGAGCAGTTTGAGCCGATTTTCAATGCTCGTGAGGTGAAAGGCAAAACATACACTATCGTGGAAGAGTGGTGTTTCGGGTATATGAAAGGCCTGTCATTGGATGACTGGTCCGCTTTGCCGGAGTCCTTACGTCCCCCGCTGGAAGCGATATCCCTGCATGGCATTGAAAAGAACTTCCCTGTGCTTGAGAAAATGTCGCCAGCGCAGTTTGAACGGAGTATTGCGCTTATTCAGCCTGCCGTGCTTGCCCTGTATCAGCACTGGCTGGAGCAGCGGATGTCTGCGGACGCCGTGCGTCGCGCTCCCGTCCGGCGTGAGGCTGGACTGACCGGGCGTAATGACCCGTGCCCGTGCGGCAGTGGTAAAAAATTTAAAAAATGCTGCCTGCACTGAATGTGCAGGGCGTGAATTGTCTCTGAAAGCGAACAGCTGTTAGCGGTGATAAAAGGATAAGTAATGACTCTGACCAGTTCCCAAAAGTTTCAGGAATCATAATAATGAAATTACAAAGTCTGAATGATATTTTTGAACGACGAATACTCAGGATTCCTGATTACCAACGCGGGTATGCCTGGTCTTCAATCCAGCTTGATGACTTTTGGGAAGATATCATTCAACTTGATCCAAGACGAGTTCATTATACTGGTGTTGTGACACTGGAACCTGTTGCACAAAAATTATGGCAAAAGTGGGAACAGGACGAATGGATTATAGAGGGCGTTGGATTCAAACCCTTCTACATTGTCGATGGGCAACAGCGCTTAACGACATCAGTGATTTTGATTCAGGCTATTTTGGAGTCAGTAGGCGAAGATGCTCAACTCAACTATCAATCACTTGAAACCATACGCAGCCGCTATGTATTACACAAAGCAGACGACGGACAGCGACAAAGCTTCATCTTCGGGTACGAAAAGGACAACCCTAGCGATGAGTACCTTAAAACTATCATCTTTGGTGAACACTCACATAGTAACCAGCACCAGGACACCCTATACACGCAAAACCTCAAAGTGGCTAAATCTTACTTCAAAGGTAAATTATCGACTCTTTCTGAGGACGAAATTGCACTAGTTTTTAAGAAGCTCACTCAAAAAATTAAATTTAATCTCTACGAGATTGACGAAGAGATTGATGTGTTCGTCACATTCGAAACGATGAACAACCGTGGTAAGCCTCTGACTAGCCTTGAGTTGCTAAAAAACCGCCTAATCTACCTATCGACGCTTTTCCACAATCACGAAGGGCATGAAGTTTTACGTAGTAAAATTAACAGTGCGTGGAAAACCATGTACGAATATCTCGGTAAGAATCCTGAGCGCCCTCTTGATGAAGGTATTTTCTTACGTAACCACTGGACAATGTACTTTAAGTACAGCCGTAACAAAGGCGACGATTACATTAAATACCTTCTAAACGAGAAGTTCACCGCTCGCAATGTCACTCATCCAAAGGATGAAAATGAGCGTGTGTCAGTAGAAGAAATCAGCGGTTATGTCGAAAGCTTACAAGAATCAATTCGTCATTGGTTCTATATTCACAACCCATACTTCTATCTTCCTAACTACAATGACGATAAGAACAAGTTGCTACTTGATAGATTGCAACGTCTAAGCTTCCGTGCATTCAGACCTCTCCTGCTCGCCGCGTTTGTATCCAGGCAGCCGTTTGAAGAGATTAACGACCTGCTTTCAGCAGTGGAGCGCTATAACTTCATCCTATTTTCGCTATGTCATCGTCGTTCTAATACTGGCGATTCTGAGTTTTTTGGTATGGCAAGAGAGTTATTGAAAGGCAATAGAACCATCAATTCAGTCATCGGTAAGATCAATGAATGGGCCGATAAATACTACGATCCTGCTCGCTTTTACAGCTACATTGCAGAAAAGTATGAGTTAGGGGAACAAGGTTTCTTTAAATGGGATGGCTTGCGTTACTTCTTGTTTGAATATGACGCTTGGCTAACCAAACGTGGCAAACAAGAAACCATGAAACTTGGTTGGAATGATCTCAAAGCGACAAGCAAAGATAAAATCACCATTGAGCATATATTCCCACAGACACCTTCTAACCAATATTGGCAGAATCGCTTTGGAAATTTGACCAAAGAGCAAACTACATGGTTAGCTAACTCCTTGGGCAACTTAGTACTATTGAGCCGAGCAAAAAACTCCAGTCTTCAAAACGATGGATTCGATGACAAGAAGAATAATGGTTCAGGCATTGGTTATTACAACGGTTCAGCAGCCGAAAATGAAATTGCTCAGCCAGAGGAATGGCTACCTGAGACTATTCTTTCCCGAGGCCTCGACTTGTTCAAGTTTATGGAGATGCGCTGGAGAATCTCACTGGGTGACAAGCAGTTTAAAGCCAAATTACTTCACTTAGACTTTCTCGCAGAGAGTGAACAACAAGAACAATAGATCACATAAAACAGTAATAAAGTGTTGCCGGGCGTTTTATACACTTGGCACTCACTGCAATATCTGGAAGAAAGAAAATCAGCAATACAGGCAAACAAGATAAAGATTTAGAGCTTCTACTTTATGCAGATAAAACGATATGTTAGGTGTTTTAGTTAACTGTCTTACCACTGACAAAGATGGAGAAACTCGTTACACCGGGACGTTAACAGGAGACAAGCAGTTCCAACCAGCGAAAGGCGATTACCAACAAGTGTGGCAGAAAATTGCTGGTGAGCTACAGCATTTTGGCGGTGAGTACAGCGCCAAACTTCCTGTCCTGACGTTATTGTCCGGCTTCGGCTGGACCTTTTTGCCGCCGAAGCAGTGGTTCCTGATCGTACAGAACAACAAGCCATCGCCAATATACGCTCAACCGCTGACCGGCAAGTGTCGGGTTCTGGTTGATACTGTGACATAACGAATAATACGATGAACTATGGCTCACCTCTGAGGTTAATCAGGGTTGAGCCTGAAACAGGATGATGACAAGGATCTCGAACAGATGAGTACCCAAAACGAATTAGACATGGGTAATCCCCCCGAAAAAC
>NZ_AYMP01000089.1 GCF_000633515.1 Morganella morganii H1r | reverse complement strand
CATGGTGTGTCTGCTCCTGTTGGCCCGGAGGCACTCTGTTTCATGTCATAGAACGGCGATACCATCCACTGATAGATTTTGCGTTTCTCCAGAAACAGGGTGGTATTGGCTTTCATGCCGTTTTGCAGACTGAGCCCGCGGCCGTCATAGGCGATCATCTGTTTTTCCGGACGCACAATCACTTTGTAATAGGGGATGGACTGCGGCATCTGGTTGACTTTCGGCGCGCCGGCATAGGTCATCATTTCCTGTGCCGGGGCGGGAGTTTTGGAAATCACCTGAATGGTGGCGGCAAACTGGCCGAATTTTTCTGCCGGAAAGGCCTCATAACGGATATTCACCGCGTCACCGACATTCAGATAAGGCAGTGCGTCATTAGGCACCCAGAGTACCAGCCAGTACTGACGGCTATTTTCCGGCAGGATCTGCAGCAGGGTATCGCCGGGGTTGACCATCTGACCAACGGTCACGCCGAGAGAATCCACACGGCCGTCTGTCAGGGCGCGGACTATCATTTCACCACCCGCTTCGTTATTCACCTGCTCTTTCATCAATTCAGACTGCTGTAATTCCAGCTGATAAATCCGGTTATCAAATTCCGCCGCCTGGGTGCGAATCTGGCTTTCCAGAGACGTAACCTGCAGAATATTCTGTTCATTCTGTCCGCTTAATCCCAGCAGGCTGTTTTGCTGGGAATAATAAAGCGCAGCCTGATTCAGCCACTGATCCTGATTTATCAGCCCTCTTTCCCGGTATTGATGATAATTATCCATATTCTGTTTCATTATGCGGATCCCTTCCTGCGCCCGTTCAATAATCCCGGCAGACCGCAACTGCGCCTGAGCATAAAGGACTTTTTGTTTTTCGAGCGAAACCAGTGTCGTGTGTTTGTTCTCTCTGAGGCGGGCGGTCATATCACGGATATGCTGTAACTGATTTTCAATTTCACGGTGCTGATTTTCACTGACCACACCACTGGCTGTGGCCCTGCTGGTATCAATACGGTAAACAGGGTCTCCTTTGCGGATAATCTGCCCTTCATTCACATATTGCCGGATAATAAATCCCTGTACCCCGGCAGATACCGTGACAGCCCGGGGATTGGTGGTAATTTCCCCGGTCACACTGACCCGCCGCGTATAACTGCCGCATAAAATAAAGGTCAGAAAAACCACTAAAAACAAAAAACTACATACGATGATCAGCCACAGCGGGATACCGGGTAATAATAAGGCCTGACCCCGCCATTTCATTTTTCGGTTATCGAGTGCGGCTTTGCGGAACACAATAAACCCTGCCTGCGGTTATCCGGTGAATAAAAGACCGTCAGTATCAGAGAAAAAATAAAAAAACGGGAATTCATAAAATAATGAATTCCCTCAAAATATAATATTGACTGCGGGTTGCCGTATTCATTAACCGGGCAGTTTTTTTATAATTCTGTATTTTTACCGGAGAAAATACCGGAATCTGTCGCATTACCCGGATAACCGGCAGATAAGCGAACTGCCATAAATGATAACGGATTTAAATTATCTGATATCAAGTTAACAGTCCCGCTCTGAGAGCAGCAGAGTAAAATACAGACGCCCCTGTGATAATTATTTACAAATACCACCGAGATCCACAATGCCGCCTGCTTTATCTTCTATAAAACCGCCGACAACTGACCCCACTTTCCCGCCGAGGTCCCTGCCCAGCCCCGGGTATACATCTTTGAGGCTGACTTTGCCTATCACCGGTAAATCCACTGTCAGATACGGGCCGAGCAGCTCAAAACCCCAGTCACCGAGTTTTTTTCCGAGATCAGTGATGGTATCCTGAACACAACCGGCACCGGAAACCCGTTCTGCTTCAGCAAAATTTAATTCTTTCATTACCCGTCCTTTTAATAATCAGTTATTTTATATGAATAAAAAATGAATTTAAAAATAATAAATAAATTGATTATTTTAAAATCATCTATTATTCATCCGATATCCTACTGATTATTTTAATAATAAGATAAATCAATATTTAACATTCCGGCATTGTAAATAAGATGTCATAAATAAATATCCCCCGGCAT
>NZ_AYMP01000088.1 GCF_000633515.1 Morganella morganii H1r | reverse complement strand
GTTTTTCGGGGGGATTACCCCGGCACCACAGGCGACAGATGTGCTGTAACTTATTTTTTCTTTGCGGGTTCGATGCACGAAAAGAAAAAAGGGGCGCCATCACATAGCGCCCCTTTGAATTGAAGCAGTTTAAAATTTCTTATAGACATCCTTACGGTGTCCGACCGTCAACGCTATTACCAACAATTTATCGTCTTCTATCGCAGCTATCAGGCGGTAATCTCCTATACGGTAGCGGATAAATTCGGCTTTATCCCCTTTAAGGATCTTCCCTGTCAGACGCGGGTTTATCGCATTGTTGATATTTATCTCAATATACTTCTGAATAATTCTTTGGTGTACCGTGTCGATTTTTTTAAACTCTTTTACAAACCGTTTTGTGTACTCTGTCCGGTAGCGTGTCATTTCACTACCTCAGACAGATTCAAATAATTCATTATGGCTTATTGTGGTTTTATCCCTGAGAAAATCCTCATAGCTTTCATTCGCAAGCTGTAAATCTAACTCATCCTCGATTTTTTCCCGTACAGCACTTTTGCACAATTCACTAAATGTGAGTCCTTTGGCATTTGCGTAGGATTCAAAAAGAGTAAAATCCTCGTTATTCAGTCTGATAGCTTTTGTCATATTTTTATTCATAATATACCTCCCCCAACCATTTGTTATACATTGTATAACATTCCTGATTTTTTGTCCAGCATATAAACACAAGAAGCGTTCATTTACCTCTTGTGCTTATTCAGAATTAATGCACTTTTTTCAGACGTTGTTCTTTGATTTTTTGAAGAAAATATCCCAGTTCTTTTGCTGTCATGATAGGAAATGTACACTTTTCTTTATTTGCAAAAGCTCTGGCAACTGCTATCATTTTTTCTGACATAATAAAATCATTCCACAGATTTTTTGTGTTACGAGTCCGCAGGGAGGCAACCCGGCGGACTCAATCATAAAAATATAGAGTATATTTTATTGTATAAAAATATGTCTTATCATAAATGAAGGATTAATAGCTTTCATTAAATTACAGAACAAATATTGTTTTTTCTTACCCTCCTAATAAATTCAACAGCAATATATTCTTCATTTGAGTTTTTATTGAATGATGTTCTTGTAACGTTCGCTTCATTGTCAAACTCAATAACCTGATCAATCTCTCCGTGCTTCTGAATATGGTAGGTACAAAAACCATTATATTCAAAAATAGCAACTATCTTATAATTGGTTTTATCTTCTTTTAAATCTGAAAATTTCATATTATACTAACCCAGTCGTAATGAGCCGAAATAACCGGCTCATTTTATTTAATCAGTCATTCAGTCCCCAGGAACATTTATAGCCAAAAGGCAGATTATAATAAGGTTTATCTCTTACAGATTCCCACGTTTCAAAACCAGACTGCACACACCATATTTTAAATTCATCCAAAATTTCGTCCTGTAACTTTTGCAGGGTAATAAAAACAAGCGAGCTTTCAAATTCCTCAAATTCACAGGACTGATATTTAAAAAATGAAATATTAGTTATCATCTGCATCATTGCAGGATAATTAACATCACCATTTTCTTCATAAAAATCATTTTGTTGAATCTCAAAAATGTATTCATGGGCGGATTGATTTTCAGAACAACGGGCGTTAACTGATAGTGTATTTATCATCATCATTAATGATAAAAAAGTTTGAGCTTCACTTACATGAATATGATTCATTTCAACAAGTGCTGTAACAATAGATGATGCGGTTTTGTTATTAACAATAAAACAACTCATTTTAAATCTCCTGCCCTGTGAGGGCTGAGAAGAAAGCAACCCGTTTGCTTTCAATACAAATATTACAATCCCTTATAAGGGACTTTACCAGCGTTATTTTTCTATTAATATATATTTTTCGTGTTCACCGGCTAACAATTTTAAATATTCCAGCTCAGGTTTACTGATAATTTTTTTGTCATAATCATCAGCTATTCTGTTTTTAACCGTTTTTTCTGATAAGCCTAACAATTCAGCAAATTCCTTGTTTGATAACCCCAGTTTATCTCTTAGTCTCTTTAATTCATTCATTTTCATTTCTCCGCCGGGAAAGTAGTAATTCAAGAACAGGTAAATCAGATTTGTCCGGTAACGGGTCTGTCCCGACTCTTATTTTATAAACCTGTTTTTTTGCTGTTTTATTACCCTGTTTAACATCACGTTTATTTCTTACCTTAATATTTTTAATAAAAACTAACTGCCCGTTTTCACAGGTCAGATAATAATTTTTACTTCCCTTACTGAATTTAATCATGACAGATTACCTTAGCCCGGAGAAAAGCAGTCAACGCAAAGTCGCTACAAACAGTGTAGTCCCCTATAAAGGACTATGCAAATTCTTTCA
>NZ_AYMP01000087.1 GCF_000633515.1 Morganella morganii H1r | reverse complement strand
ACCACAACAAGGGAAGACCCGTATTTAAACAGTATTAATTTGGTCAACGACGACTCACTCAGCTATATCAAAACTCTTCCTGACAATTGCATCGACCTAATCGCAACTGACCCGCCATATTACCGGGTTAAGAGCTGTAGCTGGGATAACCAGTGGGAAAATGTCGATGCGTACTTATCTTGGTTGGATGAAATACTGGCTGAGTTCTGGCGGGTACTGAAACCAAACGGCAGCCTGTACCTGTTTTGTGGTTCGCGTCTGGCCTCAGATACAGAAATATTGTTACGGGAGAGGTTCAGCGTTCTCAGTCACATCATATGGGCGAAACCTTCCGGCCCGTGGCGGCGGCAAAACAAAGAAAGCCTGCGTTGTTTTTTCCCGTCTACTGAGCGGCTGCTGTTTGCAGAGCATTATCAGGGGCCGGTAAAAGGAAAAGGCAGTGAGTATCACCAGCTGCGGGATGAACTGAAGAAAAATGTGTTTATCCCGCTGATTGAGTATTTCCGGCAGGCGCGGGAAGCACTGGGTATCACGGCAAAAGAAATTGACCAGGCAACCGGCAAGTAGGTGTCGTCACACTGGTTCGGGTATAGTCAGTGGCAGTTACCGAATGAAGCGGATTACCTGAAATTACAGGCGCTTTTTCAGCAGGCAGCCGCAGAGCGTCAGCGGAATAATCCGTTATGCCGTGAACATGGTGATCTGGTCAGTGAGCAACACACACTCAGGCGTGAATATTGCAAACTGGCAGGTCAGTATCAGTCTTTACGCCGCTACTTTACGGTATCCGTTGATGTGCCTTATACCGATGTGTGGACATTTCCGCCGGTTCAGTATTACCCCGGAAAGCACCCCTGTGAAAAACCGGCCGCAATGATGGAACACATCATAAAAGCCAGCAGCCGTGAAGGTGATTTGGTCGCTGATTTTTTTATGCGATCCGGAGCGACACTGAAAGCCGCACTGAAGTATAATCGCCGCATTCTGGGTATTGAAATGGAAACGGAACGGTTTGAGCAGACTACGGCTGAAATAACTCAACTCTCCGGAATCTCCGGATAGTTCGAATCAGTTGTCAAACGAGAGTTGACTACTCACATGTTCGGCTATTCCTAACAACTGATACCAGAGGTTGCCCTGCGCAGCCTTTTTATTGCCTTCCCGCCGCTGGTGGGCTTACCAGAACAATGCCGCAGCCACCACACTTTAACCCGTTTAAAACATATAACCCGGTTGCGGCATTTCTCTATCACTTTACACACGGAACACTCCGCAGGGGGTGGATATGCGTATGTCCGATAAATATTCCAGCCCTGCGGCATATGCGTGGGGTGTCTTTACTGCTGTATTGGGGCTCTGTCTCTGGATCAGTAGGCTGTACTCATCGGGATTGTCTGCACTATCGGGACGTTCGCGGTGAACTGGTATTACAAGCGCAAAGAATTTCAGCTGAAAGCCGGGGCACATAATGAATAACCGATTATTTAAAAAAGTCATGGCTGCCTGTACCGCCAGTGCGATTGCTGGTGCGTTGGTGCTGATCCCCGCATACGAGGGTGTTGAGTACAAACCTTACCGTGATGTGGCCGGAGTTCTTACCGTATGTTACGGCCATACCGGCAGCGATATACAGCCCGGTAAGCTGTATACGGATGCTGAGTGTAAGGCGCTGCCGGGTAACCCGCTGGATGGTGTGATCCACTATGAGTGTGAAACGCCATGAACTGGAAAGAGGCGGTAATTGCCGCGCTGTTTTTTGTTGCCGCCTGGTGGGTATATGACACCTACCGAGATAACCAGCAGCTGAAGGCGAATAACACAATGTTGTCCGGACAGTTATCAGCACAGCGGACGATAAATACCATCACGCTTTCAGCCGTTGCCATCAGACACCGCGCAGCACTCGACAACATTAAAGCCAAACAGGTTGAGGACACAGTGCATGTCAACGTTAAGACTGCTATCAAAACAGTATTTAAGGATAGTGAATGCGCTGTTACTCCTGTTCCCGCTGATGCTGTCAGTGAGCTGCGGAAGTACGCAGACGGAATACGTTCCCGCGCCGGTGGTGCCAATTCCGCCACAACTGACCGCTGATTGTGAGCAGGTAGATATACCGGATGATCTGACGTTCGGTGGTGCAGTTGAGCTGCTGGCTGATGCTATGAAATACATTGCCAATTGCAATCACGGTAAGAAGGCAATACGAGAGATAGAAGCGGAGAGGATAAAAAAATAACCCGGCTATTGCCGGGAAAATGATTAATAGAAGGGATACCTGCGACTCCTGTAATCGAATATACCTGCTAAAAATTAAACGAAACATAAACAAGTATAATTACTTAGCTTTAGGTTTGTAATTAAGGTCGATGAGGTTAATTAATCTTTTTGATAGTCATTAAATTATATTCTTGGGATTTTTACGATGTATATATTTATTTTTGGGATGATTGTTCTTAATTGTCTATTTTTTGTTGATTGCTTGGTTTGTCAGTCAGCATACTATGCTTTACTCTTAATATATGTTTATTAGGAGGTTCATAATGAAAGATATTAATTTTATTGTAGGGCAGAACATCCGCGATTTAAGACACTGTAATGGCTTGACTACAAAGATGTTAGCTAAAATGCTGGGAGTGTCACAGCAACAGTTGTCAAGGTATGAACGAGGTGTTAATAAAATAGATGTCAATGTTGTATTTAAGATAATAAATATATTTCATGTATCTTATGAATATCTGTTTCCTGAAACTCAGAATGATTATACTGAATCAGTAAAAAGCTCCTTTGTATATATGGATCCTTTAGTAGTCTAATAATCAAAAAAATATAATCATAAATGTTATTTATTACTAAAAAATAATGAATATCATTCTTATTTAAGCATTAGCAATACACCAAAAAGCCAGCTTAACATATTGTGAGCTGGTTTTAGTTTGTACAAAAGTATTTCTCCGTGTACGAAAATATAGCTGTATAAAAATAGGTTATGTCGGTAGTGTCATGATAAACGCTGTAATATCAGACGGGAAAGACATTATTTTATCTGCCGGAAATTTTCTGCTGTTCCTCTGGTGTATCACTGATATTGAGATGACGATAATGACTACTGTGGAACATCGAATAGATCGCACAAGTACATTTTTTATGCGAAAGTATCTCATTGGTTAATAACTTGATGAGGTTATGATGCAGATAAAGTCAATTTTTATGTTTTTGGGCATGTTTCTGCTTAATGGATGCAGTGTCAAAGTGCCCAAAGATATAACTCCAGTTAAACCTTTTGATTTATCTCATTACTTAGGTGATTGGTATGAAATTGCCAGGATAGATAATCGTTTTGAAAATGGCTTAAGCAAAGTTACAGCTAACTATTCTCTTCGTGATGATGGTGGTGTGAAGGTTATCAACAGGGGCTGGGATGCGAGTAACAATAAATGGAAAGAGAGTACCGGAAAGGCCTATTTTGTTAACTCAACCGATACAGGGGCGTTAAAGGTATCTTTCTTCGGACCTTTCTATGGAGGTTACAATATTATTAAGCTTGATGATAACTATCAGTACTCACTGGTTGTTGGCCCCGATAAAGATTATCTGTGGGTATTATCACTTACGCCAGCTATGCCGACAGAGCTGTTAAATGAGTATCTCAGCTTTGCTGGTGAACATGGTTTTGACAGAGAAAAAATACTTATATTTCAATAAGATTACATTCCGGTTTATTCCCCGTGATACGGAATGGACTGAATATTAAATATTTCAGCAAATAAAGCACAACAACCCGCTTCGGCGCTGAGGAATCCCCAG
>NZ_AYMP01000086.1 GCF_000633515.1 Morganella morganii H1r | reverse complement strand
TGGCTTTTTTGCGTTTGGGCGAAAAGAAAATTCCGTTTGTATTTTATTCACCGGAAGGTAGATTGGATAACTGATCACTTCAATCCGGCAGAAAATACAAAGGAGCATCGTTATGGCTGATCCAACCTATATCCCGCCTCAGGTGTGGGAATGGAAACAGAAAAACGGCGGGAAGTTCGCCAATACCAACCGTCCTGTTGCCGGGGCGACACATGAAAAATCCCTGCCTGTCGGTAAACACCCGCTGCAGCTTTACTCGCTGGGAACACCTAACGGCCAGAAAGTTACCATCATGCTTGAAGAACTGCTGGCTGCGGGCGTCCGGGAAGCGGAATACGATGCCTGGCTGATTGATATCGGCGAAGGCGACCAGTTCGGTTCCGGATTTGTTGATATTAACCCGAACTCAAAAATCCCGGCTTTGGTCGACAGAAGTGGTGCAGAGCCGGTACGGATCTTTGAATCCGGCGCAATTCTGACGTATCTGGCAGAAAAATTCTCTCTGTTCCTGCCGGAAACACAACCTGAGCGGGCTGAAACGCTGTCATGGCTATTCTGGCAGATGGGATCTGCGCCATTTGTCGGCGGCGGATTTGGTCATTTCTATGCGTATGCACCTGAAAAATATGAATATCCGATTAACCGCTACGCGATGGAAACCAAACGCCAGCTGGATGTCCTGAACCGTCAGCTCAGTCAGAATGAATTTATTGCCGGTGATAACTACACCATTGCGGATATGGCGGTCTGGCCATGGTACGGCGGGTTAGTGCTGGGTACGTTGTATAATGCGGCGACATTCCTGTCTGTCAGTGAATATCCGTATGTGATCCGCTGGGCGAAGCAGATAGCGGCACGTCCGGCTGTTCAGCGCGGACGCCGGGTTAACCGCAGTGGCGGAGAGCCGTCAGACCGGTTTATCCGTGAACGTCACGACGCATCAGATCTGGACTGATATTTCACCCTTTCCCGGCAGATGATTTCTGCCGGGAAATCCATTCCTGTTATTAATGCGGTTCCGGTAATTTAAAGGCCGACACCATTTGTGCGAGCTGCTCGGCCTCTCTTCTCAGGATTTGTGTCCGCGAAGCGGCATCATCAATTAATGTGGCATTCTGTTGCACCGTGGTATCCATCTCAGAGACTGCCATCGTTACCTCTGCCA
Organism: Morganella morganii H1r; assembly: GCF_000633515.1. Taxonomy (GTDB): domain Bacteria; phylum Pseudomonadota; class Gammaproteobacteria; order Enterobacterales; family Enterobacteriaceae; genus Morganella; species Morganella morganii_B. The sequence goes on along the minus strand of NZ_AYMP01000086.1, from coordinate 7,376 downwards.
GCCCTTTGCTCTGTTCCTCACCGGCAACACGAATATCACTCATCAGCTGTCTTACCTGCAACACATCCATCACCAGGTCTGCCAGCGTTTCTCCTGCTTCATGCACCTGATTACTGCCGGTTTTGACATTCTGCACAGACTCATCAATCAGCGTCTTAATCTCCTGTGCTGCCTGTGCGCTGCGCTGAGCGAGTGATCTGACTTCGGTTGCCACCACGGCAAAGCCCCGTCCGGAATCTCCGGCGCGTGCAGCCTCGACGGCGGCATTCAGTGCCAGAATATTGGTCTGGAATGCAATACTGTCGATCACCGACACGATCTCAACCATTCGTCCGGATGATGTACTGACACTGTTCATTGTCGAAACCACATCACGCATCATATCCCCGCAGCGGCTTGCGGTTTGTGCGGTGGTTTCCGCCAGCTCATCGGCCTGATGGGTGTTCTCACTGTTCTGACGTACTGTCGCGTTCAGTTCTTCCATCGCGGAAGCACTCTGCTCCAGTGCCGCCGCCTGCTGTGTGACCCGTGCGGATAACTCGTTATTGTTATCAGCCAGATTAACGGTATTGCCGGCAACAACAGAACTGCTGCTGCGCACTGTAAGCAACATGGATGAGATTTTATCGGCAAACAGATTAAATGCCTGTGAGATGGCGGAGATCTCATCGGTACCACGCACTTCCATCCGCCTTGTCAGGTCGCCTTCTCCGTGCGCAATATCATCGAGGGCTTTACGGGTCTCATCGAGGCGGGTGATCAACCGGCGGACAATCAGCCAGGAGCCCAGTAACAGCAGCGCCATAATCGGCAGCAGGGTTTCCAGCACATCCTGCATCATCACTTTTGCCAGTCCGGTGATCCGATCTTCCGGTGTGACAAGGCCGATAACCCATCCGGTATCAGCCATCGGGAACAGCATCACCTGTGAAGCGGTGTTCAGCTGCCCGTCATTATCAATGCGGATACTGTCGATAGCGGATTGCTCAGAATGCGCTTGCTTCAGGCTTGCCGCCACCGGTGCCAGCCAGGCTGATTGTGCGGCCAGCTCATCAAAGGTTTTGAATTGCTTACTGTCATCACCCGGAAAATAGATGAGCTGCCCCTGCCGGTCTGTCACAAAAGCATAGCCACCGGTACTGTTGCCGTATTGCTGCATAATGGCGGCGATATTATCCAGACGGATATCCGTTGTCGCGACACCGGCAAATTTTCCGTCGGTTTTATACGGCACACTGCAGGTCACCATATTCACACCGGAAACAGCATCTCTGTAAACATCAGACCACAAACAGCTTTCCGCGGATTGTTCGCGGGCATTCCGGTACCAGCTTTCATTGTGATAATTGCCGGCACCCTCTGTATTGTACTCATCAGAAAACACCAGTTCCCCGGCCGGATTCCGTGCCCAGAAAAAGCTGCGTTTCTCAATTCCCGGCGTAAATGCCCCCGGCTCCGGCCAGATCCCGCCACCGGTGATCAGGTTATTGCTTTCAATCAGATTGGGCGGGATATAGCGGTACAGCGCCTCATCATTGGGTAAAACTTCCGCAAGGCGCGCCAGGCTGACGGTTTTTCCGTCTGTCTGAGATAAAATCGTGCTGACCCGGGATGTCAGGCCGCGTCCGGTTTCTTCAATTAATGCAGTATTAATTTCCACAACGCGGGGCTGACCCCGCCACAGCATAACAACAATGATAATGGCAGTGGTGACAGCGAGAAGCAGGATGCCTCCGATGGTCAGACGGGTTGAAATGCGGGACGGATACCAGGACATACAAAACTCCCGAAACAAAGAAGGGTATATTTGAGTTATCGGCGGTGTGACTTATATCTTTATGATGTTTTATTGAACAGGTGAATGGATGGCGGATATCTGTGGCGGGGATCGCACTTTCGTCATTTTATGACGTTCTTTTATCCGCAGCGGTATTTCAGAAAACAGTATTTTCATCCGCAGTGCTATGTTATGTTATAACATATTTTACCAATGTGAGATAATCTGTGAACTTGATCAGAAGAATGAATACGTTACTTCTCTCTTTCTTATTTTTGCTGATGTTCAGTCCGCAGACACTTGCACACCCGCACAGTTTTATCGATATGGAAACAACGCTGGTAACAGAGAATCAGACTCTGACCGGGATTGATTATGTCTGGAAAATGGATCCGATGACGTCCGCAGATATTCTGTATGATTTGATGAACACCAAAGAAGACAGCCCGCAGTGGAAGAAGCAGGCGGCTTCTGTCATGGCCAATATCATTGCGCAGTCTTATTTTTCCGAACTGAATTATCAGAATAAAAGGCAGCCTTTTAAGCTCTTTCCGGACACCTACCGGATGACGCGCGAGGGGTTGCAGATTGTCATGTCATTTCGTATCTCACTATTACATCCGATACCCTTAACCGGTAGTACGGTTGAACTGAAAACCTATGAGCCGACCTTTTTTGTCAGCATGACCTACAACGGCAAACGCGCGGTTCACCTCTCTCCGCCGGATGTATCCCGGTGCCGGCTCATTTTCACCGAAGCAGAGCCGTCCGATACCCTGAAAGATTATGCGCTGTCGCTGGATACCGGCGATACCCCGGATGATGACCTGACGCTCGGTCGCCAGTTTGCACAGCAGATCACCTTACATTGCCCGGAGTGAGATAACGGATGACATCATATTCACGGATTATTCTTCAGCTCACTATTGTGCTTATTGTTTTGTCTGCCGGTGGGTTACTGTACAGTCAGTGGCCGTCATTGCTGCATGCCAGTGCAGGATTACAGAAGAAACTGAATTTTGAAATGGCGTCACTGATTCAGAAAGTCGTATCTGATCCGCTGAAAGCGGGGGGGCTTCTGACCTTTTTCAGTTTTTTATACGGCTTATTGCATGCTCTGGGGCCGGGCCACGGAAAAATTATCCTTTCTGCCTATATCGCCACACATCCGGCAAAATTACGCCACAGCGCGCTGTTAAGTATTCTGGCTTCTCTGCTTCAGGGTACGGTGGCTGTTGTTCTGGTTTCTGTTGTGTTGTTTATATTAAATCTGTCAGTACGTCAGTTAAATAATGTCAGCCAGATAACAGAAAAAGCCAGTTATGCATTTATTATTCTTTTTGGCGGCATTATTGTTATCCGTGCATTACGCCGTTTATTTATCAGACCACCGGTCAATAAGCCGAAAATAAAAACAATCAGTGTACCGGATAATAAACCCCGGGCTGTGTTAAAACCGGTTTCTCTGCAAACCGGACAATCTCAGACATGCGGCTGCGGTCATCAGCATGTTATGCCCGGAAATAAAATCACCGGTAATTGGCGGACACAGGCCGGTATGATTCTGGCGATGGGCAGTCGCCCGTGCTCAGGCGCATTATTGGTTTTATTGTTCTCGTCAGTTATCGGTGTTTTTCACTGGGGGATTATTGCCGTGTTCGCAATGGCATCAGGAACCGGTATCACCCTTTGTGTGATAGCCTGGTTTGTCCACAGTATGCGCTTTCTGGCACTGCGCCTGTCCCGTAACCCGGGGCGAAAACCAAACCGGTATTATGGCGATATTCTCCGGCTGATCGCAGGAGGGGTATTTATTATCGCCGGTATATTGATGTACCAGACGGTCAGTATACCCGGAACAGGTTTTTTTACCCGCTGACGGCCCTTATTTATCATCAATTATTTTATTCTTTACTTTCTCTGAGAAATATTTTTTCATAAAACCACACACAATATATTGCCATAATATATAAACCATTATTTACGTTAATATAGTAAACTCCCGGCTGTTTTGGTGTAGTGCAGCGTTATCTGTCAATAAGAACACATTAATACACCACCAAAGATGAAGTCATTTACGTGATTATTCTTTAGTAATGAGTGGGTTAGTGATTTATTTTGATGAATCCAGAACAATATTATCATTATGAAACTAAAGTCAGATGATTTGACAAGTCAGGATTAAGGGATGATAGTTATTAAACAAATCAATGGTGATTATGCTCACGACTCATTTCTGTTTATCAGACCAGAGAATGTTATGGCCTTTGGTTCGCAGATAAAAGAACTGATGTTATTAACTATATCAGGTGGATAGTATGACAGCGACAGCGTCTGGTGCCGGAAAACTGACTTTATTGGGGTTTTTTGCGATTACTGCCTCTATGGTCATGGCGGTATATGAATATCCGACATTTGCAACATCCGGTTTTAGTTTGGTTTTTTTCCTTTTATTAGGCGGGTTATTGTGGTTTATTCCGGTCGCTCTTTGCGCAGCGGAAATGGCAACGGTGGAAGGCTGGGAAGAGGGCGGCATATTCGCCTGGGTTTCTAACACACTGGGTGAACGCTGGGGGTTTGCTGCTATTTCATTTGGTTATCTGCAAATTGCAATTGGTTTTATACCTATGCTCTATTTTGTATTAGGGGCGTTATCTTATATCCTTAACTGGCCTGAACTGAATAACGACCCGATCGTTAAAACTATCGGTGCGTTGGTTATATTATGGATACTGGCATTTACTCAGTTTGGCGGTACAAAATACACAGCAACTATCGCTAAAATAGGTTTTTTTGCCGGTATTTTGTTACCCGCGCTCATTTTGGTATTCCTTGCTATACATTATCTTGTCAGCGGTGCGCCTTTAGCGACTGAAATCAGCGCATCGACTTTTTTCCCTGACTTTACAAAAATAGGCACATTGGTTGTTTTTGTTGCCTTTATATTGAGTTACATGGGGGTTGAAGCCTCAGCAACACACGTTAATGAAATGGAAAATCCGGGAAGAGACTATCCGGCGGCGATGTTTTTACTGATGATAGCGGCTATTTGCTTAAGTTCAATTGGCGGATTATCGGTCGCGGTATCCATTCCCGTCAGTGAAATCAATCTGTCAGCAGGTGTGGTACAGACATTCAATGTGCTGGTATCAAGTTTTAATCCTGCGCTGGAGTGGACTGTCCGTATTATTGCGGCACTCTTATTATTAGGTGTACTGGCAGAAATAGCATCATGGATTGTAGGGCCATCCCGCGGGATGTATGTCGCTGCCCAAAATGGTATTTTACCGAAAAGCTTTGCTAAGGTGAATAAAAATGGCGTGCCGGTTACATTGGTGATTTCACAATTACTGATTACAACCATTGCCATCATCGTGCTGACCAACAGCGGCGGAGGCGGCAATACGTCTTTCCTGATCGCATTAGCGCTGACCGTTGTTATTTACCTGTGCAGTTATTTTATGTTGTTTCTCGGGTATATGTATTTAATCTGTAAGCAGCCAGAGAAAAAACGGGTATTTAATATACCGGGCGGTAAAGGTTTTAAACTTGCTGTGGCGTCTGCGGGTTTTATTCTGTCGGTTCTTGCTTTTGTTGTTTCTTTCTTTCCGCCAAGTTCATTACCGGGCGGTGCAGGCAGTGAATCCTATGTGATGCTGCTTGGTATCAGTTTTGTGGTTATTTTTCTGTTGCCCTTTATTATCTATGCATTTCATAATAAGCAAGGCAAAAAAACTGGGATATCAATGATACATATTAAAACACATAACGCGCCGGCAGGTCATTTCTTTATCCATCCCCGTGCACGATCTGCATATCATTTGGTTCATGATGATAAAAAAGATTAAAACGAGTGAAATATAAAACGGATAAGGCCACCATTGATGGTCTTATCCGTTTTTACCGTGATGTAATAAATATTAAAAAAACGGACAACCCGTATCCTTTTCGTACTCTTATAGTGAATAGTGTATACTGCCCGGTAAGCAATTTATTCATGGTTAATTAAAATGAAAGAAAAAGAAAAAGCACAAATCAAGCTTCTCAGCGACCGTTTAGATCTTACCCGTCACCAGATGGAAAATATGCTGCAAAAGAATGAAACGGAAAAGTATGCAGAACTTGAGAAAGAAAAAGCCGCGCTGGAGACTGAAATTGCCCGTCTGAAGGAACTACGCAGCAGGAAACTCAGCAAAGAAGCGCAAAAGCTGGCGGATATGCCGTTCAAACGTTCTATCACCAAAAAAGAACAGGCTGATATCGGCAAGCTGAAGAAAGCGGTGCGGGGCCTGATCATTGTTCATCCGATGACGGCATTGGGCCGTGAAATGGGACTGGATGATATGACCGGTTTTTCCGGGACTGATTTTTAGTCAGAAAATAAATCCGCTGATGCCGCAACGTTTCTGATCAATACTCCGCACTCAGACAGTAAACATCGGTTTCAGGAACCGGTGTTTCCTCCGGTTACTTATCAATACGGACAACGATCCCTGAAACTGAACGGGATTTTTTACCGGAATACTGACAGGGCTCCCTGATACCCGAAAACGTTGCGGGTAAAAAAAGATAATGATGTATTCTCAGAAAAGAGAACGAATTTGAATTTTGACTATATTTTTATTTATGCCGTATTGGGTTATCGGGTATGCTTTTTATAGCTGCAACGGAAACCACAAAGGCACCTGTATATGAAAATAGTAATAATATTTTTATTCGTCTTAATAGTAACCGGATGTGATTCACATGAAAAGATTTATGGCCACTGGGAAAATATAGATGCCAGATGCCGTAGTTTGTGTTCTTTTTCTATAGAAAAGCACGATAACAAATACTCAGATTCAGTCATTATCTTTGATAAACCACAACCGCCATACGCAAAAAGTAAACCTTTTATTCGTGATAAAAAACATAAAAACAGATATCTGGCAAAAGGTGAGAACGGTGATTTCTTATTCGAGCTTTATAAAGACCGTCTCTATGGTGCTGATAATTCTATATATGAAAAAACAAATCCCAAATAGCGCTCTCTGACGGTATATCATGCCCTTCATATTTTGCGTACCGCATATTGGGTGCGCAAAATGTCAGCCTGATAAGAACGTCCTGTACGCCTTGCAGTATAAAGGATTAATAACGATTAGTTACATTAGAGTTCGCAAAACAAAATGAAAATTTGCTAAGGTAGCCGACCGTTAAATACCGGGTTATTACCGGGTAAATTGCGAACCATCGATCATCACATTTTTAAATAAGGGCTTTTATGGCACATCCGATTTATCTGACGTTAACCGGTAAAATTCAGGGACTGATTTCTGCGGGATGTTCATCCGTTGATTCAATAGGAAACCGTTATCAGGCCGGACACGAAGATGAGATCCTGGTACTCAATTTAAACACAGGAGCATCCCGGGCGCAAAATGCCACCTACAAAGAACTGATATTCACTAAACCGATGGATAAAGCCTTTCCCCTGCTTTACTCCTGCGTCGATAACAACGAAATACTGGAAGCGACTTTCAAATGCTACCGGACAAGCCAGCACGGACAACTTGAAGTCTACGCCACATATAAGCTGACTGTAGTGGTTTAATAAATT
>NZ_AYMP01000085.1 GCF_000633515.1 Morganella morganii H1r | reverse complement strand
AATTTATTAAACCACTACAGACTAATACCGGAGCGACCCATGATTTTGTGCAATCGTGCAACACGGTTTTCATCGATAATTCGCTTTGAATCGATAGCGCCCTGCTCACGCTGCCACGCCATCAAATCCGCCGGGTCTGTAAATTTTGGCTTGATATGCTCCGGCTTAATGCGGTTAAACCGCGCCAGAGTCTGCGCTGCTGTTGTCATCAGAAGTCCTCCGGTATGAATTGCTGAACACGCTTAGGCTGAACAATGCGCTGCCGTGTCGGCGGTGATTTCGGCATAAACAAGCCTGTCCAGCCATTTGATATTGACTCTTCGATAACGCTTTCCGGTGAGTGTCCGGCTTCGTAGAATTTAGTAAGCTTGGATATCAGCCCGTTGAGCGTCTGTTTTGTCTTGATCGGTTTTTTCAGGTCTTTCCGGTAGGTAACCCAACCCACCCAAGTATCACGACTCAGCCAATCAGGCAGAGGATGCCCCATTGCGTCAAACGGTTCAGGCTTAACCTGTTTTTCAGGTTTAGGGGATATAGGGGTATTTAGATCTTTATTGTCTTTGGTAAGACTGTCTTTGGTGTTGGGTGATTCCACCAAACTTGAAAGGTTAAAACACCCAATTTCTTGGGTGGTTTCACCCGAACTTTTGGGTGGTTTAACTTTCTCTGTTTTTTGCCTATTAAGAACCCATTCATTCAGCTTTTTATTGACGCTGATAATTTTGAACAGCCCTGATTTTCTTAAATTTATGATTCGTCTGTTGGCTAGCTTATTCAGTGCCTTGTTCACATCTGAATCATCAAGGTCTGTCATGTCCGCGATGTAGGTATTCGTCACTTTATCTTCGGACTTGTTCCATCCAAATGTGCACATGATCACCGCGTCAAACACTTGGTGCTCCTGGCCTGACATTTTCAGTTTTGGCTTCAGTTTCCCTATGCTTGTTGCGGTGCGGAAATATCCGTCTTCAAGGCTTGCCACGTTAACCTCCGGCTTATCCGGCGATAGTTGTTTGTTGGCAAAATCCGCATGCCTAACAACTCCCATAGCGACCTCCATATCTTTGTTTCGTAATTACTTTCATGTATAATTACTCCGTCGTTATCTGTATCAAAAAAGGGGAAACAGTATATTCCCCTTTCCTAAATAACTGGTTATTGATACAGTGTGAAAGTTAAGTGCTTTTCTTAATGCGCCTCTGCTGCTCCAACAGCCGGGGCGTTTTCTTTTGTTCTCATCAGAGAGAGTTCGCCGATCTGCTTCCACAGAAACCGGTACTCTTCCTCGCTGATTTTCTTCTCGCCTGGCAAAACAAAATCTGTGATACCGGCTGCGGCCAATGTCTCGCATATCTCCGGTAACTTTTCTGTTCTGCGTAAGACTGTTGAATCGTGTACACCGAGCAGTTTTGCAACCACTGTCTGTGTGGTGCTTCTCAGTGCCTGATGAGCTGTTGCCATCAGATGATTTGACACAAACCGGTTAAACGATTTGCGTGGATTTGCATTTTCCATAATTCATAATGTCCTTATTGAGATAACAGTTATTCGCTCACTTCCTGTGAGGAGGTGCTGTGTTGAAAAGTTGCTCTGAGAATTTACTCTGAGCTAGTCCAGGCGCACATCGCATGGATGTGCTTGTTAAAGAGCGGTGGTGTTACATATATCTCTGCGGATACAAAATTTGCATTTCAGTAATTTTTTTTTCGTAAAACTTCGCCAATTTCTCTGCAATTTCTAACGATGCCGCCTGAGTTCCACGCTCCAGGCGGCTGAGGTTGCCGACATCGCAATTTATTGCTGCCGCCACCTCTGCAATTGTTAATTGCTTTTCAAGGCGAATTTTCCTTAACGGTGTAGTTTGCATATCTCACTCCTTATAGATGCGCTACACGCATATTATCACATCGCAAAATATGCGCAACACGCTTTGTGTGATACGCATAAATAAAGTTGAATTGAAGGTATGAAAATAGGAACTAGAATTCGCGAAATACGAAAAAGCAAAGGGATGACAATCCTTGAGCTAGCCACGGCTATTGGTAGCGACGTGGGGAACATCTCTCGTCTAGAAACCAATAAGCAAGGTTATTCAGAAAATACGCTAATAAAAATAGCATCCGCCTTAGGTGTGTCCGTTGCTGATTTATTTACTGAAAATACAGTAAGCCAAGACAAAATTGAATTCGTCGGATTTGTGCCTGATGGCATGGTTAAAGTCATCGGTGAGGCATTCTTAGGAGCTGAGGGCGCAGTGGATATGATAGAAACCCTTGATGGGTGGCTAAATATTTACAGCGATGACAAAGATGCCTATGCCCTCAAAGTCAAAGGTGACAGTATGTGGCCTAGAATTCAATCAGGTGAGTACGTTGTCATTGAGCCAAACACAACCGTCCGGTCTGGTGATGAGGTGTTTGTGCGAACCCATGATGGACACAACATGATCAAGGTTCTGAACAAGACCCGTGACGGTGATTATCAATTTACCAGTATCAACAATACGCACCAGCCGATCACCATAGACCCGTTACAGGTCGATAAAATGCACTATGTTGCGGCAATAGTGAAGCCTACTAAGTTTATTGATAAGTGCGATAAGCCGGCCAGGTCTCTGTTCTAACAGTGGCCTGACGACACATTCTGATGAAGAGAATAAGCAACTGGTTCAGACGCAATAAGTTACTCACACTACTGGTTGCGCTGATAGCTGCCGGTGCTTTAGTTTTGGAGCTTATCTTTGAATGTACGCTGATACCTGTTCTTATTTGGCTGTCTGAGGTCTAACACTGGAGGGTGTATGCAAGCTTTACAATGGATGCGTGATAACCGGTTTAAATTCCTGCTGTCAGTTGTAGTGGTGTTTGAGAGCGTGAACTACCTGATGGCCTGACGACACATTCTGAGGATAAAACATGGCATTTAATGACATTGAAGTCACACAAATTAAGCAATGTATGAACTATTTCATGGGAAAGCGCCGCCCACCGAAACATATTCGGGATGAGCACGATCTTCAGTATCGTATTGAAGACGATAGCGTAATCATTTTTGAAGTCCGGCAATTGGCTTGGAGTACTGGTAGAGCCGAAGAAATGCTGGCAAAAATAACAATTAACAGAGTCGGTAATTCATGGTCATTGTTCTGGTCTACTGAAGATAACGAATGGAGACACTACGACGGCAAGATGATAGGCAGCTTTTCAGACGCAATAAAAATTATTGATGAAGATGCAGATCATAGATTCTTCGGCTAACAGTGACCTGACGACACGTTTTAGGGTGTGTAAATTAATTTCCCATTTTGGGAAAAGTATATACAATGTAATTAAGGTGCCTTACTAATGATACTTTATAACGTCGAATTAATTAGAGAGCATTGCCTCAAGTATCATCAATGTAAGGGCGCTATGGATATGTGGGAAAACAGAGTTCGCTCTGCGACCTGGAAGACTTTCAGTGATGTAAAAAATATATTCAGGACGGCTGATTACACTGATGGTTTGATAATATTCAATATCCAAGGAAATCATCACAGGCTTGTAGTTGAGGCTGTTTTCCATGAGGGTGCTGTCGCCATAAAGTGGGTCGGGACGCATTCAGAATATGATAAAAAATGCAAAAAAGGTGGCTTTAAGTTATGAGCAAATCACATCCTAAAGTTATCAAAAGTAGAGAGCAATACAGAGAATACATGAATGAATTCATGTCGTTTTTTGGGAAAAACCTTGATGACAATGAAGACTTAAAGGATCGATATGAGCTTTTAGGTGTGCTTATCCAAGATTATGAAAGAAAAGAGTTTCCTCCTGAAAAACCATCGGCTCTTGATGCTATTCTTTTTGAAATGGATCAGCGTGGCCTGTCTCAAAAAGACATGGTTGAATACTTTGGCTCGAGACCAAAGGTGTCAGAAGTTTTGAATGGCAAGAGAGGACTTAGCAAAGCCATGATAAAAAAACTTCACGGTGGCCTTGGGATACCATTGGACATACTTATTCAGTCGCCAGATGACTTACCGGTACCTGATGTTGAAGACATGATCCGAGTAACCGGCCCTAACCCCCAGGAGCGCAAGATCACATCATGGGATGTGGAAGCTTCACCTGGAAAGCTGCAAAAAATAGTGATGTCTGTGTCGCCAACATGCGATAAGAGCGTGATGTAATGAAAATAAAAATAGTCTACAAAGAAGTGCATTACCTTGGACTTAGACACCTTGAAGATGGTGAAATTGAACAAGAAAATGAATTGAGATTCACCTTAGGTACTGAAATTTTTCATAATAAACATGATGCCACATTAACCAAATTTAGATACACAGTAACAGCTACTCTTAAAGATGAAGTCTCGCTTGAGTTAATCTATGATTTTGCATTCCAAACAGATCGCGAGGTTACAGAGAGCTTCAATGAAAGTGAAGCGGCTACAATCATGGCTCCTAATTTGGCATACCCATACATAAAGGCATATGTTGAAAATATCTTTTCCATTTCTGGGTATAAGAAAATCATTCTTCCATACTTAAATTTCTTCGACGAGCCCCTGAAACCAGAATTACCATAGCTACCCCAGCCCTCCCCGCGAGGGCTTTTTTGTGCCTGCAATTCCCCCTCCTGTGTGATCTGCGCCCAATCGTGACGATTTTTTGAAAATAAATTGGTTGTGAAATCAAAATGATGCATTTTTTGCGCCTATACGCATATCTTTAAATGCAAATATGCGCTTGACGCATTTGCGTAAAATGCATATTATTGTCCCATCAACGGAACACACCCCGAGATAACGCTCTTTAACATCATTGTGTAGTGGTCAACTAAAA
>NZ_AYMP01000084.1 GCF_000633515.1 Morganella morganii H1r | reverse complement strand
TTTTTCGGGGGGATTACCACCTGACCAGAACCATTAATATGACCGGTTGTGATGAAGTCAATAAACTGGCTGATACTCTGCGCTATATGCAGGGTGAACTCGCCGGGACAGTCAGTAATGTCCGTGACGGGGTCAATGCAATTTACAACGGCGCCAGTGAGATTGCAGCCGGGAATAACGATCTGTCTTCGCGGACCGAACAACAGGCTGCCTCTCTCGAGGAAACAGCTGCCAGCATGGAAGAACTGACTGCGACCGTACGTCAGAATGCCGATAACGCCCGTCAGGCAAGCCACCTGGCATTAACCGCTTCTGAAACCGCAGAGCGTGGCGGGAAAGTGGTGGATGATGTCGTGGATACCATGCGCGGCATCGGCGACAGCTCGAAGAAAATTGCCGATATCATCAGTGTGATCGACGGTATCGCGTTCCAGACCAATATTCTGGCACTGAATGCAGCAGTTGAAGCCGCCCGTGCCGGTGAGCAGGGACGCGGATTTGCCGTTGTCGCCGGCGAGGTGCGTAATCTGGCCCAGCGCAGTGCGCAGGCCGCCAGGGAAATCAAAACCCTGATCGAAGATTCGGTCGGTAGAGTCGATACCGGTGCGGTACTGGTTGAGCGGGCCGGTGAGACGATGAATGAAATTGTCAGCGCTGTCACCCGTGTTACCGATATTATGAGTGAGATTGCTTCTGCTTCGGATGAGCAAAGCCGCGGGATCGACCAGATTGGTGTGGCAGTGACAGAAATGGACAAAGTCACCCAGCAGAATGCGGCGTTAGTCGAGCAATCGGCAGCCGCTGCCGCATCACTTGAAGATCAGGCGAGCAAACTGACTCAGGCAGTGTCTGTATTTCATATACAGGCCGGAAAAGTGACGACCGGCACGAAAACCAGCACTATCGCGCCTCTGCAATCCCCTGCCCTTAAAAAACCAACAGATAATTCTGATGATGACTGGGAAACCTTTTAATGTCTGCAAACTAAAATAAAAAAACGGAATTATTACTGCATTTTACCTGGTACTACTGAATGACTTCCGCCTCTGTTTGCCCATGTTTCATGGGCATTTTTTTAATGGTAATCTGACACAGGGAGAGTACCGGTTATTAGCTGAAAAATAACGAAATCTCAAAAAGTGTGTGGAGCCGAAACGGATGTGCTTACATAAGTAGGTGCGGTTAGGGGAAATGATAAAAGCCATCCAATGACGGCAGGTTAGCTAAATATAGGTTTAGAGTCTCATCTTCAAAGCAATACCAGTTACTACCAAAATGTATCGAGATTAATAGTATCACTTTCAGGCGCTAATTCTGATGGGAGGCGCTGAACTTGAATGATCATAGGAGTATGAAATGCGGTTCCCGATACGACACAGGCTCCGGATGGTAATATAGGAACTAAACTGCGCGAAGAACTATCAAGGTTACTTATAGAATTTTTTAGTAAGAACAAATCATTTTCGTTAACCAAACGATGAAGGAAGTAATTATGAATTTGAGAAATTATTGTTGGTGATATGTCTGCTGGTCGTTGACTCGCAATAGTTACGAAGTATGAAAATTTTCTCCCTTCTTTAATTATTTCCTCAAATAATTCTAGCCGGTAATCTTTCCATGTCTCAGATTCTCTAGTTGATGTCTCTGATAATATATTATGAGCCTCGTCAATGATAAGGTGGAAGCTGTTTTTTGAAGCATCTTTTTTCTTATGTTCCAAAAAAGAACACTTTGCAACTAACATCGGAATTGTTTTTTTTGTTTCTTGGTTGCAGTTTTTTAATGATATGAATAATAATGGTTTTGCTTCAATTTCAACATCATCAATTATCTCAATTACTTTTTCTAATGAGCCAGTTGAGGCATTTATCTTGGCAATTAATGGACTAATGTGTTCGTATTGTACATAATTCCTAGAAACGGAATTTATAAGTTGAAGAGTTGCTCTGACAATTATTTGCTGAAAAGATGATAGCGTTTCAATATCTATATTAGTGTCTGTCAGTGAAGGAAGATGAGCAAGATAACCATCCGGAGTATTATAAAAGCTCCCATTCCTATAATACTTGTTGTTTTCCCCTTTTGAGTACCAACTAAACTCAGATAACTCGGAATTTATTTCTTTTGATTTCGCAGGGTTGACTATGTTAATTATTGACCGTAAAACGCTGATCGTTTCACGATGCTGATTTTGACCAAACATAACCCTAATTGTTTCATGGAAGTAGTCATTAAGTTCATCACCATACTTAAGTCTATTTCTAACAAGGATGTTAAGAAATGGTTTTTGGGTTTTTTCTGTGGCTGAAAACAAGACTGAAAGTAATTCCACATCCCAAAATTCTGATTTTTTAATTTTTAATTTTTGATTTCCATTCTTTAAATGCGTGTCCAGAACAATGTAATTGCTTTTATCATTCAATTGGTTGTGGATGGGTTTATATTCGCCATTAAAATCAATGAATACAAAAATGGATTTTTTAAATAATCTTTCTCCAATGCAAGTGAATAATTCGCTATATATCTTTGCTAAAGAATTGGATTTACCACTTCCTGTATTCCCAAATATCCCTACGTGTGAATTAAATATACCATTTATTGGGATGTGAATAGGTATCTCTTCAAGGAGTGACTTGCCAATATGTATTGTTTTGGCGTCTACTTTCCCTTCGAAAGAATATACTGCGGAAATGAGTTTATCCGAAATTAGATGTAACTCATCCTGAATCATTGGAAGGTATTTAATACCTGATTTGAATTTATTTTCAGAAATGTACCCAATGATTTTTATATCTACAAATCTATCAAATTTTTCATGATTAGGCTGAGAGTTGTCAAAGTTTTTCTTTTCAATTATTTCTTCACCCTCAATTTTCCCAATAATATCATGATATCCTTTTTTTATAACAATAAATTCATTTATAGCAACGCCACGATATAATCTTCCATCATATATATACGTGGTCTGATAGAGGTTTGGGTGAACGATCGCACGGACAGACGTTCCTCTTACAGCTGTAACATACCCAATTATAAACTGCATGTTAATCCTTCCATTGAATCAATCCCGCTGACAGAAAAAATACAATCTATGAATCTATCTAAGTCGATGAAATCGTCATTGTTTTCTGGGTAAATAAAAATAATTTTCTTGTTATTTATCAACTCTTTTATTTCAGACTTGGAGCCATGTTTATAGCAAAAAACGTAAACTATCAATGAGGGATTGCTGAGCGAACGAGAAATTATTTCTCGAATGTGTTCATCTTTAAAAGAAAAACCAAAACAGATTAGAACAGTTTGAGGTTTCTCAAGCTCATAACTTAAAAGTCTAAGTGATTGATAATAATGCTGTTGAAAAACAGTTTCTTCAAACTTTGCTTTGGTTGGATTTACGATGGCAAGTTTATCATATTCTTTTCTGAATTCTTTAAGCGCCAATTCATCATCATTTGTCAGGGCTAAACTTTCCTTAGCCGTATGAGGAAGTGTAAAATTTTCAATTAATCTAATTGCTGTTTGGATGTCTGGAATATCTAAATCAACTTCCAAATCTTTTGGATAAGAGTTTGGATAACTTACTTTAATTTTTTCCTCATTTACTTTTTTCCAAGAAACAGAACCATGCATTTTTATGAGGTTTATTGTTGGTATTTCAAATTTATAAAGATCATTTGTACCCTGATGCCAAGTTGATGTGTGAAAATTGCTGATTTGAAGGTAGCGTGTTTTTAATCCTCTGGCACCATCGTTAAAAATAAAATTAGTGGAATTACGAAGTAACTTATCAGAAGCATTTTCGAAAAACAAATCATAGTTGGTTGTGAAAATATTGGCTCGCCGAATTTGATTGGCGCCCTTTCTATTTATAAGATTTACAATATTATCAATTAATTCTTGGTATGCACTGAGTGTTTCCCTACGGGTTTCACGCAAGTCTGGATCGTCATCTCTTTTGAAGAAGCAGAAACTCTTGCGTAAAATATTTTTGTAGTACTGGTAGTAAATTAAATCCTTTATTTCACTATAATCACTATCTGTGAGTATATCTTCATAAGTGAAATCATCATTAATTTTAAGTGTTGGTATAAATGCAGCTGAAGCACCTGATCCAATTAGAAAATTAATATTCTTGTCATGTAATTCTGATGCCCTGAATGCTTTAAATAGTTCGTTTGACATGTGTGCAAGTCCTTATTTAATAGTCTTATTAACAAATAAACCCCACCAAGACATCAGATCTTTTCGCTGCTCTAAATAAGTTGAGCGATTATATGCGCATCGCACCTCATTTTTATCGCTATGTGCTAAAGCTGCCTCAATTATGTCAGGGCTAAAACCTTCCTCATTCATAGCCGTACTCGCAATTGAACGTAACCCATGTGCTACAAGCTTACCTCCGAATCCAATTCGTTTCAAAGCCGCATTAGCAGTCTGGCTATTCATTGGCTGTTTTAGATCGTTTCTGCCAGGAAAAACATGTTCACAGTGAGCACTGATTGGCTTCATCAATTCCAGAATCTCTAATGCCTGAGGAGATAGAGGGATAATATGCTCACGCTTAGCTTTCATCCGTTCGGCACAGAGCTTGGCATCCAAATCGATCTCTTGCCATCGAGCGCCAGAAGCCTCAGAAGGGTGCACGAGGGTCAGGAGTTGCCATTCAATTAGACAGCGAGTCGGAACAGACAGATTTGACATTACTAAAGAACGCATCAGCTTCGGCAATTCTTCTGGTCGCAACATCGGCATGTTTTGCTTTTTGGGCTTTTCAAAGGCCATCCCAATACCTGACGCTGGATTGGCATCAATCAAACCGGTGTTTACGGCATAAATCATGATTTCGTTAATGCGCTGCACTAGTCGACGCACAGTCTCAAGTGCCCCACGTGCTTTTATTGGCTCAAGGGCTTCAACAAAAGTTCGGGCTTTGATTTGCTGACCGGGGATCTCACCGATAGCAGGGAATACATCTTTCTCCAGTGAACGCCAAATGTCTTTTGCGTAATCAGGGGTAACACTTTTGCTTTTGAGCTGGAACCAGTTAGCGGCGACCGTTGAAAAAATACTGTCCAGAGCGACTTTCTGCTGTTCCTCTGCAACTTCAGCCTGAACTTTCGGGTCGATGCCGTTGGCTAACAAGGCAAAGTAATCCGCTCGTAACCCTCGGGCGTCAGCAAGTGAAAGGGCGGGGAAAGCACCTAGCCCCATCATTGTCCGCTGCTTTGTTGCCGGACGTTGATAACGAAAACGCCAGAGTTTTTTCCCGCTGGTTTTCACTATCAGGAAAAGCCCATCGCCATCATGCAGCGTCAAATCCTTCTCTAACGTCTTAGCGCGCAGAACTTCTGTTGGTCAGGGGGCGTGTTGTCCGTGCCACTGTGGCCGCTCCTTCATGAATTGGTATACGCTTTAAGGTATACATCCTACCGTATACCTAAACGTATACCAATAATCATCGGATTTAGCCGGATGTTCTCGGACAACGACAGACACAAAAAAGCCCGCAGGGCTTGCGCCGTGCGGGCTCTTAGGACTTCATCGGATGACTCTGGTAATCACCGATGGAGAATTTTGGTGGGCTGGCGGAGTCTGAATTAAGCTTGTATGGTATTGATTTTAAGTTAATAAAATCCAATTCAACTTTTAGTTTGGGCCTATTGTTGGGCCTAAAGTTTATTTTGCTTTTTTTTGATGGCAGGCTTGATATCTAGGTTGCTATTCTAACATTGTTAGTTAGGCATGATAATTATGAATCTAGAAAAAGTTGGAACTATAGAAGGTAAAGATAAGTAGTTTTATCTTATACCATACAAATAGTAATATGGTATACAAGTATGAAAAGGATGTAAGGATAAGTAATGCTGATAATTAATATATTTGATGCCGCTCATGGTGATTGTATTCTTTTGGATTTTTCACATACATTAATACTCATAGATTCTGGCCCAAAAGAGTTTTTGATAAGAAGGAATATTATCTGTAAATTGAAAGAATTAGTGGGTGCAAGAGTTATTAATATTGCAATTGTTACACATAACGATGATGACCATATTGGAGGGTATGAATATATTTTATCTTCAGGTATTAAAATTGATAAACTACTTTTCAATAGCTTAAGTTATTGTCGCAGTATTTTCAATACTGATGAACGACAGATATCTTACAGTCAGGATGTTAGCCTAGAAACTTTTTTGAGGGATAAAGATATTTCTGTAGAGGCATTTCTAGGAGAAAGTGAGCCGATTAAGTTTAATAACATCAAACTTATTCCTTTAACTCCGAGTGTTGATGCTCTGCAACGAATGAACAATAATTATTTGAAAAAGAGTCAATTAAAAATTAATCAACCACAAATATCATCTGATAAAGAAGTTGAACCTACTTTAGAAGAGTATCTTGAAGAAATTGCTAATGGTAACGATAAATTTATACCTGATCGATCCATTACCAATAGAACGAGTTTATCTATTATAGTTGAGTATAATGGCTTTAGAGCGTTATTTTTAGGTGATGCATGGGCAAAAGATGTAATAGAAGCTTTGAGTTCTAATCAGATAGAACCAAATTTTAATGTTGTCAAGCTATCGCATCACGGAAGCGAAAAAAATACTAATAGCGAATTGATAAAAATTTTGGGGAAGACCGAATATATTATTTGTGCTGACAAGAGCAAACATAATCATCCGAATAATAAGACTATTGCCCGAGTTTTGACTCAATTCCCTGAAGCGATATTTCATTTTAGTAGTGATAATGAAGAGGTTAGGAGTATTTTCAAAAAGAACAGTGTGTTAGAATTTAAGGCATTATGCACTTATTCTTCTAATGGAGTGAATATAAGATACTATGAGTGTAAGTAATTGCATAAAAATCAATGTATTAAGCTCTCATTCAACAGGGTATCTATTCAAGGCCAGTTCTTGTGATGCAGCTTTTGTGATCTCGTCAAAGCATGGTCTTTGTCATCAGAAGGCAAATTGTGCAGAATTCAACGCGAAAATAGCAGGCTGCTGTAGGCTATGTACCATTCAACCTGATATAAATAGTCTATCATTCGAACATATGTCAACGCCCCTTGATGCTGTGGATGTATATAGCTTTCCAGACAAAGATCTAGTTATTACACGGGTTAATGGGAACGCAACACACCCCTTACGTATTGGTGAAATTGAAAATATTGCTGATAAGACATTTTATCTTAATGCTTTCAAGGAAAAAGATGTTGAGCCTGGACGAATAATGCTTAATTTCCCGCAACCTGTCATGCAAGGATTGATTAAGTATAATATTGAATCAAATTCAACACCTGATTTGATTGAAAAATCAAGAGGATATAAGGGCGTTTCTGGTGGATTGGTTTTAGAGTATCCAGAATCAGATTTCCCTGTCGCCCATGCAGTAATAATTGAAAATGGAAAAAATAACGATCTTACAGCTGAGAGTTTGAATGATATAGATCATGATTTAATTAATAGATATTTTGATTGTGTCATTTTTCATAAGCCAGTTTGGACAGTTAAGTTAGATAATTCCATGAATGATTATGTAAAGGAAATTTTTAGAAAAAAAGTAACTAATGACTTTGAGATAGTGACTTATATACCAGCACATAATGGCTTTCCTCATTTTGACTTAAATCCTATTGCAAGATTTTTGTTAATTGAATTTAATCATATGCTCACTAATAATAAGCTTTCACTTTCTCAAAGTGTAGTAAGAGCAGGTAATTTATTGTCTAAAGAGGCTTCTAATGAGCCAGCTAATAAGCTTTTAACTGGAAGATTGGTAGAAACATGTCTTAATGCCCCCCATCTTTATTCAACAGGTTTGAATGCCAAGTATTACCACCATATGCACTATATGATTACTGCGGATGGCAACTGTGAGTTGGCGTTTTCTAATTATTGTGGTCACAACAATTTAGTTAAAGAATTAAATAATGAAGTGGAGAAAGTGATTTCTAATTTTAATTTTTATAGGTTTAATCATGATTTATTTTTAGAACGTTCATTTTTAGAACAAAAGCTACAAGAGTCAGAGTGCGAAACTTTATTTAAGCTTCTTTTTACTGGAAACAAAGAACTTAAAACATTTTGTTTGGTGTTTACATTATCAATGGAAAACTATAATAAAAACGAGTTTAGTACAGTCAACAGCTATATTATTTCTTTAGTTAATAATGCATGTGACAGTATTGATGAAGGAACCCTAAATAAACTTTCCTCTGGCCTAAAATTAAATTTATTGATTATACCAAGTAATAAAGCCGATGAGTTATCACAGGCTATTGTTAGGGAGTTATATGGTGATGATTAGTCTCATTGAATACCTTTGCGATAGAATTAAGAGTAGTTATGAGTTTAACAATCACTACAAATATCTATTAGATGAATTAGCTACGTCTTTCTTTGAGAAAGACAAATGTAATTTTATTTTTTCTGAACGCCATGAACGACTTCTTCACTTTAGTGAATACTTATCTAACTCCGAATATGAACAAAATCGAGCAATAGCATTAAAAATAATTTCTAGTATAAATGAATTGTTTTCAGAAAATAGCTATACAAAAGCTATAACAAAATCAATTCTTACTAAGTTTGGATTATTTTCAGCAGTAACATCTTTTACTGATTCTTCGGTTTCTCTCTCAACGACATCAACAATATTAGGTGATATTCGTAAGATTGTTCAAACAATACCATGCTCAGAATTTTCATTTACTAATAGGCAATATGATATCTACAGAGAAATTTTAAGTAACAAGTTTTTTAGTTTTTCTGGTCCTACTTCTCTGGGTAAATCGTTTGTAATAAAAAATTGTGCAATTGAGTTACTTAATGAATTTAAAATAATTGTTTTTATTTTACCAACTAAGGCTCTGCTTGAGGAATACTTGGTTGATTTTAGAGCTATGTTGAATGAGAGAAAAATTGAAAATGTAAATATCACTAAGTCTGTCTCAGGCATTAAGGTTGAGAAAAAGAATATAATGATATTTACGCAGGAAAGGTATAATAATTTTCTGTATGAAACGAATTTTAGTGATATTAAAGTTGATGTGCTTTTCATTGATGAGGCTCACAAATTAGCTGATAAAAGTAGTAGACGATCAATGACTTTGTATAAAGTCATTTCTAATTCGTTAGAAAAATATTCCGATTTAAAGCTTGTATTTTCTAGTCCAGTAATCTCTAATCCTCAAATATTTTTTAAATATTTTAATGTAGTAGGTAAGAGTTTGAGTGTTACGGAAAGTCCAGTTGCTCAAAGTTTGTTTTTTGTGAATTTATATAATAATGAATATAAATATTTTGATACAGTAACAAAGTCTGTTATTGATTTTAATGTTTCAGATACATTTGATTCTGATTTTGATTTAATATCCAAAATAGGTTCTAAACATGATTCAAATTTAATCTATGTGTCAAGCAAATTACAATGTGTAAATAAGGCTGTGGAGTTTTCTAATTATTTGATTTCTAAAGATATACCTATTGACGCAGACGAAGAGTTGATTAATGAAGCAAAATTAATATCTGATTTTATTCATGAGGATTTTTCCTTACCTCATTTATTAAAATATGGTATTGCATACCATCATGGAAATTTACCTGCTTTTATTCGTAAGAGAATTGAGTTTCTTTATTCGAATAAAAAAATAAAATATATTTTTTGTACATCTACTTTATTGGAAGGAGTAAACTTACCGACTAAAAATGTGTTTATTTATCCATTCGGTAAGGCTAATGGAAATAGTGGTTTCACTCTTGATTTTTGGAATCTTGCTGGAAGAGCAGGCCGTTACAAAAATGAATTAACAGGTAATATCATCTGTATTAGTAGTGAAAATAATACTTGGAGTGAATTTGAAAGTTCGGTTACCAACAAAAATAATATAGAGGTCAATGACGAGATATCCCCATTATTGAAAGCACATCGAAAAATACTTAACTACCTTAATGGGAATGTTAAAACACCCGAACAAAAAGTAGTGGAAATATCAACCATAATTTTATCAGAGATTTTGTCATATATAAATACTGGTAAAGTTGGTGGGTTATTAGGCAATTTTGATTCAAAGATTAGGCAAAAAATAATTTCTGCTGGGCGTGAGCACCTAATAAGAAAAAATATCCTTGATATTGATGTCTCTACCTTTTCAGAAAACCATCGATTTGATTCAGATGTTCAATCTTCAGCTTATAAGTTGGCTGAAAATAAAAATAATATTCTAATGACTTTTCAAAATGAAGATATTAAAAGATATCTCAAAAAAATTAATGATGTGTACAAGATAGTTAACCCTAAAGGTATAGTTCCTTTTCATATAATGACATACTCTTGGCTGATGGGAGCTCCTATTAGTGCAATAATTAATAATGCTATTGAACATAGTAAGTCAGTACGTGATGAAGAATCATACTCTTGGGTAGATTTTGATAAAAATAATTCACGGCATATAAATCAAAAAATTCTAGAAGTAATTGATACGATAGAAACTGATATTACATTTAAACTGGAAAGTGCTTTAGCTCATTATCATCAATTGTGTAAATCAATACATGGAGAGGATTCGAGTGGTATAAATCTTTCCAAATTTGTCGATTATGGAACTGTGAATACTAAAGAAATGTCACTACAAGAATATGGATTTTCAAGAGCTTCCGCTACGGAGTTGCTGAGGAAGTATCGATATTTAATTGAGTTTGATAATAATGACCAATTAATTCAAATAAAAATTAAGGATTTGATTAAGGTGATAGATAACAATAGTTTGGCTAAAAAGGAGATTGAGTGGCTCAATCTTTGATATTAAAACTCAATTGAAGTGGTAAGAAGATCTTCTTACCACTTCAAAAATAATTATGAAAATTTGTAATGGTTATGTTGCTACGGTATTAAATTTTTGAGTGGCTACTCAATCCTTGCATAAGAGGTACTCGTTCAGCACAATTATTTGTGCAATCATTGAATCTTTAGGCTCCAAAGCACTAATAAAAAATGGCAGATCTTTCAATCTGCCACATGCTATCTTTGATAGATAGCTAAAAATGATTATTTTTCCCCAGCGACTGACATCTTAGCCAACTCAGGATTATTAGCCTCAAAGATCGATAGAGGCAATTCAACCTTACGTCCATTCTGATCTTCCACCGCTTTAACCACTTCAAACTCAGCGACGTCCTCGCAAGGAATTTCCAATCCTGCAAAGGTGGCACGAGTGGCGCTAGAATCGCCAAAAGGTTCCACTTCCAGGGTAATCCCCCCGAAAAAC
>NZ_AYMP01000083.1 GCF_000633515.1 Morganella morganii H1r | reverse complement strand
ACAGCGGATAAAGCACAGTCAGAGAAAAATGCGGCGCTGCTGAGTGATAAAAATGCCGATCTGGCAAAAATCACCCGCAGCCTGACGGATACTGAGCAGAAGCTGAAAAATGCCGAGGCAGAAAAGCAGAAACTGGCGGATCAGCTGGTCAGTCAGGATAAAGCCGCAGCAGCACAGGGCGATAAGCTGAAAAAAGAACTCAGCACCCTGGCAGCGGATAAAACCGCCCTGGAAAAACAGATTGCACAGCTGAGCGCCGAAAATACCGATAACGCAAAAATGGCGGCGCAATTGCAGGTACTGGAAAAAGCATTACAGCAGCATGAGGCGGATAAACTTAAGCTGACAGCGCAATTACAGAGCCGGGAAGCGGATAATAGCCGTCAGAGCGATAATCTGAAAAAAGATATCGCTGCACTGACGGTGGACAAAGCCACGCTGGAACAAAAAATTGCGCAGCTGACGGCGGATAAACAACAGTTATCCGCGAAAGTATCCGGCTCAGATAAAGAGAGCAGTGCTGCTCAGACAGAAAATGCGGAACTGAATAAAAAATTAGCCGCTGAACAGCAGCGGGCTGCTCAGCTGGATAAAGCGTTAAAAGAGAAAACACAGCAGATTGCCGCACTGGCAAAATCTGATGCGGAATTAATTAAACTGAATGCACAGCTTGATAACCAGAAAAAACAACTGGCTGATAAAGAAGCTGAGCTTGCCAAAGCTGCGGCTAAGCTGAAAGAAAATGCGGATATCGCGGCGAAGTATACTGCATTGCAGAAAGAAATGGATAAACAGAAGGCGGTTGTCAGCGCACAGCGGACTGAAAATACCAGCCTGAATACACAGATTGCGAAAGCGGAAGAAAAAAATAAGGCCGTGGCTGCTTATACTTTTCAGCAGGTCGGTGAGCTGAATAAACGAAAAAATCAGGAGCTGATCAGCCGACTGGAACGGCAGAATTACGCTAAAATGTCACCGGATGTTTATTACCGCATCACCAAACAGGGACAGAAATATAAAGCGCTGAAAGGTAAAACGATCACGTTTGCAATGCATGAAGAATTAACGGACGGTAAAGTGACCGTGTCCCACCCGGTAAATGCACCGGCAGTTGTGCCGTTCAATGAATTACCCGGAGACCTGGCTAAATTTATTTCGCTTGTCGGTGCCGGTGGATCAGTTGATGTGTATATTAAACCGGAAGGCGGTTACGGGGCTGCCGGTATTGCAGGGCAGATACCACCGAATTCAATGTCTATGATCAAACTGAATGTGCTGAAAATAGAATAATCCGGCGGTCAGACGAATAGCAAAAGCATCCTGTCGCGGATGCTTTTTTATAGCTTATTATTTTACAGGAACACAGAGCGGATATCAGGAAGTAACGGCGGGGCGCGTTGGGATTGCAGGTAATTCCGGCATAAAAGCGCTCAGGGAGAGTGGTGTAAAGAGGGGAAATTTTCAGGCAGCGTGCGTTATCTGTTTATTCACAGGTAAATAAAAAGCATCACACCTCATTTGTAAATAAATATTAAAATGAGTAATCAGGTGTTAGGTATTATTAATGAGATTTCATATCAGTATTGCAGGGTATCAGATCTCATAATATCTGCTTTCCGGAATATATAATTACCGGCATGTGTTGTTAATATCAGAGTAAAACCCCGGTTAGTCATCAGTATATTACAGTTTGTCATCAGTGGTAACGATGGTGCAATACGGAATATGACAGGGAGGATATTCTGTATTAACAGTGAAACATCAGAAGCAGTTAAATAAGAGAGTAAAAACAGGTAAAATCATCGGTATATTTATTAACTACAAATCCGGAATATAAAAATTATTATAAATCCGGTGATGTTCAGACTGAATCTGAATAGTTTTTGTAAAAATCATATTCCTGTACAAGTTGTGGTAATGATTTAATACGCAGCTTGGTGTACATATTAGAACGATGTACTTCTACAGTACGAGGTGACAGTGATAATTTTTGTGCTGCTTCTTTACTGGTATTTCCTTCCAGAATCATATCCATAACTTCTTTCTCACGGGCAGATAACTTACTGAATTTATCTTTAAGTCTCTGATAGGTATGGTATTTATTAAGGCTTTTTTCATACTGATTAAAAGCATCATGAATCGCATTAACTAACAGTTCGGAGTTAATCGGTTTCTTGAAGAATTCCAGAATGCCTGCTTTAAATGCACGGCGGCAGGTTTCAAAAGACGGATAAGCAGTGATAACAATAACCGGAATAATACTTTTCAGTCGCTTGAGTTCATCGATAAGATAGAAGGCATCAGCAGACGATTCACCTACTTCAAGAATAATACATTCACGTGCGTGCTCTTTCGGCGTATTAATATAATATTTCAGGAAAGATTGCTCAGATGAATATGATTTTACTTCACAGTTCATATCATCAAGCATAAAGTTAATATTATTGCTTGGTAAATCAGCACAATTGATTAAATGAATAACGGCATCCATAATTTACTCCTTCATTAAAATAGGATACAGAAATAAGCCGATATTAATGGATAAAAATAAAGGCATAACTACTTAGGTGTATCTACGCAAATTTTAAGTATTGTAGATAATATAACGTCGAAAAAATGTTTAAATGGATAAGGAAATTCCATTTCTGAATCAGTGTTTATTTTTACATAAAAGTGGTGATAACCCAGGTTGTTTGTTGTTTTTTTCATTAAAAACAAGGTATTAAAATATTTTAAAAATCGTTCAATTTAGGGTTTAACGGGTATTCTTTGAAATAAATGTTTACATTTACCCTTGGGGTTACAGACATAATATGCTATAAATGTTAGCTTACATTTTTCTTTCTTTTTCGCTCAACAACGCAATCACCTATTTTTTGCTGACAACAATATGGCATCACTGAAAGATGTTGCCCGGCTGGCATCAGTCTCACTGATGACGGTTTCAAGGGCGATAAATAATCCTGAGTTGTTGAAGCCTGAGACATTGAGGCAGGTTCAGCATGCTATTGACGTTCTGAATTATGTGCCTGATTTATCAGCCCGTAAAATCAGAGGTAAAAATACAAATCTGTCGTGTATGGGTGTATTAGCAATTGATACAGCCTCCGCTCCGTTTTCTGTCGAAATACTGCTGGCTATCGAACAGTGTGCAAAAAAATACGGCTGGGACAGTTTTGTCATCAATATTTCATCCGGAGATGATCTGATCCGGGCTGTCCGCCAAATTCTTTCCCGGCGTCCTGACGGTATTATTATTACCGGTGCACAACTGTGCGGGATAAATGTTCCTGAATTACTGCGTGACAAAAATCTGGTATTAACAAACTGCTTTGATCCTGATAACCCGGCATTGCCGGCGTATATTCCGGATGATTATCACGGTCAGTACGATGCGACAGAATATCTTATCCGGCGGGGATACCGCCGTCCGCTGTGTATCTGGCCACCTGCGGAATTGCTTTCATCCGGTTTACGCCGTGATGCGGTTCAGCATGCCTGGCTGAATGCAGGTTTGTCTGTCAGCGGACTGATTCAGCACAATATAAAACAGTCTGACATTTATTACCGGGACGTCATTACACTGATAGAACGTTATACCGACGGTAACTCACCATTATTTGACTGTATTATCTGTGGTAATGACCAGATTGCCTTTATTGCGTATCAGGTATTACTGAGGCGCGGTATTTCTGTTCCGGAACAGGCCGGTATTCTCGGATTTGAGAATATGACCGGTACCGGTGAGCTTTTTTATCCCCCGCTGACCACCATCTGTTCCCCGTATTGCCTGCTGGGGGAGGCGGCGGCTCTGCATCTTATTGAAGAGCGCGGTTCAACAGCCCGGACTTATGTCCCTTGCCGGATACTGACCAGAGATTCACTCTGATTTCCCCGGTATTGATACCTTTCTTTTTCTTCTGCCTGATTTTCAGCCGCATCTGTTTGGTTAATTTTTTTAATTAACCGGCAGCGTGTTGCCGGGTAAAAACCAGAATGCCGTTATTTTTAATATTGCGGATGTATCTGTTGTTTTGAACGCAACATTAAGTGTTAATTTCGTTTGTACCAGACACAAAACTTTCATTTTTGTGTTTTTGTGTTGTTTTTTATTTCAAAGTCTTTGTGATGGTAATTGTTATTACTTATCTTATGATGTTAACGTTAAAATGTTTAATTAAAAAAAGATAACGATATTTTTCAGAGACAAAGCTACCGCACGAAAGATTTTTCAATCTCCGGAGGTTAATATCTGAAGTGTTACTCTGTTTATCATAAAAATGAACATCAAATGATTATTTATCTTTTATCATCAATGTATTATGAGTAACAAGAATTTTCAGGGTATAAAAATTCAGGGGATCTATCTAGCTATAACTACTCAAGGTTAACGTTAACATCAAATATTAGGAATTATACCCAAAAATGATTTGCTGATGATACTTGTTATGTTAACGTTATCAATTAAAAAATCAAGTTTAATTGATATTTTATAGTGATATCTGCGTAGTAAATGCCGGAGTCAGGGTACGCATAATATGATGATCCGGAATAAACCGGCGGCGGGAAATAAATTGAGCAGGCGCATGGGATTTTTAATGCAGAGGGGTATGATAGTCATAACATAATGATAAACAGGATTGGCTGAACCATGTTTTTACGATCCGGCGCAATGCTGGCGATTTTTTCTTATTTTCTCTGGGGGATCACACCGCTTTTTTACCGCCTGCTGCCGGGGATACAACCGCTGGAGCTATTATCCCAGCGTGTCCTCTGGTCAATTCCGCTGTTATTGTTTGTCCGTTTCTTTTTGAAAAACCGCACGCGGGTAAACGCAGTATGGGAGGATGAGCGCTCGCTGCTGCTTTGTCTGCTCAGTACCAGTGTGATGGCAATATCCTGGTGTACTTTTACCTATTCGATGACCCATGATTTGGTGCTGGAAGCCAGCATGGGGTATTTCATTACCCCCTTGTTTTCTATTTTGCTGGGTGTCATCTTCCTGCATGAGCGCCTGAAACCGGCAGAGAAAACCGCACTGATTTTTGTCTGTGCCGGAGTGGGTTATCAGCTTTATCAGTACGGCAGCCTGCCGAAACTGGCACTGATGATGGGCTCTGCGTTCGCACTGTACGGTTTTATCCGTAAGTTTATCCGTTATGATCTGACGACTTCACTGCTGATTGAGAGCCTCTGGCTGCTGCCGGTGGCTATTGCATTGTATTTCTGGCTTGAAAACAGCGGGGCGGGCACATTCAGCACCGCAGATACCTTTACCCGCATCTGTTTTATACTGACCGCACCTGTTACGCTGCTGCCGTTGCTGTTCTTTACCGCTGCGGTGCGTTCCACCACGCTGACCACCATCGGCCTGGCGCAGTATCTTGAACCGACCATCCAGTTCCTGCTGGCGGTGTTCCTCTTTAATGAGCATTTTGATTCCGTCAAAGGCGTCAGTTTCTCATTGATCTGGCTGGGATTACTGTTCTGCATTCTGTCTCTTATCCGCCATCACCGGAGGAATACAGCAAAAGCCGGTCTGGGTATCAAACCCCGCTGAGCGCTGCGACAGCCGGTGACCTGCTTATTTCGTGACTAAAGCAAACGATTGCGTATATAATGGCGCGCAATTTTCCGGTATTTCTGAACAGGTGACAGTGATGACAACATTAGGTACGGCATTACGTCCGGGCGCCACGAAGGTGATGCTGCTGGGCTCAGGCGAATTAGGCAAAGAAGTGGCGATTGAGTGTCAGCGGCTCGGTATTGAAGTGATTGCCGTTGACCGTTATGACAATGCACCGGCCATGCATATCGCGCACCGCCGTTATGTGATCAATATGCTGGATGGCGCGGAACTGGAGGCGGTGATCCGGAAAGAACAGCCTGACCATATTGTGCCGGAAATTGAAGCGATTGCGACAGACACATTGTACCGGCTGGAGCAGGAAGGCTTTCATGTCGTGCCCTGTGCCAATGCGGTAAAACTGACCATGAACCGTGAGGGGATCCGCCGCCTGGCCGCAGAAGAGCTGGGGCTGATGACATCAGAATACCGCTTTGCGGATGATGAGACGTCTTTTATCCGCGCCGCCGCTGAGATTGGATTTCCCTGCATTATCAAACCGGTAATGAGTTCATCAGGTAAAGGGCAGAGCATTATCCGTGATGAAAGTACATTGCACGATGCCTGGCTGTCCTCTCAGGAAGCAGGACGCACCGGAAAAGGGCGGGTGATTGTCGAGCGGATGATTGATTTCGATTATGAGATCACGCTGCTGACTGTCCGTGCGGCAGACGGTGTGCATTTTTGCGCGCCGGTCGGGCACCGTCAGGAGCGCGGCGATTACCGTGAGTCATGGCAGCCGCAGGCCATGCCGGATGCGGTTCTGGCGCGGGCGCAGCAGGTGGCGGAGACAATCGTTAACGGGCTGGGTGGCTATGGTCTGTTCGGTGTTGAGCTGTTTGTCCGTGGTGAGGATATTATTTTTAATGAAGTCTCGCCGCGTCCCCACGATACCGGGCTGGTCACACTGATTTCACAGAATATCTCTGAATTTGCCCTGCATGTGCGGGCGTTTCTCGGATTGCCGGCCGGCGAGATAGTTCAGTATCGTCCGGCCGCTTCAGCCGTGATCCTGCCGTCTCTGCGCAGCGATGATGTCCGTTACAGCGGGCTGGAACACGCCCTGACCGGGACTGTGCAGCTGCGTCTGTTTGCCAAACCGGAAATTGACGGCCCGCGGCGCATGGGGGTTGCTCTGGCGCTGGCACCGTCCGTTCAGGAAGCGGTGGACGCAGCAAAACAGGCGGCGGCATCAGTGGTCGTTGCCGGCTGACCGGGGTAATATCGGTGATGACGTTCCGCGCGGTATGGCGGAGGGTCATCACTGACAGCGGCCGGAGGAATAACCGATGAGATGCAGATTACCGGGAATCGTATTTGTGATGTTGCTGCCGCTGACTGCGTTTGCCGGTACGGATGTGCAGGCAGAAAAAGCCCGTGAATGGGTGCGGGCGAGGGCTGATGAACCGTCAGTGGCGGATAACTGCTTCAGGCCGGACAATCCCTTTGAGCTCTGTCTGTACCGGGATAAAGACACCTTCGGCAGCCATTTCGTTGATCGTAATCTGCAGGAGCCGTATCAGCCGTACTATTTTGACAGCGCCCCGGATGAACCGGAAAACGGGCGTTACCGTATCCGCACCGGCAATAAAATCGGTTTTGCGGACAGCGTCACCGGGCGGGTGGTGATCCCCGCCATTTATGACTGTACGTACGGCTTTGTCAACGGTACCGCCGAGGTCGGTGTCGGCTGCGGGGAGGAGAGCGACGGCGA
This sequence comes from Morganella morganii H1r, assembly GCF_000633515.1. GTDB lineage: Bacteria > Pseudomonadota > Gammaproteobacteria > Enterobacterales > Enterobacteriaceae > Morganella > Morganella morganii_B. Next base: position 12,007 of record NZ_AYMP01000083.1, on the reverse strand, counting down.
ACATTCCTGGTGGACCGGCGGTCACTGGTTCCGTATTTCACCTTACGGCCTGATCACCGGATTCGGCCGGACACCGCCGCCGGACAGCCGTTTATGATGCCGCACCGTAACGGCGGCGCGCCAGAATACGCTGCCGCCAGCTGTTCAGGACATAGGCCGCCAGCAGAATAAAGGCGACCACACCCCAGACAATCATTTCACCATAGCGGGCACCGAAGTCCGCTATCTGTGCTTTACCCGGATTCTCTTTCTGATAATAAACACCCACCGGGCCGTTTTCACACTGCGACTGACACAGCAGCTGATCTGTTGAGGTAAAGGTGACGATTTTATTATCCGCTGTCACGAATTTCACCACCGGCCAGCCAACCAGTTGCTGTCCCGAACGGGTATCGCGCATTTCTGTCCGCAGATAACCGGTTATCTGCCCGTCAGCATAGACATCATTCTGTTGTGTCTGCCAGGTCTGATAAATCATAAATCCGGCGAGGAAAACCACAGCGAAGGTCAGCAGGCGGAGAACCCGCTGAAACAGCATGTTGCGTTGTGTCTGCTTATCAGCGTAAGCACGTAAATTGCCGGGAGGTGTGCCGGGTTTTTTAGTCATATCGGTTACTGTCTTCTGTCGGTTTCAGGTCATAAATTACGGAGAAAAGCGGATAAAAGCACGCTTTCATAAAAAATTAACAAAAAGCATAAAAAAAATTAAAAAACATAACGTTAACCCGATCACAAATTTTACCGTCCCGGGAGGCGGATAAAACCGCCCGGCTGTAAAAAGTGACCGCTTAATCTGCTATACAACCGCTCACGGGATAATCCCCGTTTCCCGCCTTGATTTTTCTATCATAAAACACACTTGCAGGAAGTTTCTATTTTATTCGGCTGAAACACTTTTTCCGTACGGATACGGATCCTTTTGAATATCACAGTCACATTTAAGGTGCGTTATGAACTCTAATCGCTTATTTAAGCACATTCCCTGGTTTATCCTGGGGATTATAGGTGCTTTCTGTCTCGGCGTTGTCGCATTACGCCGCGGCGAGCATGTCAGTGCATTATGGATCATTGTTGCATCGGTATCAGTCTATCTGGTGGCGTACCGCTACTACAGCCTGTATATCGCAACAAAGGTTATGAAACTGGATCCGACCCGGGCAACACCGGCGGTGATTAATAATGATGGTCTGAACTATGTTCCGACTAACCGTAACGTTCTGTTCGGTCACCACTTTGCCGCGATCGCCGGTGCGGGTCCGTTAGTCGGGCCGGTACTTGCCGCGCAGATGGGGTATCTGCCGGGCACACTCTGGCTGCTGGCCGGTGTGGTGCTGGCGGGTGCGGTACAGGACTTTATGGTGCTGTTTATCTCTTCACGCCGTAACGGTGCATCTCTGGGTGAGATTGTTAAAGAAGAGATGGGCACCGTGCCGGGCACTATCGCGCTCTTCGGCTGCTTCCTGATTATGATCATCATCCTCGCCGTGCTGGCACTGATTGTGGTGAAAGCGCTGGCAGAAAGTCCGTGGGGTGTGTTCACCGTCGTCTCCACTGTGCCGATTGCCCTGTTTATGGGGATCTACATGCGCTATCTCCGGCCGGGACGTGTCGGTGAAGTGTCTGTCATCGGTATTGTGCTGCTGGTGGCGGCGATCTGGTTCGGTGGTGTGATCGCACACGACCCGTACTGGGGCCCGGCGCTGACCTTTAAAGATACCACTATCACTTATACACTGATCGGTTATGCGTTTGTTTCCGCTCTGCTGCCGGTGTGGCTGATTCTGGCTCCGCGTGACTATCTGGCAACCTTCCTGAAAATCGGCGTTATCGTCGGTCTGGCTGTGGGTATCGTTATCCTCAACCCGGATCTGAAAATGCCGGCGATGACTCAGTTTGTTGACGGCACCGGTCCGGTCTGGAAAGGTGCTCTGTTCCCGTTCCTGTTTATTACTATTGCCTGTGGTGCGGTTTCCGGCTTCCATGCCCTGATTGCTTCCGGTACCACACCGAAACTGCTGGCCTGTGAAACCGATGCCCGTTATATCGGTTACGGCGCCATGCTGATGGAATCCTTTGTGGCGATTATGGCGCTGGTTGCAGCCTCCATTATCGAACCGGGTCTCTATTTTGCCATGAATACCCCGCCTGCGGCGCTGGGTATCACCATGCCGGATCTGCATAACCTCGGTACCGCAGATGCACCGATGATTATGGCGCAGCTGAAAGATGTGACTGCACAGGCAGCCGCAACGGTCAGCTCCTGGGGCTTCGTGATTTCACCGGAAGAGATTTTACAGACCGCCAAAGATATCGGTGAGCCGTCTGTCCTCAACCGTGCGGGTGGTGCTCCGACACTGGCAGTAGGTATCGCGCATGTGTTCCACAAAATCATTCCTGCGGCGGATATGGGCTTCTGGTATCACTTCGGGATCCTGTTTGAAGCACTGTTTATCCTGACTGCTCTGGATGCGGGTACCCGTTCCGGCCGCTTTATGCTTCAGGATCTGCTGGGTAACTTCGTTCCGTTCCTGAAGAAAACTGACTCCTTCATTGCCGGTGTGATCGGTACTGCCGGTTGTGTGGGTCTGTGGGGTTATCTGTTGTATCAGGGCGTGGTCGATCCGCTGGGCGGCGTTAAGAGCCTGTGGCCGCTGTTCGGTATCTCCAACCAGATGCTGGCGGCTGTTGCCCTGGTGCTGTCCACCGTTGTTCTGATTAAGATGAAGCGCAGCAAATATATCTGGGTAACCACTATCCCTGCGGTATGGCTGCTGATTTGTACCACATGGGCGCTGGGTCTGAAACTGTTCAGTGACAACCCGCAACTGGAAGGCTTCTTCTGGCTGGCGAATGAGTACAAACGCCGTATTGCCGAAGGCGTGGCGTTAACGCCTGAACAGGTCGCCAATATGCAGCACATCGTGGTGAATAACTACACCAACGCCGGTCTGAGTATTATCTTCCTGGTCGTGGTGTACAGCATCATCTTCTACGGCATCCGTACAGCGATGAAAGCGAGCAAAAACCCGGAACGTACTGATAACGAAACACCGTATGTTCCTGTTCCGGAAGAGGGCATTAAAGTCTCCTCCTCACACTGATAGCAGCATGCAGTAACGCTGAAGTCTCATCCCCCGTATGATGTCAGTCACATTGTACGGGGGATATTTTTTATTATCCGTGTTATTTGTTACTCTGACAGCCTTTGTTCCGCTGTCTGTCTGTAAGAAGGACCCGATTATGCAACCTATCTCCGTGACTATCCTGACCGGTTTCCTGGGGGCCGGTAAAACCACGCTGCTGCGCCATATTCTCCACGAGGAGCACGGGCAGAAAATTGCTGTGATTGAAAATGAATTCGGCGAGGTGCCTATCGATGATGAAATTATCGGTGACCGCGCCACACAGATAAAAACCCTGAGCAACGGGTGTATCTGCTGCAGCCGCTCAAGTGAGCTGGAAGATGCGCTGCTCGACCTGTGCGAAAACCTGGACAGCGGCAAAATCGATTTTGACCGCCTGGTGATTGAATGCACCGGTATGGCCGATCCCGGCCCGATCACTCAGACTTTTTTCTCCAATGAAAAATTGTGCGAGCGCTATGTGCTGGACGGCATTATCACGCTGGTGGATGCGGTGCATGCACAGCAGCAGCTGGATCAGTTCACTATCGCTCAGGCGCAGATTGGCTATGCGGATCGCATTCTGCTGACCAAAACGGACGTTGAGCCGGATAATGAGGCGCTGCTCGCCCGTTTGCAGCGGATTAATGCCAAAGCGCCGGTGTATAAGGTGATTAACGGCGATATCGACATGAACCTGTTGTTTAATGTCGGCGGTTTTATGCTGGATGACAATGTGGAAATCAGCAAGCCGCTGTTCCGCTTTGCGCCGAAACAGCAGAATGACATTCAGTCACTGGTGATCACCATGGATAAACCGGTGGAAATCAGTGCCATTTCCCGCGCCATGGAAACCCTGTTGCTCAGCTATGCTGATAATATGTTGCGTTACAAAGGGTTACTCTGGATTAAAGATGAGCCGCGCCGTCTGTTATTCCAGGGTGTTCAGCGTCTCTACAGCGCGGACTTTGACCGCGAATGGCGTGAGGATGATGTAAAACAAAGTGTGCTGATTTTTATCGGCATGCAGTTGCCGGAGCAGGAAATCCGCAATGCGTTTGCCACGCTGACGGCATGATAACAGCGGGTATTTACCCGCTGAAAAAGCATGAAAAAACCGGCCGGTGCGGCCGGTAAAGGAAAGGGGGCTTCCTTAAAAAGCCAAACCCGGAAAAATCAGGCTGATTTTGCCTTGTTTGCCATGATTTCAATAATCTGCACATCGGTGTGCTGCATAGACAGGCTGGCCAGCGCACAGAGGTTGGCAATGGATTTATCCACGTCCGTGCAGACAATGCCGTCGTTACCGCCGACACACTGCTGATTCATTGCCATCAGCACCGCTTTATAGGCCGCGCTGACACCACTGGAGACTTTCATCGCGCAGCTGTTGGAAGCACCATCACAGATAATACCGGTGATATCCCCGATCATACTGCTGATAGCCATCGCCACCGGCTCGTATTTCCCTTCAAATAACCATGCAATACCGGCTGCTGCCCCCATTGAGGCGGTCGTTGCCGCACACAGGGCGGAAAGCGGCGGGAACTGGCTATGAATATAAATCGCCATCAGGTGAGACAATGTCAGGGCGCGGATAAGCTGCTCTTCATCTGCCTGTAAATATTCCGCGACCACCACCACGGGCTGGGTAGCGGCGATCCCCTGGTTACCGGAACCGGAGTTGCTCATGGCAGGCAGCTGCGCGCCGCCCATACGGGCATCCGAGGCTGATGAGGTGCGGATCATAATGTCGGACAGCAGGTCTTTTGACAGCAGACCACGCTCACGCTGTTTTTCCAGCGAACGGCCGATTTGTAACCCGTACGGTTTTGACATGCCTTCGCGGGCCAGAGCATCATTCAGATCAGCGGCCTGACGCATAAAATTGATCATCGAAACCGGGGCCTGAGTGGCGAAATCATAAATATCCCGGGCGCAGGCATCCGCGAACGGGTTATCGCTGCCGTCCTGATGCGTGAGCGCATCATCCTGATAAATAACCGTGCAGTTATGGCTGATTTCCGTCACATGGGTATGATCGCCGCAGATAGTGACAGTGGCCTGATCGTCACCGCTGTATACGGTCGCCTCAGAGTAAAGTACATGGCTGCACGGCTCTTTGATGTCCACAGACACCGCACCGGAGGCAAGAAAGGCTTTCCCGGCGGCGATATCGTCCGCAGTCACCCCGCACAGGACATTCAGACCGGCATCCGGCTGTCCGCCGATAGCGCCGAGCGCCGCAGCGACCGGTAATCCGGTCATGCCTGTTCCCGGAACGGTCACGCCGAGGCCGTTTTTCATCAGGTTCGGGGAGACATAGCAGCGGATTTGGGTTGGTGCGCCGCTGAGGCAGGCGGCGGCTTTTGCGGCGGCCAGTGCCAGAGAAATCGGCTCGGTGCAGCCTGTCGCCGGTTTGACTGACTGACGCAGTGCCGCGACAAAATTGTTCCATTGAGCAGGGGTGTGATGTGTTGCCATTTTTCAGCCTTAAATACACGAATCCATTATACGGCTCAGTGTACCGAAAGGGCAGCAGAAAAATCCTTTCACAATTCAGGGGTATTTTCAGAATCCGGAGAAAAACTTTCTCCCGGAATTAAAAAATAGGGCGGATAAGGGGGAAAGAAGCAAGAAATTATCCGGCAGTGAAAAGAGATAAAAATACTTATATAACTATTTGATTTAAATATATAATTGAATATGAATTGTATGCATTATGTTATGCATAAATAAAAAAGTGTGATGAGACCCCGTGACAACAGTCACGAAAAACTGTGTTAATGGCTGTTTATCAGAGCATAACTCTGTATTTTTTCTATTATTTGCCTGATTGTGGTGTTATCAGCTGGTTTGTCAGGTAATTCCCGCTGCACAGCCGCAGCAGGAATTCAGCCGCAGGATCAGCCTTCAATATCCAGCCGTTTTGACTGCCATTTTTTCGAGCGCCAGCGCCAGGTATTGACGAGTCCGCGCAGCCACTCATCACACAGAAAACCAATCCAGATCCCCAGTATTCCCATCTCCAGTTTGATCCCCAGTACATAGCCGACCGGCAGCGCCACACACCACATAAAGAACAGGGCAGTACAAAGCGGGAAACGGGCGTCACCGGCGGCACGCAGGGCGTTTACCATCACAATATTCAGGGTCCGGCCGGGTTCGAGAAAGACCGACAGCAGGAACAGCGGCAGCAGCAGTTTTATCACCGCCTGGTCGTCACTCAGCCCGTAAGCGAGATGATCACGAAACAGCCAGAACAGGAAAACAATCGGGATGGTACTGAAAAAGCCGGTTTTCAGGCTCTTTATGCCGCGCTGATAGGCATCCTCAAAACGTTTTGCCCCGACCAGATGCCCGACCAGAATCTCATTCCCGATACTGATGGTTATCCCGAACAGCATAATAAACAGTGATAACTGGAAGTAGATGGTCTGTGCCGCCAGTGCGGTCTCGCCCATCAGCCCGATAAAGGCGATCGCAACCATATAATGCAGCATCCAGACCAGGTTCTCCCCGGCAGACGGCAGACCGACATGCAGGATCTGCTTCAGCATATTTTTGGACCAGTGAAACAGCATGCGCGGCACGAATTTAATCCGCAGACCGTAAAAGAGCAGGCCGCACAGCAGCGCCACGGCAATCAGACGCCCTGCCACCGTGGACCAGGCGACACCGACCAGCCCGTACTGCGGCAGCCCGAACAGGCCGTACAGCACAATACAGTTACCGACGACAGTCACCACGTTGGCGACCAGCGTGACATACATCGCCGGTTTGGCTCTGCCGTAAACACGCAGACAGGCCGCCAGAATGATGGTCACCGCTTCCGGAATTAAACAGATCCCCAGAATATGCAGATAATTAAAGGCATCTTCCATCAGATGTTCCGGCGTATTCATCAGTTCCAGAATTTTATAGCCGAAAATAATGGTAAACCCGGCGGACAATAATCCCAGCAGCAGGTTAAACGCGATGGAAATATGAATGGCCTGACTGGCCTTATCCCGTCTGCCCGCCCCGATATACTGGGCGATGACCACACTGCACCCGACACTGATAAAGTTAAAAATAGTGATAAACAGGTCAAACGCCTGGTTGCCGACTGCCATGGCCGCCAGATATTTTGACGACACATGGCTGACCATCCAGGTATTAATCAGGAAGGTGGAAAAGTGTAATAACAGGTCGATAAAAATCGGCCAGCTTAAAGAAAAGAGCCCGCGCTCTGTCACATCAGACTGATGCATGACGACCTTCTGTAAATAATGTGATTTTTGTTCCGGGACGGATACAGGGAGCCGGATTCTACCAGGATAATATTACTGAGAATAGTGAAAGGTGAAAAATAAAACATTTTTTTCATAACTAATTAAGAAATCAATGTTTCCTTTCGTAAATAAGTATGATTTCCTTGTCCGACGAATCAATGATGACAGAGAGAATTCCGTGAAAAAAATACGAGCCGCCGTCGTTGGTTACGGCAACATCGGACAGTATGCGATTGAGGCACTGGAAGCTGCCGCTGATTTTGAGATTGCAGGGATTGTGCGCCGCAACCCGTCTGCCGCTGATACGGATTTTGCGTATCCGGTGGTGGCGGATATCCGTGAACTGGGCAAGGTGGATGTGGCACTGCTGTGCTCGCCGACCCGCGCTATCCGTGCGGTGGCGTCAGAGATCCTCGCGCTGGGGATTAATACTGTGGACAGTTTTGATGTTCACAGTGAAATAGTCGCGCTGAAAGAGCACCTTGACCCGATTGCCCGTGCCGGTGAGTGTACTGCCATCATCTCCGCAGGCTGGGATCCGGGTTCCGACTCCATTATCCGCACGCTGATGCAGGCAATGGCACCGAAAGGGCTGACTTACACCAACTTCGGGCCGGGGATGAGTATGGGCCACAGTGTTGCTGCCAAAGCAATTCCCGGTGTGAAGGATGCGCTCTCCATGACCATTCCGCTGGGTACCGGTGTTCACCGCCGCATGGTCTATGTTGAGATTGAACCGGGCCATGATATTGAGTCTGTGACCGCCGCGCTGAAAGCCGACAGCTATTTTGCTTCCGATGAGACGCACGTCCGTCAGGTGGACAGTGTGGATGCCCTGAAAGATGTGGGACACGGTGTCTCCATGACGCACAAAGGCGTGTCAGGTAAAACCCATAACCAGCTGTTTGAATACAGCATGCGCATCAACAACCCGGCGCTGACCTCCCAGTTTATGGTGTCTGCGGCACGGGCGGCCTGCCGTCAGCAGCCGGGCGCATACAGTGTGATCGAAATCCCGCCGGTAAACTTCCTGGCCGGGGATATCAACAGCTGGATCAGCAAACTGGTGTAGTGATATTTCAGTCACAAAACAGTAATAAAAAAAGGGGTGAAAATCCCTTTTTTATTGTCTGCAAAACGGATAATTAAATTAACTGTTATATACGTAATGTTATTGTTGAAATTATTTTTTATGAATATAAAAATTGCCTTGTTCTTGATGATATATCCGGTATTGCTGATGTTGTCATGAATAAGTAAAAAAGAAGCCTGTCAGGCGAGTGATTGGTAACGATAGTAATTAATTAACGGTACTTACATTATGTAATAACATAAGTAAATAATTGTATTTAATTAATAAGTATAATTATTATAAATGGGATGTTGATCATAGACAAAAGGATTGTTCAATGTAATTTTGTACGTTACTTATCCACTCAGAGGGCTTTGTGCATGAATTTCTTATCCATCCCAGGTCGTCTTGCCGGTGTCTGCTTTGTGCAGGCATGGTTCAATATTGATCACCGCATTTCTAATTTCTTCCCTGAGTGATTCTCCGTCCGTGTATTACCACTAAAATTAATTAAAAACACGCTGATATAATGCGGCTGTATTTCTGTATTTTCTTTCCAGAAAAATACAGCGGATAAATATATCCGGCAGCCCGAAACCGGAGAATAAAATAATGAAACGTATTCCAGAACCGTTCCGTATTAAAATGGTCGAAAATATCCGTATGACCACCCGTAATGAGCGGGAAGTTGCCCTGAAAGACGCCGGATATAACCCGTTTTTATTACCGGGTGATGTGGTCTTTATTGACCTGCTGACCGATTCCGGTACCGGTGCGATGAGTGACCGTCAGTGGGCCGGGCTGATGATGGGGGATGAAGCGTATGCCGGTTCCCGCAACTATTATCATCTCTGTGACCAGGTGAAAAAACTGATTGGCTATCCGTTCACTATCCCGACACACCAGGGACGCGGTGCCGAGCAAATCCTGTTCCCGTCACTGATCGCCCGCCGCCGCAAAGCCGGGGCGGATAAACCGGTCTTTATCTCCAACTTCCACTTTGATACCACGGCTGCCCATGTGGAGTTAAACGGCGCGAAAGCGATCAACGTGGTCACACCGAAAGCCTTTGATACCACAACCTATTATGACTGGAAAGGGGATTTCGATTTAGATCTGCTCAATGCGGCAATTGCAGAGCACGGCGCAAAAAATGTGGCCGCGATTGTCACCACCGTGACCTGTAACAGCTCCGGCGGTCAGCCGATATCACTGGCAAATATGAAAGCCGTTTATGACATTGCCAAAAAGCATAATATCCCGGTGGTGATTGACTCCGCCCGCTTCTGTGAAAACGCCTGGTTTATCAAACAGCGCGAAAAAGGCTATGCGGATAAATCGGTGAAAGAGATCGTCAAAGAGATGTATAAATACGGCGATATGCTGACAATGTCGGCGAAAAAGGATTCATTGGTGAATATCGGCGGTCTGTGCTGTTTCCGTGATGACGAAGATCTGTTTAACGAAGTGCGCACCCGCTGCGTGCCGATGGAAGGTTTTGTCACCTACGGCGGTCTTGCCGGACGTGATATGGAGGCACTGGCTATCGGGCTGGAAGAGGGGATGGATGAGGATTATCTCCGCTACCGTATCACCCAGGTGGAATATCTGGGTGAGCGCCTGCGCGAAGCAGGGATCCCGATCCAGTATCCGGTCGGCGGTCACGCGGTCTTTGTCGATGCGAAGAAAATGCTGCCGCATATCCCGGGCGATCAGTTCCCGGCGCATGCCCTGAATAACGAGCTGTTCCTGGAGTCCGGTATCCGCGGGGTGGAAATCGGTTCGCTGCTGCTGGGACGTGACCCGGAAACCGGTATTCAGAAGCCGTCACCGATGGAGCTTCTGCGCCTGACTATTCCGCGCCGTGTCTATACCAATGACCACATGGATTATATCGCGGATGCCTTTATCCGGCTGAAAGAAAAAGCGGCGGATATCAAAGGGCTGACATTCACCTATGAACCCCCGGTTCTGCGTCACTTTGTCGCCCGCCTGAAACCTGTCATGTAACCCTGTCGTCTTACAGGAGGATGCACGGCATCCTCCTGATTTCAAATATAATGATAATACTAAGCCACCAGAGGTACTCTTATGGCTACTGTTCCTGCGTCCTCTGTTTCGCCGTCCGTATTCGGCGGAGCAATGATTATCGGCGGAACTATCATTGGTGCGGGGATGTTTTCCCTGCCGGTGGTAATGTCCGGTGCATGGTTTTTCTGGTCGGTTGCAGCACTGGTATTCACCTGGTTTTGTATGCTGCACTCAGGATTAATGATTCTCGAAGCTAACCTGAATTACCGGATTGGTTCCAGTTTTGACACGATCACCCGCGATCTGCTGGGAAATGGCTGGAATATTATTAACGGCCTGACCATTGCGTTTGTCTTGTATATTCTGACCTATGCCTATATTTCCGCCAGCGGATCGGTGCTGAGCCACACCTTTGCACAGGCGGGGATCACGCTTCCGGCACGGGCGGGCGGATTTCTGTTTGCCCTGGCAGTCGCTTTTATTGTCTGGCTGAGCACCAAAGCGGTCAGCCGGATGACGACGATTGTGCTCGGTGCCAAAATTCTGACATTCTTTATGACATTCGGCGGCCTGCTGTGGAATGTGAAACCGGCGGTATTGCTGAACGTGGCACAGCCGGACGCTTCTTATCTGCCTTATGTATTGTTTACGCTGCCGTTTTGTCTGGCTTCTTTCGGGTTCCACGGTAATGTGCCGAGCCTGATGAAATATTACGGTAAAGAGCCCGGCAAGATCCGCCGCTGTCTGACAATCGGTACACTGATGGCGCTGGGGCTCTATATCATCTGGATGCTCGGCACGATGGGGAATATTCCGCGTCCGGACTTTATTCCGATTGCGGAAAAGGGCGGCAATATTGATGTCCTGGTTCAGGCGCTGAGCGGCGTGCTGCACAGCCGGGGACTGGAACTGCTGCTGATTGTGTTCTCGAACTTTGCGGTGGCCAGTTCGTTCCTCGGAGTGACACTGGGACTGTTTGATTATCTGGCGGATCTGTGCAAATTTGATGACAGCAAGATCGGCCGCCTGAAAACCGCCGGTGTCACCTTTATCCCGCCGATGCTGGGCGGATTGATCTATCCGGACGGCTTTATTTACGCCATCGGTTTTGCCGGTCTGGCGGCGACGGTCTGGGCGGCGATTGTGCCGGCACTGCTGGCCCGCGCATCCCGTAAACGCTTCGGCAGTCCGCAATTCCGTGTCTGGGGCGGTGAGCCCATGATCTGGCTGATCCTAGGCTTCGGGGTACTGAACGCGGTGGTGCATATTCTGTCAAGTTTCAGCTTATTACCGGTTTACCGGTAAGCGATTACTTAAGCGGCAGGATTGTTGAGATTAATGATCCTGTCCGCTGACTCAATCGTCGACTCGCGGTGAGCAATGATAATCCGCGTGATCGGCAACTGACGGATCGCCTGATTGACGTAAGATTCACTCTCTTTATCCAGCGCGCTGGTGGCCTCGTCCATAAACAGGATCTGGGGTCTGCGGTACAGGGCGCGGGCGAT
>NZ_AYMP01000082.1 GCF_000633515.1 Morganella morganii H1r | reverse complement strand
AATGACTGTGCGGAATATTGAATTAGTGTGTGCGGAGGTGGTGAGATGAAAGTTAGATTATTGAACGATGGTGATTACGGTGGAATGAAAAACACTGAGTTTCCTGCCGTTGTAGATGGTTTTTATTATGACGGATTAGACCACGTAGTTGGTGTTTCTTGCAGTGAATTAATCAGGGTCGGTGCTGATAAAGATACTTTTTGTATTGGTGGTGACCTGGCTTTTCTGATTGGCGAAGAATGCGAGGTAATCAATGAACAAATATCGTGACAAATCAGACTTTGAGATTAATAAGGCTGTGGCTATTGCCATCGGAGCAAAGCCATTCCCACCTGAGCGAACTGAATTCACGCAATGTGAAATACCATGGCTTGAAAACGCAATTATCGTAAAAATTACCGGTGTAAAAACGGGGCCGTTCGACCCCTGCAACAACCCGGCGGACGCAATGCCGATTATTAAAGACAACCTCATATCGCTGGAACATGACGGAATAGCCTGGATGGTTAGTTGCGTGCGGCATCCTGAAATAAGCGTTTGGGATGGATGCGAGAATTACAACGATAATTTTTATCGCAAGGCTATGGAATTATTTTTGCTGATGAAGGATGCGGAGAATGAAAAAGTATGACCTTCTGTTAGCCGATCCCCCTTGGTCATATAGCAACAAATCTTCCAACGGCGCAGCAGATAACCACTACAACACCACCAGACTTCACCATCTCACACGAATTAAAATCCCTGAATGCTCATCTGATAATGCCGTACTCTGCATGTGGTACACGGGTAACTTTGCGCTTGAGGCGATAAAGCTGGCTGCGGCATGGGATTTCAAAGTTAAAAACATGTTCTGCTTTGCGTGGGTGAAATTAAATAAAAATGCAGGAGGCCGGATAGACAAAAAACCACCGGAAGATTTTTTCGATTTCATGGAGATATTAAACAGTGAGACGAAAATTAATTGCGGAAATTACACCCGTCAAAATATTGAAATGTGCTTAATTGCTACCCGTGGTAAGGGATTGCCGCGCCGGTCTGCCAGCGTCCGGCAGATAGTGTATTCCTGCCTCGGTGAGCACAGCGAGAAACCGAAGGAAGTACATCACCGGCTGGAAGAGTTATATGGCGATGT
>NZ_AYMP01000081.1 GCF_000633515.1 Morganella morganii H1r | reverse complement strand
CTGGTGATGGGTAATGCGGGAATTCTCCGTATCGCGCCCGGTTGCCCCGGCACGGTTCCTGAACAGTCAGCGTTTCTGCGTCTCGGCGCACTGACCAGTAAAGGGCTGGATTATGGTACTGAAACGGTTACTTCCAAAGCAGACGACACAAAAGGGTTGACTGAGGCTATCGTGACCGGTCTGGATTTAACCATTAAGTTTGATGGCGAGCTGAAGCGCAAAGGTGCTGATGGCTCCACGTCTGCTTTTGATATCGCCAAAGAAATCCTTGCTGAAGTCAAGGCCAGCCGTCAGCCGTCATATTGGGTGCAGCTCGACATGAAAGGCGACGGTAGTGATGTGATTCAAGGGTACATGAACTTCACATCATGGTCGATGGAGTTCCCGACCAAAGAAATCTCCACGTATTCCGGTGAGCTGAAAGTAGCAGACGCTGACAGCTTTGAGTGGTTACAGGAAGAAATCGTGGTGCAGAGCGTCACTGCCAACCCTGCGACACTGACTGTGAAAGCCGGTGAAACTGCAACATTCACGGTTGGATTTAATCCGGTTGACGCGACAAACAAAAATTACGAGGTGGTCAGCGATAAGCCTAATTTTGCTACCGTCAGTAAATTGTTGAATGTTGTCACCGTCACCGGTGTAGCAGCCGGTACCGCGAATATTACAGTCACATCTGAAGATGGCAGCAAGACGGCGAAATGTGTTGTTACAGTCACTGCGGCCTAAATATTACAAAGGGTATCTCCGGATGCCCTTGATAATGTTCAGGAGGATATATGACACCGCGTTTAGAATACGGCGAGATGGTGATATCCACTGCCGAAAAGGATTACCTGTTCCGCCCATCACTGGATGCCATGACGCGAATCGGAGCGCCCAAAGAGATTGTGAGCGCATTTACGCGATTAAATGGCGCAGAGGTACAGCAAATTATAGCGTCTGCCGTGGACGCTTACGGAGTGGTTCCTGAATGGCTGATTACGCTGTTAAATAAGCCGGTGTACGGACGCAGTATTTTATCAACCGCAATGGACGTGATGCAGGCATGTTGTGACGATGACTGTTCTGAGGTTATTGGTGAATGGCGACCAGGCAAATCAGGCATGGTGTACCGGTGCGGCGCTATGCATTACCGCGATATCATCCTGCTGGCGCGTGAGTTAATGACCCACGGCATTATCGGTAAAGCGAAAGTGCGTAAACTTCAGCGCAACGAAGGTAAAGACGAATACTCCGAAGAGTTCCACGCTGTCGAATACATCAGTGCCGCCCGCGTGCATTTCAGCATCACCCGCAGCGAAGCGGAGCAGCTCACAATGACCGAGTTCGTGATGATGCTGAAAGCGAAATATCCTGACGAGAAAGGCTTCACGAAAGATGAGTATGAGGCCATCACCAAGGCCGACGATGCCCGTAACGATGATCTGATTAAGGGCAAGCGCCGG
>NZ_AYMP01000080.1 GCF_000633515.1 Morganella morganii H1r | reverse complement strand
ACAACACCGAAGGTGTTTTGCGTTGAGAGACGAAGAAGAATTTTTCAGATGACGGAGAGAGATTACTCCTCTTTGTTATAAAGCTTGTTTTGGATTGAAATGAATTTGCCTGGCGGCCGTAGCGCGGTGGTCCCACCTGACCCCATGCCGAACTCAGAAGTGAAACGCCGTAGCGCCGATGGTAGTGTGGGGTCTCCCCATGTGAGAGTAGGGAACCGCCAGGTTATTATT
>NZ_AYMP01000079.1 GCF_000633515.1 Morganella morganii H1r | reverse complement strand
TTTATTAAACCACTACAGACAGATCCGGACTGATGAATGAGGCATTTTATGACTGGCTGGCGTTCGTGCAACGGATGCCTGTCAGTTCCGCTGATTTAATCATTGTATCTCTGGGCGCTAATGATGGCATGGTGACCTCTGCCGCTAACCCTTACAGCCAAAAGATCAGACAATTTATTTCCGTTTTAAAAACACGTTACCCGGCGGCCAGTATTATCTGGGTCTTGCCTCCGGCCATGAAAAACACGCAGACAGAAAACGCACTGGTGAATACCCGCCGGATTATTTCAGAAACATCCGCAATGGCCGGTTACACCGTATTTGATCCGCGTTCGCTTACCGGCAGAGCATGGACATATTCAGTCAACGGGATTGTTCTGCGTACTGCTGATGGTATCCACTACACGCCGGAAGCCGGTAAACTGATTTCAGAACAGATTTACCGGGCAGTCCGGCAAAACTGAGAACATGAGTCAGAAGGGCAGGGAAGGGTGCTTTATCCAGAAATTCTGTGGATAAATCAGTGAATCTCGGGGGAAAACAGGCTGTATCCGCCGTTCCGCAGTCGCCTCACTGATTTGTGCGTTATTTGATCAACCCACTCCGGAATTACGTTATTCTGCTTTTCCTTTTGTCTGCTGTTTTTTTATCTTTTCCATTCGCTGCACTGAATCCGCTTCCTCCTCCGGAGTCACTGTTCCGCAGGGCTGACCATCCTTATCATAACGTACCGCACCGGCAACAACTGTCAGACGATAACCGATTGAATGAGAGACAGAAGATAAGCAGCGTGTCAGCGTTCTGGCTGACAACGGTAAAACTCTGGCTTTTTTGTCCTGAAATAAATCTTCCCGCAACCCATTTTTCATCGGCCGCAGCTGACCGTCCGGAAACAATTCCGGCCAGTAGCGGGTAATAATCCCCAGTGCCTCAATGATATTCATCCGTTTTTTCGGCGGTGTCGGCGGGACAGGAACTTTTTCAGGCTTCACCGCAGGCGGTTCAGGGACTTTTGTTTTTTTGACGGAAGCAGGGGGCTTTACGGCCGGAGCCGCTTTGTTTTTTTTCGGGCGCGGGACAGCATCTATCCGCTGTTTTCTGCGGAACACCGGCTGTATTGGGGTGTCTTTATTTTTTTCCGCCTCCGCTTTCGGTTTACGGTTCAGCGTGAGAACGGGACGGGATGTATCACTCATTACGGGTTCCTGCCGGTATGCTTTCAGGTTAACGTATTTGTACACTTTCCAGAAAACCGTCCTCACTGAAAATAAAATAATACGCCTCATCTCCGTTTATCGTATAAACATACAATGAACCGGTATAATTCATATCAGTAACTGAACTATCATCATTTTCACGCAGCAGACGGTTTTCATCGGAAATACGATACCATAACTCACCGTATTCAAGATCATCCGTAACGAGGTTTTCAGCCGTTTTTCCGTCAGGCAGTTGCCCACTGTACTCAATATGACTAAAGAATCCCATTATCCCCCCTTTTAACCGGTGTTCAGGCGGCAACAGGTTGCCCCTGCCCGGTCTTTACTGTACTGCACTGAGTTTTACAACCCGTATCACTGTCCGTTCAGAAACACCGCACAACCTCGCGGCATCACGGCATCACGGCATCACGGCATCACGGCATCACGGATGCACCGTCTGTTTTTGACCCGGAGCTGGATAATTTTTCTATAGAACTGCTCATCAGCTCTATGCCTCTGGTATGAGGCCGGGTAAGAAACAAGTAAGTGAATAACACTACTGGTATGGTGATCATATTTTAAGAAATAATCAAGCAGCCCGTGAGATACTTTAATCTATTCACTAACATCTTTTGATATGATAAAAGACTCCGTATAACCATCTCTATCGAAAAATGAAATAACATAATCTACATTATTATACCTGAAGAAATACGGTTTTGACACGTCATACAAAGATAATATATTTTGAGTTTTCTTGTTATTTATAGCTGTTTTCCATATACCATTTTCCTCACCAACAACAGCAAAGAAAAACTCATCATCGTTCCCCCATGAAAAATTATCTTTATAATTAAATCCGGTGGTTTCGTATTTTTTATCATTAAAAAAAACATTAACCCCTATATCCGGCCGGTTTTTTGGAAATAAATACACCCCTTCATAATCACCGGAAGCTACATGCCATCTGCCATCAGGTGATAAGGTATTACTTCGGCACAGTTTTTCACCACAATATCCCATCCAGTCATCACCCAGCTTAATTCCCCCTCTCTCTTTGTTAAGAATGTTAGCAATTTTTTCCCTATCGGTAATTTCACTAACTCTTGAATTAATCCAATCATCATCAACATCTGCACTCTTGATATTTTTAACACCTTTAAAATCAACCAAATAATATTTATCTTCTCTCTTATTACTTTCCTTGTTATATAAATCATGGACAATGTAAATTAATTTATCATCATTTTTATCTGCAATTCTTATTTCCGGATAACCATAGTTTTCACTATCATACTTAGAAATAACCACTGGCTTACCTGGAAAATCAGAGATTAAAACCAAATAAGAAAAACTATCATTTTTACTGACTTTAAAGAAAAAGAAAATGTTATTATCAACATTTAAATGAGTAAGTAATTCCCATTTTCCAAATCTTATTTCTTCCTCTGCATCTGTATTTATATCAGAAACAGCCGACAGTTCCTTTACAGGCCACTGACTGCTATTAATTAAAAAACCCTCTTTATTTTTTGAATGATATTTATCAGGATCAACATAAAACTCAGAATCACCAAAACCAGTTTCAACTGATTTAAAAGCAACCACTTTAGATAACAATAAGTTTCTATCGATATAAGTATTTTTTATACATTCATAATCACTTTTACACCTGTCTCTTTTTCCTATCCACTCTTTTTGATCATTAATCAAAAAACCGACAGACAAAGTATTTAATCTTGCTTTTGAAAATAATTTATCCATCATATTATCAAGTCCGCTAAGATAAGGCTCGTTACATATTTTCAATTCCGTAACATTTAATGAATCTGATGAACAATCAAATGCAGCAGCATATGAATAATGATGAAAAAACAAAAAGATAGCAGCAAGTGGCATTATTCTCTTTTTCACAACATCATCCTCCTGGAAAATTATTTTACCTATATAACACAATCATAGAGATGATGCCTTTTAAAATATCATCATTATGCAAAGGAAGAAATAAATTTATAAAAATAAATAACCAAAAATATTCAAAACCAGAATTGTTATATTTTTGTCTTTTATATATATACATAGGAAGAAAGATAAACCATATCCAAGATGGACAATAGAAACCATTTTCCATCAAAAACGACCTATCTTTTATAAATAAAAAAACACAAATAAAAAAGACCAAAACAGAAATATAAAACTTTATTTCCAAAGCATCTAAAGGGCTAACATTCCATTGATAAAAAATAGAAAATAACACAATGGCAATATACGATGTGACATATAACAAATATGGGAACATTAATAATTTTAAATATATACTATTTTTTTCCCTGTTCATTGCATCCCCCCGCCCTTAAAGTAACAACTTGCGATATTTTATAACTTAAAAAAATCACTGGTAATAGTCATACCCGTGGTTATAACTAAAGTATTCAATTTTCTCATAAAAAATATTGAAAATAAAATGTAAAATAATAGGAAACAGTATACCTTTAGTTCTTATCCTGGACATTAACAATATAACCGACAGACTGAAAAATATAACAACACCTGGCAACCAAAATCCAAATGAAACATTATACGTATTATAAATAACAAAAAAGACAGTAGGGACAGAAAACAAAAATACTTTTGAGTATTTTTTTAAACTGTTAAACAAAACACCGAAAAATACAATATCCTGAACCATTGACTGAATAGCAAAAACAGATATATAAATAAGCACATTAGACACAGTCGTTGTCTCACCCGTGATATAACGACTAACTCCTGCATCAATACCGGTTGCTTTTTTAATTAAAAACAAAATCAATATCATTGGCACAGCAAAAAAAAACAATTCTATGACTGTTTTTATTTTTATTACACCAAGTGATACAGGGGAACTTTCTTTATTATAAAATAACAAAAGAATAAGAATGGCAATTAACTTAAGAAAGCTAATTATAAAAATAAGAGATTCACCAACTGAGTAAAAGTTGTAACTAATGAATGTTATTATGTATTCATCAGAATAAAATAACACAATAAGCATTGTGATACATAAAATAACCGGCCTGCTAAAAAATTTGTAATTACCCATGTGAATTACAACCCTGAATTAATAACATCAAGCTCATTATGTTAACCCCCTTTCTGTACCACAAAAGAAAACGCTTAATTTTCTTAACCAAGATAAAACCACTAACCTTAATTGTAAATATCATGGTGGGTATCTTTTCACCATTATATCTATGCGAAATTATATCTTAACCGGCCTTAAGTCTACTATTTTTAGAATAATAATGCGATTAACGAAACTACACGGGGCAACCGGACAATATGATTACTGGCAATATAACGCACAAAAAAATAACATTCCCATGCATTATTTTAGCAAAAAACTACATTACTTCACTATCACGACGATTTCATAGGCTTTTGATTGGTAATATAGGTAATATAAAAATCTATTTTTGGTATATACAGGAGAGTACAATGTCCGAACCACAATTCCTGTTCAGTGAAATCCCTTTATCACGGGCGGCATTTGACCGCTGGCTGATATCTGTTGTTCCGGATACAGAGACATGGCCGGTTACCGCACCGCCTGTACAGGAGACAATAGTGGGAGACGCTCTGCTGTCGTACTTCATTGCGGCGGGTGATACACAGCGATGTCTGCTGCTGCATGATAAATCCTCCGGTACGCTGCGTTGTGCGTTGTGGCTGATTAATCAGGAACTGCGCCCGGTGATGATGCAACTGACGGCACTTCTTGCCACAACAGCACCGTTTATTGCAACCGGTAAAACAGGCAGCGCACAACTGGGAGAAAACATCTGCGGGACACTTCATCTTTCAAAAAATACAGCATTATGGGCGGATGATTGCCCGGATTTCTCTTTTCCCGACTGGGCACTGACATGGATTGACGGCTTGGGCGATGCGGAGGAGGATAGTGATAAACCCTGGATTGACAGTAAATTATATAACAGGATGAAGCGCCGTTATAACCACTATCTGCGTAATGCCACACCGGAGAACCGGATACCGCTGAAAAAGACAGAACTGTATTTGTCCGACGGTACGTATGTGGTGAATTTTCAGGGAAAACGTGTACAGGGCGCAAATCCGCTGACTTTCCGACGCATAGCCAACGACGGTATGACATCCATTTACACCGATGGCAGGGGGATTTGGATCGACTGCTTTTATACCCGCGAAGAACGGCGGCAACTGGCAACCCAGCTGGAAGAAGGAGATTTTGAGGTCTGGCAGGAAGATTATGATACACCATTTCTTCTGCGCATCCGTGATAAAGCCTGGTTTCTGGGGCACAACGGACCGGGCCGGGGCTTTGAATTACAGTTTTTACCTGTTGATGGTATAAGTTTCCGCCAGATAACGTGGGGTGCATTTGCGGATAAAGATTATTTCTATATGCTGGACAGCGGAAACGGCGGTCTCGCGGTAGTACCGGGGATTGATACCAACACTGTCCGTCCTTTTGATGATCTGTTTTTTTTTGCCGGAAATCAGGTGTATTCACGCGGTAAATTGTTACCGGAAGCTGACGCAGGCTCATTCCGGACGCTGGGAGCGGGTTATTATGCAGATAATCGTCATGTCTGGCACTTCACTACACCGAAACCCGGCATTGACCCTGCAACATTTGAATGGCTGGATGAATATAACGGGTTGGCAAAAGATGCAAGCCATGTATTTATGAATGAAATCGATTTTCCTGAAGCGGACGCACAGACTGTCACCCTGGTAACTGGTGGTTTGTTTTTGCTGTGGCGCGACAAAAATCATATCTGGTATAAAGATCAGATGCTTGAAGGCGCCGACGTCAGCCATAATACCCCCTATCCATGGCGCGGGACAATGTATTGTCAGATTGGTGATCAGATCTGGTTTGCTCAGGAACGACTTGACGGTGCAGATCCGGAGAGCTTTTTCGTTACCGGTTGGGAAGAGGCAGAAGATAAATACGGAGCATGGTACCGGACTACGAGGTTGTAAGATCCACCATAGGAAAATTGAAACTATACAGACAGGGCGAAGCAGACTATTAAAATACGTCTGATGAACTGGTAATCCCCCCGAAAAAC
>NZ_AYMP01000078.1 GCF_000633515.1 Morganella morganii H1r | reverse complement strand
GGTTTTCTGTGTACAAAAAAGGAGACCGGGTGACCGGTCTCCTTTTTTATTGCCGGTTAACAAGGCGAAGTCCGGTATTAAACATACAGATAAGAGGAAAAGATAATGGGTATTGCCGTTCTGTTTACAGTAATTATGCTTGCATTACTGTTGATTCTGTTTTGTGTAGCTGCTATCCAATACCGGACGAATAAAGCTGATATTTGTTTTCTGATCCTGCTGCTCTCCGGCACAGGATCAGTTGCTGTATTGGGTTATTTATTATATGTACTTCATCTGGCACGGATTTTTTAGGTATCTTGTTCCGGGTTTATTACGTGTATCCGTACTTACAAATAACTGACCAGCATGCCGAGAAACAGAATAAACCCGACATAGTTATTATTCATAAAGGCCTGAAAACATGGGTCGCGTTCACGGTCAGCCATCAGGCGCTGCTGATAGACAAATAATGCGCCGGCCAGCAGCAGGGACCAGTAGAAGATCCCGGACAGATTCACCATCAGCCCTATCCATAACAGCATCAGAATCATCACCAGCTGCAATATGCCGATAATCATCTTATCAAAGCGCCCGAACAGGATAGCCGTGGATTTCACACCGATTTTCAGGTCATCATTGCGATCCACCATCGCGTACTGGGTATCATAAATCACAGACCAGACAATATTGACCGCAAACAACAGCCAGCACTCTGCCGGCAACGATTCACTGACCGCTGCAAACGCCATCGGAATCGACCAGCCGAAGGCCGCCCCGAGCACCACCTGCGGCAGATGGCTGACCCGCTTCACAAACGGATACACCCAGGCCAGCGCCAGCCCGGCGACTGACAGCCAGATAGTCATCGTATTGAGCGTCAGCACCAGTCCGAATGACACCAGCACCAGTACGGCAAACAGAATTTTGGCTTCTTTTTCCGTGACATCGCCGCACGGCAGCGGCCGGTTTTTGGTGCGTTCCACCGAGCCGTCAAATTTCCGGTCCGCGAAATCATTAATCACACAACCAGCAGCACGCATGCTGAACACACCAATGGTAAAGATGATCAGAATATGCCAGTCCGGGATCCCCCGGGCCGCTATCCATAACGCCCAGTAGGTCGGCCAGAGCAGTAACAGTGAGCCAATCGGGCGGTCTGTCCGCATCAGACGGCTGTATGCCTGCCACTTGCTGCGTACCATGCTTCGTTCCACGTTATTCTTCTCCGAGATATTCACTTATGCGGGGTATGCCGGAGAGGCCGGCAGAAAAACTTCAGTCAGCAGCAGCGGTTTACCGGCCAGGCACAGCCGCGAACAGCGGGCCCAGTGCGTTTCTGACAGCCCGAAGCGGATATAATCCCGCGTCAGACAACCGCTGGTAAAGAGATAGCGCCCGAGCGGCACATTTCCCATTTTCAGTAACTGCTGCTCTTCCCCTGTCAGCGTCTCCTCCGGCACCACTGTCCGGCCGGTCAGCCAGGGAACCCCGTCACCATATAACACCACCTCCCGTAACCAGTAGCGTGCACTGCCGGGCAGATGCATCTGCTCTTCTTCAGTCAGCGCTTCACGGGAGATATATTTTTCACAATACGGTTTCACCGTCACTTCATTGCAGTGCTGTTCAAAGCGCCGCGTCATTGACCCTAATTCTGATAACCAGTCCAGCACCCCGGCGGGGATCGTTTCCGCATTATCAAACCAGCGGATGGGGGGTGTTATCACTGTTTGTGTCATGAATGAATCCGGTTATCAGGGGCATAATAGGTGTTCTGATACACTTTAACAAAACCCGGCGGGAAATGAGCGCGTTACTGAAAATTTTTTGCTAAAAATAAAGCCGCCCTGCATTGCGCAGAGCGGCTTTGTTTATAAAATGCGCGGTTAAAGCGAAATCAGCACTGACGCCAGTTTTTAAACCGGTTAATCAGGCCGTTGGTTGAGCTGTCGTGGCTCTCAACCGGCTTGTCATCCGCCAGTTCCGGCAGAATCCGGTTTGCCAGCTGTTTGCCCAGTTCGACACCCCACTGATCAAACGTATAGATATTCATAATCACGCCCTGAACAAAAATCTTATGCTCATACATGGCGATCAGAGCCCCGAGGCTGTACGGGGTAATGGATTTCAGCAGGATCGAGTTTGTCGGGCGGTTGCCCTCAAAAACTTTAAACGGTGCGACATAATCCATTTCTGCCGGATTTTTGCCCTGTGCGGCAAATTCCGCATCCACCTGTCCGCGGGTTTTGCCGAAGGCCAGTGCTTCGGTCTGCGCAAAAAAATTCGACAGCAGTTTGCTGTGGTGATCCCCCAGCGGATTATGGCTCTGTGCCGGTGCGATAAAATCACACGGGATCAGTTTGGTGCCCTGATGGATCAGCTGATAAAACGCATGCTGCCCGTTGGTGCCCGGCTCACCCCAGATAACCGGCCCGGTCTGATGAGAAACCACCTTACCGTTACGATCCACATATTTCCCGTTGGACTCCATATTACCCTGCTGGAAATAAGCCGCAAAGCGGTGCATATACTGATCGTACGGCAGAATCGCCTCGGTTTCCGCACCGAAGAAATTGTTGTACCACAGGCCAATCAGCGCCAGCAGCACCGGAATATTCTGTGAGAATTCAGTTTCAGTGAAATGCTTATCCATGGCATACGCACCATTGAGCAGCTGCGTGAAATTGTCATAACCGACAGAGAGCACGATAGACAGACCAATCGCCGACCACAGGGAATAGCGCCCGCCGACCCAATCCCAGAACTCAAACATATTGGCGGTATCAATACCGAACTCTGCCACCGCATCCGCATTGGTGGACAGCGCGACAAAGTGTTTCGCCACATGCGCCGGGTCTTTGGCCGCCGCCAGGAACCAGTCACGCGCGGAATGGGCGTTGGTCATGGTTTCCTGAGTGGTAAAGGTTTTGGAAGCGATCAGGAACAGCGTGGTTTCCGGATCCAGCTCTTTCAGGGTTTCAGCGATATGGGTGCCGTCAACATTAGAGACAAAATGCATGCCCAGATGATTTTTATACGGGCGCAGTGCTTCTGTCACCATATAAGGACCGAGATCAGAGCCGCCGATACCGATATTCACCACGTCGGTAATCGTCTTACCGGTATAACCTTTCCACTCCCCGCTGATGATCCGCTCACTGAACACACGCATTTTTTCCAGCACGGCGCGAACCGCCGGCATGACATCCTGTCCGTCAGTCATCACCGGGGTATTGTCACGGTGGCGCAGCGCAGTGTGCAGAACCGCACGATCTTCTGTCCGGTTAATCTTCTCACCGGAAAACATACTGCGGACAGCCCCGCGCACATCACACTCTTCCGCCAGTGCCAGCAGCTTATCAAGGGTTTCCTGTGTGATACGGTTTTTGGAATAATCCACCAGCATGTCTTCGCCGAACGTGGCAGAAAAACGGCTGAACCGGTCGTTATCCTGCGCAAATAAGTCGCGGAGATGCACAGTTTTCATTGTGTCGTAATGCTGTTCCAGCGCCTTCCAGGCCGCAGTATCAGTGGGGTTAATATTTTTCATTGCAGCTCTCTTTTCATTGAAAACCAAAACTGAATCGTGTCAACAAAGTGTACTCTGTCCTGACGATAAAGGTGTTATGCATCTGTCATTCCGTGATATTGCTCAAAAAACAGAAACAAAACCAGCACCCGGGCGGAATATCGCAAAAAACGATAATTTGCCTGTCATTATGAAAGATATTGATTATCCGTTAATCAATATTGACTCATTCCGGCAATCCCTATAATTCTATCAGTGTAACACAGCTCACATTTTTCACTTTACGGGATAAGGAATTCATTATGGCGTCAGCATCTTCCGCGCCTGCTCAGCAGGTTATTGCAAAATTCGGTGGTACCAGTGTGGCGAATTACGACGCCATGCAGAAAAGTGCCGGGGTCGTTCTGCAGACCCCCGGTGTGGCACTGGTGGTGTTATCCGCTTCCGCCGGGATCACCAATGCATTAATCGAATTAGCTCAGGGATGCCCGCGCGCACAACGTGAAAAATGTCTGAAACAGATTCGTGACACACAATATGAAATTCTGTCCCGTCTGCCGGAAAACGCAGTGGTACAAAATGAGATTGACCGTCTGCTGGGCAATATCACCACCTTGTCGGATGCCGCCGCACTGGCAACCTCCAGCGCTCTGGTGGATGAGATTGTCAGTCATGGTGAGATTATGTCGACGCTGCTGTTTACCGAAGTACTGCGGGAACAGGGGGCACAGGCGCAATGGTTTGATGTCCGTGAGGTCATGCAGACAGATGACTGTTTCGGCCGGGCAGAGCCGGATACCGTGGTGCTGCGCACGCGCTGTGATCAGCTGCTTGCCCCGCGTCTGTCACAGGGCACGGTAATCACCCAGGGATTTATCGGCCGCGAAGCCGCAGGACGTACCACCACACTCGGACGCGGCGGCAGTGATTACACGGCGGCACTGCTGGCGGAGGCGCTCGGCTGTCAGCGTGTCGATATCTGGACAGATGTGCCGGGGATCTACACCACAGACCCGCGCATTGTGCCGGATGCCTATCCGATTGATCATATTACCTTTGATGAAGCGGCGGAAATGGCAAACTTCGGGGCAAAAATCCTGCATCCGGCTACTTTGCTGCCCGCCGTACGCAGCGGGATCCCGGTGTTTGTCGGCTCCAGCAAAGAGAGCGGCGCGGGCGGCACACTGGTGTGCGACAATGACCCGAATCCGCCGCTGTTCCGCGCCCTGACATTACGCCGCCAGCAGACCCTGCTGACGCTGCACAGCCTGAAAATGCTGCATGCACGCGGCTTTCTGGCGGAAATCTTCACTATTCTTTCCCGCCATAATATTTCCGTGGATGTGATTACCACGTCAGAAGTCAGCATCGCCCTGACACTGGATACCGTCGGCTCAACACACACTAACGGAACACTGCTCAGTGACGAGCTGACCGCCGAGTTGTCTGCACTGTGCCGTATTGAAGTGGAGCAGAATCTGGCGCTGGTCGCGGTTATCGGTAATGAACTGACCCGGGCACACGGGCTGGGTAAAACCATTTTCAGTGCCCTTGAGCCGTTTAACATCCGCATGATCAGTTATGGTGCAAGCGGACACAACATGTGCCTGCTGGTACCTGGCAATGATGCCGAAGAGATCATCCGTGCTCTTCACCGCGATCTGTTCTGATTATTCAGATAAAAAAACGCCTGATGCGATCAGCATCAGGCGATCAATTCATATCAGGTGTTATCTTTGCATAAAAAACGACTGAATCATCAGCAAACCTGATAACCGCCGTGTTCTGCCGCGAATAAATTAAACTCACGCCAGCCTCTCAGGGCATATTCCAGTGTTTTGTGGCTGATTTTGCACAGTGATGCGATGTTACTGACCACCATATTGTTATCTTCCAGCATGTGGTCAGTCAGAACACCGGCAATAAGCAGACATTCTTCCGGCATTATCCGCCAGGCATCCTGTGTGGCAAATTTATGGACTGGCACATACCCTTCTTTCGGGCTGCGCCGGCTCAGCAGTGCCAGCTCATCGGCTCTCGCCTGTTTAAAGGCAGCGATTTCATCCTGTGACGGTACGGGTTCCGGCAGTTGCTGCTGATATAAGAAGTGATAAACCTCTGACGCCCGGGCGGGAGTCAGCTCGCTTTTCAGCCAGATACGGTTAAAGCAGTCATCATCCAGCACATCATCAGTATCCAGGATATCCGAGATCTGCATGATATTCAGTGCAGCATTGAGGATGCTTTCATCCAGTTCATAATAATGGGGCTGATCTGCTTTCGGCAGCGAATACGCGGGCAGGCACCCGGCAGGTAAAGCGTCCTGAATATAGAAACGGTACATTGTCTCATCACTCCCTTTTATGGCTGAATCTGATATGCCCGGTCACGGCTGTTGCAGCCATAGTACGGGATAATTGCTTATCTATAAATGGGGATGAAAAAAACAATGACAAGAGCAGGCTGTCACATTGCGTGATAATTGCGAAGAAAGGAGAAAGGATCCCGGCCGGTTATCCTGTTTTATATCAGACTATGGTGTGGTGCCCGGCGGCGCAACGGCAGGAAATGCTGCTTCACAACGCACCGGAATCAATATCTCCAACTCCATATTGGCCCTTTTATCAGATAACGGTTTATCAGCGCGGGTACAATGGAACTTAACATGTTTCACCACACTTTCTGATGAAAGGCACGATTCAGAACAAGCCGGTAAAGGCTTTATACTGAAACAAATATGACCTTCTTTTTCCACAACTTTAGTCTTGTTAATCATCGCGCAGGGTAAATCAGTCTCAGCCCGGCAGTTACCGGCAAATACGCTGCATAAGACAAAAGTGGCGGATATCATTAACGGCCTGAAAACGGGAAGTGTCATACCACCTCCCCGGTCCTGCCGTCAGCGATAATAAATACTGAGCTCATACGATTCTCCTTCTGTTCTGATAATGTCATACGGTGATACTGCATGACTCACTATACGCAGAACAGTACCCGGCAGTTAATGCAAACCGGGACAGGAGGCTGACACACGGTAATACTCAGTCTTCCGGATCATACCCCAGGTTCGGGGCAAGCCAGCGCTCAAGCGCTTTCACCGGCATATCTTTCCGGGCGGCATAATCCTCAATCTGATCCCGCTGGATCTGAGCCACCGCAAAATAGCGGCTCTGCGGATGACTGAAATACCAGCCGGATACCGATGCCCCCGGCCACATAGCATAAGATTCCGTCAGCCGCATACCGGTATGGCTTTCAACATCCAGCAGTTCCCAGATTTTGCTTTTCTCCGTATGTTCCGGACAGGCCGGATAGCCGGGTGCGGGGCGGATCCCCTGATAGTTTTCACGGATCAGCGAATCATTATTCAGGTTTTCATCCGGACTGTAGCCCCAGATAGTTTTACGCACCTGTTCATGAAGATACTCCGCAAACCCTTCCGCCAGCCGGTCAGCGAGGGCTTTCACCATGATTTTATTGTAATCATCGTGTGCCTCATCAAACTGAGCAGCCAGTGTATCCTCCTCAAGCCCGCCGGTGACGGCAAAGGCTCCGAGGTAATCCGGAATCCCCGGCGGCGCGACAAAATCCGCCAGGCAGGCATTCGGGAAATCATCTTTCTTCTGTGTCTGCTGGCGCAGATGACAGCTGTATAACAGAATTTCTTCGCGGGATTCATCACGGTAAACCGCGATATCATCGCCGATCCGGTTAGCCGGAAAGATCCCCGCCACACCCCGCGGGGTCAGTACGCCGGTTCTGTCCAGCTCATCGAGCATCGCGTTTGCCTCTTTAAACAGGCGGCGGGCTTCTTCACCGACGACATCATCTTCCAGAATACGCGGGTATTTTCCGGCCAGCGACCAGGTCATAAAGAAAGGTGTCCAGTCAATATAACGTCGCAGTACCGAAATCGGTGCAGTGACGGTTTTCACACCGGTAAATGCCGGGCACGGCGGCGTATAATTATCCCAATCCGCCGCAAAGGCATTTGCCCGCGCCTGTGCGAGTGTCACCGGTGCTGAGCGCGGCTGACGGCGGGCATACTGGTCGCGGACAACCTCGTATTCTTTGCGGGTACGGGCAACAAATTCATCCCGCTGTTTATCTGACAATAGTGCCGCCACGACCCCGACCGTCCGCGAGGCATTCTGTACATAGGTCACCGGGCCGCTGTAATTCGGCTCAATTTTCACCGCCGTATGGGCTTTGGATGTGGTGGCACCGCCGATCAGCAGCGGCAGGGAAAATCCCTGACGTTCCATCTCTTTGGCCACATGCACCATTTCATCCAGTGACGGCGTGATAAGCCCGGACAGCCCGATAATATCCACTTTTTCCTCAATGGCTGTGCGGAGAATTGTTTCACAGGGCACCATCACCCCGAGGTCGATAATTTCATAGTTATTACACTGCAATACCACACCGACAATATTCTTGCCGATATCATGCACATCGCCTTTGACTGTCGCCAGCAGGACTTTTCCGGCACTGGAACCGCTGGTTTTCGCCGCCTGAATATAAGGTTCCAGATAGGCCACCGCCTGTTTCATTACCCGGGCAGATTTCACCACCTGCGGCAGAAACATTTTGCCCTCACTGAACAGATCACCGACCACATTCATGCCGTTCATCAGCGGACCTTCGATCACTTCAATCGGGCTGTCAGCCCGCAGACGGGCGGCTTCAGTATCCTCAACAATAAATTCGGTGATCCCTTTCACCAGCGCGTATTCAAGGCGTTTTTCCACATCCCATCCGCGCCATTCCGCGAGCTGCGGCTGATCATTTTCCCCTTTGCTGCCGCGATATTCTTCTGCCAGCGCCAGCAGCCGGTCTGTGGCATCCTCCCGGCGGTTCAGAATCACATCTTCCACCGCATCACGCAGTGCAGATGGTAAATCATCATAAATAGCCAGTTGCCCGGCATTTACAATCCCCATATCCATGCCGTTACGGATGGCGTAATAGAGGAAAACCGCGTGAATCGCTTCCCGTACCGGATCATTTCCGCGGAACGAGAAAGAGACGTTGGAGACCCCGCCGGAGATCAGCGCATGGGGCAGTGTCGCTTTGATATCCTTACAGGCTTCAATAAAATCAACCGCATAGTTGTTATGTTCAGGAATACCGGTTGCCACCGCAAAAATATTCGGGTCAAAAATAATATCTTCCGGCGGAAATCCCACCTGTTCGGTCAGAATGCGGTAAGCCCGCTGACAGATTTCTGTCTTGCGCTGCCGGGTATCCGCCTGGCCGGTTTCATCAAAGGCCATCACAATCACGGCAGCGCCGTAACGCAGCACTTTTTTGGCGTGATCGATAAAGGCTTCTTCTCCCTCTTTCAGGGAAATCGAGTTCACAATGCCTTTACCCTGGATACATTTCAGCCCGGCCTCGATCACCTCCCATTTTGAAGAGTCGATCATAATCGGCACGCGGGCAATATCCGGCTCACCGGAAATCATATTCAGAAAACGCACCATGGCGGCCTGTGAATCCAGCATGCCCTCATCCATGTTGATATCAATGATCTGTGCACCGTTCTCCACCTGATTACGGGCCACATCCAGTGCTTCCTGGTAATTACCTTCTTTAATCAGCCGCTTAAACCGTGCGGAACCGGTGATATTGGTTCTCTCCCCCACATTGACGAACAGGGAGTTTTCGTCGATGGTCAGTGGCTCCAGCCCCGCCAGACGGCAGGCCACGGGGCGATCAGGAATAACACGCGGCGGAATATCTGCCACCGCCTGTGCAATAGCACGGATATGGTCAGGCGTGGTACCACAGCAGCCACCGACAATATTCAGCAGACCAGACTGTGCCCACTCACTGATATAACCCGCCATATTGGCGGCATCCAGGTCATAACCCCCGAACGCATTCGGCAGACCGGCATTCGGGTGAGTACTGACATAGCAATCCGCGATACGGGACAGCTCTGCCACATACTGGCGCAGTTCAGCGGGTCCCAGCGCACAGTTCAGCCCGAAAGAGATCGGGCGGATGTGCCGCATGGAGTTATAAAAGGCTTCCGTTGTCTGGCCGGTCAGTGTCCGGCCGGAAGCATCCGTGATAGTACCGGAAAGCATCACCGGCAATTTAATCCCCAGTGCCTCAAATTCAGTTTCAACGGCATAGATCGCCGCCTTGGCATTCAGGGTATCGAAGATTGTTTCGATCATAATAATGTCAGCGCCGCCGCGGATCAGTGCCCGTACAGAGCTGCGGTAAGCCTCAACCAGTGCGTCATAGGAGACATTGCGGTAAGCCGGATCATTCACATCGGGGGAGATGGATGCCGTCCGGTTGGTCGGCCCCAGAATCCCGGCCACATAACGGGGTTTCTCCGGCGTTTTGCGTGTCCACTCATCAGCACATTCCCGGGCCAGTTTTGCTGCGGCCTCATTGATTTCATCAGACAGTGATTCCATCTGATAATCTGCCATGGAAATAACCGTGGAGTTAAAGCTGTTGGTTTCAATAATATCCGCACCGGCTTCCAGATAAGCATGGTGAATTTCACGGATAATATCCGGCTGTGTAATGGATAACAGATCGTTATTTCCCTTCAGATCGACCGGCCAGTCAGCGAAACGCTCACCGCGGTATTCCTTTTCGTTCAGTGCATAGCGCTGGATCATTGTTCCCATCGCACCATCAAGAATCAGGATCCGTTGATTAAGCGTTTTTTTTAATACACTGATTTTATTATCCATTTATCTGACTCCGCTCTGCAATGCCCGTTTAAATAGCCGTCTGAACGTCTATACTACCACAACTTTCCCTGAGTGCATTATCGTGCAACCTGAGCGTTTTTCATGTTGCGGTGATCCGCAGAGGTACTCAACCCTCTATTTCTGATTCTTCGATCCGCGCCGAAAGCTTTCTCGTTTCAGCTAAATTTGAGGTGGATCATATTCAGGAAAGAGAATTGCTCATAAAAGTTGCAATCCGTTGCTGATCTGTGCCAATGTTACCGGTAACAAATGAGTTTATGATACTGCAACAGGCAGATAATCAGCACGGAGCCATGACTATGACACATTCTGCGTACCCGCCGGTTCATCCGCGACTTTCAGACATTACCGCCCGCATTACGGCGCGTTCCCGTGTATCCCGTGCCCGGTATCTGGAAAAAATCAGCGCCGCACGCAGTAAAACGGTTCATCGCGCCCAGCTTGCCTGCGGTAACCTGGCACACGGCTTTGCCGCCTGCCAGCCGGATGAGAAACAACAGTTACGCAATATGGCGCATAACGATATTGCGATTATTACGGCTTACAATGATATGTTGTCGGCACATAAGCCGTATGAATTTCATCCGGAACAAATCAAAGCAGCACTGCACAGCGTGGGTGCCATCGGCCAGGTTGCCGGCGGAGTTCCCGCCATGTGTGACGGCGTGACCCAGGGGCAGGATGGTATGGAGCTGTCCCTGCTGAGTCGTGATGTGATTGCAATGTCTGCCGCTGTCGGGCTTTCCCACAATATGTTTGATGGCGCACTTTACCTCGGGATCTGCGATAAAATCGTCCCGGGGATGATGATGGCGGCACTCTCTTTCGGGCATCTGCCGTCAGTATTTATTCCGGCGGGTCCCATGACCAGCGGTCTGCCGAATAAAGAAAAAGTGCATGTCCGTCAGTTATTTGCTGAAGGAAAAGTCGATCGCAGGGCACTGCTGGATGCAGAAGCGGCCTCATATCATTCCGCCGGAACCTGTACTTTTTACGGCACCGCCAATTCCAATCAGATGGTGATGGAAATCATGGGCTTACATCTGCCGGGCGCGTCCTTTATTCATCCTGATACCCCGCTGCGCGCCGCACTGACAGATGCCGCCGCCCGTCAGGTTGTCCGCTTTACCGAAAACAGCGGCAATTATCTGCCGATCGGGCAACTGGTGGATGAAAAAGTCATCGTTAACGGTATCGTTGGTTTGCTGGCAACCGGCGGCTCCACCAATCTGACCATGCACCTTATCGCGATGGCCGCTGCGGCCGGGATCATCATCAACTGGGATGATTTTTCTGAGCTGTCGGACATTATCCCGCTGCTCAGCCGGATCTACCCGAATGGCCCGGCAGATATCAACCAGTTCCATGCCGCAGGCGGGTTACAGCTGATTATCCGTGAGCTGCTCAGCCTGGGACTGCTGCATGAGGATGTACATACCGTTGCCGGTTTTGGCTTATCCCGTTATACACAGGAGCCGTGGCTGGATAACGGTGAACTGAAATGGCGGGAGGGCGCACTCAGCACGCTTGATGACAGTGTGATTGCATCCGGAAATACACCGTTTTCGTCTCACGGCGGTACTAAAGTGCTGGCCGGGAACCTCGGACGGGCGGTGATGAAAACCTCGGCAGTGCCTGCCGATAACCAGATTATTGAAGCACCGGCCATCGTGTTTAACAGCCAGCATGATATTGTGCCCGCGTTTGAAGCCGGAAAACTGAACAAAGATTGTATTGTGGTAGTACGTTTCCAGGGGCCGCAGGCCAACGGAATGCCGGAACTGCACAAACTGATGCCGCCGCTGGGCGTGCTGATGGATAAAGGTTACCGGGTGGCCCTGGTAACAGACGGGCGTTTGTCAGGCGCATCCGGCAAAGTACCTTCCGCTATTCACGTTACCCCGGAAGCGTATACCGGCGGGCTGCTGACCAAAGTTCGTGACGGCGATATGATCCGGGTGAACGGGCAGACCGGTGAGCTGACACTGCTTGTTGATGAGGCGGTTCTGGCAGCACGTGAAAGTGTCATCCCTGACCTCAGCGCAGAGCGTGACGGCTCCGGCCGTGAATTATTCAGTGCATTACGCACGCAACTCTCGGGCGCGGAAGAAGGCGCCTGCTGTATTCGTTTTTATAAAAGTGAGAATGACGATGAATGATCAGATGTTAAGTGCGCAATCCGTTTTAAACGCAGGACCGGTTGTGCCTGTCATTGTTATCCGTGAGCTGCATCAGGCAGTACCACTGGCCCGTGCACTGGTCGCAGGCGGGATCCGCGTTCTGGAAGTCACACTGCGTACAGCGTGTGCCATTGATGCTATCCGCGCCATTGCGGAAGAAGTGCCGGAAGCGATTGTCGGTGCAGGTACTGTCATTAATCCGGAGCAACTGAAAGCCGTCACTGATGCCGGTGCACAGTTTGCTATCAGTCCCGGCCTGACAGAATCTCTGTTACAGGCAGCCGGTCAGGGTTCTATTCCGCTGATCCCCGGGATCGCCACCGTTTCCGAGCTGATGGCCGGTATGGCTTACGGACTGAAAAATTTTAAATTCTTCCCGGCTGAAGCAAATGGCGGGGTGAAAGCGCTGAAAGCGATTTCCGGCCCCTTCCCGGATATCCGTTTCTGCCCGACCGGCGGGATCTCCCTGAATAACTACCGGGATTATCTCGCGCTCAGCAGTGTGACCTGTGTCGGCGGTTCATGGCTGGTGCCGGAAGATGCACTGCGTGACGGAGATTATGACCGTATTACCGCACTGGCGGCACAAGCCGTTGCCGGTGCCGGTGCATAAAGACATCGTAAATTAAGTCTGCCTTTTGCCACCGTTTGCGGTGGCTTTTTTTTATCAGTCTGCTGTCGGATTCATCACACTCAGATCGAACGGTGTTATCTGATAAACACAATAATTCAGCCAGTTAGCATAAAGCAGATGGCCATGTCCGCGCCAGCTGGATACCGGTGTTTTTGACGGGTCATTATCCGGAAAATAGTTCACCGGGATAGCAGGCGCCAACCCGGCATCCGAGTCACGCTGATATTCCCCTGCCAGAGTATCGGCATCATACTCTGCATGGCCGGTCACATAGACCTGACGTTTGTCTTTACTGGCAAACAGATAGGCACCGGCTTCTTCAGAAGCAGCCAGGATATCAAGATCGGTATTTTCGCGGATCATCGCTTCAGGGAATGCCGCATAGCGGGAGTGAGGCGCGGAAAACTGCCCGTCGAATCCTCTGGTCAGCAACGCATGCGGCATCAGTGTGGTGTGAGTATACACCCCGGAGATCTTTTCCGGCAATGTCTGTTTCGGGATATTGTAAAGTGTGTTCAGCCCCGCCTGTACTGCCCAGCAGACAAAAAGTGTTGATGTAACATGTGTCTGTGACCAGCGGATAATTTCATCCAGTTCCGGCCAGTAATCCACATCCTGAAATTCAACCAGACCGAGCGGTGCACCGGTGATCACCAGACCATCAAAATTTTGTTCTTTTATGTCGTCAAAGTCACAATAAAAGGCATCCAGATGCGCCTTGGGTGTGTTCTTTGATTCATGGTGACTGATACGCAGTAACTGAATATCAACCTGGAGCGGTGTATTGGAGAGCAAACGCAAAAATTGCAGTTCTGTTTCAATCTTCTTGGGCATCAGATTTAAAAACAGCACTTTCAGCGGCCGTATATCCTGAAATTGTGCCCGTGATGATGTCATCACAAAGATATTTTCATCACGTAAATCGGTGACAGCAGGAAGTTCATCAGGGATACGGATTGGCATAGCGGCGGGCTCTCCTTGTTATTTTAGACATCCGGACATCCAAAACTAACGAAAAAGAGAGGTTCTGTCGAGGGAAAAACGGCAAGGTGAATTTATTTCATACAAAAAACAAAACCCCGATAGTTTCCTATCGGGGTTAATGTTTGTTGGCGGAACGGACGGGACTCGAACCCGCGACCCCCTGCGTGACAGGCAGGTATTCTAACCAACTGAACTACCGCTCCGCGTATCTCTGTGTGACTGATGCAACTCTGCACCCTCACTTAATAATAACCTGGC
>NZ_AYMP01000077.1 GCF_000633515.1 Morganella morganii H1r | reverse complement strand
TTTTAGTTGACCACTACAGTTCCGGCCTCTGCTTGTTTCAGGATAGACATGATCTGACTGTCGGTAAAACGTGCTTTCTTCATAGAATTCTCCCCGGTTCAGATTACGAGAAAATTCTACTTATGAACACACCGGTTTTTCGGGGGGATTACCTAAGGTTTTTTCTGATTTTCTTGCTGTATCGTCAATTGCTATTCAGAATTCCGTTCTGAAATGTAAAGAGCTGGAAGATGAATATTTTAAAATAATCAGGAGCTATGAAAAAAAAGATCTTCTTAATTTTTCAACACTGCTGTCCTTTATTGTTGCCGGTTTAGAGAGTTTTACTGAGGATTTTTTAGGTTCAGTTTATATGGATCTTGAGCTGGGTAACAAAGATACGGGGCAGTTTTTTACGCCGTTTTATGTATCAGAACTGATGAGTGAAGTATTGCTCGGGGATGTAGCTGATACGATAAAAACAAAGGGTTATGTCTCATTGTGTGAACCCACAGCAGGCGCAGGAGGAATGATAATCGCTGTGGCTAAAAATCTCCGGGATAAAAATTATAATCCGCAAACTCAAATGCTGGCCGTGTGTACGGATATAGATTCAGATGCAGCCGGTATGTGCTACATACAATTATCACTGTTAGGCATACCGGCAGTGGTCAATACCGGGAATACACTGACAAACATCATAACAAAAACATGGTATACGCCATTTTATTATTTTAATTCATGGCGTTTCAGGTAACTGAAAAGGCGGATTATCCGCCTTTATTCACTGTTCTTTATTCTTATCGGATTTCTTCCGGCTTCTCTTTGTCTTACCCTCAGACGCTTTAAGAATATCATTTATCGCTTTCTCACTCACATTGATATCAACTGTCAGCAGTGCCGATTTTATCTCAGCAGCGCTGTATGATTTCTTTGTTGCAAG
This sequence comes from Morganella morganii H1r, assembly GCF_000633515.1. Lineage (GTDB taxonomy): Bacteria > Pseudomonadota > Gammaproteobacteria > Enterobacterales > Enterobacteriaceae > Morganella > Morganella morganii_B. The sequence goes on along the minus strand of NZ_AYMP01000077.1, from coordinate 4,397 downwards.
AATAATAATTTCATCTTTCAGTGATTCCAGAACATCATTTTTGGTTAATTTCTCTTCTGAAAGGTCAGGGAGCCCCCTCAGACCATCAAGAGCAAGTGTAATATCTTCTTTCGAGTAAAATTTTTTTTCAGAAGAAGCCATCTGTATCTACCTTTGTGAGATTAATCCTGTCAGGAAATAATACACCAAAACCCCTCTCTTTGAAGCCTGTTTTGCTGAGTAAAAACACATGCCTGAAATCGAAAATCGTTGTATAATTGAGGACAGGAAATGTGTTGTATGTACCGCCTGCTCGCAGTCAGTCCCCACAACACCCCTGGTCAGGGCTTCGCCCCGACACCCGAAATCAGTCATTAAGGGCCGTTATGTCAAAAAGTGAATCGCGTCAAAAGAATATAAGGATCATTATTCGCTGCACTGCTGATGAAGCGGATGCAATACGTGATAAAGCAAAAAATGCGGGGTTAAGTACCTCCGAACTCCTCAGGAAATCGGCCCTTAACCGGAAAATCACTGTAAAGACAGATATCAGAATGATGAATGAGCTGCTGAGGCTCGGGGGGCTACAGAAGCACCTTTACAATGAAATGCAAAAGCATATGACACCGGAACTCAGCAGACAGTTTTCCGATGTTTTAGTGAGTATCAAACAGGCCATTAATGAGATGGATTTACGCTGAGAGGGCAGGCAGAGAGAGTTTATGATCATTATTATTCCGCAAAAACGACAGGATGGAGATACAAGTTTTCGCAAACTTGTAGAGTACATCAGCGTTCGTGACGGAGTGAATAATGATCCGGACAGGGTAATACAAACCGAAGCACACAGTGATAATACTGACCCTGCATCAGCGGCATTTAACCGGCTTGTTGATTACATCGATCGGGCAGACAGCCACAGTAAAATTACCGTTACGGCTGCATTTCAGGACGGCCGATCACGGGCCAGATCCGGGATTGTAGAAAGTGAAACAAACTGTTTTTCACTGGAAACAGCCGCCTCAGAAATGAATGCCGTTGCATCACAGAGTATCCGTTGTCAGCAGCCGGTATACCATTTCATCCTCAGCTGGCAGGAGAGTGAAAAACCCACTCCGGATGATATTTTTGCCAGTGCCAGATACTGCCTAGATGCACTCGGGATGAGTGATCACCAGTATGTCACCTCAATCCATACTGATACCGATAATCTTCACTGTCATATTGCCGTGAACAGAGTCAATCCCAAAACCTATCTGGCGAAAAGTATCTGGAATGATGCGGATATTCTTCAGAAATGCTGTCGTGAACTTGAAAGAAAATATCAGTTTAAGCCTGATAACGGCAGCTGGATATGGGGTAATGATAATACCCTGGTCAGGGCCCCTTTTCATTTTAAACCGGCTCCTCAGGGTGCCGCAAAACGTGAAATTTTTTCTGATAAAGAAAGTCTGTATCACTATGCGGTAAGACACGTCCGCGACAACCTGACGGACGCGTTCCGCCAGCCATCCTGCTGCTGGGATATGATTCATCGTATCCTGAATGAGCAGGGACTTTCGCTCAGAGAGCATAATCAGGGGCTGGTCATCTGTGATGCCGCTTCCCCGGATATCATCAGCGTGAAAGCCTCAGACGTTCACCCGACACTGACAAAATTTCAGCTGGAAAGATATCTTGGTGAGTATCAGGAAGCGCCTCAGTTTAACAACCTGAATGATCCCGATCCGGAAAACTGGTATATGTCTGATATCAAAAATACGTACAATCCGGAGTTCCAGCGACGTGACAGCGAAATCAGAACAGCACAGCGGATTGCCAGAGCCGAAGCCAGAGCCGCATTAAAAATACGATATCAGACCTATAAGTCCGGGTGGCAAAAACCTGATCTGCAAATCAGAGAGCGTTACCGCCGAATCGCCGCACATTGCAGTGCCAGAAAATCAGCAATCCGGCGCTCCCGGCATGACCCGCTGCTGAGAAAATTACTTTATCGTGTTGCCGAATTTGAAAAAATGCAGGCGGTTTCAAAACTGCGTTTAACGCTGAAGGCAGAACGTGAAAACCTGATTGTTGCCGGACGTTACAAGCCATTATCATACCGGCAGTGGTGTGAGCAGGAGGCGATAAACGGTGACAAAGCGGCCCTCAGTCAGCTGCGTGGCTGGGCATACAGAGAGAAGCGTAATGTGAAACAGGCACAGTTAAACCGTAACAGCATTTTTGTTTCCTGTGATGATTCACCGGGGGAGTCTGCGGTAGTGACTACAGGGACTCATACCGGTGTTCTGCAGAAGGACGGCTCTGTCCTTTATTATCGTGACGGACAGCCAACAGTCAAAGATACGGCGAAGGGTATCGAGTTAATGCCGGGATTCGAGCATTCAGGAAAAGAAGAGAATTACCGGTTAGTGAAGACAATTATCAGCCGTTCAGAGGTAAAAGAGGTCACTGTCAGCGGTGAAAGCGCGACAGTGCGTGAGATAGAGTCTGTCATTTCCGGCAGCCGCTACAGTGGTCAAAAGCCGGCACATTTAAGCAATGTGACAGCCCGGGCCACAAGTGTAACAGTAATGCCGGAATGTAAGGACGGGCATAATTCTAAAACCGCATCAGATATGCATTTACAACGTAAGCCTAACAGCTGAAACACTGTTTCAGTATGATCGATATCATTCCCTGAAGTCAGTCTTCCCCTGAACTGACAGAGCCGTGGTCATTTTTTCTGCCCAGATTTGAACGTGAGACTATCAAATTAGTTTTTATTAAAAAGCTATTCTGGCAGAACCGGTTTGGTCATACAGCAGACTGCAAAACCGTTGGCCGTCAGGCTGGAATGTTTATCACTCAAGTTATTTTTGCAATAACTCATTTAGTCAACAAAACGTCAATGAAACCTCTTTTTTTTTGATAATCACTCCGGCTTAAACTATTTTAAACCATGATTAAAAATCAGCAGATAATAAATATTTATTAATGTGAGAGTGATTGTTTATGAATACTAAATGTATATCTTCAAATTATAGCGAACGGGATGATATCTATGGGTCGCTTGAATTGTCCAAATTATTACCCAAAAATCAGTTTCCAATAAACGAATGTGATCCCCGCAATGTCTTCTGCGCTATACGTGATGAGCTCATGCTTGACGGTAATTCACGCCAGAATTTAGCGACGTTCTGCCAGACATGGGTTGATGACGAAATTCGCGAACTGATGGACTTATCTATTGATAAAAACATGATAGATAAAGATGAATATCCGCAAACAGCAGAACTGGAAAGTCGTTGTGTACGGATGCTTGCAGACTTATGGAATTCACCTGATTCGGAAAATACTCTCGGCTGTTCCACTATCGGCTCATCAGAAGCCGCGATGCTGGGTGGGCTGGCATTGAAATGGCAATGGCGTAAAAAACGTGCTACTCAGGGTAAATCGACCGATAAGCCAAACCTGATTTGTGGCCCGGTTCAGATTTGCTGGCATAAATTTGCCCGTTATTTTGATGTTGAGCTACGTGAAATCCCCCTTGAAGGGGAGCGTCTGATCATGAACGCTGAAGAGGTATTAAAGCGGGCTGATGAAAATACCATTGGTGTGGTACCTACTTTAGGCGTCACTTTTACTTGCCAATACGAACCAGTTAAAGAAGTACACGACGCTCTGGACAAACTACAGCAGGACACTGGTCTGGATATTCCTATCCATGTAGATGGCGCGAGTGGTGGCTTCCTGGCTCCGTTTTGTGCCCCAGAACTGGATTGGGATTTCCGTTTGCCGCGGGTGAAGTCTATTAACTCTTCCGGACATAAATTTGGCCTGACTCCTCTGGGTGCTGGCTGGGTTGTCTGGCGTGAAGCGAAAGACTTGCCCGAAGAGCTGATTTTCAATGTCAACTATCTGGGCGGCAATATGCCAACCTTCGCGCTCAACTTCTCCCGGCCCGGTGGTCAGATTGTTGCGCAATACTACAATTTTCTGCGCCTAGGCCGTGATGGTTATGCAAAAATTCATAATGCCTGCTATACCACTGCGCAATATCTGTCACATGAAATTGAAAAACTGGGTCCGTTCGAAATGCTTTTCGATGGTAACAGTAAAACTGGTATTCCGGCCCTTGCATGGAAAATTAAAGACGGCGTAAAAGTAAATTACTCTTTATATGATATTGCCGACAAATTACGCAGCTTCGGGTGGCAGGTACCCGCTTACTCAATGCCGGCAAATCGTGAAGATATGGTTATTCAGCGTATTCTGGTGCGTCATGGTGTCAGCCTTGACTTGGCTTCTTTGCTGATTGAAGATTTCAAACGTACTTTAGTGTACTTCGAAAAACACCCGGTCAGCGTTCCTCTATCCGATGAAGAAGGCACCAGCTTCAACCATAGCTAATCATTCAGGCACTTGGTGTTCAAAGA
>NZ_AYMP01000076.1 GCF_000633515.1 Morganella morganii H1r | reverse complement strand
GTTTTTCGGGGGGATTACCAAATCACATTAGGAAAGGTTTCTTTAGTTTCACTCTCAGAAGCTCGTAGTCTTGCCGAAAATGTCCGTAGAAAAGTTATGGCAGGTGATGATCCTATTGCAGAAAGGAAACTCAGCAGGCCAGAATCTCTGACTACAGTGAATGATCTGTTTGCAGACTGGTATAACGATCTTGTTAAAAGATTGAAGTATCCAAGTATACCAGAAAGGGTTTACCGTAAAGACATAGCTCCTACCATTGGTGGACTAGCCTTGAGCAAAGTCACCCCCTTAGATGTTCGTTCTATCATCCAGAAAATCACTGCGAGTGGTAGACCAACCATCTCCAATGATGCCTTGCTCTACATGAAGCAACTTTTTAACCACGGTATCAAACTCGGCTTAGTTCAGTACAACCCCGCCACAGTATTTAGGGTAAATGATGCTGGAGGTGTTGAAAAAAGTAGAGAGAGATCATTGAGTTTAGAAGAAATTTCTTATGTTTTTCGTATATTCAGAGAACACTCTGACAGTTTCTCTCGTGACAACTATCTAGCCTGTTCACTACTTCTTATGCTGGCAGTTAGGAAGAGTGAACTCACGGAGGCACCTTGGTCAGAATTCGATTTAAGAGAGAAAAAATGGGTCTTACCAAAGGAAAGAAGTAAATCAGGTGTTGGGATTGTCATCCCACTATCACAGCTTGCAATTGAGATATTGAATGAGCTTAAAATCAGAGCTTGTAGATCGGACTATGTCTTCCCTAATCGTAGATTAAGTAAGTCGAGACATATGGGAAAAGACACACTAAACAGAGCAATTGCTAAGTTGTTCGGTGTTGAACCGGGAAAAAAAATGCAACCGCCAAATGTTATGGGTGATATCGAATATTTTACCGTTCATGATCTGAGAAGAACAAGCCGGAGTTTGCTTGCATCACTATCTGTTCCTCCACATGTCGCTGAAAGGTGTTTAAACCATAAACTCAAAGGTGTTGAAGGGATTTATAATAGGTATGATTATATTCTTTTCTAAACATATTAAATGAGAGTTGTAATAAAAAATTCACTAAATATCAATTAGTTCAAATAAAGATCTTGCAAGCTCAGACTCTTCATTTTCAAGGTCCGGGTTAGAAAGGTCTATAAAATATTCATAGACATTAATTTTTAAAGCATCACCCACATCACCGATCTTTCTCATTTTGGCTCCCTTATGATTGTCAGGCCGTGGAGATATGAGCACCGTATTTGAACAATCAAAAGATACGGCATGGCTTATTATTTGATATCTGTCTGTATCTTTTGTTTTACTTTTATATTTGGCATCTGCAATTAAAAGAGTACTATCACCTTTTTTAATAATCACATCAGGCTTAGCATCACCTGTGGCAATACTTTGCGCATTAAAAAATTTTTTCTTACCATCAGTATTTCCATCTTTAATGGATAGCTCAGGGTGATTATTTAAAAAATACTCTTTCAAAAATACAAATAAATATTTCTCAAATATTGTTTCCATATCTATATAGTAAGAGTTAAGAAATACGTTTTCCTCGGTTAGCTCAAAACTAATCCCTTTCTTAGAAAGAATAAGCTCGGCAGATTTTACTATGTTTTTATAATAATTTCTTATAATTCCAAAATCACTATAAGGATTATATAGATTTAGAGGATTAGATCCTTGAAAACTTTTTACCCCATCAAACATTTCTAAGAAAAAAACATTATCATTTATTAGCTTCTTTAGTTCACTATGATTTCTTCTTAGCTCAACCAAGCTTTCAAAAAGTGCACACTTAATGAATTTATTAACATCATTGTCAGGTGTGAACTCATAAAAATCCACAGATGCTTTGTGAAAACCCCCTTTAGCCCATAAGGTTTTCATTGAATCAGAAATATTCAACTTACCTTTAATATTAGAACTAATCGTATTCTTCTTAATAAAGTCTTTTAATAATCCATTCTCATATAGGACTTTCATTTCCCAGATAAAACATTCAATCAAAAATTTGAAAGTGATGTTAGAATCAACCGCACTTTCACTATAATGCCTGTTGAAAAATGTCAAAGCATGAAGGTATTCACCCGAGGTAAGAATCATACGGTTAATATTACCAATTGAAAACTTTGGTTTAATATCAATTGCTAAACTTTCATTTATAGGTATCAAACCAATATATTTACCTGAAAAAAGGATGAGAGCATTATTTTTTGGTTTATAATCAATGCTAAAAAAATTTCTTATTTCAGGATAAATGTCGAGTTTATACCCATGTTTAACTATGAGACTAATATCCACATTTACTTCCGTTCTTTCCTTGGCTTCAATGATCATCATCTAATGTCATCCTTGAATTCTTCATCTAAGATATCCTTATATAGTTGCTTTAACTCAGCATAGGTTTCGGGATTGAATTTAAACATCTTGGAAAAAATAAACTTAAGTTTATGATTCCACAGTAGAAGTAAATCATCGTCAGATTCTATATTTTTAAAGTAAGTATGGCCGAAACCATGAGTTGATAGCTCATTACTCCTACTAAAGAAAAGAAGTATTTTACCAATTTTTTCCCCAGACAAGAGATTTTGTTGAAGTATAGACCTCAAAATATTTTGACTTGGCTCCATTTCAATAATTTCAAATCGCCTTTCCATAGCTGAATCCAATTCTACAACTGAACGGTCATATGGATTCATGGTGGCAAATATTACTATATTTTGAGGTATCGAAAAATGCTCCTCAGAATAAGGTAAAATAAAACTTATGTCTCTATAGTCTGGTTCTATATAAGTAAGAAGTTCGCCAAAAATTTTACTTGGTTCTCCCCGGCTAAACTCGTCAATTATAAGGAAATATGAATTATCAATATCTTCCTGGGCTTTTTTACAAATCTCCAAGAAAATTTTATGCTTTGGTTTAAACAAAGGTTCTGAACTATTTATTGCTCCATTAGGAACTAATCCTTCAATGAAGTCCTCATATGAATATGATGGATGGAATTGAATCCTCTCAATGCGCCTCATATCTGAAGAAGTTAACTTCAAAGCTATTTTCAGAGCATACCAAGTCTTACTTGTGCCTGGAGGTCCCGAGAAAAGGATGCCTTTAGCTCCCTTACTTAATAACTTTTGAGTAATAATAAGAGTAGGATCGTCATCGTTTAAGTTGTCTTCCAAAACGAGAATATCTTTTTCTGAGAGCAGTGTTTCATCTTGGACAGAAGAAAGTTTCAGTTTGTTTTCGATTTGTTCATTAACTATCTCATCTTTAATGACTTTAACATCAAACTTATTTGGAGAAAAAAAATCATTTTTTATGTTAGTAAAGAACAAATTTACATCATTCAAATCTGGAACTAATGATTTATGGACATCGGCAGTAAAATTACTTCTAAGATAAAAATCAATTATTTTTAGTATGGTGTCATTTGAAGCTTTTGTATCATTAACATTGATACCCTCCTCTCTCATAAGCCAAACGCATAAAGCTATTTTAATAGAATCGATGTTATATGACTTTTGCAGAGTATTTTTAACATTTTCTTGTATAGCTATATTTTCATATGCGAGTTTGAGTAGGGGTGCAGGTCTTCCAGGGTAATTTATGACTTGTGAACGACTATAAGCTAAACGGGTGGTGTAAAAATTACTACCAATTCCATAATCCTTTTTTACATCGAATTCTGAGTTAAAATCTTTTGTATATAATCCTTGAGAGTCTAATGATACAACCTCCCCAACCGTTTTAATGAATTCGTCACGATATTCTGAACCAACTTTCATATCAATTTCATTTTGGTCAGTTCTTTTCAGAAGCATAGAAGTAGCTAAGAGATATCTCAAGCCACTAATTTTTTCCATACGAGATTTTCCGTTTGAAGAATCGATTTTCTTGATACCTTCAAAACTTTTCCTAATAACATCTTCAGAAAAAAACATATATATTCCTTTATAACAGAGCTAAGCTAACCTTTTGAACATGTATAGGCTGATTAACATTTAGGTGAGTGCTTTCAATCATAGTTCTTTGTATTTTTGAAAGCTCTACATTGTGTATGTAATTTTTAATTTGCTCTGCAATTTTCCTTCCAATTAGTGGAGGCACTGCATTACCTATTTGCTGATATTTTGACTTTATATTTCTGCCTTCAAAAACAAAATCGTCAGGGAAAGTTTGGAAACGAGCTATCTCTCTGACCGAATAGATTCGGTCCTCTACTGGATGCCAAACTCCAGCATTCTCAGGTTTAAATGCGGCCGTAATTGTGCCTTGAATTTCATGCAAGTCATATCTTCTGAAAAAGTTTGGATAATGGTATCGAGGCATATCATCCCGAATTTTTTTCCAACGTTCTGGTAACAATTCATATGGAATATTTTTCCAAGAACCACCTGCTGGAATCATAGAGCCGTAATGAAGTGCTTGAGGATTTAGTTTCATCAGCTCATTTTGGTTTGGAAGTTCATCAGTAATACCTGCCAAGGTTTTAGCCAAAGTGAGATCCTTGTTCATCTCCACTTCAGGGAAAATATATGGTAAATATTCTAAATCTTTAATTGCGATTAGTATTACTCGAATCCTGTTTTGCGGGACTCCGAAATGGCTGAAATTAACGAGTCTATACATCACATGGTATCCTAAAGAATTAGTGAGTGTATCTACGATCTCATCAATCAGCTTTCCATTTTCAACTTTTGTGCTCAGCAGACCTCTAACATTCTCAAAAACAACAACTTTCGGAGATAGTTTTTCAATAAATTTAAATGTCTGCTTATATAATTGACCTCTTGGATCATTTATCCCTTTTCGTGAGCCTGCATTTGAGAAAGGTTGACAAGGAAAACCAGCAGTCAATACATCCAAATTTTGGACATCTGGAACGTCAAGAGTAGTAACATCCCCATGAATGATGTCACCAATATTTCGCTTATAGGTCATACAAGCATCAGCATCAAAATCATTAGCCCAAACAACATCATAGCCTGCTTGAACAAAGCCTAAATCCATGCCACCACAACCTGAAAACATCGAAACGACAGTGGGTTTATTAACTCTTTCAAATTTCATTGCTAATTGTACTCCAGACACTATGATTATATTGCCATACTATAGCATAATGCTGTCATTTTATACAGTGGAATTTTCTATTTTAGTTCATTTTTTGACCAATCATTTACAAGGAAACTATCATTAGTTATGCTCCTACTGAAACATCTACAGAACATCTTTTCTTTCAGTAATTAAGCTTTATCGATTTTATTTTAATTTTTTTACCCTTCTATTTTAAGTGCTTTTTCCAGTAAAAAATAGGTATCCGACTGAAAAAATCAATGCTCATAATAGCCTTAGTGATATTTAATTCTCATATTATTCTCAACAAAATATATGGTAAACACACTAAAGCAATAAGGTTAAGTAACGACAGCAGTTATACTTAGAAACTTTATTTAATTTTAGAAGATTTAATTTTACCCTCCACTCTTTTAGATATTAAATATCACTAGATATTTTTCCCAAGCTTTATATCAGATAGAGTGAATTATCCTAAGCAAGGGCTAACTGAGCGATGCTCAGTTGCCTTGCTTTTTCTTCCCTTTGGTTGAAAAAGAAAACACAAGTCAAAATCAACACCTAACCCATTGTAAGTACACCCGTTTCAGTCCCATTCACTTTCAGAGATCTTCATCCATACTGATATGTATCCTGAGGAGATCGCTATGCGCAAAGCCCGATTTACTGAACATCAGATTATCGCCGTTCTGAAATCCGTCGAAGCCGGACGGACAGTCAAAGATGTCTGCCGTGAAGCCGGTATATCCGAAGCCAGCTACTATATCTATGGACTACCTCC
>NZ_AYMP01000075.1 GCF_000633515.1 Morganella morganii H1r | reverse complement strand
GAGCAAAACAAAAAAGGCAGAAAGTCAGGCAGCAAAAAAGACACTGCTGCTGATGCGCTGAAAAAACAGGCGGAAGCGCTCGAACGCCTCAATACCGGCTACCGCGAAGGGTCGCTGGAAATGGCGAAGTACGATGCCGCCAGGTCTCTCGGTGACAAAGCATCATCAGCACAAATCGCCCAGGCCGAAAAACTGGCGGCAGAGAAATTCGCCATTGAGCAGCGTTCAGCAGACCAGAAAGCCGCACTTGATGCCAATGTGCTAGCCAAAGCAAAACAGACGCGTGATGATGACTTGGCGCAGCTTGAGCGGCAACTGAAGGATAAGCTGATTGAGGATGAGCAATATCACAAGCGCCGGGCTGAAATCGCGGAGGAATACTCCAATAAGATATCCTCTGAAACGTCGAAAAATGCCGTTAACTTTGTTGCAGAGAACCGTGCTCAGATTGACCCTGTGCAGGCGCTAGCAAATGAGAATGCCAAGAAACTGTCTCTGATGGAGTCGTACTATCAGGCAGAGCAGGCGTTACTGCAACAATCCTATCAGGACGGGCAACTCAGTTATGACCAGTACATCGCAGCCAAGCAAAACACGGACGCACAGTATCTGGCGTTGAAAACCGCACAGGACAAGCAGTACCAGGAACAGCAACTCGCGGCTCAGTGGGAATTGCTCAGTCAGCAGGGGTTAGGATACGAAATGCTGACGTCAGCAATAGACTCCTTCGCCGGTAATGCTTCAAACGTCCTGACAGGCTTAATGACCGGAACAATGTCAGCAGAAGAAGCGATGCGTTCTCTCGGCAACACCATCCTGAACAACGTAGTGAATGCGATTGTGCAGGTTGGCGTTGATATGCTGAAAAATTTCATACTGTCTCAGACTCTTGGTAAGGCGGCTGAATCGGCTAATGCGGCATCAGCGATTGCCGGTGGTGCTGCAGCAGCGGCAGCATGGACTCCGGCAGCAATTGCAGCGTCTATTGCCACAGGTGGTGTTGCATCGGCTACCGGTCTGAAAGCGTATACGGCGGCTCAGCTTGCCGGTAGCGCACTGAGTATCGCCGGTGCGCGTAAGAACGGTGGTGATGTTCGCGGCGGGTCAGCCTATGAAATTGGTGAGGGCAATTTACCGGAACTGATGCAAATCGGAAATAAACTCATCGCCATTCCTGGTAATAACGGGAGGGTGTTCAGCTACGATGATGTGACCGGAGCGGCAGTGATACCTAAGACATCCAGCGGTAGCCAGTATATAACTGCCGGGGATGCAGGTAAGTCTGTGCAGAGTAATGATTTGCAAGGCGGCGGAGTAAATATTAACGTTACTATTGAAAGCTACGGAACGCCACAAAATATTGTTGGGCAGTCATCTGAAAAAGGCTTAAGCGGTGAGGATGTTATAAGAATCATTATTAACGACGCCCAAAACTCAGGGCCTGCAACATCGGCACTATCCCGCAAGATGGGGACGCCAATGAAACCACTGTGAGGAATGATGGATATCACTAAAGTAGATAATGTTTTAGCAGATCAAGAAACTGGTAATCTAATTAAAAGTTACTTCAGTATTTTACGTAGTGAAAGTGACAAAGGGGCGGTATTGGTCGCATCCAGCGTATTCGAGGATGCACTTAAAGACCTGATCACCGCAAGAATTTATCCATCAAAAGATAAAAGGGATCCACTTTTTTCGGGTGAAGGGGCTCCATTATTTTCCTTCGGGGCAAAAATAGAAATGGCTTATCGTCTTGGTGTCTTGAGTGACGGGGTTAGAGAGCAACTAACAATTTTCAGAAGGCTGCGCAATGAATTCGCTCATAATATAGACAAGCATTCATTTGATGACCCGGCTGTAAAGGATAGAATTAAC
>NZ_AYMP01000074.1 GCF_000633515.1 Morganella morganii H1r | reverse complement strand
AAAACGGTGAGCAACCAGCAATCATTGTCTGGGAAAACGTCCCTGGTGTCCTCAGCAGCAAAGATAACGCCTTTGGTTGTTTCCTTGCAGGACTTGCCGGAGAAAGTGAAGAACTCAAGCCTGCAGGGGAAAAGTGGACAAACGCTGGTTATGTGTTTGGACCCAAGAGAGCTATCGCGTGGCGGATCCTCGATGCTCAATATTTCGGAGTCGCGCAGCGCCGCCGCCGTGTGTTCGTTGTCGCAAGTGCTCGAACAGACATCTGTCCCGCTGAAATACTTTTTGAGTGCGACAGCCTGCATGGGGATATTACGCCGGGCGGAGAAGCGGAGAAAGAAATTACCGGCACTCTTACAGCACGCACTCATGGCGGGGGCGGGCTTGGAACAGACTTCGAGTGTAACGGCGGATTAATTCCGGCGAGTTTGGATGCAGAAAATTATACCGGCAATAGCGACCTCAGCCGGGAAGTGGTTGCAGCTCTGACCAAAAACGGTGTAGGCGCAACAGGTGCAGACGACAACCAGGCACAGGCAGGACATCTGATTGCATTCGGTGGGGGCAATACTTCGGGGGCCATTGATGTTGCAACTGCATGCACAGCACACGGCGTCAGAATGGATTTTGATACAGAAACCTTTGCGGTACA
>NZ_AYMP01000073.1 GCF_000633515.1 Morganella morganii H1r | reverse complement strand
GTTTTTCGGGGGGATTACCGATTCAGCTATCTCTTCATCAGTTCCACTTGCCAAGTCTATTTCAAGCATCACAGTATTTTTGGTAAAACTTTCGTTAAAAACTTCTGAAATGTAAGACTCAGAATACTCGGGAATTATCCTGTATTGTTGACCCCCATCCCATGCAAAGAGACCCGCCACCATACTGTTTATACCGAGCTGAGCGATCCTCTTAGTTGTAGTCAGATGGATATGAGGAGGCTCATACAGAAAATCGACTCTATCAGTATATTGAAGCTGGTCTGCATTGTATAAAACAGGATTGCCCCCAAACACTTTGATGCCAAATTGGATGAGATCCCTAGCTTCCTCTTCTGTAGGCCAAGGTCGATGCCAAATCGCTCGTGCCCATAGTTCATGGTAGTAAGCTTTAAGAGTTAGATCTCTGAAAACCTCGTAGTTATCCGGTGTGAACCATGTTTTGACTTCCTTCGTTTGCTCTGCTGTCCAGTTTTTCATACATTTCCTTATTTTTCATAATGCAATTAAATAATAATTAGGATTTATAATCTCTATCTAAGAGTGAGGTTAGAGCTATCAAAAGTTTTTTGAATTAATAGTACATCAAGTGCAAACAATTACTCTTAATAATATTTTACTTAATATAAATTCCATCATATTAAATTTTACATGCAAAACTTTTATTTTTACCAATAATTAAAATCTCATAATTTAATATCATATTAGTTTTGGATGTAGATAATAAATCTAATTGACTTTTGCATATTGACTTTCATTATATATTGCTTAACATCAAGTATAAAATTAATTTAGGATTTTATTATGACAACAAATGAAAAACATAAGATTATATTTAGTGCAATATTAGAATGGAAAAGATGTGAAAGCTTTGGTCTACTAAACAAGTGTCGATCACATGAAAATTTCTATGAAGTAATTTCTAAATTATCTTGCTCACCTCTAATTTATGGAGGAATATTGCATCAACAGGATTTTGAGTATTAACATATTGAGTATGGCTTAGAATTCACAGAAGATGATATTCAAGCTGTATTATCTCAGCCACTTAAAAATTTCATATAACTCCTACAAATTGTCCTTAGCGAGTTTAAGATGAGTGTTTTTCTTTCGGATGTAGTTATCAAATATTGTCATATCCATTTCTAAAATCCGACTATAAACAATAGTTCCCTGCTCTGGCTCTTGGCCTTTTGTTATTTCAGCTATGTTAAGTTTTATAGTTTGAAATTCTGTATCTTCATCAACTTTGTGGTCTGAGAAAAAAAGTATAATCTCACCATTTTGTTTACCATATGGAATTATCTTGTTATAGCTATTACAAGTAAACCCCTTAGAGTTGGTTTTTATTGCTTTTGCAATCTCGGTATCAACATTACAATATAATATAATATAATAT
>NZ_AYMP01000072.1 GCF_000633515.1 Morganella morganii H1r | reverse complement strand
TCCAATGAAAAAAGCCTCAGTTAAGAGGCGGCGTGTGATCTGAATTACAAGGCCGTCCGTGGCCTGTGGGTTATGCTGGTAATGAATCCAGTCTAAGTCGGTTTAAGATGCGCGAATTATCCGTTCTTGCCGGTTCTATATGACGGGTAAGTCTATCGAGTATTTCCCTCATTCCTCTGGCGTTTCTGGCACCTTCGCGAGGCATATCATAGTAGCGGCCGGCAAGTCGATGCTCTGCCGCCCTCAGTATCGGGTACACCTCATCCATCGCGGCGACACACAGAGTAAGGTAGCTCCATGACCAGCAGAGCGTGATCAGGTCATCATCGGTAATCTGCGGCGTTGCCGGCACTGGCATTTCCTGTTTCGGAATAAATTCACCTTCAAGCGGAACACGCGCAGCCAGAGAAAGCGCTTCGGTGAATTTATCACTCCCGATTTCTTTGTATGTGCAGCCAAAGTGACTTTTCAGTGACGACCACATCGTGATCATGGCTTTCGCTTGCTTTTCCTTCGGCAGTGCTTTACCGCGTGTCATTACTAACTGTTTAATTGCTTCCTGCTGTTCAGCGGTGACTTTACCGGGTAAGATTTTCTGACCCTTGCGCTTATTTTTTACTTCGTCAGTAGTCCAGTATTCATGTAAAACACAAAAACATTCTTCTTGGTATGCGATCAATTTATCACGAATATCATCACGGACTTTTGATGGGTTAATGCTGAAAAGCCACCCATTAAGCTTTTTTAGTGGGATACACAAAACATCTCTAAACTTCTTATCCACCGCAACCATGTTCATATGAACACAGTTGTATTTATCTTTGTTTTCATTGAGTTTTCTTATCTGAGTTGACCAACTCATTCCAAGATTATCAACTATTGGCTTCATTGCCACATATGCGATCCCCGACGCCAGTGCCGTTACTAGTGACTGCCCGTGAAACTGGATTTCAGATGTGCTAACTGCCTCAATAACTGCTATAGTATTCATAGTTCGTTTCTCGTTAGGTTTCGGACTAATTTCAAGGCCCTGGCTACCGCAAATAGCTGGGGCTTTATTTTTTATGTAGCTTTCAACTTCCGCAACACCTGAAAATCGCTTATAAGTTGTAAATCCACGCTTATTCATGTGCCGGTTATGCAGATTGGCTGGCTTAAATAAATCAGCTTCCGGCCATCCTTCACTCAACCTGCGGTCTAATGTACATGTATTAATATTGTGTTCTTCGGCTAGCTCCCTCAGCGGCTTTATTTCTCCATTAATTTCATAGTAAACAGTCCCATGTTTTTTATTTGGATCTATTTTTCTCCCGTAAAATTCAGACAGAGGTCTCCTTCCCAATCTCATCCTGCATCTGTCAGCCATATCTTTTGCATTATCCTTGGCGCTCCCTACATACAGGTGCTCTGGGTTAACGCATGATGGATTGTCACACTTGTGCAAAACCCACCACTTGCCGTTATGCTCCCCAGGAATAATTTTTCCGTGAAATAATTCATACATTGCCCTATGTGCCGACCAGGTTGCTCTTTCAAATGAATAACTCCCATACCCATCATGGTTTTTGCTTCCAGTCCATAACCAACACCCTGTTGAGTTATCTTTTTTCACACAGGCCAGCATCCTTTTGCGAAACAGCTCCACATCCTTGATTTGAGCTATGGTTTTTAGTTTTTTCATCATGTTTTGTCTTTAAATATCATGAAATGTCATGTACGATAATACACATGAACTTAAATGTCGGCAATACTTTTAATGATAAATCATGACAAATAATGACACTTTGGCTAGTAGGCTTACCAGAAGAAGAGCTGAACTTGGATACACTCAAGACCAAATAGCAAGGTTGGCTGGCGTCGCTCCTGCTCAAATATCAAGGTATGAGTCTGGGGTAAACAAACCTCGGGCAAAGATGATCGCATCCCTTGCTGAAGTATTATCCGTGCCCTACGAATGGCTTGCCACTGGCAATGAGACGAATTTTTCCATAGATGCACCAAAGGCAGAGGGCGAAACTGACCATTGGTTCCAGTTCCCTCAGGAACTATACGATTGGGTTACAAATGAAGCCAAGGAAACAGGTGAATCGTTTAACGATGTCGTGATAAGGAGATTGAAACAGTATCAAGAAATGGTTGAGCGCGGACTTATTGATGCTGATAGCGATACCTCGGACAAAAAATAAGCCCCTTCCGGGGCTTAGTCGTTTATGGGTTACAGGATTCAATAGCAGCAGGCAACAAAAAAACCCGCCTGAGCGGGTTAATCTTGCTTTATCTCAAAAATAGAACAGCATTCAACGCTTATTTTGCTCATGCATAATTGCCTTGAATCGAAAGGTCTAGACCAGAAGCACAACCAACTATCCAACTCATCGACTGAGTATTCTTTTGTTGCCAGCCCGGTAGCCATTTCAACCACTTCATCTTCTGGCGCTGTAAGCTCATAACCATTGAGCAGCAGGAATACATAGCCAGCCATCATAGCTGTACGTTTATTTGCATTCGCGAACGGGTGATTTCGTATCAGGCTTTCAATTAAAACAGAGGAAAGAACAAACATATCGTCTGTTTGCTGATAATACCTTACCTGATTTGGCCTTGCCTGAGATGAACTTAGATTATTGAAATTGAGGACTTCTATTGGTTCGCTGGGGGTTTGCAGCTCTATCAGAGCTCTGTTGATATTGATAATGTCATCAACAGACAGATAGTTTATTCCCTCTACAAACTCCCCTGCTATATTCAACACTCACTACACCTTAGCTAATTTTTCCATGGCTTTTTCATAGCGAGCGAAACCGAAGTCAAATGCATTTTTGACCTGATTTTCGTGAGTACACTGCTCGCTCATGGCTGCACCAGGTGCCGCGATTTTACTTTTGTCACGAGCAGGTATATTTAAGCGGTTAGGCTTTTGCAGTGCGTGACCCATAATTAACTCCGTTAAAAACCAATAAGTTATAATTTACATCAAGGTATACGATGCGTATAACCAGTGGTTATAATGAAAGTTAAGTTTCATTAAGTCAATAGCGCTGCTTGTATTTTACATTAGGCTACGTATAATCCGCGCCGCTAAATTTTCACATCAAAACCTATGCCATCTTCCTGCTCACCAACCGGCGCTTGCCCTTAATCAGATCATCATTACGGGCATCATCGGCTTTGGTGATGGCCTCATACTCATCTTTCGTGAACCCTTTCTCATCCGGATATTTCGCTTTCAGCATCATCACGAACTCGGTCATTGTGAGTTGTTCCGCTTCGCTGCGGGTGATGTTGAAATGCACACGGGCAGCACTGATGTAATCGACGGCGTGGAACTCGTCGGAGTATTCGTCTTTACCTTCGTTGCGCTGGAGTTTGCGCACCTTAGCTTTACCGATAATGCCGTGGGTCATTAGCTCGCGCGCCAGCAGGATAATATCGCGATAATGCATAGCGCCGTGCCGGTACACCATGCCGGATTTACCCGGCCTCCATTCGCCGATAACTTCAGAGCAGTCATCATCACAACATGCCTGCATCACGTCCATTGCAGTCGATAAAATGCTGCGTCCGTAAACCGGTTTATTTAACAGTGCAATCAGCCATTCAGGAACCACTCCGTAAGCGTCTACAGCAGACACAATAATTTGCTGTACCTCTGCGCCATTTAATCGCGTAAATGCGCTCACAATCTCTTTGGGCGTCCCGATTCGCGTCATAGCATCCAGTGACGGGCGGAACAGGTAATCATTTTCGGCAGTGGATATCACCATCTCGCCGTATTCTAAACGCGGTGTCATATATCCTCCTGAACATTATCAAGGGCACCCGGAGATACCCTTTGTAATATTTAGGCCGCAGTGACTGTAGCGACACATTTCGCCGTCTTACTGCCATCTCCCGATGTGACAGTAATATTCGCGGTACCGGCGGCAACACCGGTGACAGTGACGACATTCAGCAATTTACTGACGGTGGCGAAATTAGGCTTATCGCTGACCACTTCGTAATTTTTGTTTGTCGCGTCAACCGGGTTGAATCCGACCGTGAATGTTGCAGTTTCACCGGCTTTCACTGTCAGTGTTGCAGGATTGGCAGTGATGCTCTGCACCACAATTTCTTCCTGCAGCCACTCAAAGCTGTCAGCGTCTGCTACTTTCAGCTCACCGGAATACGTGGCGATCTCTTTGGTCGGGAATTCCATAGACCATGATGTGAAGTTCATGTACCCCTGAATCACATCACTACCGTCACCTTTCATGTCGAGCTGCACCCAATATGACGGCTGACGGCTGGCCTTGACTTCAGCAAGGATTTCTTTGGCGATATCAAAAGCAGAGGTGGAACCATCAGCGCCCTTGCGCTTCAGTTCACCATCAAACTTAATGGTTAAATCCAGACCGGTCACAATGGCCTCTGTCAGGCCTTTTGTGTCGTCTGCTTTGGAAGTAACTGTTTCGGTGCCGTAATCCAGCCCTTTGCTGGTCAGCGCACCGAGGCGCAGAAACGCGGACTGTTCAGGAACCGTGCCAGGGCAACCGGGCGCGATACGGAGAATCCCCGCATTACCCATCACCAG
>NZ_AYMP01000071.1 GCF_000633515.1 Morganella morganii H1r | reverse complement strand
ATCGCCCGCGCCCTGTACCGTAAGCCACGCATCCTGTTTATGGACGAGGCCACCAGCGCGCTGGATAAAGAGAGTGAATCTTACGTCAATCAGGCGATCCGTCAGTTGCCGATCACGCGGATTATCATTGCTCACCGCGAGTCGACGATTGAGTCAGCGGACAGGATTATTTTTCTCGGCGGGCAACACAATGAATAAAATCATGTGAATATAACTGAAAATCATTATATCCGGATATGTATTTTATATTACTGTTAATATTACAACTATTACGGTATTTTCTGAATTTTAGGCCGATTAGCCGAAATTTGTTGTATTTATCCTGTCCGGTTATGGTAAGGATAGGCACCGTTTCACGGACGAAATAAAACAGGGATGTGAATACTTATGAATAAAACAAACAGTATAATACGGGACGGCGTGCTTTTATTATCATTGTCAGCCGTCAGCTTTTTTTCATCAGCAGAAAAAATGCTTAAATCCGTACCGGAGCCTGTCAATACGACGGTGTCATCACTGCCTGGTGTAAGTGGTGATATTCTCAGTACAGCAGAGACCGAATGGGTTGATTCCGGTATCCGCGATCAGAAAAATGAATTCAGTCTTTTTTTCACCCGGGAAAATCCGAAAATGGACAGCACACTGAATATCACCTTTTCATTTATGATTCAGACTACGGGTGATAAGAAAATTGAGATGTTGGATAACGGAAAACCTAACGGTATGTTTTTCAACCGTGTGGTGGATACCTGGTCACTCGACTGTCTGAACTTCTCCGGTCACCAGCTTTCCAAAGTCTATCTGATGAATGACCGCATTATATACAGCCGGAGACTGGATATCCGTAATATGAATATCAGTGAGCTTGAAAAGCTGTCTGTGTTCCCGAATACAGACGTTTATAACGCTGCAAAACATTACTGCGGGCGGTAATACGTTTATTGTGACATGATGATCCGCTCAGACTGATCATTATATGGTGGATAATAAAATATAAATATTATTCATCGTATAATGATGTTTTCGTTGTGATAATCTGTTTGTATTATTGTTATTTAAAATAATATATTATGATTTTCATTTACGGGTGCTGATGTACTAAAGGTAATAAAATTATTGCCATATATTTCTTTGTCTGCCGATTGTTATTCAGATTATTTGGCCTGACGTTAACATTTAATGTTATGACTATCACCGAAAAATCCCTTCGACTTTTTGATAAGCTAGCGCTGTTCAGCAGTTATCCCGGAACAGATTCTTTTTTCTCTGCTTATTCCGCTCAATGCTACAGATGCGCTGAGCTTCCGGGCCATTCATCAGTCTGACGGCTGTTTTTATCATGCAGCCCGGATGGTGGTAATTATCATAATTCCGGCCGGAAATACCCTGCACCGGTATCAGTCAGCATAAGGTCTGAGCAGTGAAAGTAAATTGGTTTATACGCAATCTTTCTGTGGCCGCCATCATGACCGGTATTTATATACATCAGGTTCCTGCGGCGGTTTCCCTGGGTGCATTTGGTTATAAAGCGGCAATGGAAGCTGAACAGGAACCCGAACTGACCGGGGACAGCGGAGAGGACGTCAGACCGGCGGCCGGAAAAGGGGTTGTACCCGCACCCTCTGTGGCACCGCTGGTGCCGCTGACCGGCGACCCGGTAGCTTCTGAAACAGAAATCATCCGCCAGCGTTCTATTCAGAATAACCTGCCGAAGTCACAACCGGCTGCAACCGGCGCGGTAACAGCTGCGGCGGCAGGGCAAAATAATCCTCCCGGCGGCCTGACATTACAGGATGCGGTGATCAAATCCCTGGACTGGGATGCCGGGCTTTCCGGGCTGGTAAACCAGTACCGCGCTCAGCTGGAAGCCGTGTATCAGAAAGAAACCGAATATTACCCGCAACCGGGACTCGGTGTTTCCCGCACTCTGAATAACAGTGATAAAGGCTATGTCACCACCGCCAGTGTCAGCCAGCTGCTCTATTCATTCGGCCGGGTGTCATCACAGATAGATTCCCTTACGGCCCGCAGTGATCAGTCACTGCTGCGTGTTTTTGTTAATGCCGATGAAGTGGCGGAAAAAACCGCGATGTTGTATCTCGATATCAAACGTTACCAGGACTATATCGTGCTGGCGGAAGAGCAGCTGGTGTCGGTGCAGCATATTACCGATCTGGCCCGTGAGCGGACTGCCGCCGGTGCGGCTTCCCGTGCCGATCTGGTGCAGGCGGAAGCCCGCCTTGATACTGCGCGGCTGCAGCTCAATACCCTGAAGCTCGAGCACGAAAACCAGATCCTGAATCTGAACCGGATGACCGGGATCTCGGTCGGTCAGCTCTCCCCGCAGCCGATAGATGCCGCACTGTACAGCCGGCAGTGCTATTCACAGGATATTGATTTTAATACTGTTCCGGTTGTGCTGGTGGCAAGGGCCGGGTTAACGATAGCGCAAAGTGACCGCGAGGCAGCCAAACGTGAGTCGATGCCGAGTATTGCATTACAGGGATCTTATCAGCAGCGGTTTGATGCAAAAGATACCGACCGTTACGGCCGGGAAGATCACAGCGTTGAACTGACGGTGAATGTGCCGCTGTCGAATTTTTACACCAGCGGATCCAAACAACGTATGGCCGGTTATCAGGAAAATGCGGCCAATGCGGACATTCAGCACACGCAAAACGTGGTTGAGAATAACCGGCGTAACCAGCAAATCCGCCTGAATGAACTGGAACAGCGCATGAAGCTGCTCGATTCCCGTAACCTCTCCCTGAAAGACGTGACCCGTCTTTATCAGGAGCAGTATGTGGCACTCGGTCAGCGCAGTATTATTGACCTGCTGAATGCGGATCAGGAATGGCATCAGTCCCGGCGCGATTATGCGGCGGCAAAATATGACTATCTGGCAACCAGTATCAGTTGCTCTTCTCAGTTAGGCCGTTTCCGCGAAAGTTTACAGTTATCCAATGAATCTCTTCGGAGTCTCCGGTGATCTCAGAACAAAAAAACGAACACAGTGAAAGCTGGCTGCAGGCGTTACTGCTTGCTGCCCGCCATTATCGTCTGCCGGTCTCGGAAGAGAATGTCAGAGTTAATTTTATCTACAGCAGCGGAACAGAAAACCGGGCTGAACTTCAGCGCCTGGCCCGCAATACCGGACTGACCCTGACGTGGGTGCCGCTGACGCGGGAGATGCTGAATCCCTGGTATTTGCCGTTTATTGCGGCTCTCCCTGACGGAAAAGCCATGTATGCGGAAAGCATCTCTGCGGACGGCCGCGTGCAGGTGATCCTGCCGGGGGACGGGCAGCATAAAAATCACGTGACGATGGATGACCTGCTGAAGCTGACTCAGGGCGGTGACGTTATCCTGACGCGGCCGGAACGCAACGTGCCGGATGCACGGGTGGATGACTACATCAAACCGTTTAAAAAGAGCTGGTTTTGGGACATCGTTCTGCGCGACCGCAAATATTTCACTTCGGTGCTGATCGCGGCACTGCTGGCTAATGTGCTGGCACTGAGTTCGATTCTGTTTTCAATGCAGGTTTATGATCGCGTTATTCCGGGAAAATCCATTCCGACCCTGCTGGTGCTGTTTGTTGGTGTGCTGATCGCGATGGGATTTGAGTTCACCATGCGGATTATGCGGGTACGGCTGATTGACCTTATCGGTAAGCGGGCGGATCTGAAAATCACCGATACTGTTTTCGGCCATGCCCTGCGTATCCGGATGAAAGAGCGGATGCGCTCAACCGGTACCTTTGTGTCTCAGTTACGTGAGCTGGAAAACGTCCGGGAAACCATCACATCAACCACGGTCACTGCCGCATCTGATCTGCCGTTCTTCTTTCTGTTCCTTGTGATCTTATGGCTGATTGCCGGGCCGCTGGCACTGGTGCCGCTGGTGGCGCTGTTTGTCATGATCCTGCCGGGCCTGCTGTTACAACCGAAACTGGGCGTTCTTGCCAATGAAGCAATGCGTGAAAGCACACTGCGTAATGCGTCATTAATTGAGGCCGTTCAGTGTGCGGAAGATATTAAATTCCACCGCGCAGAGCCGCGTTTTCAGCAGGAATGGAACTATCTGAACGAGAAAGTGGGGGATACCAGCCTCAAAGTGAAATTTATCACGCAGGGGCTGATGACCTGGAGCCAGACTATCCAGACCCTGGTGTTTGCGGTCACCGTACTGTGCGGGGCTTTTCTGGTGATGGACGGAGCGATTACCACCGGTGCGCTGCTGGGGGCATCGATTCTGAGTTCGCGGATGATGGCACCGATGGCGCAGATCTCCGGTCTTCTGGCGCGCTGGCAGTCCACGAAAGTCTCACTGAAAAGCCTTAATGAACTGATGGAAAAACCGGTGGATGCGCAGTACGGCACCCGGCTTGTTCACAAGCCGTCACTGACCGGCCATTACGAATTTGAAAATGTGGCGATCACCTATGATTTGCAGGCCAGCCCGGTACTGACTATCGGCTCGCTGACTATCCGTCCCGGCGAAAAAATCGCGATTCTCGGCCGTAATGGATCCGGAAAATCCACGCTGCTTTATGCACTGAGCGGATTACTGGATCCGGTGGCCGGACAGATACGGCTGGACGGCATCAATCTGGCAGCGATAGATCCTTATGATGTCCGCCGGGATATCGGCTATCTCGGGGCAAACTCCCGCCTGCTGCACGGCACATTGCGTGACAACATGACACTGGGGGCACCGAAAGCGGACGATGCGCAGATTATCCGGGCATTGCAGATAGCCGGGGTGGCGGATCTGGTCAGCAGCAGCCCGCAGGGACTGAGCCGGGTGCTGTGGGAAGGCGGGATCGGGTTATCCGGCGGCCAGCGCCAGGCGGTATTGCTGGCCCGGACTATCCTGACCGATCCGAATATCGTGCTGCTGGATGAACCGACATCCGCACTGGATGAAATCGCAGAGCAGAAACTGATCGCCGGGCTGAAAACCTGGTCTCAGGATAAGACGCTGATAGTCACTACTCACCGCACCAGCGTTCTGCAGCTGGCCGACCGGATTATCGTGATGAACAACGGACGGATCGCGCTGGACGGTGCCCGTGATGAGGTGCTTAAAAATCTGATGTCCGGCTCAGATGCACCGGCAAAGGCGGAGAACTGAGATGAAAAAAGTAAATCCTCAGGCCATAAAGCAGGAGCCGGAAACCAATCTGCGGGGTGTGCCGTTTTTCTACGGCGGCCGGCACGAACCAAGTCTGCCGCGTCTGGCACGGCTGACTGCGGTGATCCTCGGTTTCTTTATCATTCTGCTTATCTGGGCGGCACTGTCTGATGTCGATGAAATCACCAAAGGGCAGGGCAACATTATTCCGTCATCCCGTGAACAGGTGGTCCAGTCACTTGAGGGCGGGATCCTCGCCTCACTGGAAGTACGTGAAGGGGCCATTGTTGAGAAAGGCCAGGCAATAGCGTATCTGGATGAAACCCGGTTCGAATCCTCACTGGATGAAAGCCGCAGCCGCTATAAGGCAAACCTTATCAAAGCAGCACGTCTGAAGGCGGAAGTCTCTTCCGGGGCGTTTGTCATTCCGGATGATGTGAAGCAGGATACCGAACTGGTGAATGCCGAACAGCGTCTGTACAAATCCCGCAAAGAACGCCTGGAGCAGTCTGTCAAAGGGGTTACGGATTCCCTCGGGCTTTACCGCCGTGAAGAAATGATATTGCAGCGCCTTGTAAAATCCGGTGCATCAAGTGAGGTGGAATTAATCCGCCTGAAACGGACGATTTCCGAACTGGAAAGTAAAAAGCAGGAACTGCGTAATGAATATGTGGTGAATGCCCGCGAACAACTGGCGGAAGTCAATAAAGAGCTGGAAGAGCTGGAATCTGTTATACGGGCGCGGGATGATGCTTTGCAGCGCGCCAAAGTTGTGTCACCGGTACGCGGGATTGTGAAAAATATCGAAGTGAATACCATCGGCGGGGTTATCGCGCCGGGCGGGAAAATCATGGATATTATTCCGCTGGATGATCAGCTGATTGTCGAGGCAAAAATATCCCCGCAGGATATTGCGCATATCCGCCTGAATGATCCGGCACTGGTCAAAATCACGGCCTATGATTATGCGATTTACGGCGGGCTGGACGGGGAAGTGATCCTGATTTCCCCGGATACGCTGCAGGATGAAATTCAGCGTGACCATGTCTATTACCGTGTGCTGATCCGCACCAGTCGTGATGTGCTGATTAATAAAGCCGGTAAAGAGTTTCAGATCTTCCCGGGGATGGTTGCGGAAGTGGATATTAAAACCGGCAGCAAATCGATTCTCCGTTATCTGGTCAAACCGCTGAACCGGGCCGGCGAAGCCCTGCGTGAACGCTGATCCTGTCAGGCAGCCCCGTATATTTACACGGTGATACCATAACAGACAGGAAGTCTTACCCCGGCCTGATGTTGAATACGGTATTTTTGTGCCGGAGGGGCAGCTGACATACCGTGGTGAAATCTATACCGCCAATGGCTGATACACTGTGAATGCAATATTTCTTATTAATGATAGCTGAAATCATTGGCATTCAGAGTGCAGTATTATTTCGCATTTCACGCTAGAATAAACCCGTTAATGGTCGTTATGTTGCTGAACTGAACATAACTTTTCTGTTGCTCTATCACTGAGGTGAACTATGAAAGCAGCTGTTGTCGCAAAAAATAAGACCGTAGAAATCAAAGAGAAAACATTACGCCCGCTGAAATATGGAGAAGCCCTGCTGAAAATGGAATGCTGTGGTGTGTGCCACACTGACCTGCATGTGAAAAATGCCGATTTCGGCGATGTATCCGGTGTGATCCTCGGGCATGAAGGTATTGGTGTGGTGACTGAAATCGCAGAAGGCGTTACCTCACTGAAAGTCGGTGATCGTGCCAGTGTGGCATGGTTTTTCCATGGCTGTGGTCATTGTGAATACTGTAACAGCGGCAAAGAAACGTTCTGCCGTGAAGTTAAAAATGCCGGTTATACCGTGGACGGCGGTATGGCGGAAGAATGCATTGTCACCGCAGATTATGCGGTAAAAGTACCGGATGGTCTGGATTCAGCCGCAGCGAGCAGTATTACCTGCGCCGGTGTTACCACCTATAAAGCGATTAAAGTGTCCGGCATCAAACCGGGCCAGTGGCTGGCGATTTACGGCCTCGGCGGATTAGGCAACCTGGCGCTGCAATATGCCAAAAACGTCTTTAATGCCAAAGTGATCGCTATTGACGTTAATGATAAACAACTGACACTGGCAAAAGAGATGGGGGCTGATCTGACCCTGAATCCGAAAACGGATAATGTCGATGAGATCATTCAGAAAGACCTCGGCGGCGCGCATGCGGCAGTCGTCACCGCAGTAGCCAAATCCGCCTTTAACTCAGCAGTCGGCAGCGTCCGGGCGGCGGGGCGTGTTGTGGCGGTCGGTCTGCCGGTTGAAACCATGGATCTGAGTATTCCGCGTCTGGTACTGGACGGCATCGAGGTTGTGGGGTCGCTGGTGGGGACCCGTGAAGATCTGAAAGAAGCATTCCGCTTCGGTGCGGAAGGCAAAGTGGTACCGAAAGTGGCGATGCGTCCGCTTGAAGATATCAATGCCATCTTTGAAGAGATGGAGCAGGGCAAATTTACCGGCCGTATGGTAATTGATTTTAAACATAAAAAATAATATTCATGTCCGTTATCTGCACTATGGTTCAGCCGCCTTTACAGGGCGGCTTTTTTCATGAAATAACAGATTTATCCTCTAAAATCAGGCCGCCAGATACAGGATAATAGATATTATATAAGTGATAATATGATAGTAAATGGATTATTAACTTCGATAATGTCAGGATAAATAAATGGCTAAAATTTACTGGAATTTTGTTGATAAAATTGTCTATATTAATCTCAAAGAAAGAACAGACCGCCGGGAAAGTATTGAGTTTCAGTTAAGTAGTCTGGGTGTGCCACCTGAAAAAATCATACGTTTTGATGCAGTCAAAAATGATAATGGTACATTGGGATGTACACTTTCTCATATTGGTGTCATGACAATGGCGGAGGAAAATAAATGGAACAATGTTCTTGTTCTGGAAGATGATATGATTTTTAATGATGATAATGAATCCCGGGAAAGGATAAATTATTTTTTCAGCAGTCTGATGAGCACATCCTGGGATGCAGGCTTATTATCAGGAAGTTACTTCAAAATCAGTCAGGAACATAATTGTTTTTATCGCCTTTATTTTTCATATTTAGCGAATAGTTATATCGTCAATCAGCACTATTACAGTACGCTGCGAAGTAGTTTCCTGAGGTCAGAAGAAAAACTGAGAAGTGGTGTACCCAGAAATCAGTGTTGCCTGGATTTTTTCTGGAATACCCTGATGGAAAAAGACAATTGGTATGCTATTTATCCATGTGCAGGTTATCAGTCAGTGTGTATGAGTGATATCGAACATACAGTAACAGACAGAAGACATAATTTTACCCGAAAACTGGATTAATTAATGACAGATGTAAAATACCCCCCTATTTCAAAAATAGGGGAGATATATCAGCCTAATAATCCAAAGGTCGAATTTGGTGTGAAGCTGTTTAACACACGAACATAATGCTTCCGCTGATATTCCGTAAATTCACCGGTACGGCTCAGGGTAAAGATAATTAAACGATTCTTATTCGGATTAGTATCTTTATGATAAGGCAGCTTAATCAGTGACTGTACTTGTTGCAGACGTTCTCCTTCTTTCAGATAACTATTGGCAATCTGCACCACCTTCATTTTCATCGGCCCCAGTTCATGGGTGATCATTTTTCCCTCTTCCTGAAAGCCGGGTAAATCACGGGTAAAATTAGTGATTTCATTTTCACAAAATTCCTCAACTGTTTCATCCTGATCCAGAAATGCCCTGTGAACAATAATATTATATTCATTCAGCATAGGATCACGATAAATCAGAATATTAATTGTATTATCAAGATCAGGCGTTGATGTAATGAAGCTGCCTTCAGGAATAATGTACTCGTTATTTTTACTCATAAATAATAATCCTCAAAATATATAACTACTGATTTTCCTGATAAATTTTGATTTCAACACGGCGGTTTTGTTCTCTGCCATCCTGAGAATCATTATCTGCAATCGGATTTTGGGCACCTAAGCCTCTGGTAACAAAGTGGGTATCCGGAAATCCGGTGGATTTCTGTAACCAGTGCCTTACCTGCTCGGCACGGTTCAGTGATAAGTTAATATTGGTTTTATCACTGCCGGTATTGTCGGTATAACCTTCAATTAAAATTTTCATATCCGGATTTTGTTTAATAAATGTTAATACCGGCATCAGATATTCTGTATTTTCTTCCTTTAACTGCGAACTGCCTATATCAAAAACAATATTTTTATCATGTGCCACATAGAGAGGGCTACGGGAAAACTCTGTAATTGATTTATCCAGTTTACTGATAAACATATCGGATGGTGTCAGTTCGATGATAAAGAAATAGGGCTTATCATGATGTGAAATAGCATCAGATAAATTTTTCATCTGCTGAATAATAGTAAAACGTTGCTGTAATGCATTGGGTGCGGTTGCATCAAATTCAGCGACCAGATTATTAACGATGGAATTACGCTGAATATTAAAGTCCAGTGACCAGAGCAGGCTGCCCGCTATTGCGCCGGCAAGCAGTACCGGAATGAACAGGAATGAATAGCGCAGCTTCTGATAAGGAACCGGTGTCATTTCAACCGATTGTTTTCTGATCTGCGGTGGTGGTTCACCGGTATTAACCGGTAATGGCGGAAGCGTAAGATATGACGATATCCGCGGCAGCAACGTAAATTTTTTCTGGATCCAGCGGGACCAGGCACCGTGGCGGGTCGGGCCGTTTCCGTAATCAGAAAACATCAGATTGGTAAAACTGAGCACGCTCTCCGAAAACAGGGATTCTATTTCTGTCATCAGACCGGCTTCGTCCAGCCAGTTCAGTGTGGACAGTGCCAGTGCATTACGGTGTTGTGAGGCAATTGCGTGAGGTTGCAGGTAAACCGTATTCAGTTCTTTGCGCAGCGCCGTTATTTCATCACGGAACGGCCGGGATGTTGTATCATAAAGATTAAATTGCCCGATCCAGATTGCTTTATCCGGATCATGCGCAAACCGCTGGCTGCTCATACGTGAATAAATAATTAAGGTGCAGGGAATTTGCTGCTCAAACTGACTGCGGGAAAACGAATTTTTCCAGCCCTGCAATTTATTCAGCAAAAGGATATCGGAATCATTACCATCCGGTAATACCGGGAAAATAGCGCTAATCTGGTAATGGCGGTGTTTCTGACTGATTGCTGCAATCTGCTTGTGAATATCATCCGGCTTATTTATCAGCATCCAGATAATTCTGTTATCAAACCGGAGAGTATCATCCTCATCCTGCCGGCTGAACCAGGTCCTGGCATAAGGCCCGAGAATAAAGACGATCTCAGGTGCTGTCAGGGTATCTGTTTCATCATCATGAACAATCACCTCTGAATGTTCATTGATACGGACAGCAAAAAGAACTGCAATAATAAACAGTGCAAGACACAGCCCGCTCAGCCAGATAAACAGATGGGCTTTATCATAAACAGCGAGTCCTGCCTGCGTGAGAACAAGAAGACTGAATAAAATAATCAGCCATTTTTTTACAGTGGCAAAATTTTTCATTTAATCAGGGTATCCAGTGTGTCACGAATATAGAGCCAGACAAAAATCAGAATCGATATCAGGCAGAGGATCTCAGCGGCAAAAATAAGCGGCATATTCACTGTCCGGTAACTCACCGGTGCCGGATATTCTGCGGGTTTGAGTATTTCCGGTGCCGGTGGTGTCACGGGATCAGCCACAGGCGGCAGCGGCAGCCGTTTTTCAAACAGCGGAATTATCGGTTTCAGTGCGGTTTTATATTTCGGCAATCCGGATAACCGCAAAGCCATCTGATAGGCCGGTAAAAATACGGCGTTACGTTTTTCAGCTGAAAAAAGTGTCAGTTGTTCTGCGACATCAAAAGGTTCGCGGTCAAACCCGTAGAAATAATTTTCCAGTAAATAAGGTGCCCAGGAAAGCTGCTGGCTGTCTGTGTATTTCAGGATGATTTTATCCAGATAAATACAGAGCAGCCGGCAGAAATTTTCAGAGTGCTCAAAATAAGGATCCTCCAGTTCCAGACAATCACGGAACTGCTGAACAGACGTCGATAAGTTCAGTTGCAACTCTGATAAAGAAGGAATAATTGCCTCCAAATCAATAAGTGCATCAATACACATTATCTTATTAAAGACATCCTGACTGTTTACCATACCTTCTCCACTGTTTCTCCCCAGCCACAGTCCGTAAAGAAGGGAGCCAGCCGGAGTTTTTTAGGAATAAGATGAGATTTATCTTTCAGCTTTATTTCAAACTGATAAATGTTTTTATTATTAACGGATTCCTGTTCCGCAAATTCTGCGGTTGTCAGACGTTGCATGGCAATAAGTTGGTTATCTTCGCTGAATACACCCAATGACCAGTAATCAATACTATCGTCATTAGCCGTTAATTCGGATTTATTGATGTCAACCGTCTTGTAATAATCACTGTATAACTGAGATATCCATACATCCCGTGATGCCGGCATATGCTCAAAATAGGTAGGCTTGGTATTACTCAGCAGTGCTTTGTCCACCAGTTGTTCACTAAAAAATATCCCGGTCAGATATTCATACTCTTCCAGTGTCCGTTCTGTACCTAAGCAATATATTCCCAGGTTAATATCATCAGACTCCTGAATACCTAATAGCTGACGAACCCGGCCTTTTGATATTTTATCCCGTTCAACCCAGCTTTTTTCAACGACTTTTTTTTCTTTTTTCTCCGTTGTATGATCTCCCCAGATTCTGTCACAACCAGTACGGGTGTAAAAATGATACAGAAATATCTTATTGGGATAGATGACATCATAACCGTGGGTAAATGCTCTTGCAGACATCGATATCTCTTCCCCCAGAAAAAAGATCTGTGGGTCATTGGGAACATCAAGTACAAACTGACCTGCGGAAAAAATAAAACCACCGGCTAAAAAACATCCCCGGGTATGTTGTTCCGGATCAAGAAGAGAAACCGGGATAAATGAAGGGATATCAATGTCATTAAAATGATTAAATACCATTCTGGCAACGGCCTGATGGAGTTCTTCTTCTTTGTCTTCTGTTGCCGGGGTATAGCCCGGCGGATAGCCGGAAATAATCGGTTTTCTGAAATCGTTTTTCAGGGACAGATAGTATTCAATGAGTTCACTATCCCAATCCGGAATAAAACGGCAGTGAGAGTCTATCTGAAGAAAATAATCTTCATCAGTATAGTATTGTTCACAGCAATGTCTGGCCCAGCACGCACCTTTCGCCTGATAATATTGCACAAAATGAATATTTAGCGTTGCTCCCAGGTAGCTAAGGCGTATAACATCCGGGTTGTTTTCAGAATATTCCTTTTCTGTTGCACCCATATCAGTAAAAACAGAAAAGTCAGGTTTTTCATCCTGCCAGCACACAGAAATAAATAATTTTTCCGGGCTGGCAGAATGTTCAACCATATTCTTTAATGTCGGAATTAATTCTGAATCCCGGTAACTGGCTATACTGATAAAGATCGTATTTTTCATCATGCGTTTCTGTTATTTAACATCCAGGGTAATGATAGCGGATGCTCTGAATTCCCCCGGTGCCGGATACGGTGTCCCATCCTGCTTTTTGAGTTCTGCCTGCCATCCGAAATTGGCTTTCTGTCCGCTTTTTAAACCAGTTTGACTTATTTTCGTTGAGTTATCGACCCTTACAGGACTGCCCTTGTCATCTGTTATTGCTATGAACAAAGATTCTTCATTATTTTTACTGTCCCGGACTTTAATATAACTTCCGCCATTTATTGTACTATCAGCCTTTATTGAAGCGATGACACCATAAGAGCCATAATCTGTTTTGCATTCTATACCAAACTGCAATGGCTTTTTCACTCCCTGCCGGACTTCGGCAGCAACGACAGTACCAAAATCGACAGGTGACGGAGAATCGACTTTACATACGGGGGTACTGACAATCTGAACAGGATTCATGTAGTAAGTTGAAACAGCATTATTCTCAATGTTATTACTGCCAACTTCTCCGGCACTGAATAATAAGGCCTGCAGGGGATAGCTTGTATTAAGGTCGACGTTCCCTAATTTATAGAATGAGGCAATAAAGATCCCCTGCGGTGCTATGAAACGACTACCACCTCCCTCCTGTTCATCTGCAGTGTATTTTATATTGTATCTTGGTAACGCACCGGTAGGGCCGCCGGACGGTGCGGATGTCGTAAATTTTACGCCGATACCGTCGATTTTTGTTTTGTACATACCATCATAGTTAGGGTCGATATCAGGTACGATAATCGGACGATTCCCGATAAGAGTGGTAGAGTCACAGAAGTAGTGAACCGGCTGACTCAGCGCTGTAGATCTTATTTGCGCGATAGGTGTAGTCGAGCTAATCGGGGCATCAGCCCGTAATTCAATTACTGTAGCCGGCGTCTCCAATTTTTCGGTCTGATAGTTAGGTGGTTCTACAGCTGTACATACCGCAGCCAGCGCATTACCTGATATTCCCAGTGCGGTCAGCGCCGCCAGTAATTTTATTTTCATGACATATCCTTATTGATATCCAAAACAGCGAGCATGTCAGCGGGGAATAATTTACTGAGCTGAAGGAAATTTTTTCCTGCCGCTTCTTCGGCGTATCTCAGCAGCAAAATAATCGGGTTACCGGGTTCGGTTTGCTGAAACCATGCCCGCACTTCACGGATCCTTTCGAGGGCATCCTGCCGGGTGTTAATTACTTTGTCACGATAGACAACACGTTCGGTTGTCACAGTTGTGGTATCGCCATCAACCACGGTTTCTGTGGTGCTGCTGACAGAATCCACAGCCAGACCACGGGCTTCATCCCCCGGCTCATCACCGGCAAAGACTAATTCAGAGGTTAAATCGGCATCACCGTCAGGGGAGACACCAGCAGCCGGTTTTTTACCGTTAGCGGTCAGGTCTTTATTGAATAAAGAAAGTACCTGAGTCAGTGCCGGAAGTGCCGGTGTTTCATTTTCCAGTGTTTCACGGGTCAGCTTTTTGATAGCGTCCAGAATCAGAGCGGCATTATTCAGAGAAGCCAGGGTTTTATCATTATTCAGACGCCATTCATTCAGAATACCGGTGACACTCTCTTCCGCGAGGGCATTTTCTTCCTTCGGAATGGCAAATGCGCGTTCAACGTCTTTGACGGTCAGTTGCAGCCCGTTAATTTTCGGCAGCGTCATCTGACGTAAATCGAGCATAAAGCCATCCGTATCTTCCAGTTCGGAAATGGCATTTGCACGCATAAACGGTTCAAACTCACCTTCATCATAAAGCTGAGGATGAATTTCATTCGGAAAGTCTTTCAGCAACTGATACAGCGCAATTAACCCTTCTTCCAGAGCAAACAGGCCAATCTGGCGGCTGCGGGCACGGATTAACAGAACGATCAGGCGGATATGCTTGCTTTTTTTCAGTAATTCAAGACAGTCACCTTCAATTTCACGCCAGTTAACCGGTTCTGTTGTTTCGACAAAGTCACCGTATTCAGCCCCCATTTTGGGTGCCATTTTGGACTGTAATGTGATGTATAAAGGATCATATTCAATACTTTCGCCGCAGACGAATTTTCCTTCCAGCGGTGTAAGGATCTCTTTGTAAAAGTCAGACTGAAAAGTAGATTGCAGTTCTTCGCTCACGGTCATTATTCCATTATCTGTTTAAGCATGTCGGTTCAGTTCAGGTGAGTTTCAGGATCGAAACTCATGCCCGATATCGGTTCGTCCTGTTTTTCCCGCGGCAGCCAGGCGGCATAACCCAGCTGATGACTGCCGTCGAGGTTGGCTTCAGGAACAGCATCCGGGGCCAGCACCAGCTGTACATCCCAGGCGTATTCAAAGCCAACAAAACTGCGGACCCACTCTTTAAGAATCGGCAGATCCTCTCCCCACAAACTGAAGCGCATATATTGTTCCAGTGTTAACGGCCCCAGAATCAGACTGAACTTATGCTGTCTGTCCTGGACGGTATTGCCGAGAATGGCACCTTCCGATAACAGTAATGAGGAATTCAGATCCCCCATCCGGGTCTGATCGGCGGTTTCGAGAAAAATCCACTGTTTGGTGAATTCCCGCAGTTCTACCCGGATACCAAAGTAATACTCCAGGGCGCCGGCCAGACCTTCCGGATTACGCGCTTCACGAATCAGATGAGACGAAGAAGAGAGGCGGGCGTGTGTCGGCAGTACGGAGTTGCTGATTTCATCCGGCACCAGGCCGATGAGTGCGCCGATATAAAAAGAAAACCGCTCGTCATCTTTGCGATCGAGCGTGGCCACATCCTGCGATACAAACCAGTTCCGGTAAAACAGTGACAGCGCGCGGTGGTGAAATATATTCACAAAATCGCGCAGCAGGGTGTCCTGATGTTCCAGCCGGATAAAGGCCTGCTCGGTAAAGTTGACCGGCATTGCACCCTGCGGCCCCCAAATCCCCAGACTGTAGAGATCGATGTGGCACAAATTACCGTCGTGAGAGATATCCGCTATTTCACGCGGTGCAAAAACCATATTCGGTGTCTGTCCCAGCCGGTAAGGTTCCTGCTGGGGACGTGATGCCGTCCCGATAGGCGGCATATCGGGATATTTAGCCGCGACTGCCCGCATCAGGCTGATAAAGCCACTTTTCCATGGCTCGTTTTCGTCATACCAGTGCGACAAGTCGCTTAACATGTTGTGATGCTGATGGTTCATTATAAAATCCCGCGTTTGCCCGGTCGTGGTGTCCATTTGGCAACCAGTCCGCGCTGCATTGAGTGCAGTTCCGTCTCGGTAAAGACGTTAACTGCCGCGTGGCGGGATAAATAGTTTTCCATTACTAACCCGAATAAATAAGGACTTAACCCGGAAAAGCCGATTTCATCCACGGTCAGAACACACTGAACGCCACGGCCGTAGACCAGCAATTCATTGCCCGGTAACCGGCGGATAACCGGTTTGGTTTTACTGCCGACCAGGCTGTCAATTTGTGTCATAGATTCCTGGTCAGCCGGGCTGACAAACAAACGCAGCAGGTTACGCAGTGACTCTCCACCCCGGTTATGATCCATATCGTGCAGTGGCAGATAGTTAAAACTGAGCTGACGGATAAGCCGCCAGGCGGACTCACCGCGGGCAAACGGCGGATGAGGAGGGCTTGGCTGTGACAGGAAATTGGCGCCATACACAGGGACAGAATCTGACAGTGTCAAATCATAGTCATTGCTCCGGTCAATAAGACGCGGAAGGTCACGGTTTGTGACCAGCGCTTCGACCGAAAGGTACCGGATATCGTCATCAAACGGTGCTTCCTGCTGATCGACCAGGGAAATAAAGACTTCAGTGCCGATATACGGCGTCAGTGTTTCATATTTACGGCGCGCGCTGCCGCTGGCGCGGGTTTCCCGGCGCAACGAGAAGTAACGTCCGAAATTACCGGAGTCGCTGTGACGGGTCTGATAAATCGGATTAAAAACGACTTCACTGCTGTTTTCTGCCTGTTGTCCCATCACCCTGTTGACAGAAAAGACTTCATAGTCCAGAGGCCGGCTGCGGTCCGGTACCACATGGAAATCATTCAGCGCACGGTTAATTTCGATTTTATCGATTCGTTTCGGGAACAGGTTAATGACCGGCGTGCAAAACAGCAGAAAACGGTCTTTATCAATGTGACTGATAAGATCCTGAGGAAAACGATCCAGCAGAATGATAATTTCCGCTTCGTTGGTGTCATTTTTGCGCAATGCCTCACGCAGATGATTGAGCGTGAAGAAATAAAAGCGCTGGCGGCAGGCAAAATATTCCTGAACCAGATTATGACCGTGGAACATATTCCACTGAACCGGCAATAATGCCTGATCCGGCTGTAAACCTTCGAAAGAAACACCACCCTTAACAATCGTGGTATCTTTTTTCTCGCTGCCGCCGGTGCGGACAATCATGGCGACGTAATGTGCGTGGATCAGTTCAAAAATATGAGAAACAACGCGCTCATCACCATCAATATAAAATGGCAGTTTGTCGAGGTTTTCCAGCTGAGAGAACAGGTTGTCGCCGTCCAGCTTCAGTTTAATCCGCAGTGCGCCTTTCAGGCGTGAATACGATATCCGGTATTTTTCCAGGCTGGAAATATCCGGCGGGATTGACGTCAGCCGGACATCTTCAATCTCAATCGGCCATAATGTCAGATCCTGGCTGCTGCGGAATTCGCAGCGTGACTGTTCACCCGGTAATAACCTGGTAAACATCTGGCTGTTTTTCGGAACGTGATAGCCGTTTGACAAATCACCTTCCTTGGTATTGGGATGCAGCTGTATCACACCCATTGACGGAGTCTGAGCATTATAATTGGGATAAATGACATCCAGAAAGCGCTGGGTGAATTTCGGAAATTCTGCATCCAGTTTTACCTGGGAACGTGCGGAGATAAAGCAGAAGGCTTCAATCAGCCGCTCAACATAAGGATCAGCAACTTCAATACCATTCATGCCCAGACGACCGGCAATTTTCGGATGTTTCTCCGCAAATTCACCGGACATTTCTTTCATAAACGTAAGTTCCCGATTGTAAAAATCAAGAAATTTCTGATCCACGGATATACCTCTGAAAAGAAATGAGTTGTGAAGGCAATAATCAGCCTTACAAAATTATCAAGATAAAATATAAAAAGACACTGAGTAAACGTCGCTTAAAAATAAAGGCCATACGTTCATACCGATATCGGATAAGTCTGTATTACCGTGTTATTACCCTATTGTAAGTGAATTATGTGACAAAAAGATAAATAAATTACATGATGAACATGACATGATTAATTTATGAATATTTAATATTCACCTGTTTTTCTTAATGTATTAATTAATGTTATATTGGTACCGTCGTCATTGGTGTATATACTTAGTTCCTTATCTTGCTTCTGTCTATCTGTTTTATTTCATTGTGTATCAGTCTAATATTATAATGTTTTCATGTAATAACGAAGGTTTTCTTTGTTTTTTTATTATTTTATGTTCATTGTTGGTTTTTGTTCTATATTTCCTAGTTCATTGATTTTGCTTGGTATGTCATGTGTTTATGTGATTGTTTACATAGGCATTTCGAGACATTTATTTTGATTGTGATAATAAGAATTTTCTAAATTATCATATTTGCTTTTACCATTTTGTTGTGTTTTTTTTCTTTCCATAATAGTCTTGGTGAAAAGACACGAAGTAAACCTCAGGATAGTGTGTAGTGCATATAAGGATTAATGCAGAGTATCAGAACGTAGCCTTAAGAACAAACTTAAGGTTAATTCTCATTGTCAGGTAATATTCATTTTTTTATTATAAATAAGTATTTCTGAAAACACATTTATGTTTATGTATTCCGGATATGTGTTCAGCTAGTTATTTATACGCATGCGTGGTGATGCGTAATACATATTGTGTTTATAAACCGTGCACCTGTTTAGGGTGAATTGTTAGTATAAACAACACTTGATTAGGTAATAATTGTGGCTTTCAGCAGACAGAGTTTATTCGGCAAACTCGATACAACCTTATTCCGAAGTATCGAGAGTGCAACGACACTATGTAAATTAAAAGGCAACCCATACGTTGAACTTGTTCATTGGATGGTTCAGCTGTGGCAACAGGAACAAAGTGACCTGCGGCAAATTGCCCGTCACTTTCAACTCGATATCCAGTTAATGGAAAAAGGAATGGATCAGGCACTTCTGCGGTTACCGTCAGGCGCCAGTTCTATTTCTGATTTCTCTTATCATATTGAAATGGCGATTGAGCGCGCGTGGGTATGTGCGAGTCTGGAATATTCAGAAAGCGCTATCCGCAGTGGCCATTTATTACTGGCCTGCCTGACAACAACTGAGTTGCGCAGGGCGTTATCAGCTATTTCCCCGGTGTTTGACAAGATCCCGCTGGATATCCTGGCGTCGGATCTGACATTCATTACCAAAGATTCACCGGAAGCAGAGCAGAATGCTACTGATAACAGCGATCTCGGCGGCAAAAACAGCATGCCGGGTGAAGCGAGCAATGCCATGGGCGGCGAACAGGGTAAAGCAACACTGGCGCAATACACCACAGATCTGACCGCGCTGGCCCGTGAAGGAAAAATTGATCCGGTAATTGGCCGTGAGCAGGAAATCAATACCATGATTGATATTCTGCTGCGCCGCCGTCAGAACAACCCGTTACTGACCGGTGAAGCCGGTGTGGGGAAAACCGCGCTGGTGGAAGGGATGGCCCTGGCTATTGCCTCCGGTAATGTACCGCCGCCGCTGGCGAAAGTCCGCCTGCTGAATCTGGATGTTGTTGCACTCTCTGCGGGTGCCAGCATGAAAGGCGAATTTGAATCCCGCCTGAAATCTGTTCTGGAAGAAGCGGTTGCTTCTCCGAACCCGGTTGTCCTGTTTGTGGATGAAGTCCATACCCTGGTCGGTGCGGGCGGCAACAGCGGAACCGGTGATGCGGCAAACTTATTAAAACCGGCTCTGGCACGCGGCAAACTGAGAACCATCGGTGCCACAACCTGGAGTGAGTTTAAACGTCATATTGAGAAGGATCCGGCGCTGACCCGTCGTTTCCAGGTGTTACAGGTCGAAGAGCCTTCGGAAGAGAAAAGCGTGGCCATGTTACGCGGCCTGGTACCGATGCTGGAGAAACATCACAGTGTCTGGATCATGGAAGAAGCGCTTCAGTCTGCCGTGCGTTTATCTCACCGTTATATTCCTGCACGTCAGCTGCCGGATAAAGCGATCAGCCTGCTGGATACGGCCTGTGCCCGTGTTGCGGTTGCCCAGAATATCCCGCCGAAGGATTTGCAGGAACTGCAGTATAAGACACAGACGGCATCGTCCGAACTGTCACTGGCAGAAAAAGCACTCAATTTCGGCCGTGAAGACAGCAGTACGCTGAATGCATTGCAGGATGATATTAAGGCTCAGGCCGCACTGGCAGAAGAAATGGAAGCCCGCTGGCTGAAAGAAAAATCTACCGTAGCTGCAATTGTGGAAATTCGTGGCCGGATTCAGGCATTGATCAACGGTGAAAAACCGGCGGATACCTCTGTGCCGGCAGCAGAAGAGTCACACACTGCAGCAGCTGAAAGCAGCGATACCGCGGTAGCTGAAGTGATCACCGAAACTGCAGTACTCAGTGAGAAAGAACAACTGGCTGAGTTACAAAAACAGCTGGCTGAACGGGAAAAAGAGCTTGAAACCATCCGTATGAATCTGCGTGAGGATGCGGTTATTCAGGCTGAAGTCAACGCAGCGGTTGTGGCATCTATTGTCGCGGACTGGACCGGGATCCCGGTAGGCCGGATGATGAAAGATGAACTGAACGCTGTTCTGGAATTGCCGAATCATTTGGCAGAGCGTGTTATCGGTCAGCAGCATGCGCTGGATATTATCAGTGAATCGATCCAGACCTCACGCGCCGGACTGGCAGATCCGCGTAAACCTATCGGCGTCTTTATGCTGGTCGGGCCGTCCGGTGTCGGTAAAACCGAAACTGCGCTGGCCATTGCCGAGCAGCTGTATGGCGGTGAGCAAAACGTTATCACCATCAACATGAGTGAATATCAGGAAGCTCACACGGTATCGTCTCTGAAGGGTTCTCCTCCGGGCTATGTCGGTTATGGTGAGGGTGGTGTCCTGACGGAAGCTGTCCGCAGAAAACCGTACAGCGTTGTATTGCTGGATGAAGTGGAAAAAGCGCACCCGGATGTTCACGAACTGTTCTTCCAGGTCTTTGATAAAGGCCGGATGGAGGATGGTGAAGGGCGTGTGATTGACTTCAAAAACACCATCATTTTACTGACCAGTAATGCCGGCAGTGACCTGATTTCAAGTCTGAGTGCAGACCCGGATACGACTCCGGATCTGGACGGTATGCGTACCGCACTGCAGCCGGAACTGCTGAAAGTGTTCCCGGCAGCGTTCCTCGGACGTCTGAGTGTCGTGCCGTACTATCCGTTACAGGATGAATCGCTGGGCCGGATTGTCCGTATCCATCTGGATCGTGTCGGTCAGCGTCTGTCTGCACAGCACAATGCTGCATTTGAATATGGCGATGATGTGGTGAACTCAATTATCAGCCAGTGTTCTGTAGCTGAAACCGGTGCACGAATTCTTATTCGTTTCATCGAACAAAATATTTTACCAAAAATCGGTTTACATATTTTAAACCGGAACACGGAATCTGCAATTCAGAAGGTCATCCTGAGTTGCGATAATCAAAATGGATTTACCGTCACCTCTGAATAAGACACGGTAACCGTTTAATGGAAGGCAGTGAAGTATATAAATCATATATTAAGGATATAGATATGAACAAAATGAAGTTAGCATTATTAGTTGCTGGTTCTTTAGTTGCCGGTGCAAGCACCTCCGCTTTTGCAGAAGGTCAGGGAACAGTAACATTCACAGGTAAACTGATTACAGAAACCTGTGAAATTGTAGGTGATAAGGATCAGACGGTTGCCCTGGATGCTGTTTCTATCAAAACACTGGATGCCAGCGGTAAAGAAGGTGGTTTTAAAGCCTTCAATATCACTGTTAAGTGCCCGGCTCAGGCTAACCCGGCAGAATTCAACGAAGTCGGTATCCACTTTGAACCTGTCGGCAGCACAACGCCTTGGGATCCTGCAACAGGTAACCTGAAAAACAATACACAGGGCGGCGCTGAAAATGTGCAGGTTAAAATCTACAATACCAACGATGGTGTTCAGAGTCACGCCAAGATTGGTGACGTAAGTAAATGGCTGCCGGGTTCTACGGGCGAACATACATTTAATTATGCAGGTGGTTACTACGCCAGCGGTGCAACCACTGCAGGGGATGTATCTGCTAAAGTTATGTACACTCTGGTTTATAAGTAATAGATGTATAAACAGAGCCATTACTGGCTCTGTTTTTTTAATTATCTGAGGTTATTATGTTGGTTAAATTACTAAAGATGTTACTGACTGCAGCTCTCTTTTCCGGTTTTACCGGGGTGGCTCATAGTGCGGTTATTGTAGAAGGAACCCGTATTATATTTGATGGCGGAAAAAAAGAGCAGGTTGTCAGAATTAATAACAGAGACTTATCCAAGCCGGCACTTATTCAGGTATGGGCTGACGATGGTGTTGATGTTAATAATATTAACAATCCTGGTTTACCCTTCGTTATTACACCACCGTTAGTACGAATCGAACCGGGAAAAGGGCAGAGTATCCGGGTTATTTATAATGGTAAAACACTGCCTCAGGATAAAGAGTCGGTCTATTACTTTAATGTTATGGAAATTCCGACTGAAAGTGAAGACACTAAAAATCTTACACAGCGATTAGATATTGCATTCAAAACAAGAATTAAACTTTTTTACCGACCGGAAGCTTTGCGTAAAGAGTCCTCTGTTTCTTATCTTGATAAATTGAAATGGAGTGTCATTAATATTCCCGGGAAAGGAACAGGATTAAAAGTAGAAAATCCATCCCCGTATTATATTTCAGTTTCCGGTATAAAAGCAAAGATCAACGGAAAAGAAACTGAATTAGACGGTGACATGATTGCTCCCGGGTCTTCAGCTGTTTATTCTCAAAATGAGGGTTCACAGATACTGAATGGAAATATAACGGATTTTACTTATGCAATTTTAAATGATTATGGTGCGCAAGTTGTAACAAAAGTTACTAAATCAGGTTCAGGTTTTGCCACCGTAAAATAAAACCGTTTAGTTTTAAAAGGATTTTATCAGGCAGTTAACAAGGAGTGTAACTGCCAATAACAGGGGTATTAGTATGAGACAACATCAATGGAGATTAATGCTCTGTTCTTTCTTATTTCCTGCCGTATCATTTGGTAATACTGCGTTATTGGCGGATGAAAATAATAGTTCTGATAATAAAGTAGAGTATAATTCCGATTTTATTCAGGGACTGAATATTGACGTCTCTGACTATAGTTATGGTAATCCGGTCCCGGAAGGAACCTATACAGTTGATGTTATTCTCAATGATAATAACCGCGGGAAACGCAGCATTCTTTTCAAGAATATCACCAATAATAAACGGGCTGATGCGTGTTTTA
Source organism: Morganella morganii H1r (assembly GCF_000633515.1). Lineage (GTDB taxonomy): Bacteria > Pseudomonadota > Gammaproteobacteria > Enterobacterales > Enterobacteriaceae > Morganella > Morganella morganii_B. The sequence goes on along the minus strand of NZ_AYMP01000071.1, from coordinate 16,365 downwards.
CCCCGGAGCAGATAGAAGCGCTGGGGATTATTCCGGACAGCCGTCTGGGTAGTCAGCCGGATGAAAATCAAAATAATGTCAGTGACGGCAGTACTTGCCATCCACTGTCTTATTATGTCAGCTATGCAAAAGATTATTATAATACCGCAGATTTATCATTAAATATCACAGTTCCGCAGGCCAGTTTGTCACAACAGTATTCAGATTATATTGACCCGTCCCGCTGGGATGAAGGGGTTACCGCACTGTTTGTTGATTATAACCTGAACAGCTATCTGTCCAATAATAAAGTAGGTAATAGCAAGGATACTTATTATAATACCAATATTAACTGGACGGCAGGTTTTAACTATCAGGGATGGCGCTTCCGGAACCGCAGTAACTCGGTATGGTCAAAAAATGACAGCTTCAGTAATAAGAATATTCAGCTCTATGCCGAAACCGATATTACCCCCTGGAAAAGCCGTTTAACACTGGGGGAAACGTTCACCAATGGCCGTATTTTTGATTCCTACGGAATCAGAGGTGCGATAGTCGGTACTAATACCCGAATGCAGCCGGATTCTCTCAATAACTTTACGCCTATTATCAGCGGTATTGCAGACAGTAATGCCCGGGTTTTAATTCGTCAGAATAATTACACTATTTATGAAACAACAGTAACGCCGGGGCCATTTGAAATTAAAAACTATGGTGCAGTGGGGACTAACGGAACATTGCAGATGGTTATTATTGAAGCTGACGGCAGTGAAAAAGTCCGGGATATTGTTTTCTCCGCGCCGCCGATGATGCTACATCCGGATACCATACAATACTCACTCTCTGTAGGGGAATTACGCGATAATTCGTCCAGCAGTTCACCTGTGGTGGCAGAAGGTGAATTCCTGCAGGGGATCAATAACTTTTTAACCTGGTATACAGGTTTCCAGTTATCAGAAAACTATAAAGCTGTGGCTATCGGTAATGCACTGAATACCCCGCTTGGCGGGATTTCAGTCGATATGACACACGCCCGCAGTGATCTGAAAGATGAATCTCAGTCAGGTGAGTCTTTCCGTATCAGTTACAGTCGTTTGTTTGAAGATACAGATACTAACCTTATTGTATCCAGCTACCGTTACTCAAATGATGGTTATCTTAATTTCCGTGATGCGACAATGATCCGCGATCGCGGGGAAAACTATGATGACCAGAAACGGGATGACGAGGGCAGGTTAATTAATAATTATTTTGGAGTCAGAGCCAAAAACCAATACTCAATTAACCTGAATCAGCGTTTATGGGGTAACAGCTCAGTGTCTGTGATGGGTAACTACTACGATTACTGGACAGATCGTTCGCCGTCATCACAGTGGAGTGTTTCTTATCAGCAAAGCCTGAACTATTTCTCCTATAGTCTGGCCTATCAGCGCGCTAAGACCGGTGCAAACAGTTATGACGACACCTATATGGTTAATGTCAATATTCCGTTCAACAGAGGAATTGACTACCAGCCGTTGTTCAGCAGTTTGTCGTTAATGACAACCCGCAATGCGGATGGTAATACGGCGTTCCAGACATCTGTTTCCGGCAGTCAGGGAGACCAGAGTGAGCTGAGTTATAATCTCGGTGCAACAGCGAATTCACATTCTGAGGCCAGTGATCGTCTGAACGGGTCGGCTAACTACCGGACATCCATCGGGAACTATGGCGTTACAGCATCGATGGATAACAAATCAAACCGTCAGGCCTCTGTGTCAGCCAACGGTAGTATTGTTGCCCATCCCGGCGGTGTAACGCTCGGACCGTCTGTAGGTACTTCAGCATTTGCCATTATTGAAGCGCAGGGTGCGGAAGGTACAACGGCGCTGAATGGCACCGGCAGTAAGGTGGATGGCAGAGGTTACGCCATTGTTCCTCACCTTACTTCATACAGAGAAAACCAGGTCGGGCTCGATGCGAGTAAAGCCGGACCGGATGTTGACCTGATAGATGACCAGGTTGTGGTGGTTCCGCGTGATGGTTCAGCCATTGCTGTGAAAATTAAAACCAATGTCGGTAAACCTGTTGTCCTGATTGTGAGAGGCAGAGACGGTAACTTCCTGCCAATCGGAACCAATATTTATGGCGGTGACGGTGAATATCAGACGATTGTCGGTCAGGCCGGAATGGCCTACCTGCGGGGTTGGGATGGCAGCAGCGGTGCATTATCTGCTAAATCAGGTACTGTCGGTGAGTGTGTGATTAATCCGGAAGCGGCTATTGCACAGAAAATATCGGCTGCCGGTGACTCGGTGGTTCAGGTGGAGGTTAAATGTATTTAATCAATATATTCAAGAAGTGCGGAATATCATTATTCTCCGGCGCAATATCTTTATTTACGCTTTTAGGAATATTTACATACGCCAACGCAGAAATTATATGTGATAATTGTCAAATGAACGTTGAGTTCAAGGGAATTTATCAACAGAATACATGTGATATTTCGGTTAATGGTGCATCGGCAAATGAAACAGTCGTATTACCGACAATTTCATACAAGACATTATCTTCACCGGGAAAGGAAGCCGGAGGTACCTTATTTACTGTTGCATTGAAAGATTGTCCGACGGAGGTTGAAGTAAATCTTTTTTTCAAAAGCTTTGCGGGTAATTTAAATCCTGTAACAGAAAATCTGATAAACAAAACAGATGCCGGATCTGCAAAAAACGTTGAACTTAGACTTCGTGATGCATCGTCAAAGCATATTGCGATTGATAATCCGGCATCAATGCAAGTATACGATATACCAAGTACGAATTCCTCGGTATCTAAGAATTATTACGTATCTTATTATGCCGGAGGAAACGCTGTATCTGCAGGTAATGTGGAAGCTAAAACAGTATTAGAAGTTATTTATAAATAGTCGTGATGTTTATATAAACATAATATGTTCACGAGAAGCGGAATTATCTCAGTTTATATTCAGTAATAATGTTTAATATGTAATAACGCCATTGGTCATCAGCCTGGTATTATTTTTGGTTAATGAAAGCGGCTAATTTGAGTGAAGTAATATTAGTAATTTTACTAATCAAATTAAACAAAAAAAGAGAAACACGGTATGAGAATTAATAACGGTAGTGCTCAGAAGTTCATAGCAAGAAACCGCGCTCCCCGCGTGCAGATTGAATATGATGTCGAGATTTACGGTAGTGAGAAAAAAATCGAGTTGCCATTTGTAATGGGTGTTTTGGCGGATTTATCCGGTAAACCGTTAGAGCCGCTTCCGCCTGTTACTGACAGAAAATTCCTGAGCATCGATATTGATAATTTCGATGACCGCATGAAGGGTATGAAGCCGCGCGTGGCTTTTGCTGTACCAAATACCTTAACCGGCGACGGTCAGCTGATGGTCGATATCACATTTGAAAGCATGGATGATTTTGCGCCGGATGCAATTGCCCGCAAAATCGAGCCACTGGCTGAGCTGCTGGAGGCACGCACTCAGTTAACTAACCTGCAAACCTACATGGATGGTAAAGCAGGGGCGGAAGGTCTGATCATGCAAATTCTGCAGGATAAAGAATTGCTGAAAACCCTGGCGTCAGCACCGAAGCGTGAAGACAAAGTTTCAGATCCGTCTCAGGACGATTAAGAATTGTAGGTGACAGAGATATGTTAGCTCAAAATACTCAGAAAAACGCGGGCGCGAAAGCGACGCAGACACAGGAACAAAGTGATTTCAGTTCTCTGCTTGCGCAGGAATTTAAATCAAAAACTGAACAGTCAAAAACGGCGGTTCAAAACGCTGTTAAAACACTGGCTGAACAGGCTCTGGCGAATTCAATTACGATTTCCTATGACGCGTATAAAAATATCGAGTCAATTATTGCGGAAATCGACCTGAAGATGTCAGAACAGATTAACCTGATTCTGCATCACAAAGAGTTCCAGCAGCTGGAAAGTGCATGGCGCGGCCTGCATTACCTGGTCAATAACACCGAAACCGACGAGAAACTGAAATTACGTTTCATGGATATCTCCAAGGATGAACTGCGCCGTAACATGAAACGCTATAAAGGCGTGGCATGGGATCAGAGCCCGCTGTTCAAACAGGTTTATGAAGAAGAATATGGCCAGTTAGGTGGCGAGCCGTACGGCTGCCTGGTTGCTGACTACTATTTCGATCATACTCCGCCGGATGTTGATCTGCTGGGGTCTATCGCGAAAGTCGCTGCGTCTGCACACGTACCGTTTATCACCGGTGCTTCTCCGTCTGTTATGCAGATGGATTCCTGGCAGGAGCTGTCCAACCCGCGTGACCTGACTAAAATCTTTACCCAGAACCTGGAATATGCAGCATGGAACTCACTGCGCCAGTCTGAGGATGCCCGTTATATCGGTCTGGCCATGCCGCGCTTCCTGGCGCGCCTGCCATACGGTATCCGTACCAACCCGGTTGACGAGTTTGATTTTGAAGAAACCACTGACGGTTCTGATCACAGCAAATATGCATGGTCAAACGCGGCATATGCCATGGCTGTGAATATCAACCGCTCATTCAAACATTTTGGCTGGTGTACGCTTATCCGCGGTGTGGAAAGTGGCGGTGTGGTGGAAAATCTGCCGTGCCATACTTTCCCGAGTGATGACGGCGGCGTGGACATGAAATGTCCGACAGAAATTGCGATTTCTGATCGCCGTGAAGCAGAACTGTCCAAAAATGGTTTCATTCCGTTAATTCACCGTAAAAACACAGACTATGCTGCATTTATCGGCGCGCAGTCTCTGCAGAAACCTGCGGAATATTATGATCCGGATGCAACAGCTAACGCTAACCTGTCAGCTCGTCTGCCATACATGTTTGCCTGCTCCCGTTTCGCGCATTATCTGAAATGTATCGTCCGTGACAAGATCGGTTCATTTAAAGAGCGTGATGATATGCAGAAATGGCTGAATGACTGGGTGATGAATTACGTTGACGGAGATCCGGCTAACTCCTCCCAGGAAACGAAAGCACGCCGTCCGCTGGCTGCCGCAGAAGTGGTGGTTGAGGATGTGGAAGGAAATCCGGGTTACTACCAGGCGAAATTCTTCCTGCGTCCGCACTTCCAGCTGGAAGGTCTGACTGTTTCTTTACGTATGGTCGCTAAATTACCGTCACTGAAAGGTGCAGCGTAATCGCGTCCTGAAACAATATTCCCCCGCTTCATAAAGGGAACAGCAGTTCATTGCCGGTGAGAACCATAAGGATATCAGGTCCGATACCCGGCATAACACAAGTGGTCACCACAGGGTGTGGTTACCTGTCAAAGCAATTTGATTAATGCATTAATAAGAGGAAATACAGATGGCTCAAGATATGTTTTTAAGAATCGCAGGCATCGATGGTGAAGCACTGGATAACGCACACAAGGATGAAATTGAAGTTCTGTCATGGCGCTGGGGTGTAAACCAGCAGTCCAATATGCACAGCGGTTCAGGCGGCGGTTCCGGTAAAGCAACTGTGGAAGATTTCACATTTGTTCACTATACCGATAAAGCAAGCCCGAACCTGCTGAGCTACTGCTTATCTGGTAAACACATTAAAGACATCCAGTTTACTGTCCGTAAAGCGGGTGGTACTCCGCTGGAATACCTGATTATCAAATTCACTGATGTTATCATCACTGATGTTGCGATGCAGGGCTCTATCGAAGACGAAAGCCGTCCGCGTGAAGTGGTTAAATTCTCCTTCACTAAGATGACTCAGGAATATGTTATCCAGAATGCTGAAGGTAACAAAGCAGGTACTATCGCAGCTACCTACGATGTTAAAGCTAACCTGATCAGCTGATAACATTTTATATCGGAATAAAACCTGCTGTTTTCAGGCAGCAGGTTTTTATCCCCGATAATTATTTTTATACATATTTAATTGTTTGCAATTTTTGATGGCGGACAATATTATTTAATTATTCTTAGTTGTTTATACATATCAGCATTTTCATAATGCCAGGCATGGTCATATGTCCGATAATACAGAAAAAAATCATACCATTTTTAAGGTAACGAATATCCTGTGTGCTCTGGTAATATCCTTTCTGATAACCGGGTGCAGTTTTTTCAGTACTTCAAAATCAACCCCGTCTGAAACTAAGTCTGAATCAGAACTAAAAATTAGTTTGGTGGCCAGCGCTGAAATCAATAAAAGTAAAAACCAACTGCCATCACCACTGAATGTATTTGTTTATGCTGTAAAATCAAAGCAATCATTTTTAAGTACCGATTATTTAACCTATTTATATAAAAACAAACCTAATCCTGAAAATGAAATGCTTATTTTGGAATATATCATCAGGCCGGGTGAAACAAAAACAATTGATTATAAAATTAATTCAGATTTTCCCTATATCGGGGTGATTGCAGCTTATAAAGATATCAATAATGCCAAATGGAGCGCCGTATATCCGTTATCAGATTTGCGCGGCGCAACATGGACTGAAAAATACATTTTATTTACCGGGCCTGAACATGAAATTAAAGTCTTATTTTCAAATTCAGTTGTGTCAATCAAAGAGAATGGATGAGTTGTGAGAACAAATAAAGTCGTATGGAGTGAGGGATTGTTCCTGCGCCCTCAGCTATTCCAGCAGCAAGAACGTTATTTTGAATATATTGCTCATAAACGTGCAGCGACCATTAGTCCGTTCTTCTGGGGTTTTGCACAATACGAGATTGATCGTGAGGCATTGTCTTATGGCAAGCTGGTCTTACGTTCAGGGCAGGGGGTTTTCCCTGATGGTACGCCATTCGGAATCCCGGGCCATGATGAGCAGCCTGAACCTTTAACCATTACAGCCGAGCATCTCGGAAAGATGATTTATCTGGCTGTACCGTTGCGTCTTGATAACAGTGATGAAACGATTTTTGATGAATTTGATACCAGTTCATTAGCCCGTTTTTCGTCGTATGAAGAAGAAATTAATGATACCAACGCCGTGCGCCAGGGACCGAAACCGATCCAGCTGGCGCGTATGCGTCTGCGTCTGATGCCGGAAACGGAAATGACGGAATCATGGATTGGTATTGCGCTGGCGAAAGTCAAAGCTATTCAGCCGGACGGCAGTGTGCTGCTGCATCTGGAGGATCATATCCCGCCGGTTACCGGTTATGCGGCTAACTACCTGCTGACGGAGTGGATAACCCACCTGAACGGGCTGGTAAAAATGCGGGCGGATATGCTGGCATCCCGCCTGGCATCCAGTGACGGTAAAGCCAGTGCCAGTGCGGAAGTGGTTGATTATCTGTTACTGCAGATCTTCAATAAATATGAGCCGATCTTAAACCATCTGCGCCATATACCTGAAACCGCGCCGATTGTGATTTATGAGGAGCTGGCGAAGTTTGCCGGGGAGTTATCCACATTCCTGCGGGCGAAAACACGGCGGCCGAATATGGCACCGGGCTATGATCACGCCAACCTGTATGCCTCCATCCGGCCACTGGTGGATGAAGTTCACGGCCTGCTGAACCAGATGCTGGTGCGTTCCGGTCAGAGCATTCCGCTGGTGCGCCAGGAGCACGGTGTCTGGACGGCGTCGGTTATTCCGAGCGAACTGCGCGGGTTCTCCAACCTGGTGCTCGCCGCATCATCACAGCTGCCGCAGGATGTTATGCAGCATCAGTTTGTGGCACAGACCAAAATCAGCTCACCGCATAAACTCCAGGAACTGGTCCGTTCTCACCTGCCGGGGCTGATTTTACGCAATCTGCCGGTTCCGCCGAGACAAATACCTTATACCTCCGGATATCTGTACTTTGAACTGATGAAGCAGGGACCTTACTGGGAAAATATCCTCAACAGCGGTTCTCTTGCTCTTCACGTTGCAGGGGACTTCCCGGGGATACGGCTTGAGCTTTGGGGCGTGAGGGATTAATGAACCTGTTCAATGACAATTACGGTGATGATGACGATCAGGACAAAAAAGGTCCTGACGGCGCATTGACGGATCATCAGGCAGAGCAGTCCCCCCAGTCAATGGGGGCTTTTCTGCATGATGACGGCAGTTTCTTTGCTCCGCTGGACAGTGATCCGCTGGGTAAGGATGAAATTGATTACCGTGATCTTGCAATTAAAAGTGAAAGTATTCAGGCCCGGATTCAGCGTGTCAGCCGGGCGGAAGATCCGTTACTTGAGGCGGTACAGCCGCTGCTGCGGGCACTCAGTGAACTGCCTGAACAGGTCGCTGACCTGAAACAGGTGGAGATCCTCAAAAAGAGTCTGAAAAACGAAATTGCCACTTTTACTGCCGTGTGTGATGCGGTGAGTATCCCGTGGCAGAAAATGGCCATTATCCGTTATGCCATTTGTACCGCGATTGATGAATCCATCCACTCCAAAGCATGGGGGCTGGCGTCCGGCTGGTCGCAGAGTAACCTGCTGAACCACTTTGAAGGGGATAACGACGGGGGGAACAAATTCTTTCTGCTGATCGGCCGTTTGTCCATGAACCCGCAGGAATATACCGATGTGCTGGATATTTTGTCCCGTATTCTCGGACTCGGGTTTGAAGGCCGTTACAGCATCATCGAAAACGGTGATCGCCAGCTGAATAAAATCCGCCAGCGCCTGTTGTCATTACAGCAGAGTACCCGTGACTCTGTGCCGGCGGCATTATCACCGAATGCGACAGTGACCCAGGAAGACCATGAGGTGCGCCGGATATATCTGCCGGTGCGTATTTCCCTGATTATCTGCGCATTTATTCTGATCAGCCTGTTTTCCGTCTTTAAATACTGGCTTTCTGCCGATCTCGGGGAATTTAATGACCGGGTTGCGGCGCTGAAACACGGCGAGCTGAAACATACTCAGCTTGCCGTCAGTGTACCGAAATTACGTCTGGCTATCCTGCTCAAAGATGAAATTGCCAAAGGACTGGTTGAGGTGGATGAAAGTGGTCCGCAGAGTATTGTGACGTTCCGTGGTGATGCGATGTTCCCTTCAGGCCGTAAAGAAGTCAAACCTGAAATGGACAAAATCCTCACCCGTGTGGCGGATGAAGTGAAACGTGTTGACGGTAAGGTGGTCATTGCCGGACACACGGATAACGTGCCTATCGGACGGGCCAAATTTGCCAGTAACGAGGAGCTCTCGCTGAAACGTGCTGAATCTGTGGGGGACTTCTTTGTGAAAGCGGGGATCCCGGCGCAGGAAATTGAGACAAAAGGCATGGGGGCTTCACAACCGGTCAGCAGTAATAAAGATGAACAAGGGCGTGCGCTTAACCGTCGCGTTGTCGTTTATGTTACCTATCTGTGAGTTATAAAATGTCATTCTGGAATCGAACATTTGCACTGCGGTTTTTAAAAAGATTTCTGATATTTCTTTTCTTTTTATTAGCAGCCGCCATCATATGGTACCTGGGACCGACATTCGGCTATGGTGAGATCCGTCCGCTTGAAGACGCTGTACCGCGGATCATCTTCATTGTTCTGCTGGCTGTTATTTTTATCGGACTCTGGTGCCGTGTTCCCTGTTTTCTGCTCGCGGTACTGACACTCTGCGTGACATTCTGGGTTTTCTCGCCCTATCTGCTGCTCGGGGAGTCCTATCCGTTTGAGGAAACCACACCGCGCCTGATTGTTATCGGGGTCATTACGCTGGTGACACTGCTGTACTGTGTCTGGCTGCTGATCTCCATGCTGCGTTACAACCCGGAAAAGCTGGATCGCTTTTTTAAGAAAAGCAGCATTGATCCGGTCCGTGCTACTGAGCGTTACCGGGAAGTTGTCGCCGTTATCAATAATGCGGCCCGTTATGTGGCGCATACCGGCCGTAAAATTTCCCGCTGGAGTCATTTCTGGCGTCCGAAAAAGGTGGTTTACGATCTGCCGTGGTACATGATGCTGGGTCCGAAGGACGCCGGTAAAACGACTGCGGTGTTGTCATCAGGTCAGGAATTTCCGTTACCGGAACAATTGCTGCGCGTTTCCCGTGACAGTACACCAACCGCAAACTGTGAATGCTGGTTTACCAACGAAGCTATTTTTGTTGATACCTCCGGTAAATACATCGATGAATCAGATGAAAATGCGGGTGAGTGGGAAGCACTGGTTAAGGCGATTAAGAAAAACCGTCCGCTGAAATCACTCAACGGTGTGGTGGTCACCATCCCGGTGACTGACCTGATGGGGAAAGATAAGAAAGAGCTGTATGCGTTATCATCAAAATTCAGAACACAACTGGATATGCTGCGCCATGAGTTAGGGGTGCGTTTCCCGGTGTATGTGATGATCACCAAGATGGATATGGTGTCAGGTTTTGATGAATACTTCCGCTCGCTGACGGTGGAAGAGCGCGATCAGATCTGGGGTTTTACCCTGCCGTTTGGTGAGAAAAAGAAAAAATCCGATGCGATTGTCGAGATCCGCGATGTGCTGCGCAATGAGTTATCCTCGCTGGAAAGCCGTCTCGATAAAGACATGACCGCGCGTATGCTGGATGAATATGATGTTACCACGCGTAAACGCATGTATCAGTTGCCGCAGGATTTCCGGTTACTGGCGGACTCTATCACAGAGTTCGGTCAGAACGTGTTCTCGCCGTCCCGTTATGATGATACACAGAAGTATACCTCACTGCGCGGCATCTATTTTGCCAGCAGCACGCAGTCAACCATGCAGTCTCTGCTTAACCCGAACACCATTGTTCAGAAATGGCGGGATATGGCAAACAGCCTGGGGGATGTGGTTACTGACAAAGCCGAGGATACGGAAGATCGTCTGGTTCAGGAAACCGTCAACGGTAAGCATTTCTTCCTGAAACAGCTGTTTGAAAACTTTATCCGTGACCGCAATCTGGTGCGTTACAATCTGGCGCTGACCGCCAAGTACCGCTTCCAGACACTGGCCGGTCATCTGCTGACGATTCTGCTGACGGTCTGGCTCTGTTATGCACTGGTGATCAGTTATCACAACAACCGGAACTATCTCGATGATGCAACGGTGAAAGTGGAGCAGGTGTCAACGGTACTGGATGAGTATCTGGAAAATAACAGTGACGGCCTGCTGGCGAAGATGCTCTCACTGACTCAGGATATTCCGGTACTGGGCGTGTTTGACTTTAAAGATCCGCGTCTGTCTTACCGTTACGGCCTGTACGTCGGTTTTGATATCCGTGAGGAATCAGACAAGATTTATCAGTATTTCCTGCAACGCTGGATGCTGTTCTCACTGGAGCGGATGGCTGAAAAGTCCCTGTTTGACGCCGTAACGGCGGATGATTCGGATGCCATTTACGACAAACTGAAAACCTATCTGATGCTGCACGGCGAAGGGAAATTTGATAAAGATTACCTGATTAAAACGCTGACTGAAGAAGCACAGGCAAACCGGATGATTGAAAACTACGGTCAGACCATTGTCTTTGTTTCTCACCTGGAAGAGCTGTTTAACGATCCGCAGTGGAGCCAGTATAACCCTGAGATTAATGACCGCCTTGTGGCTGCCGCGCGTGTGGTTCTGCAAAAAAAGCCGTTAGCCTCTCGCCTGTACCAGAAAGTTAAAGAACAGGCGATGACGGAGGCGCCTGAAAATATAACACTGAACAAACTGGCAGGTGACCAGTTGGGCAGTATTCTGGAAATCAGTGATGAGTCACTGGCACTGAACGGTATTCCCGGCATTTTCACTAATGCCGGGTATCATCAGGTTTTTAAAAAAAAACTGACTGATTATGTAAAAAATATCCAGAGAGAGGACGGTTGGATCACCGGGCAGAAAAGTGAAGCCCGGCCGGCCGATATCAAACAGCTGGACGGCTTTTATATGACGGAGACAGAAGAAGCGGTACTGAAACTCTATCTTCAGGAATATGTGGCAGTCTGGAATCAGTTCCTCAACGGCATTCAGCTGAAGAAAATTGTGCCGGATGCGGCGGTGGGAAATGATACCACGTTTGATATGTACGCTCTGCAAATCCTCAGTGCGCCGGATTCACCGCTGATTGATATGATTACACAGATCGGCCATGAAACCGCGTTATCTGTTGATTTCGCGAAACAGGAATCGGAACTGCCGGATCTGTCCAAAACCCAGGCCGGCCGGAATCTGACAACCGGGCGTCTGGGGTCGGTCACCCGTAACCTGAAAGATATTCAGACGGTGAAGGAAGCACTGTCGCAACGGGAAACAAAAATCCTGTATGACAATGTGGATCGCCGTTTTTCGGCACTGCACCGCTTAATCAATCTGGATACGTCACCACAGCCGGGAAACCGGAGGATTCAGGCGGGACAGGGTGCTGATAACGGACTGAATAAAATCATCAGTATGCTGGGGGATCAGCACAATTATCTGGTGATCACGGAATCAGCAATGGAGGACGGCAGCGCGCTGCCTTACCCGTCAGAAGCGGAAAAACGTCTGAAAGCGGAGTCCCGGCTTTGGCCTGCACCACTTAAGGCTATCATTATGCCGCTGCTGGGAGGAATATCCGTAAAGCTCAGTCAGCAGTTCACACTGCAAACGAATGAAGCAGTTAAAACGGAATTAGGCGACATGTGTGTCGCCTCTTTTCAGGGCAGCTATCCCTTTGCGGACAGCGAAGAGGAAGTCAGCCTTGAGGAGTTTGAAGTTTTCTTCGGGCCCGGCGGTATAGTGGACGCTTACTATAAAGAGAACCTGGAAAAACTGGTGGATACCAGTGTGTCGCCATGGCGCTATAAACGGGAAGATCTGCGCGGAAATGAAGACCGGGAGGTGCTGCGTTTTTTCGAACAGGCCCGGGAGATCAAAAAAGCCTTTTTTCGTAACGGGATGAGTGAGAATGTTTCTTTCAGTTTTAGCGCAAGTATCCCGGCATTGTCGCCGCGGATTTTGCAGTTTGGTATTAATATTAACGGAACAGCACTGACTTACAAACACGGACCAGTCTGGCCTAAATCATTTAAATGGCCGGTGCAGGATACCGAAAATACGATCACAATGAATGCCGTTTCCGCAGATAATTCAGAAAATACCGAAGAGCGCGTGCTGATGGGTGAATGGACGCTGCTGCACTGGATGGATATGGCGGGCGAACAAAAAAATATATCTGCGGCTAAACAGACGCTGATTTACCGGCTGGGTGATCAAAATGTCAGTATAAATATCAACGGATTAAATTATAAAGGTAAACCGGTGAATAAAATGCTGAAGAGTTTCAAGTGCCCGGTAAATATCTAAGAAATAAGTATTTATAATTAAGAATATTCGTTTACTTATTTAATTGTGGACTTTTCCTATTAATTATCAGAGCGATTTCCTTATATTGATAAATGGCTGCTTATTATGAAAATAAAGACAATTTTCTCAGGATTGGGAAATGGTTCAGGAAGAAAAAGAATTAAGGGTAATCACGTAATTCAGCATGTTATCCGCCAGTGCAGCCAGTTAAATATCAATCAATCGCTTAACAGCAGAGTGATTACAGAACATTTCCCGTGGTGCTTTGTTGTACCGGTATCAGAAAAGAAAGACGAGTTTTATCTCGGTGCTTTCAGTTTTCTCAGTGATGATAAATGCGTGATTCTGTACACAAAGGCAACGGATAAATGGACGATAAAACATCTGAGTACAGCATCAAATGTTATTTTCTGGTGTTCACGGATAATTTCATTTCATATTGAAAATGAAAATTGTGTGATTGATGAAAAGAAATTAAGAAACTGGGTTACGTCGCTGCAACGATATTACTCTCCGCTGTGGGAATCAGTACTCCTGAAACCCGGATTTCAGTTTAAGAACAATTTGGACGTTCTGGTATCTGAAATGACGTATACGGATTGTAATATCAATGACAATGGAGGAGTTAGCGCGATGCCATGGATGAATTGGCCTCATTGTATTAAGTCTTTTGACTCTGCCTGGCTATGGCGTCTGAATCGGCAGGGAAACATTTTAGACTCAATTAAGACAGATATCAGAAACACGGATGTCTCCGTTTAATTATGTACTTAATACAAATTTGATTTGTATCAAACCAATTAGGTGTGAATATGCCTCGAACATTAACGTTATATTGCTCGGCAATGCCGGAATTAGCAGGTGAGCCGGGCTTGGCAATATCAACACTGGAGGGCGAGGAAGCCCTGTCAGCGTTGTATCAGTACAAGGTGGTTGCGAAAACACCCGCAAACCCGGCCATTCCGTGGCAGGTTGCGGCAAACCTTGATCTGAAAAAATTCATCGGGCAGCAGATGACCGTTATTATCGAACTGGATGGTAACGGACTGGAAACTGAACGGGGTTCCGGTAAGGGACACAGAGAGATTACGGGACTTGTTGAGCGCGCCCGTTTTATCGGCAGAGATGAAAATCAGGCGATGTATGAATTTATCGTACGTCCGTGGCTGAATCTGACGACACTGACTTCTGATTATAAGATTTTCCAGCAGAAATCAGTCGTCGATATTATTGATGAAGTTTTATCTGATTACCATTTTCCGATTGAAAAGCGTTTATCTGCGATTTATCCGCCGCTTGACTTTCAGGTTCAGTATGGTGAAACCGATTTCGATTTCATCCAGCGTCTGATGGAAGAATGGGGCATTTACTGGTTCTATGAACATTCTGATCTGAAGAATCGTCTGGTACTTGTTGACCATGTCGGGGCGCATAAACGTACATTCAGTCCGGCGTATCATACATTACGGTATGAGTCTGATAAGCCGAAAGATGGTCAGGAATATATCGATCAGTTTGGTGCTCAGGAAACGATTACGTCAGGGCAGTGGCTGACATCGGATTATGACTTTAAAAAATCCCGTGCTGATATCTCCGCGCTGGATAAAAAGCCGCGTAAAACCAACTTTAATGAGTATGAGCAGTATCAGTGGCCGGGGGACTATGATGATCCGTCAGTAGGGGAATTCCTGGCGCGTGTCCGCAGTGAGGAACAGGGGTGTCTGGGCGCCCGTGCTGTGGGTTCCGGTGAAATCCGGTCTGTTGTATGTGGTACGACCTTTACACTGACAAATTACCCGCAATCCAAAGCAAACCGTGAATATCTGGTGATTTCAAATCAGCTCCGGGCTACTGAAATTAACCAGCAGTCTGACAGTGATGATTTCAGCATCTACACCAGTTTTGTTGTGCAGCCGACAACAAAAATTTTCCGGCCACCACAGACTATCGCCAAGCCGTTCACACACGGCCCGCAAACTGCACTGGTTGTCGGACCGCCGGGTGAGACTGTCTGGACTGATGAATACGGCCGGGTCAAAGTCCGCTTCCTGTGGGATCGCTACGGTAAAAATACGGATGCCGACTCCTGCTGGATCCGTGTAGGGCAGTCATGGGCCGGGGATAACTACGGCGGTATCTACATTCCGCGCGTTGGTCAGGAAGTGATTGTGGATTTCCTGCACGGGGATCCGGATCGTCCGATGATTATCGGCAGTCTGTACAATAACGCGACACCACCACCGTGGGATCTGCCGGCAAACCGTACACAGAGTGGTTTAATCAGCCGTACCATCGGCGGCGGTAAAACCAACTACAACGGTATCCGTTTTGATGACAAAC
The DNA here is from genome assembly GCF_000633515.1 of Morganella morganii H1r. Classification (GTDB taxonomy): domain Bacteria; phylum Pseudomonadota; class Gammaproteobacteria; order Enterobacterales; family Enterobacteriaceae; genus Morganella; species Morganella morganii_B. The sequence goes on along the minus strand of NZ_AYMP01000071.1, from coordinate 858 downwards.
CGGGGCTGGAAGAGTATTGGGAGCAGGCGGAACGAAATATGTCCCGTGTGACCAAACTGAACGAAACTCAGCTTATCGGGGTCAATCATTCCCAGACTATCGGTGTGAGCTCGGACTCTACTATCGGTGTTAACCGCAGTGAAACGGTCGGGGTGAACAAGAGCAGTATGGTCGGGGCTAACAGCAGCCAGATTGTGGGTGCTAACTTCTCCCAGGATGTCGTCGGTACGGCCTCCCGTATTGTTGGTCTGTCGGATTCTGTTGTTATCGGCGGTGCCTTCAGCGGGATATATGGTGCTGCCTATTCCATGAATATCGCGGCAGCCAGCTCGTATAACGTGGGCGGTGCATATGCTATTAACGTGGGTGGTGCTTATTCCACTAACGTCGGTGGTTACCATTCGGTTGCGGTCGGCGGTGCAATGCAGATGGGCGTCGGTGGTGCATTCTCTCTGACAGCCGGTGGTGAACTGGCTATCGGTTGTGTGGGATGCCTGGTGATTACTGCAGATCAAATTAAGATCAAGGCTAAAGACAGCCTGATTCTTGACGGCTGTAATACATACATTAACCCTGGTGATAATGCGCATGCCCGTGGATTCGGTACTCAGCCGGGTAGCCCTGTAGCGATCGCGGCACCGGCAATACCGGGACTACCGGGATTCATCATCTTCCCGGTGATTCCGGTACCACCAATTACGCCGCCACCGACGTTTACAATGACCACTCCGGACTTTACGACGCCAAGTATTACGACGCCGGGACCGACAACACCGGGACCGACAACACCGGAACCGACAACACCGGAACCGACAACACCGGAACCGACAACACCGGGGCCGACAACACCGGAACCGA
>NZ_AYMP01000070.1 GCF_000633515.1 Morganella morganii H1r | reverse complement strand
TAAAAATGGGGGGATTACCGCCTGGCTTTTACCCGGAGTATAGTTTGCCGTGTAGTATTAAATTCTCTTGCAATGGCACTGATACTGCTACCGGATTTGATTAGCTCAAGTACACTCCGCTTTTGTTCTTCACTTAGTACAGGTGGACGCCCAAATCGCTTTCCGGCTTCACGCGCCCTTGCAATCCCTGAATGAGTACGCTCAAGTAAAAGATCACGTTCAAACTCAGCAACAGCGGAAATTACCTGCATTGTCATTTTTCCGGCCGGACTGGTCAAGTCGACACCTCCGAGAGCTAGGCAATGCACTTTGATCCCCAAAACAGCGAGTTTCTCAACCGTCCTGCGGATATCTATTGCATTACGGCCCAGGCGATCCAGTTTTGTAACAATAAGCACATCGCCACCTTCCATACGGTCAAGTAACCGGCTGAAACCGGGACGCTCCCCTGCGGTGACTGACCCGCTGATTTGTTCTTCTATAATTCGTTGTTCTCTGACTTCAAACCCGGCCGCTTTAATTTCCCGCCGCTGATTTTCAGTATCCTGTTCAAAGGTCGAAACCCTGCAATAGGCAAAAACGCGTGACATTATATAATAATCCGTCCGTAATGGGTGTACGTATCATAATGCATGTCCGAAACTAAAAATACTGACTTTTGTACATATGTTGCTGACAGTGTACGAAACCGAACAATTTCGGATATCTGGCAAAATATCTAGAAATTTTTTACCTAAAGCCAGAGTTCGGTTGTTGCGTATACATAATATACGCCGTATAATTCGTATATACGAACGTAGGTACAAAAGGAAGATAATATGGCAACTATGAACATCCGCATCGACGACGATTTAAAGGCTCGTTCTGGTGCGGCACTTGACGCTTTAGGTATTACAACATCCGAAGCTGTTCGCCTTGTCCTGGAGTATGTTGCGCAAAATAACCGCTTACCAGTGCAGGTTGCATTATTAGCAGACGAAGACGCGGATATCATCGAACTGGCGCGCACACGCTTGGCTAACCCAGGAAAACGGATACGCGTGAAACTCAATGACTTATGAAATTGAATTTTACGAAGAAGCTTTCGATGAATGGCACAGGCTGGATTCCAGCATACGCGGACAGTTTAAAAAGAAGTTAGCGAAGCTGGTTGAAGACCCACATCGACTAGCTAACAGACTGCGTGGGCTTGAAGGTTGTTACAAAATCAAGTTACGCACCGCAGGCGTCCGTTTAGTTTATAAAGTCGAAGATGGTGAATTAGTGATCCTGGTTGTTGCTGTAGGTAAGCGAGATAAAAATGCTGTTTACGATTCTGCCCGCGAGCGACTATTCACCTCAAATAAATAGCCCGCAGTTGCTGATCTGAAATGACAGCGATAATCTGATACTCAGTAAAATGGGCTTTACGCATAGCGATCTCCTTAGTTAGCAGATTGATTATGCCGGAGGACCTCTAAATGTGAATGGCACGATTATGCGGGATGCTTACAAAAACACCGTGAAATACCTGGGCCGGTATCTGAAAAAACCGCCGATAGCCGGCTCCCAGCTGGCGCACTACGCCGGCAGTGCCACGCTGAGCTTTCGTTACCACGACCATAATACAGGTGAACAGGCCACCGAGAGGCTGACGCAGAGGGAAATCGTGGGTCGGCTCAAGCAGCATATACCGGAAAAGTTCTTCCGGATGGTGCGTTATTTTGGTTTTCTGGCCAACCGGGTGTGCGGGGAAAAACTGCTGCAGGTGTACCGTGCGCTGGGGATGAAAAAACCGGACGCGGCACCGAAAGTGTGTTACGCGCAAATGAGTAAGCAGTTCCTGCGGCGCGACCCGTTCGAATGCATCCTGTGCGATGGCCATATGGTTTACCGCCGGGCAATATCCGGTCTGAATGTAGGAGAGCTGAAAATCCACGCGCGGGAGATCAGTCTAATGAGGTATATCCCGGCCTGATGCAGGTAAGATCTGTCTGCCATTCACGGAAAGTAGAAATAACAACCTGAAAAAGGGTGAAATATCATCACGCTTTCAGGTGACGGCAGATGAGCCGGTATCTGAATCAACGCACGTCCAAATTTCAGCTACCCCATTTCGGAGCTCGCAGGGTTTCAATTTCCTATACGTTAAGCTCCTGATAACAGCACATAACTGGATATTTATCAACAAATAACATTTTTGTGAATAATGTTAACATTGGTCATATTTTTTTATAGTGAAAATAAATTATTTCGGCATCACCTCCAGCTGAAAAAACCGTCACTGATTAATTAATGGAAAAACAGGAATGTTTAGAAAAATAAAAATATCTGTATTTTTAACTTTCGTTCTAACCCTACTCCTTTTACTACAAATTGTATCTGGAGCATCATTCTTAAACTATGCAAATAACCAAAAAAACCAATCTATATTGTTTGATTCTGAAACAAAGAAAGTAATTGCTCTTGACGATGCATGGATTGCTTTAATAAGGTCACGAGCTGAAATAAATAAAGCTCAAAAGTATATTTTTTATGCAGGCCGAAAAGATTTGGGAGAATCTAAATTAGCATCAGCAGAAAAACAACTAGAAAAATCAAAAGTTAATTTCAATGATTACAAGGTAATTAATTCAACACTTGAGAATGCAAATGGAAAAGAACTAATAGATTCATTTAATAACTATTATAATGCACAATTAGATTTAATGAAATTTCTGCGTAACAACATGACTGATGAGTTTGCAAAACAACCAACGCAGGATATTGAGGATTTATTTGAAAAGCAATACAACGAATATCAAAAGCAATACTTGAATTATTACTCTGAAGTTAATGCCAATAATGAAGTCAGTTATAACAATATTACAGTGACAATCATCACTATTTTAATCGCTGTCTTGTTTATTATTTTTGGAGTATGGTTTGGTATTCGTAAAATAATTACCTCACCATTAAATGGTGTTATTGAAAATATTCAAAATATTGGCAAAGGTGATCTTACCCAGGCTATTGATACGAATGGCTGTAATGAGGTGAATAAACTGGCCGATACATTGCGCCATATGCAGCACGAACTGGCTGGCACTGTCGGTGCTGTCCGTGATGGTGCCAATGTTATTTACAGTGGTGCCTGTGAGATTGCTTCCGGTAATAACGACCTCTCTTCGCGGACCGAACAACAGGCTGCCTCTCTTGAAGAAACCGCCGCCAGTATGGAGGAGCTGACCGCCACCGTGCGTCAGAATGCCGATAATGCCCGTCAGGCCAGCCATCTGGCGTTAACCGCCTCTGAGACCGCAGAGCGCGGCGGGAAAGTGGTGGATGATGTCGTGGACACAATGCGCGGTATCGGCGACAGCTCGAAGAAAATTGCCGATATCATCAGTGTGATTGACGGTATCGCGTTCCAGACCAACATTCTGGCACTGAATGCGGCCGTGGAAGCCGCCCGTGCGGGTGAACAGGGACGGGGATTTGCCGTTGTTTCCGGTGAAGTCCGTAACCTTGCCCAGCGCAGTGCGCAGGCCGCACGGGAAATCAAAGTGCTGATTGAGGATTCAGTCGGCAGAGTCGATGCCGGGGCTGTACTGGTTGAGCGCGCCGGTGAAACGATGAATGAAATTGTCAGCGCGGTCACCCGGGTGACCGATATCATGAGTGAGATAGCCTCCGCCTCGGACGAACAAAGCCGGGGGATTGACCAGGTGGGTGTGGCGGTGACGGAAATGGACAGAGTCACCCAGCAGAATGCGGCGTTAGTTGAGCAATCAGCAGCTGCAGCAGCGTCACTGGAAGAGCAGGCAGGCAGACTGACTCAGGCGGTATCTGTCTTTCACATACAGGCCGGAGAATTAAAGAGCAGCGTTAACACCAGCACTGCGGTGCCGTTACAACGCCCCGATATAAAAAAACTGAAAGATAAGGACGGGGATAACTGGGAAACATTTTAGTTAAAAAGGGCTAAAGTAAAAATAGAATTACCGCGTCACGACAGAGTTGTATCCACCTCTATTTGCCCATGTTTCATGGGCTTTTTTATAATTTGTTCCATTTTAGGGGAAATGGACAGGTCAGTCCATCAACGGGCTTGTTGCAAATAATAAATTAGCGCGTTTTTTGCTCAGTTTTAATAGGACATAGTGCAGTTTTACGCGTGGCACGAAGATGGAGGGTTATCCCATCAGAACTAACATTTTGTCGGCTGGATTGCCACCCGCAAGGCAACTGCAAAAGCGTCTTAAGTGAAGGCATAGCGTTGTCCATAACTTAAAACTGATCCTACCCACCAATAGT
>NZ_AYMP01000069.1 GCF_000633515.1 Morganella morganii H1r | reverse complement strand
ACAACAAGGGAAGACCCATACATATACAGTATTACTATGTGAGGTTAACTATGCGCCAGCAGGCAACCCGGGAATACATCCCTGTAACACCGGCATCTGTGTCATCCACCCTCGCGGGGGACTGCCGTCCGGCCGGAATGGTCAGCGAACTGGTTTATCGCAATAATGATATCGTCCTGAGCCATATTCTGCTTCCTTTATTACGTCAGCTTGCCGGGGAATCCCGCTGGCTGTTATGGCTCTCTCCGGGAGCAAAACTTAACCGCACCTGGTTATCGCAGAATCAGCTGCCGGGCGATAAAGTCATGCAGTTGTCCCGCATTCCGGCAATCAACAGTATTGCCGCTATGGAGAAAGCACTGACCAGCGGTAACTACAGTGTGGTTCTCGGCTGGCTGCCGGCACTGACTGAGCAGGAGAACGCCCGGTTACAGCGCGCTGCAGAACAGGGAGGCTGCCTCGGCTTTATTATGCGCCCGCAGGAATGGCATCATGACAGTGTGCCTGTTGAACGACAACTGAATACATTACAAATTCACTCGTTCCCTTATCATTGAGGAAAATTAAGAATATTCTCAGCTTTTTTTACATGCCCGTATCATTTGCTCTGCTTAATTAATAAAATTACACTATTTCAACGTGTTAAGTTAAATATCCAAAGAAATTGACTATTTTGTATGTTTATGAATCAGTACAGTTTTTTACATTTTTTTAGTCGAATTCCGCAGGACAGGCTTGTAACTTTTAAAGTTCGCTGTAGACTTTACACCGTTAAGGTAGTGCTTAAAATTCCCTGTTGGGAGCTATTTGCTAAATGGCGCACATAATCCCTGACTATTTTTAAAAACCAAAGGCGAAAATAAGGCTATTTAAGCCAGAGCCAATTTGGATGATAACGAGGCGTAAAATGAAAAAGACAGCTATCGCAGTAGCAGTGGCAGTGGCAGCTTTCGCAAGCGTTGCGCAGGCAGCTCCAAAAGACAATACCTGGTATACCGGTGGTAAATTAGGTTGGTCTCAGTATCAGAATACCGGTAGCACTATCGGTAACACCGGTCCTACTCATAAAGATCAGGTCGGCGCTGGTATCTATGCTGGTTATCAGCACAACCAGTACATGGGCTTTGAATTAGGTTATGACTGGTTAGGTCGTATGCCTTACAAAGGCGACGAAAACAACGGCGCATTCAAAGCACAGGGCGTTCAGCTGACTACCAAACTGAGCTATCCGGTAATGGATGACTTAGATGTCTATACCCGTCTGGGTGCAATGGTATGGCGTGCTGATTCCAGCTACTCCACACCAGCTAACCGTACACAAACCACCAATAACGACACTGGTGTTTCACCTCTGTTCGCACTGGGTACTGAGTACGCAATCACCCGTGATATCGCAGCTCGTGTAGAATATCAGTGGATCAACAACATCGGCGATAAAGAAACTACTTTAGCTCGTCCTGATAACGGCATGCTGAGTGTTGGTGTTGCTTACCGTTTCGGCCAGGATGAAGTTGCTGCACCAGTTGCAGAACCAGCTCCGGTTGTTGCACCAGTTGTTGAAAACAAACGTTTCACCCTGCGTTCAGACGTTCTGTTTAACTTCAACAAATCTACTCTGAAAGCTGAAGGTCAGGAAGCTCTGAACCAGCTGTTCAACGAACTGGCGTCAATCGATCCGACTCAGGGCAACGTCCTGGTTATCGGTTACACTGACCGCATCGGTTCCCAGAACTACAACCTGCCACTGTCTCAGAAACGTGCACAGAGCGTTGTAGATTACCTGGTCGCTAAAGGCATCCCTGCCGGCAGCATCCGTGCAGAAGGCCGCGGTAAAGAAGATCCTGTCACTGGTAACAAATGTGACAACATCAAACAGCGCGCTGCTCTGATCGAATGTCTGGCTCCGGATCGTCGTGTTGAAATCGAAATCCAGGGCGTAACTGAACAAGTCACTCAGGCTGCTCAGTAAGTTCTGATTCGGTTGCATGATGCAATGAATTGTATAAACCCCATCTCCGGATGGGGTTTATTTTTTGTCTGTTCCCAGCAGGCTTTGCAGATCTTCCTTCAGTGACGTTATCTTCGTCGCGTACTTTTCTTTGCGTTCCGCATCTTCCAGTAACTGCACAATCGTGTCTGATAAGGTACTGCCGCGCCGCTGTGATAACGCAGACAACCGCTGCCACACCAGAAACTCCAGATCAACCGATTTCTTGCGGGTATGCTGCTGCTCGGCATTAAAATGACGCTTACGCCGTGCGCGGATAGTCTGGCTCATCCGGTCTGCCAGTCCCGGCGCCATGTGTTTTTGTATCCAGGCGGTCACTTTTACCGGGTGTGATTCCAGTTTCAGTAACTGCACCACCGCCTCTTCTGCCCGGCTTTTTTCCGTATAACGGGTGATCGCCTCACCTTCACGGTATTTTTTGACCAGATAGGCCCACTTCCAGCCACATTCAAGATTCTCTAGTTGCTGATATTTCATGATTTTTCTCAGTGACAGGGTAACACAGACATAAGCATAGCAATATTCGCCGCAAAAAACCGCCCCCCCGGCACAATTCTTTCCTGTCAGTACGGGTAAAAATAAACGCTTCGAGGATAGCTATCCGGCCTGCTTACGCGCTACAATGTCCCGCTATTTTCGTTACTATTCAAAGGCGGTGCTGATAACCGCACACTGCGGAGAGCGCCAGATCCTGCCGCAACGATTAAATCCGACATTATCAAAAGCAGACAATACCGAGTGAATATTAAACAGCTGACCTGGCAGGCATTACTGCCTGATGAAAACAGTTACCGCACCATCCTGCAAACCGCGTCTGAACTGCCTGCTCAGCAGGCCGGTATCGTACAGCCGCGTTTGCAGGAAAGCCTGTCACTTTTCAGCCATCCGGCGGCAAAACGCCGCTTTATGCTGGTCAAAAGTGACGAAAGTGAGTGTTATCTGAATACGATAGCGCAATTACTGCCGCCGGAAATCAGAGTCCGGCAAAAGCGCATCATGGGCGGAGAGTACCACTTCGATAATCACAGGTTTGTCTTTACACCGGCGGATAACGGTCACTTCAGTGCTGTACAGCCGTTCGCGGTCTGTGACTGGACAGAACCGGAGCAACTGTTCGGTCAGGTCTATACCCATCATCAGCACGTGCAGTTGCAGCCCGGCATCATTCATCAGGTCAATGGCGGCTTTCTGATCATGTCACTGCGCAGCCTGCTCGCACAACCGCTGATGTGGCTGCGCTTAAAGCAGATGGTCTGCGCACAGCGCTTTGACTGGCTGGCACACACCGAACAACATCCGCTGCCGTTCCCGGTTGACAGCATGCCGCTTGACCTGCGGGTCATTGTGGTGGGCGATCGCCTGAGCCTGGATGAGTTTATGCTCTCTGAGCCGGAACTGAGTGAAGAAGCGCTGTACGGTGAATATGAATTTGATTACCAGCCGGAAGAAACAGAACAGCTGACCGTCTGGTGTCAGTTTGTCAACGGGCTGCTGAAACAGAATCAGCTGCCGCCGCTCAGTGCTGACGGCTGGTATGAACTGATCCGTCAGGGCATGCGTTTTCAGGAAGATAAAAAGACCCTGCCGCTCGACCTGACATGGCTGACCACCCTGCTGCGCGATGCCGCCACCCTGCTGCCGGCGGATACGATTACGGCAGAAGCACTGCGCAAAATCAAAGATAACCGCAGCTGGCGGCACGGCTATCTGGCCGACCGCGGGCTGGATGAGATTCTTCAGGGTCAGGTGTATATCCAGACTCAGGGCAGCGTTGTCGGCCAGATCAACGGATTGTCCGTTCTCCAGTATCCGGGGCACCCTGAAGCGACCGGAGAACCTTCCCGTATTACCTGTGTGGCACATATCGGTGACGGTGAGTTTGTCGATGTTGAGCGTAAATCCGAACTTGGCGGTAATATTCACGCCAAGGGTATGATGATTATGCAGGCTTACCTGATTGCGGAGCTCAAACTGGAGCAGCCGTTCCCGTTCTCCACCTCCGTGGTCTTTGAACAGTCCTACGGTGAAGTGGACGGTGACAGCGCCTCACTGGCTGAGCTGTGCGCCCTTATCAGCGCCCTCTCCTGGCAGCCGGTTGACCAGCAGATTGCCGTGACCGGCTCTGTCGATCAGTTCGGGTTTGTGCAGGCTATCGGCGGCGTGAATGGAAAAATCGAAGGCTTCTTCCGGCTGTGTCAGGCCAGAGGGCTGACCGGCAAACAAGGGGTAATTATCCCCTCCGCCAACGAGCGTCATCTGGTGCTGGCGGATGACGTGGTTGAAGCCGTACGTCAGGGTGAATTCCACATATGGACGGCAGGCCATGTCTCACAGGCAGCCTCACGCCTGATGAATATGCCGTATTATGAAGAAGAAGGTAATCCGTCCGGAGAACACTTGTTAGCTATAATTCAGGATCGGATTTTTCTGGCAAATAATCAGGATAAACCAAGAAATTCGTGGTTTTCCCGCTGGTGGAAATAACACAATTTTTATCTGATCGGACTTGTTCAGCGTACAAGTGTAAGCTATTGTGTAGCCTATCTGATAAACAAGGCAAAGATTGAGTTATGGTCGCAAAACAAGAATCCTACACAAAGCAAGAACTTGAAGCCTCAGGACGGGGCGAACTCTTTGGTGAAAACGGGCCACCGCTGCCATCCGGCAACATGCTGATGATGGATCGCGTCATTAAAATGAGCGAAACCGGTGGTCATTTTGATAAAGGCTATATCGAAGCTGAGCTGGATATCAAACCTGAGCTGTGGTTTTTCGGTTGCCATTTCGTCAACGACCCGGTGATGCCGGGCTGTCTGGGTCTGGATGCCATGTGGCAGTTAGTCGGTTTTTATCTCGGCTGGCTGGGCGGCGAAGGAAAAGGCCGTGCTCTGGGTGTGGGTGAAGTGAAATTTACCGGCCAGGTACTGCCGACCTCGAAAAAGGTCACCTACCGCATCCACCTCAAGCGTGTGATCAACCGCAAGCTGATCATGGGTATCGGTGACGGCGAAGTCTTTGTTGATGATAAACTGATTTACACCGCAACCGATCTGAAAGTGGGTCTGTTCAAAGACACCAGCGCGTTTTAATCTTTCCTGCTGTGGTGTTATCCGTAAAAAACCTCCGCACGCGGAGGTTTTTTATCCTTCAAACCGGGTTACGCAATGACCGCCCTTTTATCGATGGCCTCGCGCCAGCCTCCCAACCAATGAGAACGTTCGTCAATTTTAAGATACGGGCAACTCTCTTTAGAACGTCCTAAAATACCCGCCTGATAACCTTTGGTTAATGCTCTGGCTAAACGATCACGCTTTTGTCTTTTCATGCCGTTACTTCCCTCATGTTATTCAGTGCTGAAAACAGGTTGATTTTTATTCAACCCATAATAGAAATACGCTTTCGGGGCAGAGTTTGCAAGTAAAGAAGATTCAGGGTGTGTCAGTCCCGCTTTTCATAAAAATACACAATAAAAACAGGGCTGTTATTTTGCCTGCGTAATCAGATTATTAGTTTTCAGGGCACAGTAAAGACAGTCAGAAGGATATATCAGGCGGAATAAGAATCGTTTTAGCGATCAGCAGATTAAGCGGATTAATGTGGCGTGTTTCACAAATTTGTCATTTTAATGACAATTCACTCTCTGCACCGGTGTACAGAGAGTGAATCTGTCATTACTTACGCAGCTCGTCAGCCACCGATTTTGATACCTGTGCCCAGCCTTCACCCAGTGTGCGTACCAGCGCAGGATAGCCGTTTTCCGCCTGTTCCAGTACCAGATTAAACGGATGGCGGATAACCGCGTCACCGTGGGTGTAAATCCAGCTGCCCGCCACAATCACTTTGCCGTCATAACGACCGTGGAAACCGGTGACCGTGACAGTCAGGGTATCCGGTTTGTTTTCCAGCGGCTGCACTGAAACCAGTCTGTCCGGCAGTGCCTGACTGAGTTCCGTCGTCATCACCTCCAGCAACTGCTGCTCCAGCGGACCGGCCCATAAATTGGTGCTGCCGATATTGTATTCCACATCACTGGTCTGATAGACAATACCGGCATTCCCCAGCACGTCCCCGAGCGTGATACGCTGGATCCATAACTGCGGATGACGGTTATCAGCGTCGGTACTGCGGAAGCTGGTCTGCTCACTACTGCTGTCTGCAGCCACCACCGGCAACTGATAATACTGTTTGACCGGAGTGCTGCTGCACCCCGCCAGTACAAAAACGCCCAGGAATGCCAGTGCTTTTGTCAGTTTTTTCATCTTAATTCTTCGCCTTCTTAGGTTGCGGATCCGCCTGCGGCGCGGCTTCAAAGACCAGAGCATTACTCTTGTTATTCAGGGTGCGTAATACCGGCTGTAATTCACGCAGAACCTGATCCAGACGCTGCATATCATCAACCAGTTTGTTGTACGCCGGTGAGCCCGGCTGGATCCCCTGCATACTGCGGTTCAGTTCACGCAGTGTGGCCTGCATGTCTTTCGGCAGCGCTTTGAACTCTTTGCTGCTGAGTAACACATTCAGCTCAGACAGGGTTTTCTGTGCTTCCGCAATGGTTTTTTCGCTGGCACGCAGTGTTTCTGTTGCCTGTTTCATCATCGGCTCAATCGGCATACCGTTGATTTTATCCAGTGCCGCCAGCACTTTCTGTTGCAGCTGCACCAGGCCGCCGCTGGTGGTCGGCAGAATGTCATAATCGGCAATCGTCATCGGCGCTTTCCAGGCCGGCTGATCCGGATAGAAATCAAGATCGACATACAGTGCACCGGTCAGTAAGTTACCGGATTTCAGAGAGGCCCGCAGCCCCTGCTGTAATGCGGTTTCCAGTTCCTGTGCCAGTTTGAAATCTTTACCCACATCTTTCTCGAAACGCTCGGGCTCGATATGGATCAGAACCGGGATACGGAAATCCTGATCAAATGTCTGTCCCAGTCCTTTGGCATAAAACGGAACCTGTGCCACGGTCCCGAGACGGATACCACGGAATTCCACCGGTGCCCCCGGAGACAGACCCCGCACGGAGTCAGAGAAGAACAGCAGGTAACTTTTATACTGGGTATACAGTGAGTTTTGTGTGCTCTTCTGATTATCAAACAGCTTAAACAGGGTTTTCGGATTGACTTCCTCACCCGGCTGCCAGCCATCCGGCACATCAAAACTGACGCCGCCGCTGAACAGTGTGGAGAGCGAACCGACCTGCACACTTACGCCCTGTGAGGACATGTCAAAGGCAATGCCGCTGTCCTTCCAGAAGCGGGCATTGGTGGTGACCAGTTTGTCATAAGGCGCGTTGATAAAGAGCTCATACTGCATCTCGCGCTCGTCGAGATTAAACTCTGCCGTTTCCACAGAGCCGACACGGTAACCGCGGAACAGCACCGCATCCCCCGGATTCAGCTGCCCGGCCTGCTGACTGGTTAATATCACGCGGATCCCTTTGGCATCCGGAGAGGCCAGAGGCGGTGAATCGAGCAATTCAAATTCATGACGTTCGCCGCCGGTATTGGCCGGCTGCACCTGAATATACGCCCCGGACAGCAGAGTACCCAGCCCGGAAACCCCTTCACGGCCGACTGTCGGTTTCACCACCCAGAAAACGGTATCTTTGCGCAGAACGTCTTTCATCTCTGCGTTCAGGCGGGCTTTGATGATCACGCGGCTGTAGCTCTGATCCAGCATGACGCTTTCAACCACGCCGACATCCACGCTGCGGCTTTTGATTTTGGTTTTACCGGCTTCAACCCCTTCCGCGTTATAGGTGATCAGGGTGATCTCCGGTCCCTGCCCGCGAAAATGGCTGATAAGGATCCAGGCACCAATCAGTACCGTGACGATGGGAATTATCCAGACCGGTGACCAGCTTTTCAGTTTGCTGACCTTCGCTTCTGTCAAATCATCAGTTTTATCGTTCAACCTGAGGCTCCTTAGCACTCTCCGCCCGTTTTTTTTCAAGCCGATCCCACGTCAGGCGCGGGTCGAACATTTCGGCGGCAATCATTGTCAGAATGACCACCATCGCAAATAAAATCACACCGATATCCGGATAGATGCTCATCAGACGCCCCATCCGCACCAGTGCCGCCAGTACGGCTATCACAAACACATCAATCATGGACCAGCGTCCGACAAACTCCACGATTTCATAAATAAAGTGCATCCGGCCGGGATCACGCCAGCCGTGGCCTTTCGCATCCAGACACAGCCAGCCGATGGCCAGCATTTTCAGGCTCGGCACCATGATACTGGCAATAAAGATCACCATCGCCACCGGATAAGAGCCATCCCCCCACAGCAGAATCACCCCGGCCATAATAGTCGAGCCAAAATCACTGCCGAGGGATTCGGTGATCATAATCGGCAGCAGGTTTGCCGGGATATATAAAATGAGCGAGGTAAACAGCAGCGCCATGGTCAGTTGTAAACTGTTCGGCCGCCGCGCATAACCCCGGCTGCTGCAGCGCGGACACTCATGCATATCTGCCGGCAGAATCGCCTGGCAGGTACCGCACAGCCGCACCCCCTGACACAAACCGCCTTTTCCTGCCTCCAGTGCCACCGGCAGCGGCGGACGCGGTGCAATCCGCTGCCAGACCCAGTGTTTATCCAGGCACTGGAATGCCCGCACCTGCATCACACAGAACAGGCAATAAGGCAGAAAACTCACGCCCAGCCCGATATCCCCGTACGCCATCAGTTTCACGAAACTGACCAGCACACCGGCGAGGAAAATTTCCGCCATACACCAGGCCCGCAGCCCGAACAGCAGCCGCGTGACCGGAATGGCCAGCGGAGGCGGCAGACGGATCCCGCTGCACAGTAAGGTAATAGCAAACAGGCAGAAGGCAGGTACCGCCAGCACAAATCCCATAAAGAACAGTGCCAGCTCACCGTAGTTATCCCCGAACATCACCGACGGTATCTGATAAAGCGTAATTTCGCTTTCAATACCCGCCACTTTCATCGAGACAAACGGAAACATCCCGGCGAGCACAAACATCACCAGGCCGCTGAGGGCATACATCAGCGGCTGACGGCGCGGTTCACGCCAGCGGGCGGCCAGATGGGTGTGGCAGCGCGGACACCCGGCTTTGGTTCCCCGTTCCAGTTCAGGGATTTCCACCACCAGGTCGCACTGCGGACACAGCACCGTGACTGATTCATGTGAATGATGAGCACACACTGTTTCGTTATTTCTCCAAAATTACAGGCGGGATCAGTTCCCGCTCTGCATTGCTTCCAGCGTCTGCCAGCGCTCAAACGCCTCTTCCAGCGCATGCTCTTTCTCTGCCAGCAGTTTCAGCACGTTATCTGTTTCATCATGCGGCTGGTTAAAGAATTCAGGCGCGCTGACCTGACTTTGCAGTTGCTGAATTTCCTCGTCGAGGGATTCCAGCAATGACGGCAACTGTTCAAGTTCCCGCTGTAATTTATAACTTAATTTTGCAGATGTATTTGCTTTTTTAATGTTATCTTTACGTTTTTCTTCCGCCGCTTCCGGTTTCGCCGCTTTCGCCGCCGGGGCTTTCAGCGACTGAACCTGCGCCCGCTGCTGCTGTGCATCAAAGTAACCGCCGACAAAACGCCCGATAGTACCATCGCCTTCAAAAATCCAGCATTCGGTCACGCAGTTATCAACAAACTGGCGGTCATGGCTGACCAGCAGGACAGTGCCCTGATAGTTATCCACCAGCTCTTCCAGCAGTTCCAGTGTTTCGACATCAAGGTCGTTGGTCGGTTCATCGAGGATCAGCAGATTGCTCGGTTTCAGGAATAATCTTGCCAGCAGCAGACGGTTGCGCTCCCCGCCGGACAGTGCCCGCACCGGAGTTCTCGCCCGTTTCGGATGAAACAGGAATTCCTGCAGATAGCCGAGTACATGGCGTGGTTTTCCGTTGACCAGCACTTCCTGTTTGCCTTCCGCCAGGTTATCCATCACGGTTTTGTCCGGGTCCAGCGCTGCACGGTGCTGGTCGAAATAAGCCACTTCCAGCTTGGTGCCGATATGCACACTGCCGTCGTCCGGCTGTAAATCGCCGAGCATCAGTTTCAGCAGCGTGGTTTTACCGCAGCCGTTCGGGCCGACGAGGGCAATTTTGTCCCCCCGGTTTACCTGAGCACTGAAATGACTGACCAGATTCTTACCGTCAATACCATAACTGATATCATCGATTTCAAAGACGATTTTGCCGGAACGGGTCGCCTCTTCCACCTGCATTTTTGCTTTGCCCATCACTTCGCGGCGTTCCGCGCGTTCGCTGCGCAGGGCTTTCAGCGCACGGACACGCCCTTCATTACGGGTGCGGCGGGCTTTGATGCCCTGACGGATCCAGACTTCTTCCTGTGCCAGTTTACGGTCAAATTCCGCATTCTGCATCTCTTCGACACGCAGAGCCTCTTCCTTGGCCACCAGATAATCATCATAACTGCCCGGCCAGGAGGCCAGTTTTCCGCGATCCAGGTCGATAATCCGTGTCGCCATATTGCGGATAAAAGAACGGTCATGGGAAATAAAGACAATGCTGCCGCTGAAGTTTTTCAGGAAGCCTTCCAGCCACTGGATGGTTTCGATATCCAGGTGGTTGGTCGGTTCGTCCAGAAACAACACTTTCGGCCCGCTGACCAGCGCACGTCCGAGTGCTGCTTTGCGCAGCCAGCCACCGGACAGTGCGGATAATTTTTCATCCGCCGGTAATTCCAGATGCGCAATCACATCCGCAATCCGGCTGTCGAGCAGCCATAAGTTCTGAGTGTCTAAGATCTCCTGCAGTTCCGCCATTTTTGACAGATTTTTATCACATGGATCACTTTCCACTAATTTTGAGATCTGATGGAACGCCTTGATATGCTGTGCCTGCTCCGCCACCCCTTCGGCAACAAAGTCAAACACCGTGCCTTCCACATCACGCGGCGGATCCTGCTGCAGACGGGCAACAATCAGATCCTGTTCATAGATAACCGTACCGTCATCCAGTGGCTGCTCTTTGGTCAGCACACGCATCAGAGTGGATTTTCCCGCCCCGTTGCGCCCGACCAGACAAACACGCTCATTTTCTTCGATATGCATCTCCGCATTTTCCAGCAGCGGAGCATCACTGAATGCGAGCCAGGCGCCCGCCATATTAATCAACGACATAATTTCTGTTATTCCTCGCCTGCGTGGCGGATAAGCCAGCAGTTATGGATCTGACGGTTACGGACAAAATCCTGTGACTGTGTTTTGGCGGTAATATCCTGAGCAACCAGCCCCAGTGCATCCATACCGTCCTGATCTAATTTAAAACCGCGTTTGTTGTTGGAGAACATCAGCGTACCGCCGCGGCGCAGCATACGTTTCAGATGTTTCATCAGGCTGATGTGATCACGCTGGACATCAAAGGTATCCTCCATTCGTTTCGAGTTGGAGAATGTCGGCGGATCGATAAAGATCAGATCAAACTGTTCCGGAGTCTGCGCCAGCCAGCTCAGGCAATCCGCCTGGATCAGACGGTGCTGTCTGCCGCTCAGGCCGTTGCTCTGCAGATTGCGCTCCGCCCACTCCAGGTAGGTGCGTGACATATCCACAGACGTGGTGCTGCGCGCGCCGCCGAGACCGGCGTGAACCGTTGCCGAGCCGGTGTAGGCAAACAGATTGAGGAAGTCTTTGCCTTTGCTCATCTGTCCCAGCATTTTGCGGGCAAGACGGTGATCAAGGAACAGGCCGGTATCCAGGTAATCAGTCAGGTTAACCCATAACTGTGCGTTATACTCTTTCACCGGGAAACTGTTCTGTTTCTCCGCCAGTTTTTCATACTGCTGTTTGCCTTTCTGGCGCTGACGGGTTTTCAGGATCAGCTTGTGCGCCGGTAACTCCAGCACGGCCAGTGTCGCGCTGATCACATCGAACAGGCGCTGACGCGCTTTGTTCGGATCCACGGTTTTCGGCGGTGCATATTCCTGCACCACCACATAATCCGCATAACGGTCAACCGCGACATTATACTCAGGCAGATCCGCATCATAAAGGCGATAACATTCAACGCCTTCCTGTTTCGCCCATTTTGCTAATTTCTTTTCGTTCTTACGCAGACGGTTAGCAAAATCTGCCCCGATATCCTGCGCCGTTGCCGGTGGTGTGTCACTTAACTGATAGTTTTTCTGCACACAATCCAGCGGGCCGTTTTTCGCCTTGAATTCACGCTCTGCACGCAATTGCAGGCTGCTGAGCAGTTCCGGGGAAGCGCTGAATAATGACAGGCGCCAGCCCGGGAAACGGGTTTTGACCACACGGCCAAACACACTGTGCAGGGCAATCAGCGCCGGTTCGCTTTCCAGCCGCTCACCGTACGGCGGGTTGGAAATAATAGTACCTTTCGGGCCATCCGGCAGCGGATTTTCCAGCTTGGTGGCATCTTTCTGCTGGAAAGTGATCAATTTATCCACCCCGGCGCGGCGGGCGTTGGCACGGGCCATGTCCAGCACACGTTTATCAGTATCAGAACCGAAGAAACGGGCGGCTGTACTGACCAGACCGGCATTGGCACGTTCACGCGCTTCAGCACGGACCGATTCCCAGACCGCTTTGTCATGGGCACCCCAGGCTTCAAAACCCCAGTGAAGGCGGTTCAGACCCGGCGCACAATCGGAGGCAATCATTGCCGCTTCAATCAGCAGAGTACCGGAACCGCACATCGGATCCACCATCGGGGTCTCTTTCTGCCAGCCGGAACGCAGAATAATCGCCGCCGCCAGATTCTCTTTCAGCGGCGCCTGACCGGCCAGTTCGCGGTAGCCGCGGATATGCAGGGAATCCCCGCTCAGGTCTATCGCCAGCGAGGCTTTTTCCTTATTGAGATAAACATTGATGCGGATATCCGGCTGCTGTTTCGCCACATCCGGGCGCGTACCGGTTTTGCGGGTGAAGCTGTCAACGATAGCATCTTTGACTTTCAGTGCGCCGTACTGACTGTTGCGGATCTCATCATTAGTCCCGTTGAAATGCACGGCAAATGTCTTGTCAGCGGAGAACACCGATGGCCAGTCAATGGATTGCACCGCGAGATAAAGATCCATGTCGCTATAGACATTAAACTCATTCAGCGGTAATAAAATACGGGATGCCAGACGACTCCACATCAGACATGTGTACATCGTACGCGGCTGCGCCCGGAAGTGAACGCCACCCTGCGTAATACTGAGATCCTCAGCGCCCAGTGTCGCTAATTCATTTTTTAAGAGTTCTTCGAGCCCGCGGGCGGTGCTGGCAAAATACACGTTCATCATGGTTTACCGTTGAAATAAAAAATTGGAGCGCATTATAGCGGATCCGGGCGGTAAATCATAAAATTGACGTTCACCTTTTTCCGGATAAACCGGGATGCCATTGTGGTATTACTGATAATAACGAAAAGAACGGATAACAATGACGACAACACCCATCACACTCTCCCGTTTATATACCTTTCCTGTGAAGTCAATGAAGGGCATCCGCCAGTCACAAAGCCATGCCGGCGAAACCGGACTGAGCTTTGACCGCAATTTTATGATAACAGATGAGACCGGAAAATTTATCACCGCCCGCCGTTATCCGCAGATGGTGCTGTTTACCCCGGTGCTGCTGAGTAACGGGATTTACCTGCGCAGCCCGGAAGGCAGCGGTGCCACGATCCTGTTTGAGGATTTCCGTCCCGATCACCTGCCGTGCGAAGTCTGGGGAAATCATTTCACCTCGCTGCTTGCACCGGAAAAAATCAATCAGTGGCTGTGTCAGTTCTTTGATATCCCGGTACAGCTGCGCTGGCTCAGCCCGCAATCCACCCGCCGGGTAAAAAAATTCCCGGATACCGCCGTGTCGTTTGCCGATGGTTATCCTTATCTGGTGGTAAACGAAGCCTCTTTCCGTGAGGTGCAGCGCCGCTGCGGTGCCGGTATTAAAATTGAGCAGTTCCGCGGCAATATTATTGTCACCGGTGCGGAGCTGTTTGCGGAAGACCGCTGGAAAACCATTCAGGTCGGTGATGTGGTGTTTGATCTGAAAAAACCGTGCAGCCGTTGTATCCTTACGACCGTCAGTACGGATAAAGGCATTAAACACCCGGAAATGGAGCCGTTCCATACCCTGCAGACCTTCCGGAAAGCCGCAGATAATGATGATGTGGATTTCGGCATGAATGCCATTGCCCGCAATACCGGCGTGATTCAGGCCGGTGATACCGTCACTGTGCTGGAAACCCGCGAACCGCGTCAGTATCAGGAACAAACCGTTGAGAAAGTGCAGACCGCCCCCGCACAGCCGGAAACAGCTCTGGAACTGACATTCAACGGTAAACGCTACCCGGTGAACAATCAGCATGTCTTACTGGAGCAGCTGGAAAGCCATCAGGTCAATATTCCGTACTCCTGCCGGGCCGGCGTCTGCGGCTGCTGCAGAGTCACACTGGTCTCCGGTGACGTCACTCCGCTGAAAGCCGGGGCGATAAAAGAGAACGGTGATATTCTGGCGTGCAGCTGTATTCCGAAAACCAATATTACGATCCGCCACGGATAACTGAAAAAATACCCCCGGCAGATAAACCGCCGGGGGTATTTCAGCTGAATGGATCACTTATTAATAATAAGGATCCATTGTGGATCATATAACATTACCCGATCCTGATAATGATCGTTTACCGGACAGCCTCAGACAGCTCTGTCCATTAATAAACGCCGTGTTACCGGGGTTCTTGGCAATAAACGATCATTCATGATCTTGATCGGATCACAAAAACACATGCTCCGATCGTGTAATTCAAGTACCGGATCAACCAGCAGACATAAACTGGCACTTTCCCCTGCTTCCGCCACAATAAAGTTGCTGCGCTGACGGTTGTTACCCGCCACCACTTCAACCAGCTGCCCCTGCTCCGGTTTTGTCATTGCGCAAAACAATGAAAAATACCAGCTCTTCGGCATTTGCGGCTTTAAAAAACGCGATGCAATTAACGCATTCAATGTTAATTCAGCACACTGTTGTGCCGGAATATCTAATTTTTTAATCTGTTCTTCAAAGATAAAAAATAACGCGGCATCATCAACAGAAAACGGGCTGTGACACCGTGCATACGGTGCCAGCAGGCGTGGTGCAAAATGGGAGCGGAATACCATTCCGTTGGCAAGATCCAGCATAATACGCTCATGCGTATCATCGTAATACCACTGCCATTGATCGTCAGGTTTTATTTTCATCTGATCACATTCCCGGCTAATACCTGATTAGCAATTTATATTTCTACTACACATTAAATAAAATAATTAAAAGTGATTGTTTACTTTAACGTGCATTGCCTGTCAGTAACAATTTTTCAGGCAACATCTGAAAATATAGAAGAAACAGGGGGAAAAATAAACCCCCTGACAGGAATAATAGTGAAAATTACAGGCTATTTACAATATTTTTTATTAATTTTGGTCCGTGGTAGATAAATCCTGAATAAATTTGGATCAATGATGCACCTGCTTCCATTTTTTCCCGGGCGGCAATGAGGGAATCTATTCCGCCGACACCGATGATCGGTAATTTTCCGTTCAGCTCTTTCGATAATAAACGGATAATTTCTGTGCTCTTACTCTGCACCGGACGGCCACTTAATCCGCCGGTTTCATTGCAGTGATTTAATCCCTGCACTAATGAGCGGTCTAATGTGGTATTGGTGGCAATCACACCATCAATATTATGGCGAATCAGACTGTCAGCGACCTGAATTAATTCTTCCGCTGTTAAATCCGGGGCAATTTTCACCGCGACAGGGACATATTTTCCGTGTTTCTGATGCAGTTCCTGCTGCTTTATTTTTATTGCTGACAGCAGGTCATCCAGCATATCGCCGTATTGCAGTGTCCGTAATCCCGGGGTATTCGGTGAGGAAATATTAACAGCGATATATCCGGCATGGGTATACACTTTATCCATACAAATCAGATAGTCATCTTTCCCCTGCTCAACCGGCGTATCTTTATTTTTTCCGATATTAATTCCCAGAATACCACCGAAACGAGCCTGTTTAATATTTTCAACCAGGTTATCCACCCCGAGATTATTAAATCCCATCCGGTTAATCAGCCCTTCTGCTTCGACAATACGGAACAGACGCGGCTTATCATTTCCCGGCTGTGGTTTCGGTGTGACCGTACCGACCTCAACAAAACCAAAACCCATGGCGTCAAACGCTTCAATACATTCACCGTCTTTATCAAGACCGGCGGCTAATCCGAGCGGGTTTTTAAAAGAGAGCCCCATGCACTGAACGGGTTTGGTAGCGACATGCTGCTGAATAAGAAAACGGAAAGGAGAGCGGGAAAGACGTTTAAGCTGGTGAAAGGTGAATTCGTGGGCACGTTCCGGATCAAGGCGGAACAGAGCCTTCCTGACTAGCGGATAATACATCTTAAATACCTTTTGCTATAGATATGTGTTTTCGGCACAACACGCCGTACCGGGCAATTTCTCTGTAACAAAATAGGTCGTGAATCATAGCTGAAACAGCGGGAGCCTATCTCAGGCGGCTATAATAGGTGAAATGCATCCGTTCTGCACGGCTTTTTTACGCAGTATATGACGCACACTTTTTGTGCGCCATATACTGTCAGATTACCAGCGGCCGGATGCTCCGCCGCCCCCGCTGCGGCCACCACCGCCGGATGAGGATCGGCTGCTGCTCCGGCTGCCGCCGCTGTAACCGCCGCCGCCTCTTCCGCCTCTGCCGCCTCTTCCGCCTTTCCCGCCTTTCCCTGAGCCACCACCACCGCTGCCGACAGTGACAAAACCGAGATAATGTCCGATACCGATAAACAGCCCGAATCCCGCTCCGGTCAACACACCAAAGGCCGGGCTCCCCCCGGAAACCAGCAATCCGAAGATAAACGCAAATCCGCCGAATAAAAAGCCGACACAGATTGAAACCCGCACTTTCTGAGGCCGGACAATTTTCGTCAGTATCCAGTACAGTCCGCCGAGGCAGAGCAGAAATAAGAAAAAGAACGCAAAAAACATGGTGAATATCAGTATAATCACCATCCAGGACGGCAGAATCTGCAGAAACAGGAACTGGCTCCAGCGCGGTAATTCCTCGTAGAGAAAATGTTCCCCGAAACGGAAGCCGTTTCCGTCAGGGTTATTGAAGCTGTCGGCGTACCAGATCAGATAAATAATGATGGCAACCGGGATCGCGGCTTTCAGTTTAAACCGTTTCACCATGCTATACAGAAATGCGGCCCACATCCAGGCACTCATCGCCAGAACCGCACCGAGGAGAATATCGATCCAGCCCACAGGCTCTGCCTGTTTGATGATAAAGAATGCCGGCATGTTGACAGGCGGCAGCGGTTCATTACGGACTGCGGCAATCAGCGCATCGACGGTATCATCAATACCCCCGGCATAATCCCTTATTTGAAAATGCGGAATAAAATAATCATTGAGAATACGTTTTGCCGTTACATCACTGACCGCCCCTTCCAGCCCGTATCCGACTTCAATCCGCATCGCACGGTCATCCACCGCCACCAGCAGCAAAATACCATCATCGATACTGATACGCCCCAGCCGCCATTTGTTAAAGACTTTTTCCGCATAACTTTCAATATCACGTGTTCCGGTCGTTTTCACGGTCAGTACCGCAATCTGTGCGCCGGTCCGGGCCCGCAATGTATTCAGTTTCTGCTCAATACTGCTGCGCTCAGCATCGGTCAGTAATCCGGCGGTATCAGTCACCGCCCCCTGCATACGGGGAAATGTCTCCGTCTGAGCAAATGCCGTCACAGCAAAAAGCAGTAAAAACAGGGAAAATATCCCCTGTAACCAGCGACTGCACCGGTTTATTTCATTTCTCATCACGAAATCCTTTCTTTTATATACAGCTCGTCATTGGCCTGAGTTTACCGTATCCGGTTAAAAATAACGTTCTGTTACTGTGACAATGTATTGCAGTGCAAAAAAAAAAAAACACCTCCGGGGAGGTGTTTTGTCTGTAACAATGCGGATGCAATCATCCGGAGAACTCTCACCGATCAGTTCTCATCCAGTGCCTTGGTGATTTTCTCAAACAGATCACCGGAGAGATTGTC
Organism: Morganella morganii H1r; assembly: GCF_000633515.1. Taxonomy (GTDB): domain Bacteria; phylum Pseudomonadota; class Gammaproteobacteria; order Enterobacterales; family Enterobacteriaceae; genus Morganella; species Morganella morganii_B. Next base: position 38,279 of record NZ_AYMP01000069.1, on the reverse strand, counting down.
CAGCCCTTTCAGACGCAGCAGCGCATCACGCATTTTGCTCTGACGGCTGTCATCATAGCGTTTCAGGCGGATCAGCGGCTCGATCAGACGTGAGGCCACCTGCGGGTTACGGCTGTTCAGGTCACAGAGGATCTCTGCCAGGAATTCATAGCCTTTACCGGACTTATCATGAAACGCTTTCGGGTTATTCATCACAAACGCACCGACCAGCGAGCGTACCCGGTTCGGGTTTGCCATGGTGAAGGAACGGTGAGTGAGCAGTGATTTCACATTATCCAGCACATCCGCATCCGGACGTGTGGCCTGAAGCATAAACCACTTGTCCATCACCAGACCATCCTGATGCCATTTGTTGTCGTAATCCGTCAGCAGTTTATCACGGCACGGCAGTGCGGCTTTCACCGCCGCCGTCAGCGCCGCCAGGGAATCGGTCATATTGTCGGCCTGCGCATACTGCTGCGACACACGCTTATCTGCCTGTGCTCTATCCTCATCCAGCGCCAGATAGCCCAGACAGACATTGCGCAGATCGCGTTTTGCAATATCCGCATGATCGATTTGGTATGCCCCGGTTTTCATGCTGACATACACCGCATACAACTCATCTGCCAGTTCACGGGCAAATGTACCGGCAATAAAGGTCATGACCGCATTGATCGCATCCGGATCCACCACCGGGAACCATTCCGCAACCTCGGTTTCTGACGGCAGGGTCAGAATCTGAGCCGCCAGCGCCGGATCGATCTGCTCATCAAGCAGCACCGCACGGAAAGCGTCGGTTACCCCTTCCGGTAACTGTAAATCTTCACCGGCCTGATAGCGGCGGATGTTTTCCTTTATATGTAATGCCAGCAGAGACTGCGCGGCATCCCAGCGGGCAAATTCATTACGGGCGTGCTGCATCAGGAATGCCAGCTGTGCATCGGTATACGGATAATCCACTTTTACCGGCGCGGAGAACTCACGGAACAGTGACGGTACCGGCTTTTCACTGACATCATCAAAGACGAAGGTCTGTTCATCACGGGTAATATTCAGTACCGGATGAACCGGTTCCCCTTCATGGCGCAGCGGAAGCACGTCGCCGTTACTGCCGTACAGTTCGATATCAAACGGGATATGCAGCGGCTGTTTGTCCTGCTGATCCGGTGTCGGCGGGGTCATCTGGGTCACATGCAGCTGATACTGTTTTTTATCCGCATCATAGCTGTCACGTACGGTCACCAGCGGCGTGCCGGACTGGCTGTACCAGCGGCGGAACAGGGTGAGATCGACATTTGACGCATCTTCCATCGCCTGCACAAAATCATCACAGGTCGCGGCGCTGCCGTCATGGCGGTGAACATAAAGCTGCATCCCCGCCTGGAACTGCTCTTCGCCGAGCAGCGTGTGGATCATGCGGATCACTTCAGAGCCCTTCTCATACACGGTCAGTGTATAGAAGTTATTCATTTCAATGACTTTATCCGGACGGATCGGGTGTGCCATCGGACCGGCGTCCTCGGCAAACTGAGCGGCACGCATCACGCGGACATTATTGATACGGTTGACCGGGCGGGAGCCGAGGTCGGAGCTGAATTCCTGGTCACGAAAAACGGTCAGCCCTTCTTTCAGGCTGAGCTGGAACCAGTCACGGCAGGTGATACGGTTACCGGTCCAGTTATGGAAATATTCATGACCGATAACAGATTCAATCCCGAGATAATCTTTATCCGTCGCGGTTTCATTCTTCGCCAGCACATATTTTGAGTTAAAGACATTCAGTCCTTTGTTCTCCATTGCGCCCATATTGAAGAAATCAACCGCCACAATCATATAGATGTCGAGGTCATACTCGAAACCAAAGCGCTCCTCATCCCATTTCATGGCATTTTTCAGAGAGGTCATCGCCCAGCCGGCACGGTCGAGGTTGCCTTTGTCGACAAACAGCTCCAGCGCCACATTACGGCCGCTGCGGGTGGTGAAAGTATCGCGCAGCACATCAAAATCACCGGCCACCAGAGCAAACAGGTAACTTGGTTTCGGGAACGGATCTTCCCATTTCACCCAGTGTTTATCCCCGGATTCCCCGGCATCAATCCGGTTACCGTTGGATAACAGATACGGATAACGGGCTTTGTCCGCCGTGATCCGGGTGGTGTAACGCGCCAGCACATCCGGGCGATCAAGGTAATACGTGATATGACGGAAGCCTTCCGCCTCACACTGTGTGCAGAGTGCATCACCGGACACATACAGCCCTTCAAGTGCAGTATTTTCCGCCGGGCTGATTTCATTAATAATTTGCAGGGTGAATTGTTCAGGCACATTCTGAATGCGCAGTGAACCGGATTCTTCGCGGTAATCTGACCAGACTTTGCCATCAATGGTCAGCTGCTTCAGCGTCAGCCCCTCACCGGCAAGTACCAGTTCAGAGGCGCTGTCATTCAGGCGCTTCACCTGACTGACGGCAGTCACCACTGTCGTCTGCGGGTCGAGCGCAAAATCAAGATCAATATGGGTAATGGTATAATCAGGAGCCTGATAGTCCTGACGATACTTCGCCTGCCGCTGTTGTGTCATGGTTTTCTCTTCACTGTTTTATTAAATGATTACAATTACGCTGTTATTAGGCTCTCATAATTCAGGCGCCGTGGTAAACGAAATTTTAGCAGTTTGTGATACGCCCTGATTTCCTGACGGTGCGGTACCGCATCAGATATGAATAAAATGTTAACAAATAATGTGATTGCACGCTGAACATCACGCACAGGGAAAATAACGTGTTACTATACGCAGACAATAGTAAGCTATAACCTGTTTAGGTTGATTGCTCCGTGAGGATGCTGAAAGCGCCATGAATTCAGAAGCAACCCCGATTATCACATCACTGCTGGATACCGATGCGTATAAGCTGCATATGCAGCAGGCAGTGTTCCATCATTACCGCTCAATTCCGGTGGTCGCGGAATTCCGCTGCCGGAGCAGCAAACGGCTGGGGCAGTACGCAGATGAACTGCGCCACAGGGTGGCAATGATGTCAGAGCTGTCAGTCAGTGATGACGAGTACAACTATCTGGCCCGCCTGCCGTTCTTTTCGGCGGACTATCTCGCCTGGTTCCGTCAGTTCCGGTTTGACCCGTCACAGGTGAATATCCGCTGTGACAGCAACGGTCAGCTGTCTATCCGTATCAGCGGCCCGTGGGTGGACGTTATCCTGTGGGAAGTACCGCTGCTGGCGCTGATCAGTGAACTCGTTCACCTCCATGAATCACCGCAGGTCACGCCGGAAGATGCCGTTATCCGTCTGCGTGAGCTGGTAGCCCGTTTTTATCAGGATGCAGAGCAGGCAGGGATCGACCTCAGCCGTTTTAAACTGATGGATTTCGGCACCCGCCGCCGTTTCTCTTTTGATGTTCAGAAGGCGATTGTCACGGAACTGAAACAACATTTCCCGTATCTGGTCGGCACCAGCAATTACCTGCTGGCGAAAGAACTCGATCTGGAGCCGGTCGGCACCCAGGCACACGAATGGTTCCAGGCACATCAGCAAATCAGCGCGGAACTGGCCAACAGCCAGCGCGCCGCTCTCCAGACCTGGCTCGATGAATATCCGGATCAGCTCGGTGTCGCCTTAACAGACTGCATCACCATGGATGCTTTCCTGCGCGATTTCGATGCCCCGTTTGCCCGCGCCTACCAGGGTCTGCGCCACGATTCCGGGGATCCGGTGGAATGGGGCGAAAAAGCGATTGCTCACTATGAAAAGCTGGGTATCGACCCGATGAGCAAAACGCTGGTTTTTTCAGACAATCTGGATTTCCGCAAAGCCCTCGCGCTTTATGCCCATTTCTGTGACCGGATAAACCTGGTATTTGGTATCGGCACCCGCCTGACCTGCAATATCCCGGATGTTGAGCCGCTCAATATTGTTATCAAGCTGGTGGAATGCAACGGCAAACCGGTTGCCAAGCTCTCTGACAGCCCCGGCAAAACCATCTGTGAAGATGATGAATTTGTCGATAAACTGCGCCGCGCATTTGATATTCCCCACGTTCAGCGCGCCTGCTGATCCTGCCTTTTATACGCCATCCCCCGGAGAACAGAAAAAGACGGTTATTTTTTCTGTTTTTCGGGCGGTTAATCCCCAATTTCTGCTTGTTTCCTGAGAGTGAGCAAGTAACATAGTGAGATTGCCCGTTTGACGGCAACTGATGACTATTCTGTTACTCACATCTCAGAGGATGGCGGGTAACGCGTGTAACAGACCTATATAAGAAGAGAGAGTTTCCACTATGAGCATAGCGCCTGTGGTCGATGTACTGCAAGGCCGTGTACCTGTTGACAGCGAAGTCACAGTACAGGGTTGGGTCCGTACAAGGAGAGATTCAAAAGCCGGGATCTCATTCCTCGCCGTCTACGACGGTTCCTGCTTTAATCCGGTACAGGCCGTCATCGAAAGTAATTTACCTAATTATAATGATGAAGTGCTTCATTTAACGGCGGGCTGTTCTGTCGAAGTCACCGGGAAAGTGGTTGCATCCCCGGGCCAGGGACAAAGCTTTGAAATCCATGCCTCACAGGTTCGTGTGGTCGGTATGGTTGATGATCCCGATACCTACCCGATGGCGGCAAAACGTCATTCTGTTGAGTATCTGCGTGAAGTGGCACACCTGCGTCCGCGCACTAACCTGATTGGCGCGGTTGCCCGTGTCCGTCATACCTTATCCCAGGCATTACACCGTTTCTTTGATGAGCAGGGTTTCTTCTGGGTATCCACCCCGCTGATCACCACCTCTGATACCGAAGGTGCCGGTGAAATGTTCCGCGTCTCCACGCTGGATTTCCACAACCTGCCGCGTAACGACAAAGGCGAAGTGGATTTCAGCGAAGACTTTTTCGGCCGGGAAGCATTCCTGACCGTCTCCGGTCAGCTGAACGGTGAAGCTTATGCCTCTGCGCTGAGCAAAATCTACACCTTCGGGCCGACATTCCGTGCTGAAAACTCCAACACCAGCCGCCACCTGGCGGAATTCTGGATGGTCGAGCCGGAAGTGGCGTTTGCCAACCTGGATGATGTCGCCGGTCTGGCTGAAGCCATGCTGAAATATGTTTTCAAAGCGGTTCTGGAAGAGCGCCGTGACGATCTCGAATTCTTTGCTGAGCGTATTAATAAAGAAGCCATCGAACGCCTGGAGCGTTTTGTCACTTCCGATTTCGCGCAGGTTGATTACACCGATGCGATCAAAATCCTGGAAAACTGCGGCAAAACCTTTGAAAACGAGGTGTACTGGGGCGTGGATATGTCCTCTGAGCACGAGCGTTACCTGGCGGAAGAACACTTCAAAGCCCCGGTTGTCGTTAAAAACTACCCGAAAGCCATCAAAGCCTTCTATATGCGTGAAAACGAAGATGGCAAAACCGTGGCAGCGATGGACGTGCTGGCACCGGGGATCGGTGAAATTATCGGGGGTTCCCAGCGTGAAGAGCGTCTGGACAAACTCGATGCCCGCTTTGATGAACTGGGTATGAATAAAGAAGATTACTGGTGGTACCGTGATCTGCGCCGCTACGGCACTGTACCGCATGCCGGTTTCGGTCTGGGTTTTGAACGTTTGGTCTCATATGTGACGGGTGTCTCAAATATCCGTGAAACCATCCCGTTCCCGCGCACCCCGCGCAGCGCCACATTCTGATTTCCATCAAAAATATTGAATGTAAAAAGCCGGCCTTCAGGCCGGCTTTTTTTATGTCTGGTGATCTTACTGTTCAAAAAGTTCCCAATTATTTACATTTTGAAATACTTTTTTGCTATTTGTTACAGATTCTTCGTTTTTGTAGCACTTTCAGGGTAGATAAAATATTTTACCAATGGAACACTGGTCGCCGACACAGACGACACTAAACTCTCATAAATAGTTCCAAATTTTTTCAGAACTATTTCTGGCAGTGGCAGGTGTCCGAATAACACCAATGAGGGTAATAATAATGAAACGCAATATTCTTGCAGTGGTTATCCCGGCTCTGTTAGTTGCTGGTGCAGCAAACGCAGCTGAAATCTACAACAAAGACGGCAACAAAGTAGACCTGTACGGTAAAGTTGACGTTCGTCACATGTTCGCTAAGTCTGATGACAACGGCGCTAAAGAAGATGGCGACGATTCACGCGTTCGTTTCGGCATCAAAGGTGAAACTCAGATCACTGACCAGCTGACCGGTTTCGGTCGTTTCGAAAACGAAATCAAAACCAACGGCGTTGAAGGCGACAACAAAAACAAAGTACGTTTAGCTTACGCTGGTTTCAAATTCGCTGAATTCGGTTCAATCGACTACGGCCGTAACTACGGTGTGGTATATGACACTGCAGCATGGACCGACGTTCTGCCACTGTTCGGTGGCGACACCATGGCTCAGACCGACGTTTACATGACCGGTCGTAACGCTAACCTGCTGACTTACCGTAACAGCGATTTCTTCGGTTATGTTGATGGCCTGAGCTTCGCTCTGCAGTATCAGGGTGCTAACGACGATAACTCTATCGCAAACCGCGGCGAAGCAATCAAAGATCCAGTAACTGGTGAAGTTGATTATACCGCTGATGCTAAAGCAAACGGCGACGGTTTCGGTTTATCTTCTGCCTACGATCTGGGCTGGGGTGTGACTCTGGGTGCTGGTTACTCTAACTCTGCCCGTACTTTAGGCCAGCAGTACAACTCTACTGCTGAAGGCAAACGTGCTGAAGCATGGAACGTTGGTGCTAAATACGACGCTAACAACCTGTACCTGGCTGCTATGTACGGTGAAACCCGTAACATGACCAAATACGGTGAAGATAGCCTGATCGCTAACAAAACTCAGAACATCGAATTAGTGGCACAGTATCAGTTCGACTTCGGTCTGCGTCCATCCATCGCTTACCTGCAGTCTAAAGGTAAAGACCTGAACAACGGTACTAAAGGCAGCGAAGACCTGGTTAAATACATCGACCTGGGTGCTTACTACTACTTCAACAAAAACATGTCTGCAGTCGTTGATTACAAAATCAACCTGCTGGACAACAATGACTTCACCCGTGGTGCTCAAATCAACACCGGTGACGTTGTTGGTTTAGGTCTGACCTACCAGTTCTGATTTAGCTTTTACGCTGAATATGAATACAAAACCCACGGTATGCCGTGGGTTTTTTGTTATCTGTATATCCTTATTCATTCAAACTACAGGTTCGTTGGCTGCACTCAGCCAGCTGGGTCACATACTAATGTATGCTCCCCATCTGTCTTCCTTTGCCGCCTTCCTGTAACTTGAATGACGTTGGATATATAACCCGTTTTGTGATGCATTTTCATACAAACCTCAACAGGACGTCATCCACTTCACAAGATCTTCGTCTTTTTTCTGTAAACAGTTGGCAAATGATTTACAGGGAGTTAACCTGATAGCCTTGTGACTGTCCTCTTATCCGCATTATCAGATACTATTGGGATCAACAACTATGTTTGAGAATATTACTGCCGCGCCTGCCGACCCGATCTTAGGTCTGGCTGACAGCTTCCGTCAGGACCCCCGTGAAAATAAGATCAATTTAGGTATTGGTGTTTACAAGGATGAAACCGGTAAAACACCGGTACTGAGCTGCGTTAAAAAAGCGGAAAAGTATCTGCTGGATAATGAAACCACGAAAAACTACCTGCCGATTACCGGGATCCCTGAGTTCGGGACAGTGACTCAGGCACTGCTGTTCGGTGATAACAGCGATATCATCACCGCCAAACGTGCCCGTACCGCACAGGCACCGGGCGGCACCGGTGCGCTGCGTATCGCGGCTGATTTTATTGCTAAACAAACCAGCGCAAAACGTGTCTGGATCAGCAACCCGACCTGGCCTAACCATAACGGTATCTTTGCCGGTGCCGGTCTGGAAATCTGCACATACAATTACTATGATGCCGAAAATCATGCCCTGGATTTCAATGGCATGCTGGCAAGCCTGGAAGCGGCACAAGCCGGTGATGTGATCCTGCTGCACGGCTGCTGCCATAACCCGACCGGTATTGACCCGACAACTGAACAATGGGCACAGTTATCTGTTCTGGTAAAAGAAAAAGGTCTGCTGCCGGTCTTCGACTTCGCTTATCAGGGCTTTGCCGCCGGTCTGAATGAAGATGCTCAGGGGCTGCGTATTTTCGCAAAATCCCATCCTGAGATGCTGGTCGCCAGTTCTTATTCTAAAAACTTCGGCATGTACAACGAACGTGTCGGTGCCTGCACCCTGGTTGCCGCCGATCCGGACACTGCCGATCGCGCGTTCAGCCAGATCAAGATCGTGATCCGTACTAACTACTCTAACCCGCCGTCACACGGTGGTGCTGTGGTAACGACAGTATTGTCTGATCCGGAACTGAAAGAAGAATGGATTCAGGAACTGACCACCATGCGTGAGCGTATCAAGCGTATGCGTCAGCTCTTTGTGAACACCCTGCAGGAAAAAGGCGCGAAGCAGGACTTCAGCTTTATTATCCGCCAGAACGGTATGTTCTCTTTCAGTGGCCTGACCAAAGAACAGGTTGCGCGTCTGCGTGATGAATATGCGGTATATGCTGTCAGCTCCGGCCGTATTAACGTTGCCGGCCTGACCCTGGAAAATATGGTTCCGCTGTGCGAAGCCATCGTCGCAGTGCTGTAATTTCGTTTTGACCATAAAAAATGCCTGACGGTGTCAGGCATTTTTATTTCTGCAATAATATTGCTTACCAGACCGGCTGCTCGTCCTGTAAGAACGGATTGGTGCGGCGCTCTTCCCCGAGTGTGGACATCGGGCCATGACCCGGGATAAAACGGTACTCATCCCCCAGCGGCAGCACTTTTTCTTTAATTGAACAGATCAGATCCTGATGATTACCGCGCGGGAAGTCACTGCGGCCGACGCCCCCTCTGAACAGCACATCACCCATTGAAATCAGTTTGTCCTGCTTATCCACAAAAATAACATGACCCGGTGTATGGCCGGGGCAATGCAGCACATCCAGCTCAAGATTGCCGACGGTGACCTTGTCGCCCTCTTCCAGCCACTGATCCGGGGTAAATGCACGGCACGGCTCCACACCAAACATCCGGCTCTGCTGAGTCAGTCCGTCAATCCAGAATGCATCTTCCTTTTGCGGGCCGATGATCGGCACATTAAAGTGTTCTGCCACGTCAGCGGTTGCGCCGACATGGTCAAAGTGACCATGAGTCAGAAGAATTTTTTCCAGTTTCAGGCCGCGTTGTTCAATTTCACGGATAAGACGCGGTGCTTCACCGCCGGGATCGACAATGGCAGCGGCTTTTGTTTCATCACACCAGATCAGGGTGCAGTTCTGCATAAAGCCGGTGACAGGAATAATATGATATTGCATGACACAAAACTCCGGTTAAAGCGGGTAATAACAACAGATTACCACGTTCTGACCGGTCCTGTATCCATATGAACGAAATTACTGGACGGATAATAGCCCACACCGCCCGCCCGCATTTTCAGAGCGGCTTTGCGCACCTGACTTAACTGGATGCCCGGAATACGGAAATCCATTGCCTGGCCGCGGGTGTGATAACTTTTCTTTGCCACACCGGAAGTGGTTCTGCGCAGTTCATTATTGGTAACCAGAGAACGGTAACCGGACACCAGCTGAATAGGTTTATTGATGTTCATCATCACCTGTAACAGATACATCTGGTCAAACAGGTGCGGGTCAATAGTTTTGACTTTATTACTGCGGTGGTCGCGGAACAGCTTGTTCAGGCGGGCCAGTTCAGAGCGGTTGTAACGTTTACCGTCAAAAAATTCTGCTTTTAAAAATTCACCGGTATTGAGGTTTTCAAACCGCAAAATTTTCGGCCGGGGTGTGGTCAGGGACGCAAATGCGTGATTCGGTAATAAAGCCAACCCCAGCGCCGCCGCACCAAAACCCAGCCATTTACGGCGGTTATTATCAATTATATCCATTGACGGTAATCACTCTTTATCTGATTAAATATTACATGGCCGGACAGCGATAATAGTGTTCACCGTTCAGACCCGCAGCGGATCGGTTTTGTCTATTTCTGTAAATTTTTGTCAGGTTATTTCAATATTAACGTCAATATGAAGAAAACAGCAATAAACAAAACTGACCGTCTATTTTTTACCGATTCAATCCCCCGGAGTCAAATAAAAAAACACATTTTTACGCAGAAAGTAAACTCCGCCGACATTTTCGTGAACATCCGGTGTACAGCCGGTCCGATGCCGCATCCGCTGAGCCTTTGCCGGGTACGGCAATACGGCAAAATTAATCACTTTTAGTTAATTAACGGAATGACCGGATATAATATTGTGCCGTCCATTATTTTTATACGGACATCGTTTTCCGGTTAATTATATTTCAACAGAAAAAAGCCGTTTATTCTTAATAAATAAACGGCTTCTTGCGATCAGCTTTTTATCAGGAAAGGCGTGATATCCGTTAATTTATCAATACCTTTCAGGCTGCTGTCATCGTAACGGTAAATATCCGCGCGATATTGCGGGATATTCTCCGCATTTACCCAGGCAGTCTGATAATAGAGATAAACCGGAATACGGTTCGGGATAGAGACATAACGGGTACTGCCCGCTTTCAGTGCTCCATCCACACGGCTTTCGTTCCAGCCCGCATCACCAAGGAGTATTGCCGCGAGATCTTTGGCTTTGTTCACCCGCACACAGCCGGAACTGATAGCCCGCATGTTTTTATTAAACAGGCTGTGGTTCGGGGTATCGTGCAGATAAATCGCCTCTGAGTTCGGCATATTGAATTTATAACGTCCCAGCGAGTTGGACGGGCCCGGTGCCTGGGTTATCCGGTACGGGAAGTTTGACGGCGTGATAACGCTCCAGTCAATGCTGTACGGATCAACCACAGAGGCGTTGTTACTCCAGCCGTTATAGATGGTGTAACCACGACTGCTGAAGTAACTTGGATCAGCCCTGCCGCGCGGCACAACATCCTGACGGCTCATGGTCGGCGGAACCGTCCACGGCGGGTTAATCACCACATTATTCAGGGCGCTGGACATAATCGGTGTTTTACGCTCAGCGCGGCCGACAATGGTTCTGGATTCCAGGATCAGATTATTATCCACATAGAAATACAGGGAAAAATCCGGAATATTAACCAGAATAGCGGTCGGCTCATTGTCCGGCGTAATACGCAGGCGCTGAATATTCACCGCCATAATGGCAGCCCGCATCTGTGGTGTCTTATTCAGCCACTCGCGGGTCTGTTTGCCGATGATACCATCGGCTTCCAGGCCATGCTGTAACTGAAACTGTTTAACCGCCGCCACCAGCGTTTTATCGTAAGCAGCACCGGCGCTCATCATGTCATTGGCAGAGATCAGATTAAAGCGGTGCAGGATCTCACGCAGTGCCCCGACGGATTCATGACTTTCCCCCGGACGTAATGTGCGGTTAATCACCATTTCCGGCCACGGCGCGGTGTCCGCCAGTTCTGTCAGCATCGCTTTGCGCATCGGCTGATACATCTTATTCGCCGGTAACAGTGCGTCTGTAAATGCCGCCAGTGTGCCGTTATGTACCGCTGTATTCAGCCGCGCCAGTGACGGGGCACTGACCGCCGCAAACGTGAACGGACGGGCACCGTACAGCCATTTATCGCCTTTGCTGCTCACGTTGTCGAGGTAATAGAGATAACCCAGCGCCGCATCCGTTAAAATCATATCCCGTGCCAGCGGGGACAGATCCGCTTGTGCCAGGGCATTCAGCCAGGCCGAAAACTGCGGCTGGAATCCGGCAAGTGCGGCTTCCGCCAGCTGATTTTCCAGAGACAGGCGTGCTTTTTCATCGGTCCACAGCGGTTTCAGCTGATGTTCCGCATAAATGTTTGTCAGTGTATCGGTATACAGTAATGGGGTTGCCGCCGGGACTTCACGGCGGATACGGTCAGCGACATCGTTCAGGGGCAGTGCAGTCACACCGGGCACCGGTTCTGCGGGCTGCGTTTCTGTATTTTCAGGTGATTGTGAAAATGCTTTCAGATTTTCCACTTTGGCATCTGCTTCAGTCAGATGCGTTACCGGTGCTGTTGAGGCCCACGAAACAGGCGTCAGTAACAGTGTTCCTATCATGGCGGAAATGGGAACAACTTTTTTAACTCCCGTCACCATAACATCCCTCTCTTATTTTTTTATTATGTCTGTTCCGGCCAATTGTTAATGCTTATGGTCAGTATAGTAAATACTTCGTTTAAATGACTTCCCTGCTGATTTTACCTGCCAGAGAATAATTGAAAATAGGATAACAAAAATATTGCAGAAAAAAGGCGTAAATACATCTTTTTAAGATGAATACACCGCATTAATTGCGCAAATACCGGTATTTCCTGTTATGAAATACATCTCATTCTCTGCGTTTTATCCGGATAAACAACCCGCTGCCGGTAATACAGACAAAAAACTCCGCTATGCAGCGGAGTTTTTATATGACTGACAGATTATCATTAATATTCGGAATTAATCACCACTTCCTCACCGAACTGACCGGCTTTCGGCAGCGGCTGATACGAGGAGTTTGATGCGCGTAATACGCGGATACCCCGGATATTCAGTTCGCGTGCAGCCGCAATATCAGCATCCGCATCACCGTAATAAATTTTCAGTTTGTGATCACGCATCCAACTGACTTTATTATTCTGCCCTTCCTCATCACCGGCAAAAATAACCGGGTTCATTTTATCCGCCGGAATACGCAGCCCTTCCTGTACATATTGAGTGACCGTTTCTGTTTTGGTTTTGCTGCGCCCGGTAATGAAATAAACGGTATCACCACGTTTCAGGTGCATCTGAACCAGTTCCGTACCGGATTTTTTCGGCATACTGAATTTATCCCACTCATTATTCATTTTTTCCCAGAACTCCGGGTTTTTCAGATAACTGTAGTCGTCCGGGGAGTATTCCAGTTTACCGCGGTAAAAGCCCGGGCTTGAGAATAAGACGGTGTCGTCAATATCAAAGCCCACTGCCATCGGCGGCTGTCCTTTCAGGCTTTCTTCAATTTGTTCAACCGAAATCCAGTGAATGGCATGCTGTTCTGCCAGCTGAGCTGCGGTCACGCCGTCACTGACTTTTTCCGGCATGTACACGTTGGCATCAGCCACACTGCTGAGGCTCAGCGCGAGTGCCAGGGCACTCAGGGCAAGGGTCAGTTTACGCATTGTATATCCTTAATTTTCTGTGTCGATCACGCGGAGTGAAAATCTAACCATTCCGGTTTCATATTAACGTTATTCAGATCACACTGTGAGGAATCCCGCCGCGTTATACCGGCTGACTTTCGCCTGATTGTTCTGAATTCAGAACATTGTTTATCAATATCCGCACTACTCAGCTTTTCGCTTATGAATTAATTTTAATCCGCACAACAGCACGTTTCTGAGAAACAGACTGTTTAAACAAAAATCACCATCAAATTATCATAAGTGAGGGTCTTAAAATAAGTAATCCGGCAAACTTTAATGGTCAGCGTCCTGTTATTAATCCTGATGATGCACTGATGTTGTTAATCGATCATCAGAGCGGATTGTTCCGGATTGCCGGGATATGCCGATGACTGAAGATACAAAAGGGCTTGTTGCAAATAATGAATGAACCCTGATTAAAAAATTCGCTGCTTCATTATCAGCAGCGAGCCCTAATCAGTCAATGGCCGTATTGTGACATAAAGCGCCGGGCAGCTACGATACCAACGCCCATCAGGGCTTTGATATGCCGGACGATCCCGGCATATCAGTTTAAGGAGAGATTTATTATGCCATTTCAAATCGGAAACAGATTTTTTTCTGATGAAATCAGCAACAGCCGGAACAACGCAATAGCCCGTTCTGATACCCCGCCGGAGGCGGGTCTGTGGGAAAAAATTAAGGCATTTTTCTGCTCAGCGAACAAGCCTGAAGCGCAGGCACTCATCCGGCAGATTTGTCATCCGCCGGACAGAACAGAATGGGAGACGGTGACCGGAAAATTTGAACAACTCAAAACGCTCACGTATGGCGGATTTAAGGAAAGAGTTCAGGTCGGCCGGGACGGGGAAAATCACGCCTGTATTCTGGACGAAAACGGTGATGAGATGCTGTCAGTCACCGTTGATAAGGAGGGCGGTGAAACTCACCATCTCACCACCACAGCAGCACCCCGGACTACACAGGATTATGAAGCGTCCTGGTCTGCGTGGGAAAAAACCGCACCGGCAGGAAAGGCTCCCGACCGGGCTGCTGCGGTACAGATGATGCGTGACTGCCTGCATAATGACGGGACAGAACTCAATCTGAGCTACCTTGGACTCACCTCCTTACCGGAGTCCATTCAGGAATGTCCGCTCCGCACTCTTCAACGCTCATACTCCGACAGCCCGTTCAGCATCGTCATCGCCAACCAGTTCATTCGGTAGCTCCGTGTCAGACAGCATCCGGAATGTGTTTTCATAATCCAAGGTTTTCTTCTCACAGAGTGTTTCCCAGTCTTCCGGGTTTGTACGCTTGAGCACGCTGTGTAACGGTGCCCACGGCAGTATCCACTCCCTGAACCGGAGGTTTTCGTCAATTTTCACCCGGATTTCGGCGTCCCGCAGGTCTGGCTCTGTAATATCTGAAACATCAAAGTACTGCATTTCTGCTGTTACACTGCTCAGCTCAAGCGGTTTCTTCAGTTTATTCTGGTAGCCCAGATAAACTTCTATTTCATCAACTTCAGCTATTTTATTAACTTCACGCAGTGTACGGATCTTATTGCGGGCAATCAGTTCCAGCTTCTCCAGCCGGAACATTTCACGCCCTGCGGATACCAGTTCAGAGAGATTGTTATCATATTTTCCTTTTTCTGCATCCAGTCCGCCCTCTGGTGAACAATATGCCGGGCAACTATCTGGGGGATAAATGGATTTTAACCAGCTGACCTGCCTGCATGTCACTGACCCCGGTATAACTGACAACCCCCCATATAAAAACAGATGAGCGCACTGCTGCGCTCATCTGTTTCAGCGAAAAAACGGGAGAGAGAAATCAATCCTGCTCTTCTTCCCCGTCATTCTCCTCTTCCGTCACCGGCTCAGACAATGCCTCCGGTGCCGGCACTGGTTCCGGCTGGCCGAAACCACGCAGTCCCACCACATGCACATGTTCCTGATTATTGAAGACTTTACGCACCAGTTTATACGTTGTGCCTTTCTCCGGACTGATATTTTCCGGTGCCGCGATAATCAGCTGCATCTGTAAGCGGTCGCACAGCTCAAACAGGGTGGCGATAGATTTCGCATCCAGACGGGCGGCTTCATCCAGGAACAGCAGACGGCACGGTGAAATATCTTTGCTGCGCAGGCGGCGGGATTCTTCTTCCCAGCTCTGCACCACCATCACCAGAATGGACATCCCGGTACCAATCGCCTCACCGGTGGATAACGCCCCGCTCTCGGCTTTCAGCCAGCCGTCTGAACCACGGTTGACTTCCACTTCCAGTTCGAGGTAATTACGGTAATCCAGCAGTTCCTCACCGATGGTCTGCGGCAGACGCTGCCCCATATCCACCTGCGGGTTCAGGCGCTGATAGAGTTTCGCCATCGCTTCGGAGAAGGTCAGACGCTGACTGGCGAACAAGTCCTGATGCTGCTCGTGCTCTTCGGACAGCACATCCAGCAGTATCGCGTGGCTTTCGCGGATATTCACATTCAGACGCACCCCTTTGACCTGACCGAATGCCACTGCCTGCAGGCCCTGGTTAAGCATGCGGATACGGTTCTGTTCGCGCTGAATCGTTTTGCGGATGATATTGGCCACACTTTTCGAGCTGATCGCCAGTTTCTGTTCACGGGCGGTCAGTTCATCGGTCAGGCGCGCCAGTTCGATTTCCATCTGTTCGATGGCGTCGATCGGATCATCGGTTTTGATAATATCCTGGCGGATACGTTCGCGCAGGTGGCGGTACACTTCGATAAAGAACTGTACTTTGCGTTCCGGACGCTTCGGATCTTCGGACAGACGCAGTGCATCACGCAGATGTTCGTTATCTGCCACGGCCTGGCGCAACGCCCCGAGGGCTTTATCCGACATGGAACGCAGTGTGTCCGCATCTTCATAAGCCAGTTCACGGCGGTGGAGGCGGCGCTCAACACCACTCTCTTTCACCATACGCATTACCGCACACCAGCCCGCTTTGGCGGTCACGACCTGCTCACGGATCTGCTGGTAATCGCGCTCCGCTTTGCGCAGACGTTTTTGCAGGTTATCCATTTCCGACTCACCGATCCCCAGCTGTTTTTCCAGCTGATTGATACGGGCGCGGTTATGGCTGACCTGGTTGTACAGTTCATCACGGCGCACACGGGCGCGCTCTTCCGCATTGGCATCCGCCTGAACACCAATCTCGCTCATTTCGCGCTCAAGTTCACGCAGCATGTCCGATTTGGTTTCATACGAGCTGCGCAGTGAGGCCAGAACCTGATTGAACTCCGCGCATTTGGTCTGCTGCTGGCGCAGCATCTCACGTGTACGGCTACGATCCGATTCCGCATGCTCCAGACGCTGACGCAGTTTGTCATTAAGATCGGCATTTTCTGTCAGCATGCCGGCGGATTCGCCGTAATTAAAGTGCTGACGGCGCTGTGCGACTTCTTCAAGGGCAAACGCCTGCTGACGGGCCTGCTGCTGCACCTGTTTCGCGTTTTCGTAATCGCGGATCAGGGCTTCGTGCTGCTCCGGATCACTCTGGAGAACAGTAACCATCGGCTCCAGTTTGCGCAGCGCCGCACCGTACTGCTGAATATGACGGGCGGATCCCTGTGCATCGGTCAGCGCGTCACGGATCTCATCCGCGCGATCTGCCAGCGTTTCATCAAGCAGCAGAGCGGTATTCGGGATCAGACGGTTAAGGATGCTCAGGTTTTCTTTGATCTGCGCGTACTGCTGACGGGCAACAGCAGTCTGATCCTCAAACTGTGCCAGCTCGCGCTCCAGCTCATTACGGCGCTGATTCAGTGTGCGGATTTCCGCTTCCGGGTCAGCCTCAAAGGCCACCGAGATATTTTTACCGACAAAACGGCTGAATGCCTGATGGGCACGCTGCATTTTCTGGACATCGAAAGAGAGTGTCGCCAGGCGTTCTGCCAGCTCATCCCGTTCATGTTCCAGCACTGCCAGCTGATTCTCACGCGCCGCGCGGCCGAACAGCGGCACAGACGGGAAGCGGGAGTAACGCCACTGGCGATCGGTGCTGCGCACCAGTACCGCACGCTCCAGTTCTTCGGTGGTAAAGACGCTGTCATCAAAGGATTGCGGATCCCCTTCAATCAGATAGAGGTCTTCCGGACAATCATCGAGGGCATCCAGCATCGGCCGCACGGCGCTGAGATCCGGCACCACAATCGCATGACGCGCCGGGCCGTATAAGGCAGAGAAATACGGTGCGTCATCAATCGTAATGTCGTCATAGATTTCCGACAGCAATATACCGCCGAAACGCTCTGCCAGCCCCAGCATACGGCTGTCTTCCGCGCCGCTCGGCTGACTGAGCCGTTCAATATCTTTTTCCAGCTGTGCTTTTTTCAGCGCGATTTCATCACGCTCAACAGTCACTTCGCGCTCACGCTCCAGCAACTGCTGCATGTATTCCGTGACATCATTGGCGCTGGTGAACGTCTCATGAGACTGCTCACACAGTTGCGTCAGGGCTTCCTGCGCCGCCAGCCATGCCGGGGCTTTGACGGTCAGGGACTGGATCTGCTGTTTCAGCTGTTCAGTCTGCTGACGCATTTCCATGCGGCGTTCGCCGCTTTCGCTGACACTGACACTCAGGCTTTCCTGCTGCGCCTCAAGGGTCATCAGCATCTCATCCAGCCCGTCCGCCTCAATCTGCTGCCCGATGCGTTTGCAGAAATCATCCAGCGATTTCTGTGCATTGTGCTGACTGTGCAGGCGCTGTTCCAGTTCGGATAACTGCTGACGCAGCGGTTGTACGCGGTCAGCCATCATCTGTTGTGACGGCAGGTCACGCAGTAATTCACGGGCAGTCTGGTAAGCGTCGCTGCGGCTGACTTCGCCGACCACCGATTTCACCAGCTCATAGGCCTGAGAGAACTGACTGTGTGCGGCCTGTGCCACACTCATTTTCTGCTCAAGCACTAACAGGGATTCGGTTGCCTGCTCTTCGCGGGCGCGGAAGGTTTCCAGCCATTCATCCAGTGAATCAATATCCAGCTGCGGCAGCTGACACACCGCTTTGGCGCGTTCCAGTGCCTGTAATGCCTGCTGATACTGAATGGCGCGGGTCTGCTGAACGTCCAGTGCCTGCTGGTAATCGGCCAGCTGGCTTTTCAGCTCATCCACTTCCTCTTCCGCAACATGGTTGCGTTCTTCATATTCCGCCAGCTGCTCTGCGGCTTCTTCCGCCACTTCGGTCTGTTCTTCCAGGCGGAATGTCAGCTCTTCGACATCAGCCTGATAGCGGTCAATTTTTTCCTGCTGACGCATGGCCGTCTGCACCAGTGTCAGATGATCACTGGCCGCCTGGTAATCCGTTTCCAGATCGGCGGATGAGGCCGTCTGCTCCGCCAGCTCGCGGGACATTTCCACCTGACGGAGCTGTTCGCTGATAAGCTGCCTGCGGCTGCCGAGCAGCTCCCGGCGCACAGAGAGTGCCTGGTCGATATGCACACGGCGTTCATTGGCGTGACGCATGTAATCCGCAGAAACATACGCGGTTGCTTCGGTGATCAGGTGTTTGAACAGATCGCGGTCAGACTGGGTAACGCGGATAGCTTCCAGTGTGATACGGTTTTCACGCAGTGCCCCTTCCATATCCTGGAAGGCTTTGCGTACCCCGCTGTTCTCCGGCAGTAAATAGTCACGCAGGGAACGGGTGATGGCGCTGGAGATACCACCGTAAAGTGACGCTTCGATCAGGCGGTAGAATTTGCTGCGGTCGCCTGCAGAACGCAGACGTTTCGGGATAACCCCCAGCTCGAACAGCACCGAGTGGTAATCGGTAATCGAGTTAAACTGTTTGAAATGCACACCTTCGATATCATCCAGGCGGGCTTTCAGGTCATTCAGCGGCAGAACCCGCACCTGACGTTCACTCAGCTGTTCGCTGACAATTTGTGTCGGGGAGTACTGTGTCGGTAATCCCTGAATCATAAAGGATTTGATATCGACTTTTTTATCACGTCCGGCAATCTGCTGAAGACGCACACCCACCAGCACGCGCTGATGGCGGGAGTTCACCACATCCAGCATGGCGTAGCACACGCCCGGACGCAGTTTACCGTGCAGACCTTTATCACGGGAACCGGATGTTGCCCCGGCTTCAGTGGTGTTACGGAAGTGCAGCAGGGTTAAATCCGGGATCATGGCGGTAATAAAGGCCGCCATGGTGGTGGATTTACCGGCACCGTTACCACCGGATAAGGTGGTGACCAGCTCATCCAGATCAAAGGTGCGCGCAAAAAAGCCGTTCCAGTTGACTAACGTGAGCGAGCGGAATTTACCACGTTCAATCATTCTTCATCCTCCGCTTCATCCGTCGCGTTGTCATTATCAGATTCTTCATTATCATCGTCCTGATCCTCAGGGCGCAGGTGTTTTTCTTCTTCCGCAAGAGACTGAGCCTCACCATCGCGGATAAGACGCAGCTGCGCCTCACGCGGATCATCCCCGCTGCGGACATCCGCCCCGAAGCGGAAAACAGATTCGGCAATCACAAACTGGCTGTTATCCGCAGCAACAAATGTGATCATGCCCAGGCGGCGCAGGCGGTTCAGCGCACCACGGGTTTTTTCCAGTAATTTCTGTTTGTCCAGGTCCGAGCCGGTGGAGCGGTTATTCACCACTTTCAGTAATTTGGCTTCATCCGCCAGTGACAGCAGTTCCTCATAGAGTTCTGCCGTGGAGAAAATGCCCTGGTTGACCAGACGTTCCGGGCTGAGATACAGATAGCACAGCACTTTGCCGACCAGCATTTCCAGTTCGGATAACACCGAGCGCGGGATCAGCGTGGTGGAACGCGGGCGCAGATAGAAGAACCCTTCCGGGGCACGGACCAGTTCCACGTTATAACGGGCGTAAAAGCCTTCCAGTTCATCCTGGAAATCCATCAGAAAGGCATGATTATCCAGATCATCCACGCCGATATGGCGGCCTGAGCGCAACTGGCTGTCAAGTTCCGGAAAAAGGTTGTTGGCAAGTGCCTGAGCCAGCTTTGCTGACATAAAGTGTTCAATATGTGTCGATGACATGTGCCTGCACCTTCGCTCCGTATTCATTAATTGCTGACCATTCCGCCGGGATGCCTGAGAAATCAGCATCAGCCACCCCGAGGCGGACAGCCTGATCCACGATAATCCGTGCCACATCGAACTGGCGGCTGCGCGGATATTTCGCGAGGTAATCGCGCAGAACAGCGCCCAGATCCAGCGGCTTCGCCTGTGCTTTATACACGGCCAGCGCGCTTTCCATCATAACGGCAAGCTCTTCGTTGACCTCGCTGAATTCTTCATATTCCAGATCCGGCGGTAATTCCCCGGTCACTTCGTCATCACGCAGTGCCATCTCTTCATCACGCATATCCAGCAGGCGATCCGCATTGGCGACATTAAGGGCCCACGGCGAGTCAAAATAGTGCTGAACAGAATGACGCAGACGCTGCGAGAAAATACGGTTTTTATCCATATCGATAGCGGTACGGATAAATTTATGGACATGGCGGTCATAACCAATCCATAAATCGATAGACTGCTGGCCCCAGCTGATAATACGGTCGAGTTTGGCCTGCAAATCAAAAATCAGTTTATCCACCAGCTCAGAGCCGGTCGTTGCGCTCATATTGGCATCCTGAATGCGCAGCAGATTCGCCTGTAATTTGTCACCGGCGGCTTCGAGGGTATCCTGCAATTCCCGCAGTGTGAGAGACGTTTCGGACAACAACTGCTCACAGTTGGCAATGGCGGCCTGCCAGTCCTGATTCAGCAGTTTGGCGATATCGTCTTTTACCCCGTTTTGCTGCTCGTCCATAATGCGCTGCGACATATCAATACTGTCGAAAATCTCCGCCACGGAATATTTCAGCGGGGCAAATACATTACGGTGCCAGTGAAATTCATCCCCGCCCTCTTCGGCGGCATCTGCCGCGCGGCTCAGTTCACCGGCCACAATCGAGAGCTGCATGGATAAACGCAGTGAGGAAAATTCACGCTGACGGATATAATAATCGCTGATGCCGATCCCGAGCGGGGTCAGCCGGTAAATCGCATTACCCTCAAAGATATCACTGGTAAAGCGGTTAAATATTTTCTGGCGCACCATATCATTGATGGCATTGTTCGCACGGACCGCGACAGATTCCGTTGTCTGTTCAAAGCCTTTGCAGACTTCGCGGAAGGCATCCACCAGTTCCCCCTCGCTCATTTCACCGTCGATGCGCTCACTGTTAAGCACCGCGACAGACAGTAAAAAAGCCAGCCGTTCCGGTGGCAGCGCGATGGAGAAATCATTCTTTCGCGCCCATGCCACGAGTTCCGGGACTGTTTGGGTAAACTCACTCATTGTCCATCCTTCTGATCGGTTTTCGTGCCATAACGTGAATATAGCGGCCTAAGCTGATATAAGGCTCCTGACGGCAATAGCGTTGCTCCAGTGCCAGCAGCGCCGGAAAATCACGGTTTTGTAACTGGCGGCTCTGCAGATAATCATGGAAAACCCGCACGCCGGTTTTTGCCTCAATCGTCAGACGGCAATCATCCAGCCACTGATAAACCTGTTCCGGCATAAGGGGATTCTGCGGCGATAACGAACGCTTGCGGCGGCGCTGAATTTCCGGGGTTGCCAGATGAAAGTTGCCTAATATCGCATTGCGCATCACAAGGCCGTTCGCATTGTAGAACATTAACGATAATGCACCACCGCCCGCTATTATAGCGGTCAGTGCCTCAATTGCACCTTTTTGATCTGTGATCCACTCCAAAACGGCATGAAATAATACCAGATCAAACGTCCCTTCAGTATGAAGTGCGATATCCTGTGCCGCACAATGAATAAAGGACATATTTTCTGCCACACCGTCATCCAGCGCGGCCTGTTGTGCGCGGGCGATCATCTCTTCTGACAGGTCGCACAATACCACCTGATGCCCCAGTGCAGCCAGACGGCGGGAGAAGAAACCGTCACCGCCGCCCGCATCCAGAATACGCAGCGGGCCCGGTTTCAGCCGGGTCAGTAAGGCGTCCAGATCCTGCCAGACCACCGCTTCGCGGATTTGCCCTTTTGTTGTGCCATAGATATTGCGGGTGAATTTCTCCGCGATATCGTCAAAATTACGATCAACCATGAAAACCTGTGTTCAGTTCCGGGGGATATTTCGGGTCAGTCTGCGGCGGTTTCCCGCGCGATCCGGCTATCTTCAATTGTATTGCCGGGCAGAGCAGTGCAATATGCAAAGTCGGTAACTATTGTGTCACAGACGTGTCTAATGTCACCCGATTTGTGCAGACTCCTGCCGTTAACCGGTGATAAATCAATCATATTTAAGGTGCGCTCATGCTGTTTGCCCTGAAAAAATACCTCGGCGGTTTTCTGATGCCGCTGCCGTTTATGCTCCTGCTGATTTTAGCCGGATTACTGCTGCTGTGGTTTACCCCCCGGCAGAAAACCGGCAAAACCCTGATCACCGTGAGCTGGCTCGGGCTGGTGCTGCTCAGCCTGCAGCCGGTGGCGGATGCCCTGCTGCTGACAACAGAAAAACCGTATGAAAAGCGCTATGAGCTCATCACCCCGGCAGAGGTTCAGCAACAGGATCTGCGTTATATCGTGGTGCTCGGCGGCGGCTTTACCTATAACCCGGAATGGTCACCGTCCGCCAACCTGATCAGTAACAGTCTGCCGCGCGTCACGGAAGGTGTACGTCTCGCGCTGCGTTACCCGCAGGCGACGCTGATTTTCACCGGCGGGCCGGGCGCAAACAGTATCAGCAGCGCAGAGGCTGCAGCGCAAGTTGCGCAGTCACTGGGGATCCCGGCTGAACGCACGCTGCCGCTGATACTGCCGAAAGATACTGAAGAGGAAGCCGCTGAAGTGAAAAAAGTGGTGGGTGATGCGCCGTTCCTGCTGGTGACCTCCGCTAACCATATGACCCGCGCCAAAGCCTTCTTCGATGCGCGCGGCCTGCATCCGATCCCGGCACCGGCCAATCAGCTGGCGGTCACCACCCCGCTGCACAGCTGGGAGAAAACCATTCCTTCCGCGTACTATTTATCACACAGTGAACGGGTCTGGTATGAAGGGCTGGGGCGGCTCTGGCAGTCAGTGAAAACGTCAGATAATGAAGAACAGGAATAGAAGACAACAAAAACGCGGGTTCAGAAGTGACCCGCGTTTTTGTTTATAACTGTTATCGCTCAGCGGGCGGCAAACAATCTGCGCACAGTTTCAAGATCTTCCGGGGTATCAACACCGGTGCCCGGTGCTTCGGATGCCTCCGCGACATGAATTTTTTCACCGTACCAGAGTACACGCAGCTGCTCGAGCATCTCGATTTTCTCCAGCGGGCTGGTTTCCCACTGAATATAACGGCGGATAAACCCGGCACGGTAAGCGTAAATGCCGATATGACGCAGGAAATTATCACCGGCGCTGTCACGGCTGTGCATAAAACGCTCGCGATCCCACGGAATGGTGGCACGGGAGAAATAGAGCGCGTAGCCCTGTTTATCCATCACCACTTTCACCGCATTCGGGTTAAAGGCTTCTTCCGCTGAAGTGATTTTTACCGCCAGGGTGGCCATACCGGCTTCGCTGGCTGCCAGATTTTCAGCAACCTGCGCAATAATACTGTCGGGGATTAACGGCTCATCCCCCTGAACATTCACGATAATCTCATCATCAGCAAACTGATAGTGATCAATCACTTCCGCCAGGCGCTCGGTCCCGGACTGATGATCTTCGCGCGTCATGCAGGCTTCACCGCCCTCTGCGATCACGGCGTCAAATACCGCCTGTGTATCAGTGGCGACAATGACTCTCGCAGCGCCGGAACGTTTTGCCTGCTCCATCACACGGACAATCATCGGCTTGCCGCAGATATCCGCCAGCGGTTTACCGGGCAGACGTGTGGAGGCATAACGCGCGGGAATGATAACGGTAAACATGGCGATTATCCTTCTGAGACCGGCAATTCGCGGGCTTCATTCTCTAATAAGACAGGGATATCGTCACGGACGGGATAGGCCAGACGGCAGCCTTTGCAGATGAGTTCAAGATTTTGTTTGTCGTAGCTGAGTTTGCCGTGGCAAACAGGGCAGGCCACGATTTCGAGTAAACGGTGATCCAT
The DNA here is from genome assembly GCF_000633515.1 of Morganella morganii H1r. Lineage (GTDB taxonomy): Bacteria > Pseudomonadota > Gammaproteobacteria > Enterobacterales > Enterobacteriaceae > Morganella > Morganella morganii_B. The sequence goes on along the minus strand of NZ_AYMP01000069.1, from coordinate 13,922 downwards.
ACGTCCCCCAATGAGATAAAAACGTTGGCTCAGAATAACATAAGCCCGGTCTCACCGTTAACTCTGTTGTTGCGATATCACAGAGATAGTCGCGTTTTTACCCATATTACAGCGCGATCACATCGTTCGCAGCAATACCATAACTGCCGCGGGTCAGTGAAAATTCCACTTCCTGCCCTTCGCACAGTAATTTGTTACGGGAATTGGCGATCCCGTTACGGGTTACCCAGATATCGTCGCCGCCGTTAACCGGGGAGATGAAACCGTAACCTTCTTTCGCGTCATACCATTTAACGCGGCCAAGTTGTAATTGTTTAGACATAGTATTAACTCCTTTTATATCACCAGAAATGGTATACACCCCATCGCTGGTTATGTCTGCTCCGGCCGGGCAACACGGGTGCTCTCTTTGCGAACAGCCACCCGGTAATGAGCAAAACATTATAGTTATTATTTTTTATTCTGATTTGCAGCCGGTCAGACACCGGCTGCAAAACATACCGTTTATCCGCGGGATCCGGTCATCCGCACCACAAGATTAACAAGGTGGTGTGAAAAAATTATGACAGCGGGATCAGAATATGTGTTAACTCGCGGATTGGTTGCACAGTGAGATATGAAATACATCACAGAAATACAACTTTTTGATTAAGCCATATTCAGATAAAAAGCGCAAGCCCCTTTATGCATTTTTTATGTGAGATATGACTTTATCCAGAATTAAATCGGCGGATTTTGCGGGAATGGCGGCACTGACCGGTAAATACCACCAGTCAGTTGCAGAAAAGGTAAAACATTTCACTGCATCCTTCTCTGTCATCAGGAGTGACTGCCCGGGTTTTATCAGTGCGGAAAGCTGTTCAGGGCTGTACGGCTGATGATCCGGAAACGCAACACACTGTACCGGTATCACCCCGAGGGCGTTCAGCGTGGCAAAAAAGCGCGGCGGGTGCCCGATACCGGCCATCGCCACACATTCACCGATTTCAGCCGCCGGTTTACGGGTGCCGTCAGACAGATTAACAGCCTCTCCCGGCACCAGCTGCATCGCGGTTTCCCCGGGTTGCGCGGTACCGCCATTGACGATCACCGCATCCACCTGTTTCAGACGTCCGGCCCGTTCGCGCATCGGCCCGGCAGGCAGCCACCAGCCGTTACCGAAACGGCGTTCACCGTCAACCACCACGATTTCCATATCGCGCTGCAGCGCATAATGTTGTAAACCATCATCGGTGATGATCACATCCACCGGTGCATGCTGCAAAATGGCCTCTACCGCAGCCGCTCTGTCAGGTGCGACCGCAACCGGCACACCGGTACGGCGGGCAATCAGAACCGGCTCATCACCGGCCTGTGCTGTCGTCGTGTCTTGCGTGATAAGCAGCGGGTAATGATCCGATTTCCCGCCATACCCCCGGGAAACCACCCCGGGACGGTAGCCACGGGCCAGCAGTTGCTCTGTCAGCCAGATAACCACCGGTGTTTTGCCGTTACCGCCGGCGGTCAGATTACCGACCACCACCACCGGCACCGGCATACGGCGGGATTTTTTCAGCCCGCAGCGGAACAGCAGACGCCGCAGACCACTGACCGCCCCGTACAGAAACGAGAGCGGCAGAAGCAGCCAGTAAAGCTTTGAGCGGCCGGACCAAATCTTATCGATCATCAGCGGTGCCGCTTAGTGACCAAACTGCATATTATAGAGCTGCGCATAGATACCAGGCTGTTTCACCAGTTCATCATGCGTACCACGCTCCTGCACTTCACCGTCCTGTACCACGAGAATTTCATCGGCTTTCTCAATGGTGGATAAGCGGTGTGCGATCACCAGACAGGTACGGTTTTTCTGTAACTCATCCAGCGCGGCCTGAATCGCACGTTCAGATTCAGTATCCAGTGCCGAGGTTGCTTCATCGAGGATCAGGATCGGTGCGTCACGCAGCAGTGCGCGGGCAATCGCAATACGCTGACGCTGGCCACCGGACAGCAGGACACCGTTTTCACCGATTTCCGTATCCAGCCCCTTATCCATCTTATTGATAAAGTCCATGGCGTAAGCCATTTCAGCGGCTTTTTCAATCTGCTCACGGGTGTACTTCCCTTCAGTGGCATAGGCGATATTATTCGCGACCGTATCATTGAAGAGGTGAACATTCTGCGACACCAGTGCCACCTGGCTGCGCAGTGATGCCAGTGTGTAGTCACGGATATCGTTGCCGTCGATCGTAATATGTCCGCTTTCAATTTCATAAAAGCGGGTGATCAGATTGGCAATAGTGGATTTCCCGGAGCCGGAACGCCCGACCAGCGCCACCGTTTTGCCTGACGGAATTGTGAACGACACATTTTTCAGCGCCGGGTTCTCTTTCCCGTGATAACGGAAAGTGACATTCTCAAACGTCACATCACCTTTGGCATCTTTCAGCACTTTGGTGCCGGTGTCTTTTTCCTGCTCCATATCAAGCAGAACAAACAGTGTCTGACACGCTGCCATCCCGCGCTGGAACTGGGCGTTCACGTTGGTCAGGGATTTCAGCGGGCGCATCAGGGCAATCATGGAGGAGAAGACAACCGTAATGGAACCGGCACTCAGCGCTTCTTTAATTTCAGGGAAACTGGCGGCAAACAGAACAAATGCCAGCGCAAAGGAGGCAATGATCTGAATAATCGGGTCAGCAATAGATGATGCGGTCACCAGTTTCATGCCCTGGCGGCGCATATGGTTGCTGACTTTATCAAAGCGATCATTTTCCACTTTCTGACCGCCGAAAATCAGCACTTCTTTATGCCCTTTCAGCATCTGTTCAGCACTGGCGCTGACCTGCCCCATTCCACTCTGCATGTTTTTACTGATTTCGCGGAAGCGCACAGAGACTTTGCGGATAACAAAGGCCACAATCGGGGCAATAACAATCAGAATCAGCGACAGCTGCCAGCTGTTGTAAAACATAAGGCCGAACAGCGCAATAATATAAGCGCCTTCACGGACGACCGTTACCAGTGCGCCGGAAGAAGACGAAGCCACCTGTTCGGAATCATAGGTAATACGGGAGAGCAGTGTCCCGGTGGATTGCTGATCAAAGAAGGAAACCGGCATACCCATCATATGCCGGAACAGGTTACGGCGCATGGTCATAACCACTTTACCGGACACCCACGAGAGGCAGTAACCTGAGACAAAACTGGAGATACCGCGTAACAGCATCAGCCCGAGGATAATCAACGGCATGATACGGAGAAAATCATTGTCGGCAGTGCCGAAACCTTCATCAAGCAGCGGTTTCAGCAGCGACAGCATAAATGCATCGCCGCCCGCATTGATGACTAACGCAATAGCCGCCACGATGATACCTGTTTTAAACGGTGCGATTGTCGGCCATAACCGGCGGAATGTTTGCCGGGTTGAAATATCAATATCTTTCATTATTGCGTTTACCAATACCAAAAATTAGCTGCCTATATTACCCGTTTACCGGCTGATCTCCAAACCATGCGCTGAACCAGCGGGCGGAGAGATGGGTACGGTAAGTCGCGACGGATATTTCATCAGCAAAAAAGGACACAGAAATCTGGCCGCTGTGCGCAGTATCATGCCACTGCACGCCGAGATCATGATAGCGACGGCGTACTTTATCAGAAGGCAGACGCCACGGGCTATAGCGTGCAACAGAAACCAGTGCGAAAGCGGGATTTACCGCACGAATAAAAAATTCTGATGATGAGGTTTTGCTGCCATGGTGCGGAACTTGCAGTACTGTGGCAGAGAGTTCATCTTTATACCTGATCAGCTGTTTCTCTGCCTGTTTTTCGATATCCCCGGTCAGTAAAATCTGATATTTCCCGTCACTGATGCGGATAACACAGGAGCCGTCATTTTTGCTCAGCTGATAGTTTTCATCCGGCCATAACACCTCAAAAGACAATGACTGCCATCGCCAGCGCTCCCCGCGGCGACAGGGTGTATCGGCCTGCGGAATGTTGCCTTTAACCACAGCGGCAGGATAAGCACGGCGCAGGGAGCCCAGCCCGCCGGTGTGGTCACGGTGGTCATGGCTGATCATAATCCAGTCCGGGGTCAGGCGGTGATAATGCAGATAAGGCAGCACCGTGCGCAGCCCGTCATCCCGTGACCCGAAGCGGTTGCCGGTATCATACACCACAGCCCTGCCATCCTTTATCACCACCGCCGCCAGTCCGTGCCCGATATCCAGCACAGTGACCGACCATGCCGGCAGCGGTGTTTTCCGCAGATACAGACAGCAACTGAACACCATTCCCGGCAGCAGCAGCGGGTGCTGCCGCCACATATCCAGCCGGATAATATAAACCGCCAGCCACATCAGTGGTGTCCATATCAGGGCGACATGTCCGGTCATCACCCAGCCCTGCGCCAGAAACGGCAGCGGCCATAATGCCAGCGCCAGAGAATAATCAGCCAGCGACAGCGCAGGTCCGATCAATAACCCGGCAAACAGCAGCGGCACCGTCAGAAAGGAAATCACCGGGACGACCCACAAATTACTCAGAAACGACAACACATTCACGCCACCGAAGAAATAGCCCTGAACCGGTAACAGCAGTAAAAATAATCCGCACTGATAAGAAAGGAACAGCCTGATATTGCGCCACAGGCGGATAAAGAGTGTCAGCGGGGTAAAGACATGACGGCGGGAGAAAGCACTGGTGTGATGCCAGAACAGCAATGCGGTAACCGCAGTATAAGACAGCCAGAATCCGGCTGATAAAATCGTCAGCGGATCGATCAGCAGTAACAGTGCCGCACTGATCACAACAAACTGATACGCTGGCAGGTGGTAATGCCGCCAGCGCAGCAGATGCCATAACAGCAGTGCAGACAGTGCCCGGCAGGCCGGAACCGCAAACCCGGCCAGCCAGACATAAGCAATCGCGGCACAGACTGACAGCAGAGAGGGGATTAAATGAGTCATCACACGCAGCGGTAACAGCAGCAGCAATAACCGTCCGCCCCACCAGCCCCATAACGCCGCCAGCCCGATATGCAGCCCGGAAATAGCCACCACATGCGCTACGCCGGTTTCCTGCACCAGTCTGCGCTGCTCTGCCGTAATACCGCGCCGCTCGCCAAACAACAGCGCCGCCATCAGTCCGCTGTGCGGCAGGTTATCCATTGCAGGAAGGTATGCCGCAATCATCTTCTGACGCTGGTTGCAGTCTGACGATAATTTTTTGCTGCGCCCCGGGGTCAGAGAAAACAGAACCCGTTCTGACAGCAAATATTGCTGCCGGTTTGACTGTCCTTCATTTAGCTGACCGTGTACCGGCCTCAATACAGGACGAAATATACGCCAGATTTCACCGGCACACGCCGGTTTAAATGAACCTTTTATTTTTATATTAATAAAAACAGTATCATTATACGCCTGACTATCTATATTAATAATCCGGCCTCTGACGGAATAATAATCAGATGAATTAATCATAACATCATGGATCATAATATCGATATTATCGGGTGGTTCAGAGGAAAAGAGTGATAATGTATTACTGATATGAATATTTACTGCGAGAAAAGTGCCGACAACAATGCGGATAAAAAAACTCAGCCGGTTGCGGATAAGAAAAAGCAAACAAATACCAATGAATAACAGCAGACTTTCTGCCGGTAACAACAGTCGCGGTATCAGCAACAGCGGCAGGTTTCCGGCCACAACAGCCGTCGCAGCCAGCCAGAGCGGTAACGGACGGGGAAACAAATAGTTCAGCACAGCCATAACAGTCATATTACTCACCGGAAGGGTAAACAGACCGGTATTATGTTATGACGGGTATAGCGTGTTATTACGATAATAGAAAAATGCGTGTCGTCACGAATTTATATTTCAATCATACAAATGATCAATTATTTTATGCGAGTCAACTCACAATTATTTGCTTAATTATAAATACAGTCTACTTTCCAATAGTATTTTATGACGAACTGAATATGATGTCTTCCGTAACCTATTATTAATAAACAAATTCAGCTTGCCAACACCAGAACCTTATACAACCGCAATTCATTAATACGATGTTAACATTTTTATGATAATGATAATTGAATATTTACTGCAAAAAAAATGACGCCGGTGGCGTCATTTTTATTTATCTCTGTCAATAATCAAGCATAGATATTTGCGCGGTCGCGTAACTCTTTGCCCGGTTTGAAGTGAGGAACGTGTTTACCTTCCAGTTCCACCTGTTCGCCGGTTTTTGGGTTACGACCTACCCGCGGTGCACGGTAGTGCAGAGAAAAACTGCCGAATCCACGGATTTCAATACGTTCGCCGTCAGCGAGCGTATCCGCCATATGCTCAAGGATCTCTTTTACTGCTTCTTCAACAACTTTAGCCGGAAGATGAGATTGTTGGCCTGCCAGCTTCTCAATCAGTTCAGATTTGGTCATATAACCTCCTGGACTACCCTGGTTATCATAAAAGCAGACCGCTTGCGCGGCCTGCCGTTGCTTAATTACTCGCCTTTAGCTGCTTTGAAAGCTTCTGCCATTGCGTTGTTAGAGAAGCCGGCTTCTTCCTGCTTGTTCACAGTCGCGATAGCGTCTTTCTCATCCGCTTCGTCTTTTGCACGTACAGACAGATTGATTACACGGTTTTTACGATCAACACCGGTGTATTTAGCTTCAACTTCATCACCAACGCTCAGAACCAGAGTAGCATCTTCAACGCGATCGCGTGAAGCTTCTGATGCACGCAGGTAACCTTCAACGCCATCCATCAGCTCAACAGTTGCGCCTTTAGCGTCTACTGCAGTTACTTTACCGGTGACGATAGCACCTTTCTTGGTAACAGCGGTGTAGTTGTTGAACGGATCTTCAGCTAACTGCTTAACGCCCAGAGAGATACGCTCGCGCTCTGCATCAACCTGCAGAACAACAGCTGCGATTTCGTCGCCTTTTTTGTATTCACGTACTGCTTCTTCGCCTGCAACGTTCCAGGAGATGTCAGACAGGTGAACCAGACCGTCGATGCCGCCATCTAAACCAATGAAGATACCGAAGTCAGTGATTGACTTGATTTTACCTTCAACGCGGTCACCTTTGTTATGGGTTTCCGCGAACTGCTGCCATGGGTTAGATTTGCACTGCTTCAGGCCCAGGGAGATACGACGGCGTTCTTCGTCGATGTCCAGAACCATAACTTCAACAACGTCGCCCACGTTTACAACTTTAGATGGGTGGATGTTTTTGTTGGTCCAGTCCATTTCAGAAACGTGTACCAGACCTTCAACGCCTTCTTCGATTTCAACGAAGCAGCCGTAGTCAGTCAGGTTGGTCACGCGACCGGTCAGACGGGTGTTCTCAGGGTAACGCTTAGCGATTGCGACCCAAGGATCTTCGCCCAGCTGTTTCAGGCCCAGAGATACGCGGGTACGTTCGCGGTCGAATTTCAGCACCTTAACAGTGATTTCGTCGCCGACATTCACGATTTCGCTTGGGTGTTTAACACGTTTCCACGCCATATCAGTGATATGCAGCAGACCATCAACGCCGCCCAGATCAACGAATGCACCGTAGTCAGTGAGGTTCTTAACGATACCTTTAACTTCCATGCCTTCCTGCAGGTTTTCCAGCAGCTGATCGCGCTCTGCGCTGTTTTCTGACTCGATAACTGCACGACGGGAAACAACCACGTTGTTGCGTTTCTGATCCAGCTTGATTACTTTGAACTCAAGCTCTTTGCCTTCCAGATGCGTGGTGTCACGAACAGGACGCACATCAACCAGTGAACCCGGCAGGAACGCACGGATGCCGTTCAGTTCGACAGTGAAACCGCCTTTAACTTTACCGTTGATAACACCGGTAACAGTCTCAGCTTCTTCGTATGCTTTTTCCAGCATCAGCCATGCTTCGTGGCGTTTTGCTTTCTCGCGGGACAGAACAGTTTCACCGAAACCGTCTTCTACTGCGTCCAGAGCAACATCAACTTCGTCGCCAACCTGGATTTCCAGCTCGCCCTGAGCATTTTTGAACTGTTCTACCGGGATAGCAGATTCTGATTTCAGACCTGCGTCAACCAGAACTACGTCTTTATCGATAGCGACAACAGTACCACGGACGATAGCGCCCGGACGGGTTTCGATAGCCTGCAGGGATTCTTCAAAGAGTTGAGCAAAAGATTCAGTCATGTTTGATCTTCAAGTGTTTAAGTATTAACGTCCATTTAGCATCCGGCCGAATGGGGTTGTTTCACATACCTTGCAACATTCCTTGTCACAAAGGGGTGGCAGAAAACTGCTTCTTTGCCTTGTTCTCTGCCGGTAAAAAACTTCAACTTAACATTATAAACAAAAACGAATACAGAAACCTACTAAAAAACACGTTTTCAGTCAGATTTTCCGCAAATATTGTTTATCATTCCGCCGTTTCTGCCAGTTTTGCCTTCGTATACCGGAGGGCTTCGGCAATAACGTCATCAATTGACATGGTTGTTGAGTCCAGAATCAGCGCATCACCGGCAGCCACCAGCGGGGCAACCGCACGGTTGCGGTCGCGGAAATCGCGCTCTTCTATCTCAGCAAGAAGGCGGTCAAAATTAACACTAAAGCCTTTGTCCTGCAACTGCTTCATCCGGCGGTGGGCGCGCTCCTGCGCACTCGCGTCAAGAAAAATTTTCACCGGAGCATCCGGGAACACCACCGTGCCCATGTCGCGGCCGTCGGCAATCAGGCCCGGCGCCACACGGAATGCGCGCTGGCGGCGCAGCAGCGCTTCACGGACACGCGGAAATGCCGCGATTTGTGAGGCCGTCATCCCCACTTCTTCCTGACGGATAGCCCGGCTGACATCCTCACCTTCCAGAATGGTCTCAGGGCCGGTGTCTTTTGCCAGGAATTTCACATCCAGATTAGCCGCCAGCGGAACCAGTGCATCTTCCGAGGTGATATCCACATGATGATGCAGTGCCGCCAGTGCCAGAACGCGGTAAATTGCGCCGGAGTCCAGTAAATGCCATCCCATTTCGTTTGCCAGTGCGTGACAAAGGGTGCCTTTGCCCGCGCCGCTCGGGCCGTCAATGGTAATGATCGGAACATATACTGCCATGCGCGCTCTCCTGTCGCAGTCCGGCGGCCGTGACAACGGCCGCCTGAAAAAAGATGCCCGTATTATACGCATCTGTGACAGCAGAGGAAACGCCCTGCACGCAGAACGGCGTTTTTTTATTCTGACAGTGCCGCCAGCTCACTGAAGTAGCCGGGGAAGGTTTTTGCCGTACAGCCCGGATCGAGGATCGTGACCGGGGTGTCTGACAGTGCCACCAGCGAGAAACACATGGCGATACGGTGATCGTTATAGGTTTCAATGTCCGCATGCTGCAATTTTGCCGGCGGGGTGACCTGAATGTAATCATGTCCTTCTTCCACCTGTGCACCGACTTTACGCAGTTCAGTGGCCATTGCGCTGAGACGATCCGTCTCTTTCACCCGCCAGTTATAGATATTGCGGATAGTGGTTGTCCCTTCGGCGAACAGCGCGGTGGTGGCAATCGTCATCGCCGCATCCGGGATAGCGTTCATGTCCATATCGATGCCGTGCAGAGTATCGCGGGTGCATTCAATGTACGTGTCCGCAAACGTCACTTTCGCACCCATTTTTTCCAGCACTGCGGCAAATTGGGTGTCCCCCTGCAGACTGTTACGCCCGATACCGGTAACCCGCACCGTGCCGCCTTTAATGGCTGCCGCTGCAAGGAAATAGGAGGCGGATGAGGCATCCCCCTCCACCAGATATTCTCCCGGGGACTGATACTGCTGTTTTCCTTTGATCAGGAAACGCCGGTAATCTTCATTCACCACCGTGATACCAAACACGGACATCATTGCCAGCGTGATATCGATATACGGTTTGGAGACCAGCTCGCCGGAGATGGTAATTTCGGTGTCATTCTCCGCCGGTGGTGCTGCCATCAGCAGCGCAGTCAGGAACTGGCTGGATACGGAACCGTCCACACTGATACGCCCGCCGGTAAAACCACCGCGGATCCGCAACGGCGGATAACCGTCATTCTCAGGGAAATCAATCTGTGCGCCGCCCTGACGCAGTGCATCGGTCAGATGGCCAATCGGACGCTCTTTCATACGCGGTTCGCCGGTCAGGATAATGTCATTATCCCCGAGACACAGTGCCGCCGTCAGCGGGCGCATCGCCGTTCCGGCATTGCCCAGGAACAATTCAATACCTTTAAACCCGCTGATCGGTTTGCCCTGACCTTCCACAATGCATTCAGTTTTATCGTCAGAAAGCTGATAACGGATCCCCAGTTCCCGCAGTGCACTGAGCATATGGCGGATATCATCACTGTCGAGCAGGTTGATAAGGCGTGTTGTGCCCGCTGCCTGTGCCGCCAGCAGCAGTGCCCGGTTGGAGACACTCTTGGAGCCGGGCAGGTTAATCGTCCCGTTAATGCGGGCGATGGGTTGTAACGTCAGGGAATCCATACGAAGTTATTCTCCGGTGTGTAAACATAAAAACGAAAAACGGGGCCGGATGCTTACCCGGTCCCGGAAAAGTATCTGCAACAAATCAGCTGTGACGGCTTTCAAACTCCGCCATAAACTCAGCCAGTGCGCGCACGCCTTCATACGGCATCGCATTATAAATGGAGGCGCGCATCCCGCCGGCGACTTTGTGCCCTTTCAGGGAGACCAGTCCCTGTGCCTGTGCTTCGGCGAGGAATTTGCTGTCCAGTGACGGATCAGACATCTGGAACGGTACGTTCATCAGTGAACGGTTGGCTGCCGCCACACGGTTAATATAGAAATCACTGTGATCCACCGCAGAATAAAGCAGTTGTGCTTTGTCATAGTTGATCCGGGCGATTTCCTGTAAACCACCCTGTTCAATCAGCCATTTAAAGACCATGCCGGAGAGATACCAGGCAAAGGTCGGCGGGGTATTGAACATGGAATCACAACCGCTCAGCACGGTATAATCGAGGATGGACGGGGTTTCTCTGCGCGCTTTGCCCAGCAGATCCTCACGGATAATCACCAGGGTCAGCCCGGCCGGGCCGATATTTTTCTGCGCGCCCGCATAAATCACCCCGAAACGGCTGACATCCAGCGGTTTTGACAGAATGGCAGAGGAGTAATCCGCAATCACGATTTTATCGCCGAAGTCCGGCTCTTCATGAATGGCAATACCATCAATGGTTTCATTCGGGCAGTAGTGAACATAGGCTGCATCATCACTGAGCTGCCATTCGCTCATCGGCTTCACGCCGATGCCGTCTTCCGATTCGGTTCTGACATTAATAATGTTCGGTGTGCAGTATTTTTTTGCTTCTTCTGCCGCACATTCCGCCCAGTATCCGCCCACCACATAATCCGCTTTGGTTTTCTCACCCAGCAGGTTCATCGGCAGTGCGGCAAAATGTCCGCGTGCGCCGCCGTGACAAAACAGCACTTTATAGTTATCCGGCACCGCGAGGATCTGGCGCAGATTATTTTCCGCTTCCTTTGCCACCGACATAAACTCTTTGCTGCGGTGGCTGATTTCCATGATTGAGGTGCCGAGCCCGCGCCAGTTGCACAGTTCCTGCTCAGCACGGCGCAGCACTTCAACCGGCAGCATAGCCGGACCGGCACTAAAGTTGTATACCTGACTCATTGACCTCACCCTATCTGTAAATTAACGCCCTGTATATCCATCGTATGAATATGCCTTGTCTGTCGGTTTTATCACTCCCCACCCTTCGCTGCAATGCTTATTGCATGATGGGCGCTAAACCCTTTTTATCGTCCGGCAGAATATCTGACCACATCTGACCCGCAGACCGGAATATTATATAATGCATTTCCGGCGATACATGACGGACAACGGAAATACAGCGGAATAACCCGGCGGTAACTTTACATTCACAAAGGTAGCCGCTGACACGAAAAATCCGTATTATGTGCGCCTTTCTTCCCCGGTATTCCTGAGTCCGCGTACAGCGGGCCGTTACAGCAATTGTGGATCCCATGACGCAAACACATACTTTTATTCCCGGCAAAGATGCCGCCCTTGAAGATTCCATCAGCCGTTTTCAGCAGAAATTGCAGCAGCTGGGTTTCAATATTGAAGAAGCCTCGTGGCTCAACCCGGTACCAAACGTCTGGTCTGTGCATATCCGTGATACTGATTGTCCGCTCTGTTTTACCAACGGTAAAGGCGCCACGAAAAAAGCCGCGCTGGCCTCCGCGCTGGGCGAGTATTTTGAGCGTCTGTCCACCAACTACTTTTTTGCCGATTTCTGGCTGGGCGAAACCATTGCCAGCGGGGAGTTTGTTCACTATCCGGATGAGAAGTGGTTCCCGCTGACAGAAGATGACTCGCTGCCGGACGGTATTCTCGATCAGTATCTGCGCGACTATTACGATCCGGAAAATGATTTGCAGGGCAGCCAGCTGATTGATCTGCAATCCTCCAATGAGGAGCGCGGTATCTGCGCCCTGCCGTTTACCCGGCAGTCTGACGGCAAAACGGTTTATATTCCGATGAATATCGTCGCCAACCTGTATGTGTCCAACGGCATGTCCGCCGGGAACACCCGCAATGAAGCCCGCGTGCAGGGATTATCAGAAGTCTTTGAACGTTATGTGAAAAACCGCATTATTGCTGAGCGCATCAGCTTACCGGCGATCCCGGAAGCGGTGCTGGCGCGTTATCCGCAGGTTGTTGAGTCAATCCGCACCCTGGAAAGCGAAGGCTTCCCGATCTTCTGCTTTGATGCCTCACTCGGCGGTCAGTACCCGGTCATCTGTGTGGTGCTGTTTAACCCGGCCAACGGTACCTGTTTCGCCTCTTTCGGTGCTCATCCTGATTTCGGTGTTGCTCTGGAGCGGACTGTCACTGAGCTGTTACAGGGACGCAGCCTGAAAGACCTCGACGTCTTCACCGCACCGACCTTTGATGATGAAGAAGTGGCGGATCAGACCAACCTGGAAACCCACTTTATCGATTCAAGCGGTCTGATCAGCTGGGATCTGTTTAAACAGGATGCGGATTATGATTTCGCTGACTGGCAGTTCCGCGGCACCACCGAAGAAGAATTCACCACACTGATGGGACAGTTCGCGGCATCCGGCCATGAAGTGTATATCGCCGATTATGAACATCTCGGTGTATATGCCTGCCGTATTCTGGTGCCGGGCATGTCAGATATCTATCCGGCGGAAGATTTGCATATGGCGAATAACGCCATGGGTATTCATCTGCGTGAAACCATTCTCGCACTGCCGGAAAGCCGTTACAGCGCGGAAGATTATCTCTCTCTGCTGGCACAGCTGGATGAAGAAGGCCATGACGACTTTACCCGTGTCCGTGAATTGCTGGGCATTGCCGCCGGGAAAGATAACGGCTGGTCCACCCTGCGCATCGGTGAACTGAAATCCATGCTGGCACTGGCAGGCGGCGATACCGATCAGGCGCTGGCCTGGGTGGAGTGGACACAGGACTTCAACGCCAGTGTCCTCAGTGCTGAGCGGGCAAATTATTACCGCTGCCTGCATACCCTGTTATTACTGACGCAGGAGCCGGAGCGCAACACAGAACAGTACCTGCCGGCGTTTGCCCGTATGTATGGTCAGGAAACCCTGAATGCGGCCCTGGATGCCCTGAACGACAAAAACTGTTTCTTCGGGTTATGCGCATCAGATAATAATTTAACCGCATTTCCTGCGCATCAGGCACTGCTGGCGGCTTATGAAAAATTGCAAAAAGCAAAAACGCATTTTTGGCAAAAAGATAAAAATGCGTTTTAATCATCATAAACAGCCATAAACGTAAATATTAGGTTAATTTGTTCGTTTTAAGTAACACAAACCCGACAAATTAACCTTATTTTTTACTTTAATTAAATAAAAAATAAAAAATAAAAATATTTTATAATTTTTAAAAAATTTTT
>NZ_AYMP01000068.1 GCF_000633515.1 Morganella morganii H1r | reverse complement strand
TTCGTAACACTCTGGAATTCAATTAACGGTGTTGATGCCTGGTATAAAAATCCGTGGGTGTGGGTTATCGAATTCAGGCGGGTAATGAATGATGGGCTGTGAGGGGGTCGAACCCTCGACCAATGGATTAAGAGTCCAGTGCTCTGCCAACTGAGCTAACAGCCCGTGTCAGATAAAATACGCCTCTAAATTTTGATGTTCAACGACTTTAAGTAACGAGATTAATAATGGATAAATTCAAACATCTGATGATTGACCTTGAAACTATGGGTAATAAACCGGGTGCGGCAATTGTTGCTATCGCTGCCGTTCCGTTCGATATGGTTTCAGGCGTAACTGATGATGCACTTTTTTGTGAAGTGGTCGATCTGCGCAGCAGTGAAAAATACGGCGGTAGTATCGACGCTGATACGGTCCTGTGGTGGCTGGGTCAGAGTGATAATGCCAAAAATGAAATCATTAACACCGAAAAAGCTATTGATCTGCCTGATGCACTAATCAAACTTAATTCATTCACTTCTGAGTTCTGTGAAGAACGTGTGCAGGTATGGGGCAACGGAAGTAATTTCGATAATGTGATCCTGCGAACTGCATACGAAAGTTGCGAAATAACTCCATTCTGGAAGCACTGGAATGACCGGGATGTGCGCACCATTGTCGAACTTGGTCGCAATGCCGGTATCAACCCGAAAAAAGATTTTCCGTTTGTTGGTGAAGCACACAATGCACTGGATGATGCATTGCACCAGGTGAATTACGTGGTCGCAATCCACCAGCATTTATTAAAGAACTTCTAATCGTATACGGCGATGTGTGGAGAGAAAAATGAATACTGTATTTATGTTAATGGCAGAGTTTGAAACGTCACAGATCCCGTTGTCAGTGATCGCAAAAAAATTCCTGAATCTCACAGAGGCGGTGGCAGATAAAAAGGCTAATTTAGGCGAGCTGCCGTTTCCTGTTTACCGGGACACCACCAGCCAGAAATCGATCCGGATGGTACACATTAGCGACCTGGCAGAATGGATTGAATCAGAGAGAGCAAAGGCCAGAAAAGAATTCACACACCTGAATACGCAGTAATAAACCAGAATAAATCAGGGGTGCCAGCACACCAATAGCACCCCACAAAATCATATCTCATTGATATTTATGAACAGTAAATCCCATCCAGCATCGGTGCCACGGAGAAACGGTTAAGGTTCTTATAGCCGCTTACAGCGAGTAATTGCTGGGTTTCGGTGATTTTTTCTGTTGGTGTATTTTGGTGCATTTGGGGTCTTTTTTGTTTATCAGGACACCGGCAGGGCCACCACAAAACGGTGTCCTCAATGAACGATGCAGAGAGTAATTATAAAGTAATGACCTATTATATACCACAGACAAACGTATCCACAGTGAAAGCACGTCATTCATAAAACAGGTACACCCGAATCCCGGATTTTCCGGTTAAAAAAGCCCATGAAACATGGGCAAACAGAGGCGGACATAATTCAGGCACAACTTAGTTGTGAATAACAACAGGGTTCTGTGTTTTATTAAACATGCAGCAGTCTGTACTAAAATGTTTCCCAGTCATCATCGGCATTATCAGCGGATTTTTTAAGCGCAGGGCGTTGTAACGGCGCCATAATGCTGGTTTTCGTGCCGCCCTTCAGTTCTCTGCCCTGTATATGAAATACAGATACGGCCTGAGTCAGTCTGCCGGCCTGCTCTTCAAGTGACGCAGCCGCTGCGGCTGATTGCTCAACTAATGCCGCATTCTGCTGGGTGACTCTGTCCATTTCCGTCACCGCCACACCCACCTGGTCAATCCCGCGGCTCTGTTCATCCGAGGCAGAGGCTATCTCACTCATGATATCGGTGACGCGGGTAACGGCGCTGACAATTTCATCCATCGTTTCACCGGCGCGCTCAACCAGTACAGCCCCGGCACCGACTCTGCCGACTGAATCTTCGATCAGGGTTTTGATTTCCCGGGCGGCCTGCGCACTGCGCTGAGCCAGATTACGCACTTCACCGGCGACAACGGCAAATCCGCGCCCCTGCTCACCGGCACGGGCGGCTTCCACGGCGGCATTCAGTGCCAGGATGTTGGTCTGGAAGGCAATACCGTCAATCACACTGATAATATCGGCAATTTTCTTCGAGCTGTCGCCGATACCGCGCATGGTATCCACGACATCATCCACCACTTTCCCGCCGCGCTCTGCGGTCTCAGAGGCAGTTAACGCCAGATGGCTTGCCTGGCGGGCATTATCGGCATTCTGGCGCACAGTGGCGGTCAGCTCTTCCATGCTGGCGGCGGTTTCTTCAAGAGAGGCAGCCTGTTGTTCGGTCCGCGAAGAGAGGTCGTTATTACCGGCAGCAATCTCACTGACGCCACTGTAAATGGCGTTGGCGCCATCACGGACATCACCGACAGTACGGGCCAGTTCAATCTGCATATGGCGTAATGTTTCCGCCAATATCATAATTTCATCCCCGCCTTTCACATTAATCGGCCGGCTCAGATCACCTTCAGCAATATGCTGAATTCCGCCGACAATATGGTTCAGAGGTAAAATCAGCATACGCCGGATACCAAGCCATACAACTGAAATAATGATTATCAGGCTGATAAAAATAGCAAGGAGTCCCCATAAGGTATCATTATATTCATCAGAGGCTTTTTGAATACTGCTGTTATAGTAATTATTATAATCATCCTGATATTCGTTGTAATATTTTGCAAGTTCAGCCTGATAATCAGGTATCGGCTGGTTAACAACTTCAGTTAATTTTCTCTCACTTAAATTTCGGGTGGCTGTTAACAACCCTGAACGGTATACATCAAATGCATCTTCAATTTTTTTGAAATTACCGTCATCCTGAAGATTTGTCGGATACGATTTAAATAATTCAAAGTGTTCCCTTGCTTTTTCCAGTGATGTCTCAGCCTTGGAAATAAACTCTAATGCTTCTGCATCCTTATTATAGGACAGAAGTACAAGCGCTGCATACACCGATGTACGTGCAGATATCAGCATATCCCACGACTCATTACCCTCAACTAATTTAGCAGACTCATTACTGTTCGTAATGACTGTTTTTTTATTGGACTGTGCGTAATTAAAAAGAAAAGCACCGGTTATTAATTGCAATAAAAAAAACAGAAACAAAACAAAGAGCAATCCGTTTGATACCTTTAATCTTTTAAACATATCTGTTACTTTCTCTGGTTTAGAGTTGCATGGGTTAACTGTGCATAATAACATAATTGATATATCCGGATGTATATTCTAAGGTGAAATCAATCCGCTGATAAGATTGCATATCTGACCGGTAATTAAAATTCCACGGGAGTTTGGCTCTGTATATCCGCAAATTCATTCCGTTCTTTAAACATTTCAGTCTGTGTATCCCATCGCTCAGAAAAACATCTGAGCATGCAGTGATATACCTCTCTTATATCCCTTATGATATAGAAAATAAAAACACTGAATTAAATCATAAATAATGCCAACAGTATTAATTCTGGTGACAATAAAATAGAAGTAAGAAAAACAGACCAGGAATCACGGTATATAGTAACAAATGACTGGAGTGATAACTATACAGGAAATACGATTGATATCGATGGAGAGATAATTTTCCTGTCTGATTCAGATAATAATAATTTTAATTATCTTTATGACAGTGTTCTTCGTCAGCATTAAATACAGAGTATCCATTTATCCGGAAAAACAAAAGCGGAGTATATCACACAGACATGATATCTCCGCTTTCTGCATCACGTCCGCCGCTGTTCCTTTTTACTCACCCGGTACGCATTCCATGCCAGCAGGGCGCCGCACAGCATAGTGACGGCCAGTGCTGTTTTCGGCGGTAAGGGGGATGCGATAGCAACCAGGGTCAGTACTGCGCCGCCTGCCATCTGCATAAAACCCACCAGTGCGGAGGCAACACCGGCGTTATCAGAATAAGGTTCCAGAGCATAGCTGGTTGCCGGTCCCATAATAAAGGCCAGCCCGGCACAGGCAGCGGCCACCGGCAGCATATAGATCAGCCAGTGATGCTGTATTTGTGCAGAAAGCAGCACCGGGCTCAGTGCCAGCGCAATGCACCCCAGCATCATCAGTATACCGCCGGAAATCAGGCAAACCGGTCTGCCCGCCCTGCGGATCACCCGGTTGGCGATCATACTGATCCCCATGATCCAGAATCCGTTAGCGCCGAACACAACCGAAAACTGTAACGGGCTGAGCGCCGCATCCCCCATCAGTACCACCGGTGCAAGGGAAACATACGTCAATACCATTCCCATCGTCCCGGCATTCACCAGGGAAAAGATTAAAAACCGCTTATTGAACAGCACAGAAACAAGGCTCTTCAGCGGGTTTTCTTTATGCCGGGCACTGCTTTCCGGCCGGGTTTCCGGCAGATATTTTGCTGTCAGAATCAGCAGAATAAAGGCATACAGTGCCAGAAAACCAAAAGGCACCCGCCAGCCGTAATATTCCGCCATGATACCGCCCAGTAGTGGTGCCAGTGCCGGAACAATATTTAATGTGCCGTTTAAAAAACCGAAAGCACGCGCCGCCTCATTGCCGTTAAAGCAATCGCGGACACAGGTAAAAGCAACCACGGACGTGCAGCAGACACCCGCCCCCTGAAGTAACCGTGATGCAATAAACATCCCCGGGGTAACCGCAAATGCCGCAGTCAGGGACCCGGCGATATACAGTACCATTCCCGCCATTGCCATCGGTCTGCGGCCGAATTTGTCCACCAGATATCCGGAAATAAGCTGTCCCGCACCTAATACAAGAATAAACAACGAGATAGTTGACTGAATCAATGATTCACTACTGCCCAGGCCTTTTGCAATTGCCGGAATAGCCGGTAAATAAAGATCGATACCCAATGGCCCTAATAACACGATGACTAACAATAAAAGTAATAAATTCCGCATACCGTTCAATTTCACTCAGCACCTGATGACAGCAGAAAATACACGCAATTATTGTTTTTTACAACCATCAATTACAACTAACACTGTGAATTAAAAGAAAAAATAATACTGTATATTTCATTATATAATGAAATTATCATCAACCGGAATTTTATTATTTATATGGTGGTGTGAATAACGGCCAATATTACTTATTCTGTAAGTAAACTAAATAATACACTCCGATTCAATTCCTGGCATATACTACTATCATAATTTATGTATTTTATGGAAACATCAGGATGTTTCAGTATTTTTGTTTTCTCATAACACCATCCGGAAATTTAACAAACCAGCAATCCTCATATTGCAGGACAATAATCACGCTGACTGCTTATCTTCCATTTCAGGAAAGCGAGGTTCGGTAGTTAAATTACCCATTTTAAGCTTAAAATCAGCATCAATATCTTTATATTAGGTATAATCACCACTAAATATCAGAATATTCCGCTTACTCATCATTCATGTAAGATGTTAAAAACCAGGTATCCTTTGTAACAATATGAAATCGCTGAGGTTATAGTGTTGATACGTAATATTTTCACCTTTATTGTTTCCTGTTTGTTGATTTTTTGTATCTATTACATATTAAAAGGGTATCGATTATACTTTTTAAAGAAACCATTTGAGGAAACAAATACGTCAAGTTAAATTTTTATATTATTATATGACAACCGTTTATCTTCATAATTTATGACAATATATGATAAATATGAGTTGGCAATGTTTATTGGCGGCAGAATAAAATGTCAGCGCCTGAAAAATTGTCTGACAGGCAAAGAGCTTTCAATAAAAATTAATATCTCACAACAGCAGTTATCCCGTTACGAAACGGGAGCGAGCTTAATTCCCCTGGATAAATTATTAATGCTCGCAAACATCCTGAATATTAATGTTAATTATTTTTTTGATGAAATTGGTTGTGATGAAGAATAAGTTTTAATTTGACAAACATTAATATGTTATTGTTTAACCAGACTGACAGAAGATAATGAGTAATAAAACAGATAATAACCTGAATACAAGCATTAACGAGATGTATAAGCTCATCGGCGGACAAATCCGCAAAATGCGCAGGATCACCGGTGTCACATCGACAGAACTGGGCAACCTGATTGGCGTATCACAACAGCAAATCTCCCGCTATGAAATCGGCAGCACAAAAATTTCCCTGGAAATCATTCTGAGAATATCCCAGGTCTTCAGTGTCTCTCCCTACTATTTTATTGAGGACAGCCTGCTTTTTTTTGCCCGTCATCATCTTCCTGATGACAATATGTTCACCGGCAGTACCGATGCCGGTGTAAATACGGAACCGGATACCCGCCTGCCGGAATACTGATGTGATACAGCACCGCTGCTGCGGTGCTGTCTGGTTTATACCGGCCGGGTGGTGATATCCAGCCACTGTGCGTTTGTCAGTTCCGCCAGCCGTACAGGTGTCAGCCGGACAGCAGAATTTGCTGACCCCGCCGCCGGTAATACAGTGTCATATTCCCGGAGCGAATGATCCGCATAAACCGTCAGCGGTACCGGCAGCCCGAACGGACAGACTCCCCCGACCGGATGACCGGTAAACTGCACCACTTCCTCTGCATTCAGCATTTTGGCTTTACAGCCGAACTGTGTTTTGAATTTTTTATTATCCAGCCGGGCATCCCCCGCCATCACAATCAGGATTGCACTGTCATCCGCCAGCTTAAAGGAGAGTGTTTTGCAGATTTGGCCGGGGCGGACACCATGAACATCCGCGGCCTGGCTGACCGTGGCGGTCGGCTGTGTGGTTTCAATAATCGTGACATCCGGGGCATGCGTGCCGAACCAGGCACGGACCGTTTCGATACTCATTCAGGACTCCGTTTTATTATCATGTGCTTTTTATGTGTTTGCCCTGACAGCTCACCATAATTAGCCCTGAATTGTCAGCCCTTTTTTGACAAAATAGCATTGATACCGGTTATTCTGCCGGAATTCATGCTAGAGTGGGCTGCTCATATATTTATTGATTAACGGAAGGTGATGTCATGCAACCTGTTGATATTCAGGCTTTATTAAAGAAAGCAGAAGCGCTGTGTCTGTCACGCAGTGTACGCATGACGTCTCAGCGAAAATCGATTCTGCAACTGATTGCCGATCAGCCCGGTGCCATCAGTGCCTATGAGCTGCTGGATCTGCTGCGCGAAACCGAGCCGCAGGCAAAACCGCCGACCATCTACCGCGGCCTGGAATTCCTGCTGGAGCAGGGGTTTATCCACAAAATTGAATCCACCAACAGCTTTGTGATGTGCCCGCACTTTGATAAACCCAGCCATACCTCGGTGCTGTTTATCTGCGATCGCTGTAACAGTGTGACAGAGCGGGATGGTGAGGCAATTGATTCACAAATCAGTCAGCTGGCGGATGCCACGCAATTTCATATCCGCCACAGTGTGATTGAGGCACACGGATACTGCCGCCCTTGTTATGATATTGAATCCTGTACCTGCAGAGATAAATGCCGGCATGACCATGAGCATGATGAGCCGCGTAAACGCGGGCGCTGATAAACAAAAACCACAGTGTCCGTCTCCGGCGTACTGTGGTTTTTAAGCGGATACCGTTTTCAGACGGATATCCCGGAAATCAGTGCCAGTCGTTATTACGGATAACACCCACCGCCAGACCTTCGACAGTAAAGTTTTGTTCCCGTAAATCCACCACAATCGGGCTGAATTCCTCATTTTCGGCGTGCAGCTCAATCTTACTGCCCACTTTCTTAAACCGTTTGACTGTGACTTCATCTTCAATACGGGCAACCACCACCTGGCCGTTATGTACGTCCTGGGTTTTATGCACCGCAAGTAAGTCACCGTCCATAATACCGATATCTTTCATTGACATACCATTTACCCGCAGCAGGAAATCTGCGCTGGGTTTAAACAGCATCGGGTCAACCCGGTAATGACTTTCGATATGTTCCTGCGCTAATAAAGGCTCACCCGCCGCCACACGGCCGATTAATGGTAAACCTTCATCCTCTTCTTCTTCCAGAAGCAGACGGATCCCCCGGGACGCCCCGGAGACAATCTCAATGACGCCTTTACGCGCCAGGGCTTTCAGGTGCTCTTCCGCCGCATTCGGAGAGCGAAAACCCAGGCGTGCCGCAATTTCTGCACGCGTCGGTGGCATGCCCGTCTGCGAAATATGGTCACGAACAAGGTCATAGACCTGTTGCTGCCGTGCCGTCAGTGCTTTCATTTCGCCCCCTGTTTGTTTATACAGTCAGACTGTGAGTATATACAGGTATTCCGGGATTGGGAACCATAACATGAGGAAAATACGTGTTACGCTGCAGGTTTCATAAAAAAGCACCTGTTAAAGGCGCTGGAACCAGCTGATAAACAGCATAATCCAGACAAACAGCCCCAGTAATGTGGCGATAAATACGGCGGCGGACCCCATATCTTTGGCCCGGCCGGACAGTTCATGATATTCCGTACCGATACGATCAACCACCGCCTCAATCGCACTGTTGATAAGCTCAATCACCACCACCAGCACCACAGAACCAATCAGCAGCACCCGCTCAATGGCCGTAAAAGAAAAAACAAAGGCAATAATAATGGCCGGGATCAGCGTCAGCAATTCCTGACGGATAGCGGCTTCATTTTTCCATGCCGCAATGAGTCCTTTCTTTGAATAACCCGCCGCTTTAATTAATCGTATAAATCCGGTATTTTTTTTCATTTCTGTCACTGTTAGTAATGTGATTATCTGACTGACCGCCGCTATTTTTCCGCGATTTTATTGCTGTCGCAACACAGATCTGGCTTCGCCTTTCTGGTATGCTGAACGCGAATTGTTAACAAGAGGCTTCATACATTTATGTCACTTTGGCGTAAAATATACTATAACGTATTGAATTTACCTTTAAAACTATTGGTAAAAAGCAAGCCGATCCCGACGGATCCGGTCAGTGAGCTGGGGCTGGATACACAACGTCCGACACTCTATGTTCTTCCTTATCACTCTAAGGCAGACCTGCTGACACTGCGCCGTCAGTGTCTCGCACAGGGCATGCCGGATCCGCTGGAAGATAATGTCATCGGTAATACCACATTGCCGGGCTATGTCTTTATTGATGACGGCCCGCGCGTATTCCGTTATTACTCCCTGAATCCGCGTAAGGATTCCGTTCATGTTTTCCACGCCTATCTGGATCTGCACCGTAATAATCCGGCGCTGGATATTCAGATGCTACCGGTCTCTGTCATGTTTGGTCGTTCACCGGGCCGCGAGGGGCACCACGGTGTGCCGCATCTGCGTCTGTTAAACGGGATCCAGAAATTTTTCGCCGTACTCTGGCTGGGACGCGACAGCTTTGTCCGCTTCTCACAGCCGGTGTCGATGGGCGCAATGGCTTCTGAACACGGCACCGACACTATTATCGCCAATAAACTGGCCCGTGTCGCCCGTATTCACTTCTCCCGCCAGCGTCTGGCCGCTATCGGCCCGAAACTGCCGGTGCGTCAGGAGCTGTTCAATAAGCTGCTGAAGTCCAAAGCGATTGAAAAAGCCGTTGAGGATGAAGCGAAAGCCAAAAAAATCACCATTGAAAAAGCGCGGCAGAATGCGGTTTCCATGATGAACGAAGTAGCTGCTAACTTCACCTATGACGCCCTGCGCGTGGCTGATCGCGTCCTTGGCTGGACCTGGAACCGCCTGTATCAGGGGCTGAATGTCCATAATGCGGAGCGGGTGCGCCAGCTGGCGCAGGACGGTCATGAGATAGTGTATGTCCCCTGCCACCGCAGCCACATGGATTATCTGCTGCTCTCTTATGTGCTCTATCATCAGGGGCTGGTGCCACCGCATATCGCGGCCGGGATTAACCTCAATTTCTGGCCGGCGGGGCCGATTTTCCGCCGCCTCGGTGCTTTCTTTATCCGCCGCAGCTTCAAGGGCAATAAACTCTACTCCACGGTTTTCCGTGAATATCTGAGTGAACTGTTCTCCCGCGGTTATTCCATCGAATACTTTGTCGAGGGCGGTCGTTCCCGTACCGGGCGTCTGCTGGAGCCGAAAACCGGCACACTGTCGATGACGCTTCAGGCCATGCTGCGCGGTGACTCACGGCCTATCACCCTGGTGCCGGTCTATATCGGGTATGAGCATGTGATGGAAGTGGGCACGTACGCCAAAGAACTGCGCGGTGCCACCAAGCAGAAAGAAGGTTTTATCCAGATGGTGCGCGGTCTGCGCAAACTGCGTAACCTCGGTCAGGGTTATGTGAACTTCGGGCAGCCGATTCCGTTGTCACAATACCTGACAAAACAGGTGCCGGAATGGCGCGAAGCGATCGACCCGGTCGAGCCGCAGCGTCCGTCCTGGCTGACACCGACCGCCACCTCTCTGGCTGATAACATTATGGTGAGCATCAATAATGCCGCCGCCGCTAATGCTATCAACCTGTGTACCACGGCTCTGCTGGCTTCCCGCCAGCGCGCGCTGACCCGCGAACAGCTGATTGAGCAGCTCGACTGCTATCTCCAGCTGCTGCGCAATGTGCCGTACTCTCCGGACAGCACCACTCCGGCGAAGAGTGCGGAAGAACTGCTGGAACATGCTCTGCAGATGAATAAGTTCGAGGTTGAAAAAGACAGCCTCGGGGATATCATCATTCTGCCGCGTGAGAATGCGGTACTGATGACCTACTACCGGAATAACATTCTGCATATGCTGGTACTGCCGTCTCTGGTGACCAGTATCCTGATCCATCACCGCCGTGTCAGTACCGATACGCTGCGTGAACATGTCGGGATGATCTATCCGCTGCTGAAAGCTGAGCTGTTTATGCGTTACAGCCAGGAAGAGCTGCCGGCGATCCTCGATACCATCATTGATGAACTGTGCCGCCAGCAATTAATCTGCCGCCGTGATGATAATATGCTGGTGATTAACCCGGCCCGTATCCGTCCGTTACAACTGCTGGCCGCCGGGATCCGTGAAACATTACAGCGTTATGCGATCACATTGTCGCTGCTGAATGCCACCCCGGAAATCAGCCGTTCCGCACTGGAAAAAGAGAGCCGGATGCTGGCACAGCGTCTGTCGGTTCTGCACGGCATCAACGCACCGGAATTCTTCGACAAAGCCGTGTTTGCCACGCTGGTCGGCACGCTGCGTGAAGAAGGCTATATCAATGACAATGATGATGTGATTGAAGCTAATGCCGGTGAGTTCTACAACGTGCTGGCAGAACTGATGTCCCCGGAAATC
This sequence comes from Morganella morganii H1r, assembly GCF_000633515.1. Classification (GTDB taxonomy): domain Bacteria; phylum Pseudomonadota; class Gammaproteobacteria; order Enterobacterales; family Enterobacteriaceae; genus Morganella; species Morganella morganii_B. Next base: position 121 of record NZ_AYMP01000068.1, on the reverse strand, counting down.
CGCCTGACTATAGAAAGTGTCAGCCTGGAGCCGGAAGAATCCATACCGGCGGAAAGTGATGACAGTAATCCGGCTGACTGACAGCGGTCAGTGTTGAGGACAAATAAATATCCCCCGGCAT
>NZ_AYMP01000067.1 GCF_000633515.1 Morganella morganii H1r | reverse complement strand
GCTAATTCATTGCCTGCAAGGTCGGTGAAGAAAAATTCATAATACTTTTTCGGAAGTATGAGCGACCCGTCATCACTTTTTTTCACTTCAGACAAATAGGCATAAACTTTGATATCTTTTGTGATCGGCGTTGTTGGCGTGTTATACGACACACTGACAATAATCGACACTGATCGCGGCTTTATGATGTCATAGAAATAGTCGAACTCATCCTGTCTGGCGATTTTAATCATTGCCTCTCCGCCTTTTATCTCGCCGGATATGACCTCATTCGCCGTTGCCTGATACTGAGGAATTTCATCACTTTCATTCGGCCCCGGCACTTCCTGACCATCAACGTCGTGAAACTCAAACCCCTCAAATATTTCAGGGATATTCTCACCCGGCTGAAATATCTGATAACTCGCACCATCCAGTGCGGTTAATTCTGATTCCGAGTATTTTACGTTTTCGATATCAAACTTACCGATGCCGAAGTTCATCCACTCTGTGACTTTTTTCTTGTTATCTATGTACTCAAACAGCGATTGCTGAATCAGATCCGGATATGCCCTCACCTGACCGTGAATTTCCGGACGGGCCTGATAGGTTCGCGCAACGTTTGTTTGTCCTGTGAGCCGGTTATTCGGGCTGTCTTTTACGTTTGCATCTGCAGATGTGAATGACGGCGTTTTCGGAGCCAGAAAGGAGAATACCTTCGTCACCAGTTTAAATACCGGGCTCAGCAAATCTCCGATGGCACCGCCTTTCGGCTGGTCAAATACCTGAATGTGATGCAATTCAGAGACAACAAAATCAAGGCTGTCGCTATCAGTCAGCTGCACACCATTGACCATGATCACAACATCACTGCTGATGTTCTGCTCTTTCAGCCAGTCAAAAAAAAGAGAGCCGGATTTTACTTCGACTCTCTCTTTCGGTGTTCCCGGCAGGCGCTGAATTTCAATTACCGGCATAAGTCATAAACTCCACTTTGCTGTAAATACGCTGAATGGTAAGCAATCTGTCAAGACGGACATGTCCGTTATCCCCCCGGCTGTGCAGAACCATTCCGCCGATCACAATGCCAACGTGTGCCGGTACTGAGCCGTTATAAGCAACAAATATCCCGCCACTTACCGGATGCTCTTCCGGCTTCCAGAAATCAACCTCGTTTTGATAACAGGTCATAAAATCACTGTCTGATTCATAACCGCTGTCGTGATGAATTTCAGCGCCGACAACGTACCGGTAATAGAGCGCCACAAGGCCCCAGCAGTCACACGCAGTAAACGAACACGCCCGGTTAACCCACGGAACCCCGATAATTCTGTCTGTAAATTCATCTGACGTCATACAGCCTCCAGCCCGGGCCACTCCTGCGGCTCATAAATGCGCCCGACATTTTTATTCAGCGGATTGGTCATCGAAAGTGTCATTGATACCGCTTCCGCATCCAGTGAGATGTCTTTCGCAAACAGTTTCCAGCGCACGATTGCCGTTCCTCTGTCAGCCTCATCAAACAGTCTGTAAGTCACCTCGACCGGCACCATTCGTGAGTATGACCGCCATGCTTTCAGCTTCTGCTTAAACTCATGCGCCACACGGCTGAATTTCACGCTTGCATCGATGATCGGCGTTTTACTCTGCTGACTCTCAGACATCTCAAAGTTACACGGCAGGTATTCAATTCCGCCGAGTATCTTCGGGAAAATCTGGTGAGTGATCAGGTAGGTGTCGCCGAATGACGGATGTGATAGCTGAAGTGTTTCGTACAGGATGCGGTTTGGTCTTTGTGCGCGGAACTCACGCAATGTCGGCATTATCCCTCCTTACACCGTGGCAGTGTTTCAGTGACAATAACATCCAGCCAGCTGCCGAACGGCGGCGGGAACTCGATAATCACATCACCGAACTCGTCATCATCGTTATGCAGATTTTTACAGATAACCTGACCGGTCCATGTGACTGATGCGCCGTTAACGCTGGTCTGCACGGGGTAGGATACAAAGTGCAATTCCTGCTCCTGTAATCCGCTGCCGCCGATGTCGATTTTCATCCGGAACCACCGATTGCAGTTATCCAGATAATCCGGATGGCGCAGCCACTGAGCAAATGCCCGCTCCTGTACCAGCGTGAATATCCATGTGACATTCCAGACCGTCTTCAGGTCATCAGTCAGTTTCTGGAATATCGGTGCACCGACCTGAGGTTGATCTGTCATATAGCCGGTGTCGATGGTCATGTTTTTGTCCGGCTTCTGTGCCAGAGGAAGCCAGTCAGGATAGTCGATAATCATCAATTTTTGCCTTATAGCTGATCATTTGTCAGGTATAAACTTTTTAACGTTCGTATATTCTGGTTATCCCTTAAACAAAATTAGGATAATTAATGAACATTAATGTCAGCGTTAAACTCTCCTGCCCTGACTGCGGAAACGAGTCTTTCGAAATCGACTCCGAAGCGCGGGACAGAGGGGATTACGAGGGAGCCATCTGTTCCGGTTGTGGCCACACCATGACGGCAGATGATATCGCCGCTTGCCAGGTTAAATCTGTCAAGGATGCGGCTGATGACTTCATCCGGAACAGCCTCAAGCGAACCATAGGCAGACGATAACGCATTGCATAAATCGCTAATCTGACTTTGTATCTCAGTGGTGTTGATGTTTAACATCATTTTTGTTGCTACCATGATATTTCCCCATTAAAAAACCCGCCGAAGCGGGTTATATCGTGCTGTGAGTGATTATCTAACCCTCGCAGATGCCGTTGTGTTTCGTGTAATAGCACTGTGCATCGGCCCCTTGTTCTCCATATCCGCGATAAACACATCTATGGTCATCCCGTTGCTGTCCTGTCTGGCCTGAGCATCAATTCTGTTACCTCCGGATGAATAGTCGTTGATATTCACCGTCACCGGTACCTGTCCACCATCGATATCACGGTTACTGATAACCTTGCCGTTATCGCCGGGGATCATGTACTGGTTACCATTTGATGCTTTGAATATCTCCGGCTTGCCGCCCTCACCAACCCGGTACATTTCACCGGCAGATACCGGACCACCATCTTTACGCGCACCGGCAATCGTCAGTGCTTTCATCCCGATACTGGTTGCTGCGCCGGTCGCTTGTGCCGCAGTATACGCACCAAGACCACTCGCTGATGCAGCCCCCATCGTTGCGATAGACGCCGCAATAGCCGCCGGAGTCCATGCAGCCAGCGCAGCTGCGCCACCGGCAACAGCAGCTGTTGCGTTTGCAGCCTGAGTGGCAACACCTAATGTCTGGCCGAGGATGAAGTTTTTAGCCATCTCCACGCCAACCTGAACGATAGAGTTGACCACACTGTTAAGCATGGTGTTACCCAGCGACCTCGCAGCATCACTCCAGCTCATGGTTTGTGTGATCAGGCCGGTGATAGCGTTGGACGCATTCCCGGAGAGGGAATCAACCGCGGATGTAAGCATGTCATAACCAAGACTTTGCTGACTCAGTAACTGCCACTGCGCCGCAGTCCGCTGCTCGTCATACTCTTTGTTGGCAGCATTCATCAGTGCCAGCCCCTGCTGCTCGGTAATGACGCGCTGATTCATGTAATCTTTAATCAGTGCCAGTTTCTGAGTATGCTCATTTGCCAGTGCCTGAACCGGATCAACCTGTGCTGCCATTTCCTGAACAGGTGTGACGGCTGATTTCGCGTTTTCCTCTGCTGCCTTTTTTGCATACTCTGCGTTAATTTCAGCCCGGCGTGTAGCGCGGCGCGAAATTCTGCACTATCAGGCGCGAAATTCTGCACTGCGAGGAATGGTGAAACCAGCGCATTTTGCACAGTGCAAAATTGATTCAATATTCCTCGCTATCTAATGTTAATTAACTCTCGCTGCGTCGCCCAATAGGAAAATACCGGTAAATTGTCGATACCCCCACACCATAAATAATCGCCATCTGCTGCCGTGAATGCCCTTTATCCAGCAGACGGCCGATTTGCTCCCGGTCATTCTGTGTCAGTGCTGCTGGCCTTCCGCCAATTCTTCCCTGCGCTCTCGCTGCGGCCAAGCCTGCCAGCGTACGCTCTACTATCAGCTCACGTTCCATTTCTGCCAGCGCTGACATGACGTGAAAGAAAAAGCGCCCCATAGCGGTGCTGGTGTCGATACTGTCCGTCAGTGACCGGAAATGTGCGCCGCGTTCGTGCAGATCAGATATCAGCGCTATCAGGTTTTTGACACTGCGCCCGAGCCTGTCCAGTTTCCACACTGCGAGTGTATCGCCCGGCTGAATGGCCTTTAACGCCCGTTTCAGTCCCGGCCTGACGGCGGTTTTACCGCTCATTTTATCTTCAAAAATCAGGTCGCAATTTATGCTGATGAGTGCATTTCGCTGTAAATCGCTGTTTTGGTCAGTTGTTGATACGCGGATATAGCCGATGACCGCCATTGTTTTCCCTCATGTTTGCTGTAATGACGGGATTATTACGGATTTATCCGGTTATGGCTGCATTCCCGGAAACCTTGGTTTACCGGAAA
>NZ_AYMP01000066.1 GCF_000633515.1 Morganella morganii H1r | reverse complement strand
TCACATCCCCACCCTCAATAATTAGTTTCCCTCATGTTAATCATCTGGTGGTGCAAAGGAAAGCAAAACGGACACCAAATGACATGAAGTAGTCATGCAGACATGGATTCTTTATATATCGCCTCTAAATCCGAATAACTCAACTCAATCAACTGCCCTACGTCATTTGCCATCGTGCATATGATGGAAGATACAGCGTTCAAAAATTTATTGTTATCGACGATTATTTTTTCTGTCTCTCTAATTATTGGTAAAAACTCATCATTCCAGCCCTTTGGATTTCCAAGTGTGTTGTAATAGAAAAAATATATTTCTTCAGCTTTCCAGAAATCAGAATAAGACGCCCCAGCCGGTTCTATTTCCCGCTGTATCTTGCTCATGTCAAATGTCCGCCCATTAAAAGAGGATGCGTACATCCCGCTGTAAAGGATGATAACTCTCTTTCTGGCGTAATCCCTGATATCCTCAATCGAACTCAACTTAATGCGGTGACTCGTCATTGCATAACTGTGATGCTTGTCTTCCTCTTCAGGAACCTTGATTGCAATGCCCTTTGGATCCCAGCCGAAAAGATAAGCGGATAACCAGTGTCCGGCTTCATGTCTGGCGACAGGTGCCACACATTTGTTTTTAAAATCATCAGAAATCACAATTTATCCTCATGCAAAATAGGCAATCAGATATTAATACATGTGTTATTTTGGTTTTCCATTATCTTTGTTAATAAATCGATCTGGCACACAATAATCAATATGAATGTCATGATTATGTTCTGGCGCGCTTTCTGTTGCCTGCTGCTTCATTTTCTCAGCGATGTGATCTGACACCGTACGCTGATAGGATTTATCACCTTCCATACTACCTCCAATGAAAAAAGCCTCAG
>NZ_AYMP01000065.1 GCF_000633515.1 Morganella morganii H1r | reverse complement strand
CTTGCAGGCAATGAATTAGCAGCGCTGCCTCCGGATGCTGTGATTAACACCTCGAAATTCATTCTCTATGACAACCAGTTTCTGACAGTGGGACCGTTCTTTTCACCAATGGAGGGCGGTGAACTGTGGATACACATCAATGCTTCACTTGGTGAAAATGATTATGCCAACGCCAGAATGGAATTCTGGAGGGTGGATGATGACAACGAGGAAATTTCCGGTACCCGTGAATCATATAACCGTGGGTTCCCGGCAGCACCGAAGACAAAAAATTATTATAAAACGGAAAAATTTATACCACGGGGAGGCTACGGACGATATGCATTCCAGTTAACCAGACTGGAAAACAGCAACGACCACAGCATCCTGAAGCTGGAGAAGGCGCACATTATTCGCCGCAGGCTCAATGAGAAGCATAATGACGACACCATTGTCCGTGTGACCGTAAGGGCAACGGAGAACCCGACAAGCTCACGTGAGCGAAAATATAACGCGCTGGTGACGCGGCATGTGATCAGTTATGACATGGTCAACTGCAAAGTGGATTACACAGAACGGCCATCACGCTCATTTGCGGATGCAGTGGCACATACGTGGCTGGTTACCGGCAAGCAGCCGGAGAACACTATCGACCTGCACGGGCTGTATGAGATTTACGCCGGAATGGCGGATAAACGCCTCGGGTACTTCGATTACACGTTTGATGATGAGGATGTATCGTTAGGCCAGCGTATCGAGACAATCTGCAACGTGGC
>NZ_AYMP01000064.1 GCF_000633515.1 Morganella morganii H1r | reverse complement strand
GAGACAATCTGCAACGTGGCACGGGTGACGGCATTCTTTGATAACGGTGTACTGACATTTTCCCGTGAGGAAGAGCGGAGGTATCCGGCGGCGGTGTTTAACAGATCAAATATCACCGGCAATAACTTCCGCATCTCATACGATATGTCGCTGCCGGGCGGGAATGATGGCGTTGAGGTTGAATACGTTAACCCGCGTACCAACAAAAAAACCTATCTGAAGTATCGTATCGAAAATGGATCAGTGGTGAAGGGTGCAGCGAAAAGCCCGAACAAAATCACCCTGCACGGATGCCGGAATGAGTATCAGGCCATTGACCGTGCATTGCTGGAAATGGATCGCCTGGTCAGCCAGCGGACAAGCATCAGCCTGCAAACGCTGGCAGACGGTGATTATGTTTATCCCGGCGATATGGTTCTGGTGGCAGACAGCTACGACAGTAACCAGCAGGGTGGACACATCACCGGCAGAAGAGGAAATATGTTCAGCACCAGTGAGCGCATTGAGTTTTCCGGTGACATGGTGGTAAGCATCACTGATCACCTCGGAAACTCATCCGGAGAATATCCGGCGCAGGCGCGGGCTGATACGGATAAAGGCTTTATTGCTGATATCCCTGATATTCAGCTCAATATCTATGACGGCCACAATGTTCAGTCACCGTCACGGTACATCATATCAACCGTCACTGAAATGGACGCTATGCGATGGG
>NZ_AYMP01000063.1 GCF_000633515.1 Morganella morganii H1r | reverse complement strand
ATGCACAGCCGCTAATGGTGCTGCATGGTTATTGTTATCTGGTCATCTTCTCTCTTCACATTATTCGTGCCCGGTTGTTTAACCACCTCGGGCGGCGGTGGTATCTTGGTGTTCTCACACTACCAAGAGGGTAAAATATGGCTGAGTTCAATAGAGCATTGCAGTTAGATTTAGTTAAATGCGCGGTAGATAGTTACCCTGCGCCCATAGATACAACAAATCTTCCATCGACCATAAATAATGCTGATACAGAAACCCTTGCAAAAAATATCATGTACCTCAATGAGGAAGATTTATTAATTGGTGGTGCTGAATATGTAATTGGTGGCATTCGTGTTTCACTTAATAATGCTAGAGCGACTAAAAACGCTATAAATTTACTTAGCGAAGATGGAAGCATTTCAGCATCACTCAAGGTTGTTACCGTCAAATTCCATGACGACACCATTGCCGCACTTCGTGAGTTCATCACTTTGAACGTTCCTGACCCAGAAGAAAGGAAAGGGTATTTGCAGCGCTTAAAAGAGCTTCCCGCTGACGCCACAAAACACATCGTGCTTGAACTCTTGGGTAAGGGATTAAGTCATGTGCCTGACGCAATTCAGTGGCTGCAAACAGTGCTCCGGTAGCTGAAAACTCAGTTTCATTACGTAATTTTTGAAACAGTACCCATCCGATAGCGGGGGATATTTCAAGCCAGAAATCTTCCCTGTCTTCGGTTGAAATGGTCAGGGTATTGTTAATAAATACCATGGCATATATTACGAGTTTCTGTCCGCTCTCAGTCATCGCGTCTATCTCCCCACACTAATTGATACTCTTCACACAGTTATTCAGATACGCAGCCGTTATTGCGGTTGTAAAATTTAGCCTGGTTATTTTCCCACCTCAGGCGGCAGTGGTTTCCGTTGTTCCCCAACAGACAGAAATTGGTTACTATTACTCACCCCAACAGATATGAGGTTTTTATGAGCCAAGATTCAGCAAAAGACAAACTTCTTAAAAATATTGAAATTGAAATGTCAGCACTCCGCCGCATAACCTTTTCTATGCTAAAAGCAATGACCGAAGAGCAAAGAAAATATATTCGTGATGATATTGAGCTTATGAGCCTGCAAATCACGAGCGAACTTGACAACGACGACAGCGAATCACATCTTCGTGAGCAGGTGATTCGTCGGTATGCTCTTGCTTTTTTTCCTGAGAAAGAAGAGAAATAGCCTCCCTCTGCTCTTTTTCTAATTGCAAAAAAGCTTTATTCTGCGCGGAATTTAGTGAGTTAAGCTGTGTTTCCAGTGACGCAACTGCTTTCCGCGCTTCCAGTTTCTCTTCCATCCACTGATATACTTCTTCTACAGAATTGCCATTTGGAATAATTATCGGCTCTTTCTTTTCAGTTGTCATGATCCCACCTATTGCGATTTTCACGGTATTGGTTTTTTGATCTTTACTGTGGCTTTATCTGCATCGCGCACAGGTTGGTGTACTTGGCGATCAGGCTGGAAGTTTCGACCATTGCCGTAGCTTGCAACTTGCTTTCTTCGTGCAGCGCCTCCAGCCGATGGATATAGTCCGCTTTCCGGCAGATCCACTGAGCAAGCTCTTCGTTGGTCATGTCGGTTATGATTACCGGTTCATCTTTCATGCTCACGTTCTCATCGTGTTTTGTTGTGCTGATGAAACAATATTAGGCAATACCTAATTTTATGTCAATAGGCTATGCCTAATATTTTCATTTCAGATAATCACGAGGTTATGTGACGAGTTTCCCTTCTGACCAAATAAGCTTAAGTACCGGTCTTTTTGGGTTTGTTGTTTTTACCTGAGGGGGTATTCCTGCATAACCATTGACGGGCTTTTTCGTCCATCGCGCTTACGTATGCACGAACATCAGAGTCGACCCATGGGGGCGTGTGTGAGTCTGCTGATAATAGAAAATCAATTACAGCGCGTCTTTCGTCTGTAATGAGATTGTAATCACTATTTTTTTTAATATCAGTACGTTGGGTATTTTGGCATCCCCCTTTCTGGGTGAGGTTATGATCTGGATATTCTCGCAATCCCCAGTGTTCTGGGCCGACAACATCAGAAAAATATCGCCATAGTTCAGGTAACTTTTCTTTGCTTATAGAGCCTTTTTTTATCCAGTCGTAAATTGAAGGGGGCTTTATTTTGAAGTGGCGAGCGATTTCCGCCTTGGTCTTGATGGCACCCGAAGATAACTTTTTGTTAATAGCAAGCTCTATGGCTTTGCCTAATTCTCTACCGCTAAGCATTGCCTAATCATCCCTGTATTAATTCGCTTAGGCAATTCCTATTGACCAATGATTAGGCGTAGCCTAATATTATTGGCGTGTGAATATTGGAGCCTACGCAATGAAAAAAGAGAATAGTGCATTTAAACAAGCCTGTATCCGTATCGGGGGGCAATCATCAATGGCCAAGAGCTTAGGGGTGTCTTCCCCGACAGTTAATCAATGGGTTAAAGGTATTCGCCAAATCCCGGCGGAACGATGCCCTGAAATAGAGAAAGCAACATTAGGCGAGGTTCGTTGTGAAGATCTGCGCCCGGATATTGACTGGACATATCTGCGCGGATCCCAGCAGCCGCTGACCAATTAATCAGAATGGTATCAGACCTGATCTGTTCAGATAACTACAACCCAACCTGAAAGCGAGTAGGCAATGAAGAATGAATCACTGAAAGAAGTCGTAAGAGAGATGTGCAGCGCTACTAATGGTGGGCGCGAAGTTATGGCCGGTGCGCTTGGTATGTCTGCCACGTCGTTCAATAACCGATTTTATGAAAAGAACGGCTGCCGGTTCTTCGATCACCACGACCTGATGACGATGCAGGAAGTCTCCGGGACGAAACTGTATGCCGAATATGTTGCAACAGAATCTGAAATGCTGCTGGTGGAAAGAATCAATCCGGATGATCTGGACGAGCCCGAATTATTTCGCCTGCATAGCAAGGTAGCGGCTAATCAGGGGGCACTGGCTGTGTTTATGGATAAATCACTGGAAGACGGGCAGGTAGACAGTGAAGAAGAAAAACAACTGAAAAAACTGTTGGATCGGACTGTGGCGACAGGAAGGACATTTATCTATGCATTCATTAAGTACCACAAGAAAGGGTGAAGCCGAGAGTATACGGCTCTCGGCTTCGGTCGCGCTATATCAATTGTGTGAAGAGATAAACGCATGAGCAGATTAACTCATTTGGCAGGCTTTGCGCAACTCCGCGTTGCTCCTGTAAAGGGTGGTAAAGACCCTGCCGCATTTGTTTATACGGTAAGAGTACCGGAAGGTTTCTCAGAAACAAACTACCAGTTTGTGGAGTGGGCGGTAGGTGATTTTAACCGCTTGGGTAAGACAGCAGGAGCCGCGGCATGAAAGAAACAGCTGACAATCTGGATCGGTATTACACCGACAGCCGGGGGCGGAAAGTCCACGTTGTCCGGTTTGACCGGCAAAACAGCCGGGTGATTTTCATGCGTGACGGCTATGAGCATCCGTGTTTTGAACCTCTGAAAACCTTTCAGGAGCGGTATACACGCGTGGATGAGGTGAAACCATGAGTATGATTTTAACAGCGCGCGCCTTGCAGATAAAAACCGGCAACGCGCTGCGTAAACTGGTACTGGTAAAACTGGCGGACAACGCCAACGATCAGGGCGAGTCGTGGCCGTCCGTGCCGTATATTGCTGAGCAGTGCGAAATGTCAGAGCGCTCAGTACAGAACCATATTAACGCCCTGGTGGAAATGGGGCTGGTTCGTATCGAATCCCGTAAATCGGCCAACGGTCTGAACCAGTCAAATATCTATCATCTGCGCCTGAATGCCGCCGTTGTGAGTGGTGAATCTGCTGCACCATATGGTGCAAATCCTGCGGGGGTAAGTGGTGCAAATGGTTACGGGACTGGTGCAGCAGATTCACCAGGTGGTGCAACTGGTTCCGATAGTGGTGCAGGAGCTGCACCCAGAATCAGTCATGATCCAATCATAGATCCAGATAATAAAAATATTATCTCCCGCGATGAAAAAACTAACGTCAAAACCGCAATGCCGGAAAGCTTTGAACCTGGTCGTGATCATGCTGCAAAAGCTGAGGCATCCGGACTGGATGTTCAGGAAGAGTTTCAGAAGTTCAGCGACTACCACGCCAGCAAGGGTACGAAATACACCGACTGGCACCGCGCATTCAGCTACTGGCTTGGACAGGCTGCCAACTTCAAACGCAGAACTGCAGGAAACAACACTAACTCCGTAGAGCGTGACGAGGCATTCACCCGTCTGATCGGCTCCCGTTCAAAACCACGTAACCGCACCGAGGAAATCGCGCTGGAAATGGCCGGGAAAACCGGTATCCGGACGCAGACCGAGTTTATGGGCCGCAAGACGTGGATTGATATCTGGAAACAGGCCAAAGAGCAGGCCGCAAAAGAACGGGAGGCAGCATGAACATGCGCTCAGAAAGCAAAGAAATTTACGGTGTGAATGTGTTCCCGGTGCTGGCTGTCCTGCATCAGATCCGCCGGTGGTGGGTACTGCGTGACCTGAAAGACCACTGGAACGGCCGCCATAAGGTAATCCGCATTTGCCGCCGCCATGGCTTGGATGACCTCATTCGGTTCCAAAATATCGAGCGGCAGTATTTCATGACCCGCGCCACAGCTAAACGCTACCAGCGTGAGGGGGTTATCTGATGGGGCTGACTTACGGATCTGTCTGTTCCGGCATCGAGGCCGCTTCGGTCGCCTGGGAGCCTATCGGAATGAAACCCCTCTGGTTCAGCGAAATTGAACCGTTCCCGTCTGCCGTACTGGCTTCACATTGGCCGGCGGTGGATAACCTGGGCGATATGACAAAAATCGCTGCAGCGATTCGCGCCGGTGATGTATCCGCGCCGGATCTGCTGGTTGGCGGTACACCGTGTCAGGCATTCAGTGTCGCCGGATTACGCGGTGGCCTGAGTGACGAACGCGGACAATTAACCCTTTCTTACGTTGAATTAGCGGACAGCATTGATGAAAAAAGAGAACAAAACGGTGAGCAACCAGCA
>NZ_AYMP01000062.1 GCF_000633515.1 Morganella morganii H1r | reverse complement strand
CAATATTCCGCACAGTCATTGCCTGCACTGCGCGGTTCTCACATTCTTCGAGCGTATAAATATCATCGGTAACAGGCACAGCGGAGCCGTGCATTACCAGTAGTAATACAAATCCGATTGTCATGGTTATTCCCCGATGATGTTATTTATCTGTTCTTATTACTTTTATTCCTGCATATCCCAATATATCTTCGCAGCAATTCACACCACTGTTATATCCGTCCGTGTAATAGTCATAGGCTCTTACGCGCTGAGATAAAGGCAATTCAACAGTTAAACTCTCTCGTGATGCCTGCCAGCCAATCCACATTAAATCGACATTCCGGTCAGCATAATTTAATCCGTTATTTGCCTTTTTTAATTTCTGCTCCAACTCTTCCGGGTCAGCATGCAATTTAATGTATTGCTCAAACTGCTGTCGTGATATATCCATCACTCCTCCTGAATCTGCTTAAACGTGATACACCACACCCACGGATTTTTATACCAGGCATCTACGCCGTAAATTGAACACCATAGCTCGCTATATGCAGATTTTGCAGTCTGATGGGGTTGATTACCTCCCGGTGCATAAAAGCCCTTCATCCAGTTACCTTCATTACCATAGCGGCCAGTAACAACGCCTTCCGCTACAGCATCTTCCTCGCTGATATCCTGTAGATGCTCGACACGAACGGCAGTTATTTCCAGCAGAATGCGTGAAGCCCAGCGGGGCATTTGTGTTGATGGCCTCCACTTTATTGCCTCGTGCCAACCTTCCTCTAGGTCGGATGGTTTATGTGTTGCCTTATATGCAATAGTTGTTTCAGTACATAAGCCAACTTGAAATGTTTCACGCACCCAAAGGCGGTTACCTACCTTGCCTAAAGGACAACAAAACCAGCCGCTGGTATCATTAGATGGATCTCCTAGCCACCGGTAGTAAGAGTCACCATTATCCTGCACCGAATTACTTTCCCCTGGTAAGTAGCAAGGTTGATTATTCATAACATGCCGCGTCTGCGTCTTCCGACCATTGAGAATGGCGCGAACCATCTCTGAATTGAAAATCATTCCGCGCTCTTTCATATTCATTCCTCTGTTATCAGCATCAACGAATCTGCATTTTTAGTAACTCGATAATTTGTTGAATGCCCTCATTAAGCTGAACGCCTTCACCCCTGCAATAATCAAAGATAAACTCTTTCATTCCGTACTCTGTTATTTTTCCGGTATCTAGAACAGGAGATACACGGACGCGGAATAATTTCATAAGCGCATCCTTTTTTAATTCATCCTGTTTATCTTCCGACATAGAACTCCATTCAGTCTCATTCGCCGGAATGTTAATCCCGTTTAATTCGACACCGAATTCATCATATGCCGTTAACTTCATTGACCTGCTCATCATCACTCCTTATCTCAGCATCCCTGCATTACGCTTCATCCTGAAACAGTGGGGGTTATTGGCTTTGCATATCGGCTTTATGGCTCCGGTACACGACATCCAACTTTTCCGTGTTTTCTGTGTCACCAGTAAATTTATTTTTCAGCCATTGGTATGATTTTTCGAATTGCTCAGATTCCATTTCGCCTACCTTGGCTGTGAAATCTGCAAGCATCATGCTATTCGTTACCAGTCTGCTAACACGGTATTCGACACGCTTTCCACGTGATACGGTAAGCATCATGGATAACTCGCCGTCAATGTCGCTCATGGCGTTAATTTTGATACCGCCGACCGCAACGCCGCCATATGTCACCGATGGGTCACCAATAAGCTTCAGAGACCTTCCGACCCATGCATGACCGTTATTACTCCAGGCACCAATAAGCACGCGCCGCATTGATTTAGAGGGCTTGTATGGCCTTCCGTCATACCCCACAAGGTCAATAAATACAGGCTGGTCTTTTGAGCCTTCGCGCACTGATTTAATTACTGCCGTTATTGGCTGGTTTCTGACATCATCGAAATTAAGTTGATCCGATTTCGGGATAATTGTTTTTGATAAATCCATTAGAGATATACCTCGTCATCAAGATATTCATCATCGAAAAGATAAGAGGGCACGTTTATTTCACTGGATGGCAAAACCATTCCTTCGGTTTTCGGTATGTCGCCATCAATGCACTGTTTTATTGTGTGCAGAGATTCGAACATTACCTTTCTTCCCAGCTCCAGCGAGTCCTCACCGATGTAATACATACAGTTGGTGTACGGCGGCTTATTCTGAATGGCGAAAAAACAGAACTGATTTAAGTCCCTTCCTGTGACTAATTTCAGAACGTATAAATAAAATGCAGCCTGTACATGATAGCGATACTTCCCGAAGTCCTGACTGAATCCTCGCTCAGTTGCGTCCTTGCAACTTTTCACGTCGAGCGGGTAAAAATGTGAATCTGACATCCTGTCAAACCGGCATTTTAATTTCAGCCCTGTTTCAGGGCAGGTGGCGAACATGGAAATTTCAGAGTTTCCCGGTGATGCCATATAACTCATGAAATCGTCGTTAAGGCGGGATGACTCAATCATCCGCTGTATTGTTTCAACCTCGCCATTGACCAGTATTTTTTCTGCATCCGTCTGCTTTAATGCGTCCTTGTACTTTGTCGAGCGCCTATCCGTGGCATCCGGCAGCAAAATGAAATCCCTTTCAAATACCTGCGGCTCCAGTAATGCTGCGTGAATTGCCGTGCCAATCTGTGCCGATTTACTTCCTTTAAATGGGTTGAAATACAGATTTGCAGGGCTGACGCTGATCGCCTTTATTGACGTAGAACCTATAGCTTCATCCTTGTGATAGTCCTCATTGCTAAGCCCTAAATAAACGCCCGTTTCCATTTATCGCGCTCCTTTTTCTTAATGCCTTATCAATTGCCTCTCTGATCTCGTTTTCCTTCTCAGTGCCGAGATATTCCAGCGTTTCCGTGCTGAGTCCGAATATCACATCCTCTGTGAAGTCTATGCGCTCTTCCTGAGCATCCTGTGCTGCGTATGCGTTCATGCCGGTAACCTCACTTTGCACTGATGAAGAATGAGGCTGGTTTTTGCGCTATCCCTGCGCCAGCGCCACTCCGATACAATTTGCTCAATCTGCCTTTCATCCAGTCCGGCCCGATTAAACAACTCAATAACCTGTTCCTTGGTATATTTCTGTTTTGCGGTCATCAGTGACATATTTTTCTCCCGTAAGCTCTCATTTGTAATTGGTTGGCTAAATCCCAAATTCGGGACTTACCGGTAGATGCCGCCACCCTTGCCGCGCATCGGGCAAGGCGTAAAAATGGCATAGAGACGCACGCCACGTTAGAACCGCACGCAGCGCGACAAGGTTTAGTTTTCATGTTGTTTACCTGCTGGTATCCCGAGGTAGGATAGGGTGGGTTAGTAGTTCATTGAGAGGTGAGGGATTTCGCCTTTAATTACCAGCTCAAGGAATTTTGTTGCGGTTTTGTCGTCAAATCCTGCCGCAGTCAGTGCCTGTAAAGCTTCGCGGTTAAATTTGCGCTGATGCTCTTTGTTCGCCTGGCGCTTTAATTCTTCCTGCTTCTGGCGCTCAATCTCTGCCAGTCGTGCGCGTTCGGATTCCTCTGCCTTGCGCCGCTCCGCTTCAACTGCGGCCCGCTTTTCACGCTCAGCCTTCGCGATAGCTTCCTGCTTTTCACGTTCTGCGCGTTCCTGCGCCTCTCTAGCCTCACGTTCGCGCTTAGCTGCCGCCTCGACTTCCTGTCGTGCTTTTAATTCCGCAGCTTCACGTTCCTGTTTGGCTTTCAGCTCCGCCGCTTCACGGTCACGTTGTGCTTTTTGTTCGGCTTCGATTCGCGCCTGCTCTGCTGCCTGACGCTTGATTTCGTTTTCATGCTCAATGCGTTTGCGTTCTTCTTCAGCTTTCTTCTCAGCAATCAACCGGTCGAACTCGGCATTCATTTCCAGTGCTTCGGCATGAAGATACGGCATCAATCTGGCGAGTTCATCAGCCTTTCTTTTCTCTTCATCAGCTACCCTCTGAGCTTCCTCCGCTTGCTTTCTGGCTTCTTCCTGAGCCTCCCATTCTTCTACTGGGCGCTTTACTTGTGCCGCCAGAGAGTCCAGCGCGTCACGAAACATTTTGCGGCTTGCATCTACCTTTTTCGGCAGCTCCTTCAGTCCGTCAACTACTTCCTTACCGGCTTTATCGATGTAAGTTTTTGATCTGGTGACATCGAAAGCCAGTGATATCAGTTTTTTGCGGTGCGCCAATACGGATAAATTCAGCTCACCTAATTCCGATTTGCGCCTTTCAGTTTCCCGCTCAACACTAACTATTAATTCCTGAACCTTATCCGGCGCTGTAAAAAGGTCGAGCGCTGTCGCTGGTTCGATAACGACCAGTTCGTTTGCCATAATTAACTCCGTTTATTTATAGGGTGGGTTACTTCTGTGTGAAAGAGAGCAGGGCCACCGCGTGTCTAATTGCGGCATCTTCGGTGGTATGAACTACTCCCGAGCGCAGATAGAAGTCACAGTACTCATCTTCTCGCCATTTAACCTTTGACACCATTTCAATGCAGTCAACGCTTGGCATAAAGAACCATGCTCCGATTTCCAGAGGCTCCCGCACCGGCTCAGGAACCTGATGACCATTAATGTCTATGTAACGGGGTTTAAGACGGTATTCTCTGTTTGGAGAGAATGCAAAATCTCCAGAAGAGAAGGTTATCCAGACTGAACCATCCTTAACCAGAAAATTCCTCCACCACTCTTTATCCGTCTTCGCTATCTCTGCTGCCTTAGCCATAAGGTCAGCATGTGGGTGTCCTGGCATTGTTAACCTCCGAGTGCTTTGTTGATTGCTGCGTCCGCCTGGTCGTGGTGAGTAACCAGTTTCCGGAGTTCGATTAATGCTTCCAGTAAACCAGGCGCTGCCGCTATTAGTCTGGCGTTCGCCACTTCTTCCTCTTCATCATTACAGCCGATACCGTCAGCAATAACGCATTGCCATTCCTCATCCCTTACCAGTAACCGACCTTCATTGCTTGTGTACCACGGCCCCGGCGTACCCTTAAATTCCATGTTGTTTCTCCCTTGCTCTGAGCATTGCGTCTGCCTGTGCATAAGCAGCATTGGCTATTAATTGCTGCTCATTACTATCTAAAGCTAACGGGACTGATGCCATAGCCTTTGCTGCAAAATAATCGCGCAGCGACATGCCCATACCTTCAATCCTGGAACCGTCTCCCATATCCATTTTTACCGGGAATGCAGATTCACCTGCTCTTTTTAATAGCGATATTTTATGTTCCACACTTCCTCCTATGCACTTCCCTGTGCTACGTGATGTCCGTTAATTGGTTAGCACCCAGAATATTCCATTAGGGCGTTCGCTATATCTATGCTGCTTTTTAACAGGTCAATGTCTGGGTGGCTCTCTGATATCATCTCAAGGTTTTCGCTGAGCATTCTGAGCATTTCCTGCTGCCACTCAATATCGTTAGATTTCGGTATTTCAAACTCCATGCCCATTTCCCTTCTGTTATCCCCGCTGCGGGGTATTAGTCAGTATTGGTGATTGGTGGCCGGTGCTGATCTCCGGCTTGAAACAGTTACGACTTCGCGCCGCCTGCAACACCTGTGCACTTCAGCGCGCATCAGCCTACGCATTCACCAATCCCAATA
>NZ_AYMP01000061.1 GCF_000633515.1 Morganella morganii H1r | reverse complement strand
ATTTATTAAACCACTACACTTCGCTGCAACGGGCGCAAAGAGGCGAAATGAGGCAGAATGCAGGGGCGGGAGAAAATTTTTGATGAGTGAGGAACGAGCGGGAAAATTTTCGGACGTTTATTTTACCCTTGCATGATAACGAGTTGAGCCTATTGTCAGCCCGCTGCGAAGGGATTTGACGAAATCAGGAATAACCGGAATGAGACAAAATGTCTCAACCCGGCCTGCGGTGAGGGAAACGAACCCGGGCCGTCAGAAGAGGTCGGCGGCTGCCGACCGGTTTAACACGACTCGTCCGGAGGACGTTGGAATGTGTTTTTACTTAAGGTCAGAAGTCACCAGTCCGGTCACAGCGCCTCCTGAGAATGACAAAAGGCTGTTATAAATCAGCCTTTTCGCTTTGGCAGATGTTAAAGCAATCCGGCTAATTTTCTTTTTGCCTGCTTCAGTGCCTCTTTTTTGTTTCCGTCCTGTTCCGCCTCTTTTACCTTCAGTGGTGCAGCAGTTACCGCACCTCCCAGACTTTCCAGGACTGATTTAATATCCGCTTTTGACGGCTGCCAGCCGGTTAGTAAGGCGGTTAATTCAACCAGTTTATCGGCCGTCAGTTCTCCGGCCGATAATTCCGCAACCATGGCCGGCAGCCGTCTGTCCAGACGGTGTAATGCCAGCCCCGCCATGAATACGTTCCGGAAAAGCTCACCCCGGTTATTTTTCGGCACGGTATCAATGGTCTCCAGTGCCTGGGTGTCCGCTTCATTGTCCGGATGAAGATAGAGTGTGAATTTCTTCCGGTCGGTACTCATTGCATTATTCCTCTTTGAATTTCGCGATTGATTTCACAAGCGCCAGCTGCGGTGTGTCCATCACATGTATCTTATGGCTGATATTATGCCATGCCTGTTTTACAGCCGGTTCAATTAATGATGCGCCGCCGCCGACCAGATATACCCTGTTCACATTCCGGAACCCGGCAAGATCATCAACAACTTCAGCCCCCAGTTTTTCAATTGCGGAGTTAATGGTACTCAGAACCAGCGGGATTTTACTTTCATCATTAACAACCTGACGGATAAATGCTTCATCTTCACGCCGCTTTATCAGTTCATCAGCGACAAGTGCACTGGTGTCACTGGAAGCCATTTTAAGCGCGGTGAGAGCCGCCTGAGTGACCATAGAGACACCGATTGCTGAATTTCCGTGAATAGCACTGACACCATCAAACTGGCCCACAATAACACCAACGTCCAGCGTGGTGCCGCCCAGGTCAATGACCAGTGATTTTTCCAGCCCCCCCACTTCGTCCTCAACCAGCTGAGAGAACACGGCAGGCAGTGATTCCGGCATCACTTCCACGCCGGTGATCACAAAACCCTCATGTTTATTTAGTCTGACCGGCCGCATCAGATTATCTGTCTTCCGCTGAATGGCCAGCTCATTTTTTTGACAGTCCGGTGTATAAAACTCACTGATTGGCAAAGTCACTGTTAATGATACTTCCTGTGGTGGTATACCACTCTTCAATAATGCATGGTGGACAGCGAGAACGTTCACATCAGAATACTGATACTCAATATGAGTGGTTTTAATAGCTTCATTACTCACTTCATCAAAGGTGAATTTCTGCCCTTCAAGCTCATAATTGTAAGTCTGATTACTGCCCAGCCCCTCAACCTTCCAGCCCTTTCTGAAAGAATTCGTTGATAATGAAGTGGTTATGTTTCCTTTTTCAAACCAGGCCAGTTTTACGTTGGTTGATCCGTCATCACAAAAAATTTTCATACATCCCCCGACAGATACTCAAAACGAGTATTATGATTCAATGTTACGGTACTCAATGTGAGTCTTTATCTTAAAAACCACACAAAGACCTCATATTGAGTATTTTATATCATTTCAGCCTGATTAGCTAGTCGCAACCTTGCATAAAGATATCAGCATACTTGCAGACATCTTTAATATATATTGCACATAGATATCTTAAAGCTTGCTGCAATATTTATTAATTGTACATTGCAGCATGTTTGCTGCAATTTTCTAACTAATATCCTTTTTTCTCTTTATATGCCTTGAGTGATTCTTCTAAAACCTCAACCAACAATAACCCATCTCGCTCCGCAATCTCCCGTAATTCTTTGTCATACTCAATAGTTACACGAGTTGCAAATGCAAGAGTCCGATGTGTTTTTCTTGCTGAGCGGCCATCTCTTCTAACATAGATACTCTCTGGTTCACTCGCTTCATGTTCGATAGATTGACTTTCCTGTGCAAGGGGGGCAACCTCAGGGGCAACCAAACCCGTTGCTGTTTCTTCTGCAGAAGGAGGAGTCCCCAATCTTGATTTTGCTTTTTTTAGTTTAGAAACATCCGCCATATCATTCTCCTATTTTATTAATCAAAGATTGAATTAATTCATCAGCCCGTGTATTAAGACCCTTATAGCGTGTCTCAGTAATAGTTAAACCAGCATTTAACGCTTGTCTGTATGCGGGTTTTTCCAAAAGACAACCATCAAGGACATCATAACCAGCATCCTTAATATATTCCCTGGCATCATTTGCCTCTGCCTCAGTGCCTATTCGACTAAGTGAAAAAATGAGTTTTGACCGAGGGACCCCCTCTTTAACTAAACCATTAAAAACTTTCACCGCAGGTATTAAGTCATCTAATGATGCTCCCGTCGGCTGGACGACTAAATGAGCCACCTTGGCAATTTCAGATGTTCCTTTGCTCGCTCGAGCGGGGCCATCAATGATCAGTAAATCATATGACTCAGCCGTTGAAAGCGCTTGAGCTGCGGTAGAAAAAACTTCCACGGATGCAACCGGAGGTAATCCTGCATCTAATCGTCTTCGGTGCCAATCCGCAGAAGTTGCCTGACCCGTATCTAAATCAGCTAACTTAGTCTTTATTCCTCCCACAGTTGCTTCACGAGCCAACGTTCTGGCTGCCGTACTTTTTCCTACACCACCCTTTTGTGAAATAAATGCCACTATCCACGCCATATAACCCCCGTGTGTTTTTTATTCATAATAGATAGATAGCAGCAATCTTGCAACCATCACGTATAAAAGCAACCTATAAACATTCCGCATGATTACTTATAGCTTTAAGATAGATTGCTGCAATCTATCTTAAATAACATAGATTGCTTGTATCTTACTTCTATCCCCATAATAATGGACATCTAATATATTGCAGCAAGATAAATGCAAGGCTGTATATTATGTCTAGATGATATCTCATTAAGGTATAGTTTCTCTTGTGAATTATTTAATGCGATATCTTCAATAACAAATCTATCCCTTTAGTTATAGTTACATTGGTTAATCACTTGGTGGGGTATTTTTTAAAAATAGCTATTTCATGATGATATAGTTTCTGATGTATATTATTCAGTACAGTATTTTTAACAAACACCTCTTGCATAAGGGTATGCCCTGACGCGATATGCAAAAAATGACATTCTCCAATCAATGCTATAATCTATATGCAAGATATTAAACGCAATAACCTAAATGCAATAACGTGGTGATAATATGTTCATTCGGGCTTATTTGAGAGCATCAACGGAAGATCAGTTTGCAGACCGGGCAAAAGATATGCTGGAACAGTTCGCTGGGGATAGGGGACATAAGATAGCAAGCTATTACCGGGAGAATATCAGCGGAACGAAAATTGAGCGTCCTGAGCTGGGGCGTTTACTGATGGACAGTCACCGGAATGATATTTTACTGGTCGAGCAGATTGATCGCCTGACCCGGTTGAGTAACAGTGACTGGATAACGCTGAAAAAACAAATCGAACAACATGAGCTGCGAATCGTCAGTCTCGATATCCCCACATCCTGGCAGGCGCTTACTGATAAAGATCCCTCCCGGAACGACCCTGTTACTCAGGCTGTGATTACTGCGATTAATAATATGCTCATCGACCTGATGGCCGCCATGTCTCATAAAGACTGGCTCAGTCGCCGGATGAGACAAAAACAGGGAATTGAGCGGGCACATAAACTCGGTAAATACCGGGGCCGACAGGCCGATCCGGAACGTCATAAAAAAGTACTGTATTACAGGCACATCAAAAAACTCAGTATCCGGGAAACGGCGGATGCAACAGGGTACAGTCCCTCACAAATCTGCCGTATTCAGGCACTGTACAAAAAAGAAGGGAATACTGACATTCCGTCATGCGACGATTTTTTGTCCGCATCCCTGTATCTGAAAGATGAAACCTAAACAACAGCAGAAGTATAGCGGTACAATTAAACAGGATTATGAATACGGTGACATATTCCACATCCTGCAAAGCGGCTTTTCCAGATTGATGATGGCTGGAATCGTTTCCTCTAAGCAGGGATCCGGAAAATATCGGCCATTACGCACAATCGACACTGAGTTGTACAAAAACAGTCTTAGCGTGGGATATTTTCCGTTTTCCAAACGGACCCCAAATATGGCTGCCGCGCACTGAGCTGTCAGGTATCCGATAAACCGGACTGTATTGACCAGGGAAAAATTGTTGATAATAAACGCCTCGGTACTGAAACTGGCCTGGGATCGAATGGACGAACTGGAACGTCAGGATAAACGAAGCCGGAGTAAAAGCGGGCCAGAGTTAAGGAACAACTGAGAGCCGACAATCCGGTACTGGCTAATCCGGGGAAGTTCAGAGCCAGTTTGCGTAAATAATATTATACAATGGATAGATTAAAATTATTTTGAGGTATGATAACTATGTATGAATCAAAAAATATGCCGTTAATTACATTTACTACTTTTTTAAAAAGGATTCTATTGCATGTCAGTTATGCATTTTTTCTGATTATAATTACATTACTCATAGGTATCGTAGGTCACATCACTTTTGATTCAAGTATAAACTGGCATGATGCACTATTAAATAGTGCATTTATAGCTAACGGCATTGGGCCCTACATAGTGCCACAAAATATCCCCGGTAAGATTTTCTTTGCCTTTTATGGCGTATTCACGAGTTTAGTTTTTATGACGACACTGGGATTAGTTTTGGCGCCTATTGCCCATCGAATATTACACCGATTTCATTTAGATGAACAAGAATAGTGACATTTTAAACTTGCAATAACATGTTTGAGGTGATAATGAAAAAATTATTTTTACTCATTTCTTTATTAATTCCTGTATCAGGAATTGCGATGAACTGCGAAATAGCTGATGTGAAATTATGTGATAAAGCGGAACGGGGCAATCCTGATGCACAATTACTTTTCGGTGCTATGTATTTCAATGGTAGTGGAGTGCAACAGGACTACACAAAGTCTAAAGAGTGGTATGAAAAATCTGCTGCTCAAGGAAATGCCGTCGCACAATATTATCTTGGGCTAATTTACTACGATGGTTTAGGTATACAGCGAGACTACGTAAAAGCTAAAGAATGGTTTTATAAATCAGCCGCGAACGGGAATTCTGACGCAATATATTATATTGGGGACATGTATTTCAATGGTAAAGGTGTCCGACAGGATTATATGAAAGCTAAAGAATGGTTCGGTAAATCGGTTGCTCAAGACAATTCAGAGGGGCAATTTGCTTTAGGAGTTATGTATTACGGTGGCACCGGTGTAAAACAGGACTATGTAAAAGCTAAAGAATGGTTTGGTAAATCCGCTGTTCAGGAAAATCCAAAAGGACAATTTGCACTCGGAGCTATGTATTACTTTGGTAAAGGTGTAAAGCAGGACTATATCAAAGCTAAAGAATGGTTTGGTAAATCTTGTGATAGAGGTGTGCAGGAAGGGTGTGATTTATATAGAGATTTAAATAAGAAAGGATTATAAAAGGTAAAAAAACCTAATGCCCCAATGTGGTAGTAATCAAAACGGAGCGAAGCGACAACATCTTCATGCCTTTGCTTTTCTCCATGATCGGTTAACCGATTGCTGCGGTAATACCCTTAAATAACTCACTAATTGTATTGTATAAAGGTTCTGAATGACTGAAAAACAGGTTGTCACACCTGAAGAAATGAATAAGCAGCTGGGGAGGATGGCCTATGCTGCACTGGCTGCCCTTAAACTTGCCCAGCATGACGGGATGGCCGGACAAAGTGCTCAGGCCGAGAATTTATTTTTGGTGCGCTGGCTAAAAACCGCACTGAAACAAAAACGTTTTCATCGCTGCGTGGCCGCAGATCTGGTCTGGCTGAGTAACCTGGGTCAGAAACGGGTAATGACGGCAAAATTGCGCCAGCGACTGGATTTCCTGTGGAAATCCTGCTGCTGTGATATACCGGCACAAAGTGCCTTATTCCGGCTGACCTATGCCACGGAAAGGCTGAAAAATACTGGCTGGTCAGGCGAAGTACTGAGTTCTGACCTCTGGGATAACGTCAGGCAAAAATCTCCGCTGGCTCCGCAGGAAAATCCGGTTTTTTATATTTGCCGGGACACTCTGGATCAAGGATTTGATGATACCGGCGCTCAGACCGGCCTGCTGGAATTTCTGGTTGCCGGCGATCCTGAACAGTTTGAAGCAGTGATGAAACAACATCAGCTAGGTGGCCAGTTTTCCGGCCGCGATCGCTCGTTGTTCTGCATAAAACCGGCCTGACGGGTTAGGGTACCAGAACGATTTTCGGCCCGTCAGGGTTGAAAATTGGCATCAGACACAAGCTGAAAACACATATTTGTTGCAAATAAACAGCCCGGAAAATAATATCAGGTGCCAATGTACACATACAGGCTGTCACCGGCTCGATGCCGGTGACAGCCTGTATCGCATTTATTTGTCAGTACAGCGGGATCATTGGCTTTGTCACACCGCAGGCGCGGGCATAACGCATAAGGGTTTCGTAACTCATTTTAGTCGCATTTTTTTCCATTCGCGAGACAGTCGGCGGCTTAACCCCCATACGCTCAGCTACCTGCGCCGATGTCAGACCGGCTTCATTACGCCAGACACATAAAGTCTCCTGCAGACGTTCACGGGCTTCCTCTGCTTCATAAGCATCCCGGTATTCAGTATCCTGCATTGCTTTATCATGAATCTGATCAAGGCTTTTATATTTCATTATTCATTTCCTCCAATCGGCGGAATGCCAGTTCAATTTCATTAATCGGGGCTTTGTTTGTTTTTTTTATAAATATCCGCAATAAAAATATACGCTCACCGGTCTGATATACCCATAACCCCCTGGCTATATCACTTCCCATGGTTCTCAGTTCAAATAAACCGTTGCCCAGTGGCTTCGTATACGGCTCTCTGAGCAGCCGGGGATTGGCTTCCAGTTTTTTTAATAACCGGACCATTTTTACCCTGACCGGTGTAGGTAGTGCGAATAGCTCTGATTCTGCTTCATCATGGAAAATTACTCTGAACACAAGCCCTCCCTTTTATTATTATATTAGCCCTTAAGCTAAGTTAGCGCAAGAGCTAATATCTGATTATTGTCAGAATTCAGTTAAATATTTATGCGCTTTTGACGCGGCAGAGGCGGCTTTAAAAATATAGCGTTTATCATTTTTCAGAGACTTAAGCCATGAAGCAATATAGCTTTCATGCTGAACATCGCCGGAAACACCAAAATCAGCCATCAGAAACGCGCTTCCCAGTTCCGCCACCAACTCCTCAAAAGCGTATTCTTCAGATCCGAACCGTCCTTTCATTTCCCTGTTTAAACGGCTTTTTCCTCCTGACCAATGGACAATTTCATGCAGCCCAGTAGCATAAAAATTAGCCGCATCTGCGAATAAATGACGCTCAGGCAACCAGATTTCATCTGTAGCAGGACGGAAAAAGGCTTGCTGGCCCCGTTCGGTAATGTTCGAGCCGGTGCGCTGAAAAAATGCCTCAACGAGGGGCAGGGGATCGAACCCGCTGACCGGCCCGGCTGTGCTGTCTTCATCTGTCAGTGTCAGGCCGTCGATCTGCTCAACGTTAAATACGGTGAACGTTTTCAGCATCGGAATCTGTTCTGTCCCGCCGTCTTCCGTTTCTTTCTCCAGCATCCTGTAAAAAATAGCCATGGTGCCGCGCTCACCTTTGCGAACCTGCGCCCCCAGAGCCTGAGCCTGTTTGTAGGTCAGCCAGCGGGAATCATTAAATCCCTGCTTTGCGGCACTGCACCACAACAACATAATATTGATCCCGCTGTAGCTTGTATCCGTAGTAAAATTTGACGGAATACCGGACACCATACCTTTACGGTTCCACGGACACACCCACGGCTTAACACCCGCTTCCAGCATTTCTATGATGTTGTCTGTTACTGTCTGATAAATATCTGTTTTGCTTTTTTTCCCGGGAAATTTCGTTTTTGTTGAGCCTGACTGCTCCAGCGGGGATACGCTGGTCGCCGGTGCAGAATTAGGGGCGCTTGTCTGGGTATGCAGGTTCATAGTCATGGCAGGGTAATCCCCCCATTTTT
>NZ_AYMP01000060.1 GCF_000633515.1 Morganella morganii H1r | reverse complement strand
CAATATTCCGCACAGTCATTACCTGCACTGCGCGGTTCTCACATTCTTCGAGTGTATAAATATCATCGGTAACAGGCACAGCAGAGCCGTGCATTACCAGTAGTAATACAAATCCGACTATGGTCATTGTATATTCCGATTAAAAAGCCCCGCGATTGCAGGGCTGATATAGAATTAATTTATTAAAGCAGGATGCTTACCGTTGAGGCTTTCCTGTAGCCGCATCAGGAATGAATAACCGTCTTTGAACCGGTCATATAACCGCCCGGCAATCGGGGAATCGACGCTCATTAATGCCGGATATAATTCAGCCTTCCATGCGGTATAAATCGCCTCGAAGTGTTTCGCCAGTGCATTTACATTATGGACGTCTAAATCTTTATTAACATAAAGGTGGGTAACTTCTCGCGGGTCGTCCTTCGGAATGTACTCGCCATCTAAAGCCAGTCGGTGAATATATTCTATTGCCGCCGGTAATTGTTCAGGTTGTAATTCGTCGATACTTTCCACGCTGAATCTCTGATGAACAATTGAATACGCCTCCGGGTACATCAATCCCTTTTTGCTGACCAGGAGATTAACAGCATCACGTAGTGGTGTGCGCTGGTCAACGGTGGATTTTTTCGGGCTGAATAGTTCGGCTTCCATGCGGTTAAATTCGGCAATATAGGCTTCTTTGAACTGAGCCGCCTTTTTACCGGTGAACCCCATTACCAAAAATACAAAACCGTCTTTGGTCATCTGGTAGTAGGTAACTTCACGAGTAGCTCCCTTGGCAAGTTGTACGTTTTTTATCATTCGCGAAAAGTTGCAGATGATAAAATCCTTTGAGCATTCAAGGGATTCAACCTTTTTGACCACATGATGTGATTGTTTGCCAAAGTACGCAGCTACGTCATCTGTGGTTGTTACAGCTTTGCCATTATGGATAGAAACTTGCGGGGAAGATAATGAAATTTGAGTGTTCATTTTACGCTCCTGTATGATCGTTCATTTCCCATTGTTCAGATGGGCGGTCGGGTACTTGAACACCGCATACAGACGGCCAGCAGTTTTCCCCTTGCGGGTATTTTATGTGCTGCTCGCTACCCGACCATAACAATCTATGGACGTAAAAAATCCACATGGTTATCGGGTGTGGAGACCGCTGTATGAGGTGTGTTCAGCACCTGCAAGCAATCTACCGTAACCCGTCATAACCGTCAAGCCTCAGCATCCCTGCATTACGCTTCATCCTGAAACGGTGGGGTTATTAAAGCTGAAATACTTTCCACTGATTACCGTACTCAATGCCGAGTGTGCTTAGTGCGGCATCCATTGCCTCAATAAACTCCGGTATCTGCTGGTCGAATTCCTGCATCATTTTTTCGTCGCGCTCTACCGGTATATGGACAATTTCCTTTCCTCCCGGCATGCGTGGGTCGTAGTTTGCGAAATGCCAAACATCCTTTCCGGTGATCCACATTGAATACTGAACCTGAGCGGTGTATTCCCTTTTCATGGCCTTAATTCCGTTTAAAGCCAGATCAATAAAGACTTCCGTTGTCTTGGGGCATTTAAGCTCAAGGCCAGCGCCGTCACTGCAAATGCCGTCCGGAGAGCATGCTGTCCGCAGTGATTCATCCCTGAAAATTATCGGGTCTTCCGTGACCGTCAGGCCGCTGTAAAACTCGAATGTCATCCGTGCTTCGAGTTCGTAATCCTTTCCCCATTCCAGCGATCTGGCGCTAACATCCTTGCTTACGCCGGTACAGACTTCACCGATAAGCGTATTGAAATACGTCTTTTTGGTATCGCTCCATGTCGTCCCTGAGCGTGGTTTTGTGAGAACTTTCCAGACCTCTGAGGCGGTAATCACCCCGAGGCGCAGTGACATCCATTCTTCACTTCCCTGCGATATTTTTGATAAATCGATGCCGGTTTTGCTGAGAATGATGTCGTTACTGATCATTATTCGCCTGCCTTTTTCCTGAGCATGTCGATGATGGTGTTAGCCTCAAATACGGTGAGCTGTTCTGGGTGGGAGATAGGGCGATTGAATTTTTTGCTGATGAAGGCGATGAAAACCTCACTCCATTCACCATCAACTTTGATCATCAGATCAGATATATCCTTCAGTTGGTCTTCGCTGGCCGGTGTTATGTCTCGCTCCTGATTCTTCGGTGCCTGAAAATCATTTCCTTCACCGGCATCTGTATTTATGTACTCGATAGCCTGATCAAGTCTTTCACGGCGCGGCCAGTATTTGCTGGCGCGTTTGACGATGGTCTTCCTTGCCATCTCTTCCCAGAAGGTCTTCCATGGCCCGTTACTTGCCTTGCTTGTCGCCTCAACAGCTTTGATATCTTCGAGTGTCATTTCTTCCGTGAGATAGTCACCCTCCGCTGTTTTTACCGTGCAATACCCACCGATAACCGCTCCGCGCTCTCCGAACGCGTTATATTTATGGGTGGGGGGAAGTTCCAGTCCGTTGGACTCATAAACATCTTTTTCATGTACCAGCTTGCATTGCCCCCAGATGATCGCTTTTGTTGCCTGGGCAAGATGAAGCAGACCCATGTAACTGATATCAAGGCATACCTCACCTTTCCGTGGGACAAGATATGCTAACTTACTGGCCGGATTCAGGGTTATCCCGATGGCTGCGACGTTGATAATTGCATTCTGTGCGCTGGCCTGATTCTTTAACGCAGCCTCTGCCAGTTTGTCGTTTTTCTGGAATGCCTGAATAGCAAACTGGCTTTCCTTAGCCCATGTTATTGTTTGCTCTGTCAATGCGCTGCTGAACAACGTCTCCTGCTGTTGTACAAATTCAATAATTGATGTGCTCATTTCTCCTGTCCTTTCTTGTATGGCGATTCCATTCGCAGATGCTGTCGTTAAAGATGCTGTTGATAAATGGCAGCATAGTGATCCCTGATTTCCGCCGTTACCCCATAAAGAGAATTCCATATCTCGTTTTGGAGTTCCTCGCTGACTTCATCCAGAAGGCGCTGAGGGAGTTTATTAAAGGCATCCGTTGCCCGTTCGCTGACTTCCAAGTCTTCATCCTGTGCTGCGTATGCGTTCATGCTGCGCTCCTCCCTGCAAGCTGTGCGATAACGTCCATGTCGAACCCTGCTTTCCGTAGCGCTTCAACGGCTGATTGCTCATCCATGCTCTGCAGCCAGTTACCGACTAACTCCTGTATGTCGGCATCGCTATTTCCTATAGCCTCAGAATCAAGGCCGTTGATAAATGTCCTTCCGTGGGTAGTGATTACCGACTCGCCGGTTCTGCTGGAAACGCTGAAGTGGTCGCAAGTTATCTGCATACCTGCCTCCCGTAACTTTCTCTGAGTAATTCCATTGCTAACCACCAGATGTCATCGCATTTCTGGCGTATAGCTACCCGCGCCTGTGCTTGCGCCAGACGGAAAACGTTCTGATTGATAGTCATGTGATTACCGTAAAATTAGTAAGATGAGTGATGCTGATATGAATAGGGTGACTGCGTAGAATGCGCTGGTCATGGCATCAGTAATTGATTTTTACTGATGACACCGCTCCTTTGGCGATGGCAATGATGCATGCCTTTGCACAATCTTCTGGGATGCCTGTGGCGATTAAATCCTGCATCGCCTGGTTATTTACTTTAGCTCTGTGCGCAGTATCAGCCTGGCGCTTTAATTCTTCCTGCTTCTGGCGCTCAATCTCCGCCAGTCGTGTGCGTTCGGATTCCTCTGCCTTGCGCCGCTCCGCTTCAACTGCGGCCCGCTTTTCACGCTCAGCCTTCGCGATTGCTTCCTGCTTTTCACGTTCTGCGCGTTCCTGTGCCTCTCTGGCCTCACGCTCGCGCTTAGCTGCCGCCTCGACTTCCTGTCGTGCTTTTAATTCCGCCGCTTCACGCTCCTGTTTGGCTTTAAGCTCCGCCGCCTCACGGTCACACTGTGCTTTTTGTTCGGCTTCGATTCGCGCCTGCTCTGCTGCCTGACGCTTGATTTCGTTTTCATGCTCAATGCGTTTGCGTTCTTCTTCGGCCTTGCGCAGGTCATGCAGTTCATTCATCTGCAATGCTTCTTCATGGTCACGCTCAATTTTCTTAACCAGTTCTTCCGCTGCCACACGCGCTTTTTCTGCATCTTCCCAGGCTGTTACCGGCTGGCGAATTTCTTCGCTCAGCGCGTCGAGCTCATCCCGGCACTGCTTGCGACTGGCATCCACTTTTTTCGGCAGCTCTTTCAGTTCATCAACAACAGCCTTTCCGGCTTTGTCGATGTATGTTTTTGACTGCGTAACTTTGTAGGCCAGTGATTTGATAGCATCGCGATTCTTGGCTTTCGATAAATCAGTATCGAGTAATGCCTGCTCTGCGAGTGCTTTCTCCCGGATGCCAGACAGCAGTACCTGAACCTTATCCTGCGCTGTAAAAAGGTCGAGCGCTGTCGCTGGTTCGATAACGACCAGTTCGTTTGCCATAATTAACTCCGTTTATTTATAGGGTGGGTTACTTCTGTGTGAAAGAGAGCAGGGCGGCTATGTGGGTCTCTGCTGCCTCTTTGGTTAGGTGAATAATACCCTTGTGCAGTCGCTCAGAATCTATGTGGTCACAATTCCAAATCGCGGAGAACACGCCATCCGCAGTCGATGCTCCATAATATAAATCACCTTCTTGCAGTGGCTCCCGCACCGGCTCCGGAACCTGATGACCGTTAATGTCGATGTAGCGAGGCTTTAGCCGATATTCTTCTTCACGAATGAACGATGAAGAGAGGCTCATTTCAATCCATCCGTATTCTTCACCGGCGTAAATTTCGAAGTGCTCATTCCACCAATAATCCGTCTTCGCTATCTCTGCTGCCTTAGCCATAAGGTCAGCATGTGGGTGTCCTGACATTGTTAACCTCCGAGTGCTTTGTTGATTGCCTTTGTTGCTGCCCGGCCTTCCGTTGTGTCTTCCAGTCTCCAAAAGCCAGCATCTCCGGAATCAGCGAGTTGTTTGTAACTTTCAAACAAGCCAATTAACGCATCCAGCAAGTCCGGCGCTACCGCCATCAGTTTCGCATTAGCGGTCGCTTTTTCCTTTCCGATGCCTTTCCCCAGAACCAGACAAAGTGTTTTTCCGTCTCCGTGAATAGCACCGCCTGCTGTTTCATTAAGTCCGTGGCTGTCTGCATGTAACCACGGCCCCGGCGTACCCTTAAATTCCATGTTGTTTCTCCCTTGCTCTGAGCATTGCGTCTGCCTGTGCATAAGCAGCATTGGCTATTAATTGCTGCTCATTACTATCTAAAGCTAACGGGACTGATGCCATAGCCTTTGCTGCAAAATAATCGCGCAGCGACATGCCCATACCTTCAATCCTGGAACCGTCTACCATATCTATTTTTACCGGGAATGCAGATTCACCTGCTCTTTTTAATAGCGATATTTTATGTTCCACACTTCCTCCTATGCACTTCCCTGTGCTACGTGATGTCCGAATAGTTATCCCCGCTGCGGGGTGTTAGTCATACTTAACGCCGCAGAAAGGGCAGTAAGACATTTTTACGCAGTTACTGAGACGGGTAATATTTTTTGCCATCTCACCGCTTTTCTTTTTAGCCCGGTATGCGAGTTTGTAATTTAGCATTACGTAGGATTTGCCATCTTCAAGAGACAGCATTTTGTTATCCCAATCTGTTCTAAAATCAATTATTTCGCCACCGTCAGGAACCTGTTGTGAAATGTGCTTTTTAATTTTCTCGCCCATTTCATTCATGCAGTTGCACATAACGTTATCCTTTCGTGATTGTGTTGTTAGTCAGTATTGGTGATTGGTGGCAGGTGCTGATCTCCTGCTTGCCGGATTTTCCCGGTCATAGTGTGTTAAGCCACGTCTCCCCCACGTCATCACCGCTCTCAATTATTGCTATCTGAGGTTAGGGTGGGGACTAATACGCGTCAGCCCGCGCATTCACCAATCCCAATACTGACTGGATGCCCGTCTTTCCGGGCTGTCAGTCTCCAAGCCACTCGACGTAATTCAGATAATGGATAACGTCTTCATCTGTTGGTTCTCGATTCTCTTTGTTGCACTCTTTGCAGTTTGTTGCCGCTACCGGTTGTCCCATGCACCCGCATTCTCTGCCTGAGCAGCATGTGATGAGCTCAATGCCATCCGTGCATTTTTTGTTGCTACAAGTCATATCCATCTCCTGTTGTTAACTCATCACAGCCCACTCACCGAATGGGCTGTGATGAAGTGCCGGATTAACCGCTCCGGCGGGCGGGTGCTCTCACATACATGAGAACCGGGCCGATCGTCCTAATTTAGATTCTCCAATTACATTTATTCACTACATAAATCCTCCGATGCTGACGGTGCTTTATTAATTCCTGACGCGACCGATTTAGCGCCTGTTCTGGTGTTCTCTATTAATAAATCTCTGCGCTCACACAACCCATCCCGCCAGTGTTGCCCGTTCACGACCGTGATCACTTTCGTGCGGTGCTAATCTTCACGCCACCCATTAGGCGCTACATCGCATTTGTGCGTTGGGGTCTAAACAGGTGGATTGTGCTGTTTCGACTTTCTAATTTGTTAAAGAGCCAGAAGGTGTTTTCATACTGTGGTTGCCTTCGATGGATATAAATATAGCCAAAGATATTTGTCATGTAAATAGCCAAAGATATATAAAATATAGATAAGGGTATAGGTGGATGATTGTTAAGTGAATTTATTTTCAAAAAATCGTCACGCTTGGA
>NZ_AYMP01000059.1 GCF_000633515.1 Morganella morganii H1r | reverse complement strand
GGAGGTAGTCCATAGATATAATATGTGGCGTTGTCAATGATCTTCAAAAAATCCACCATGATGATCATTGAAAAACACTCCACCAAAAGACTAAAAAAACAGGATTAATCTCTGTGTTTAAAACGGTAAGATTCATTACCTGTTTCAAGAGTGTGGCAATGGTGCACTAACCTATCAAGTAATGCGTTTGTCATTTTTGTATCTGTAAATAATTTAGCCCATTCTGAAAACTCAAGGTTGGTCGTAATAATTAAGCTGGTTTGTTCATGAAGCTGACTGATAAAATGAAATAATAGTGTTCCTCCCCGCTGACTAAAAGGCAGATAACCTAATTCGTCTAAAATAACAATATCGTGCTTCTGCATCTGAGGCGTTAATTTATAATTTTTACTATCGCTGTCTAATTCCAGCTGATTCACTAACTCAAGTACATTCCAGAACCTGACCTTATGCCCCTGTGTTACCGCATGAAGCCCCAAAGCCGTGGCAAGATGTGTTTTTCCTGTGCCCGGACCACCGACAAAGAGGATATTCTTTTTTTGTTTTACATAATCACCAGACATTAATAAGTCAAGATGAGCCTGTTCCAGCGTGCTGTGGTTAAAATTAAAGTCACTGAAATGACGTTACTGAGGAAAGCGTGCACGCTTAATTCTTGCTTCTGTCTGATTTATTTTCCGCTGTGTAATTTCTGTGTTTAATAATTTCTCTAAAATCTCTAATGTCGGCCTTTTTCGTCTTATACCTTCAATAACAATATCATTAAATGCATCAGCCATTGTGCTGAGCTTTAATATTTTTAATGCGTCGAGATAGTCTTGTCTTTCCATTATGATTTCCTTACCAATAACTGATCAAAGTGATTTAAATTTGCCACTGGCGGACAAATTAAAGGAATATGTCTGGATTCGAGAACCGGAATTACTGGCTCAGTCAGCCGAAGAATAATATTGAGTACAGCCTCAACCGTCGGGATCCCCTGTTCTAACGCGATTTCGGCTGCCGTAATACCAATATCCTGACCAAAATCAGCAATCAAACTCAGTAATTTAACCATAGCTTTATCCCCCTTCGGCTGCGACATCAGGTGTTTCTGAAGTGTTTTAATACAATCAGGTAATGGCCAGTGCATAAAAGGTTCACCGTGGCGTAACGCTCCCGGTTTTTTCACTAACGCAGATAAATAATGATAGGGATTATAAGTACTCTGGTTTTTCAGGATAGACATGATCTGAATGTCGGTAAAACGTGCTTTCTTCATAGAATTCTCCCCGGTTCAGATTACGAGAAAATTCTACTTATGAACACACCGGTTTTTCGGGGGGATTACCGCACTATCCGGCGATGGAGAGTACAAATGCTGACTGACAAAAAAATTGAACAAGCAAAGAAAACCACACGGTACAGTTCCCGCAATGACATTCTTCATGAGCACAATGATTGTATTCGCATAGCTTATGAATGGCTGGATGCCCAAAAGAAGCTCAAAGGACCAACTACTAAAACTTATGCGTTAAAGGGGTTTCAAGCCCAATGGAACGAAAACGTACGGTAATAGCATAATACTATGATTTAAAATCATATAAATTCTTTATACTTGTGAACGGATTTTCGCTGATCCTATTACCTGATTTATTTACTCAAAAAAGCTGAAAGCCGTATAGTAACCGGTTTCGATGGTAAGAATTAACAAATTCACCGTTTTTTTACCTCTCAAATTTGCTCAAAAAATACACTTAGCGTACAGTTTCGTACCGTTGGGCTTCAGACCCCATGTAGCGCCATTCCTGTTACGCCGCCTGCTGGGAAAGTACCGGCGTTGCACAGATCTGACTGTCGAGCAGTAACTGTTCTGCTATTGTCTTACTTAGGTGATTTTTGCAGCAAGTTCGGTAATTCATTTTGAACCTGTTTCAGGTTGCGTACCCAAGGCTTATTTTTATAAAAAACCGTCGGCAGAGAGCGTAATGCTGATTTCGCGGATGATAAATTTGGGTAATCGCCATAAACCAATATATACCACCGCTGATTATTGCGAACAGTTTCATAAACTAAGTAGTTTGATAATTTATGACGCCGGGCTGAATGGTACAGGCCGTCCGGTGTTGCAGCACTGCCGAGCTGTAGTGTGTAGTGATACGCAGGAGCAGTACGCAGATCCCGGCCGGTGTTGTGTGATACCGGGCGTGAATTTTTGTTCTCTCTGCGGGGGAGCGTTTGGTTATCTGCTACAGAGAGACTGATAATACTATCCGGAATAACCGTTTCAGACGGATAAATGGTCACCGGTGGCTCCGGGGGAATCACCAGTGCCGTGCTTTCCTGTTCTGTTTTAACCGGCTGAATAATTGTAATGGTGATTTCATCTGGTACCGGCGGAACCGGTTTTACCACCGGTGCGGAGAGTACAGACCAGAGCTGCGGGATCTGTGTTTCCAGTGAATCTGCCAGATGACCTGATAACCGGGTAAACCGTGTTGTCTGAGCCAGAAAAGGCGGAATCACCGGAAGGGCTTCTGCTGCGGAGACAATCTGCTGCACAGCCGTAACAGCCATTTTTGCAGCGACGCTCTCCGGTAATTTTTCACAGCGGGCAATATCCGTCGGCTGAGTCAGTAATATATGCTCAGCAGGATTGTTCTCTGTTTCCTGATAAATATCGGCCAGTGCCTTCTGTGCCATTATATTAATGTCACCACCGGCAAGCGCGGATTTTCCTAGCCACCAGCGGGCGCAGGCGGTATTTTTGTCACCGCCTTCTCCGGTATAAAATAAAATCCCCAGATGATATTGCGCCAGCGGAAAATGCATGAGGGCGGAGCGGTGAATATGATAACGCCCTTTTTCTGCATCGGTGGGGACACCATCGCCGTTAATATACTGAACGCCGGTATCATGTATTTTCACGGCATTGTTATTAGCAGCACTGCAAAACATTGGTAGTGTAGCAAGGTACAATATCATTGCTATACAGCAAAGTCTGTAAGTATTAATAGAGAAAAAATATTCATGCATTGATATTAATCCCAACTGATAATCA
This sequence comes from Morganella morganii H1r, assembly GCF_000633515.1. GTDB lineage: Bacteria > Pseudomonadota > Gammaproteobacteria > Enterobacterales > Enterobacteriaceae > Morganella > Morganella morganii_B. The sequence goes on along the minus strand of NZ_AYMP01000059.1, from coordinate 9,508 downwards.
TTTTGGCTGAGCCAGTTGCTTTACCGGTTTTATATTCTCCTGTACTGCATAGAACCCAGTTGTATTTATTTGTCCCTGGTTTTAGCGATAATTTTTCAAGCCCACCGTTAGGGACAAAGTGAACAACACCTTTATATCCGTCATTTCTTCCGTTACATTGGCCATTGAGTGGGATATCAGTACCAATAAAGCCACGAACCTCCGCAGGTGCGTTATCCCCGTCAGACATAGTTAATGCCATTGTATCCGAGTATCGACCTTTTTTTCCCTGTATTTCAATATTAACAGGCGCATTGGATGTGTCGTTACAGGTAATAGTTAAATTACCGCTTTTATTTGTCATAGGATGAGAGTTAATTTCATTGGTAACATCAACCTGTGGGAATGTAATTGTGTTATCAGTACTGACAGTACATTCTCTCGGTGAAGTAACTCTCACAACAGATGAAAAAATTGGTACTACTATTCCCGGATAAGTAATATATGCATTTATATTGGTATCACTATTAATTATTGCCTGAGGACCGACGTACAAAATGACACTGCCATTTATTTGTTTCGTAACAAAAGCCTTATTAGTGGGTTGATATATGTTCATAAAGCCTCCCAGCTTATATGTTGAACATGATTTTGAATAATTTTGTTGGTTAATTTGGTCAGAGTATGGTGTCATAATCCAACTTCCTGAATAAGTTAAAACATCATTTCCAGCCACTCCGCCAATAGAACCATCAAAGCTAATGATTATATCATTATCATATTTTAGGCCAAAAACTTTATGGTCAGATGACCATCCACTCGGATCAATATTCTTATCGCACGAAATAGAAAGTCTAGACGTATCAACTTTAGATAATGTACCAAACCAGTTAACATCGTTATTATAATTACCGGATTTTGCATTTTCATTTATTATTATAGGGAACTTTTTCATTTCCCCAGGTGATATTAGTGTGATATTATCAGCATAAGAAAGATGCGATAATGATAATGTAATAAAAATATAATATTTAATTTTATTCATGTGTGAATAAAAATTTCTTTCTGATTTTAAAGTAGTGGTCATTTTGTTCATTCAATATTCTCTTTTTTTGATTTGTTGTTCGTATGGTATTATATGAGTTATTATAAACCTGCACTGTTACTTTTTTGCTATTTCCCTGATACAGTGGCAGCTGTTAATTTATTTCCCTTGCACATATATGTTACCTGTCGAACCGGTATATCGTCGCTGGTCGTAAGGTGGCGCAGATCGAAACTGACCTGACATTGTTGTACCTCTGTGTCTCCCCACTTCACCTGTAATTTCCCGGTTTCCGGCAGGCCGGTGAGATACACCTGACCGGCATCGCCGACAATGCCGCTGATCGCTTCGCCGGTATGGCTGTCGATCAGGGTGGCAATGGCACCGAACGGGACACTTTTGGCCTCCTGTTTCAGCGTCATTAATACCTGGTAGCCTACACGGGTGGCAAAATCTGCTTTCACCACGGCACCCTGAGTCGGATAAACGTTGACGTTGGACTGCACGAGGTCCACATTTTCCGGCAGTGTTGCCGGATCCAGCCCGATGCTGTTTTTGTTGTAATCAGACAAATAAGGTGCGACTGCATAGCCCCGGCTGTCAGTGACGGCACTGCCGCCGTTCACACTGACACCCTCAGCCCCCGGCGCACTGACCAGTGCCACGGAATCCCCCATTGAGCGGCTGAACGTTATCCCTTCCGGATGCACAAGCACGCCGCCGGAGGCATTCATATTCAGTGACTGAGTGGTATCACTGTAGCTGTAACCGGTGCTGATACTGACTTTGTCACCCTGCCAGCCGCTATTGAGGTTAGTATTGGCAACCTGATTTTTATTTCCCCAGCTTTGTGATGCACCGTAAGAGAACCGGCCATCCGCCAGGCTGCCGGTCAGACCGGTGTTGTTCTGTGTTCTGCCGGTATTGTCATGGGTGACCGAGTAGGTGGCGTACATGGGCTGCATATTCTGCCCGGAGCTGAACAGACTGAACGGCACGCTGACATTCAGGGATAACTGACGGTTTTCCGGCCAGTCATTGTTATTATCTTTGACCCGGTCGATGTTGTAGTTCACGGCGTAACTGATGCCTTTAATGCTGTTGCTGTAGCCCAGCGATAACCCGGTCAGTGTGCGGTCACTTCCCCAGTAGTCATCCCGGTTGGCGCGGAAATACAGGGAGCCGTACGGTCCCATCTGCTGACTGAGCTGTGTCTGAAAACTGGTGCGGCGGCGCTGCAATGTCCACGGGCTGACTCCCTCCTCAGGGCGGTATCCCTGACTGTTAAACTCACTGAAATTATAGAAATGTTCAGTTGAATAGCGCAGGGCTGTTAAATCCACCGAAGTACCTGTTGACATCATACTTTTCGAGTAACGGATACGGTATGACTGACCGGTTTTCCGTTCATCATTCTGATGGTTATCGCTGGTGAATTTTGCGGTTGAGTGAGTGATATCCGCAGATACCGCCCCGAAATCCCCGATCGAAATACCACTGCCCGCATTCAGTGCCTGATAATCTTTTGCCAGCAATGCACCGCCGAAGAGCGTGACATTATTGTGCAGGCCGTAAATCAGGGTGCCGGTGATAAAATCAGAACGGCGTGAGCGTGTGGTGATGTTGCCGTCATAGCGTCCGGCCGCCACCTCATATTTCCATCCGCCGGGGCGTAACATGACCGGCAGGGAAGAGTAAGGCACCACGAACTGACGCTCTGTGCCGTCTGCTTCTGTCACAGTGACATCATAGTCGCCGGATAGTCCTGCCTGCTGAATATCATTGATATAGAACGCACCCGGCGCGACATACGTTTCATAAATAATGTTACCGTTCTGACGAACGGTGATACGGGCGTTACTGTTTGCCACACCGCTGATTGCCGGAGCATAGCCGCGCATTGGGCCCGGCAGCATCTGCTCACTGGAACTGAGTTTCAGTCCGCGGAATGAAAATCCGTCAAACACATCACTGCCGGTACTGGTTTCGCCGAGTTGCACCGAGGAGCGCAGCGGGCGGATATCACGCATCAGATAGGTATTGGTAAATGCTGTCCGGTTCTGACTGCTTGCCGTTTCATTACGCCCGCCGCTGTATTCAAAACGGGTATGTGTGATGGTGCTGCGCAGACGCCACGGCCCGGCGTTGGCACCGGCGCGGACAGAGGCAAACAGGTTGTCGTTGTGTGTTTTCAGGGCACCGTCATAGCGGTTGGTTGTCCGGCCGGCACTGAGGTTATAGTTCATCATCAGTGCCGGAATGCCGTCATCCCATAATGCAGGATCGGCATTACGGCTGAGCATGGACTGCATTACAACCTGCGGAATACTGAGATCCAGGCGCAGACGCCCGAGCTCCAGACGTGCGGATGCATCCGGGATAAGCGCACTTAAGTCTGTCAGCGGTAAATCTTTCGGCAAATGTTTTAATTCAGGCACCTGCTGAACATTCACGCCCCAGGTTTCCAGCTGTGCAGGAGTCACTTCCGGTGCAATCTGCCCTTGTGTATTCTTAACAAAATTGAGCGTGTACTGCCCGGTATCCTGCTGGTTAACAAAAACAGAAACCGTATATTCACCTTCCGCCACACTGCCGGCCTGAGAAAATGCAGATAAATCAACATCTGAATTATCTCCGGCAATATTCAGAAAACCGGGGTCAAAATAGTCATCCGCCATCACCGGTGCTGTGGCCGCAAGCAGCAGCCATGCCAGCGGACGGTAACGGAAAAACGGGCGCTGTGATGTTATTTTATTCATATTATGAGGTATTTTCATAGACTTCCTCTGGCCTGCGGATGCAGGGCTCCTCCCGTTTAACCAGAAACGGGGTTCTTATCTGTTTTTATTGTTGTGTGTGGTCAGCCGGCAGGGCGGGTGACGGTTTCGCCGGGCCTTCCGTCATCTGTTATCAGCTGCCAGCGGAGATCACCGGCGGCACCGGCAGGTAACGGCCATGACTGTTCTGAAAAAGGCGCGACCATCCGGGCATTACGCAGATCGATATCTGTGTTTCCGGCTGACAGAGAACTGAAGGTGATATAAAACGGTGACGGATTTTTCACTGTCAGCGTATTACCGCTGCGCCGGAATACCGGCTGCTCCGCAAGTACTGCGTCATCCGCCGGCGGCAGACCGGCGGGGCGGTAAAACAGCTTCAGATTGTTCTGGGTGCTCATGATCAGACGGGTTTGCTCACCGGTTTCTGTTTGTGCCGGAATGGCATTCAGTGCCAGCGTAAAGACGGATTCCCGATCCTGCGGCAGTGTATTCCGGGTCAGGCGGATGCGCAGTGTCAGCGCGGTATCCGCTTCAAAACGGGTTAACGGCGGCAGTACAATAAAGGGTGTTTTTTCCGCTTCCCCTGTCTCATCTTCCGGTGTGCTGTCACCGTACGGCAGTACCCGTGACTGCAGCAGATACGGGCGTGGTGTATTATTAGTCAGTGTGTAAGTGATACCGTTACGGGCATCGCCCGGGTAGATAACCCGCGTATGACTGAGTGTGATCCCATCCTGTCCCTGTGACAGGTTTCCCGCCTGTGCGGCAGTAACAGCAAATAATAATGCGGCAGTATTCAGAAGGCAGCGGCAGATCATCATTATTCTCCTGAACTGACAGCGGCAGTGTGTATTTGTCCCATATCACCGTAATCGGTGATCACCGCCCACTGAACCTGTGATACCGCTCCTTCTGCCGGGAAAATCGCCGAAGAAAACGGGGCTATCATCGGATTGTTATCCTGCAGGCTGACATCTCTGCCATTAAATGACAGTGCGCCCAGTGTCAGGTAATAAGGGGTGGGGTTATTCACCGAGACACTGCGACCCTCACGGCGGAATGTCAGCTTTTCCTGTGCCTGTTCAAAAGAGGGGGACAGCCCGGCGGGACGGTAAAACAACTTAATCACATTGCGGATACCGACAGACACCTGTGCGCTGGTCATGTTATCTGGTGTCTCACCGTTTTTGCTGACAGAGGGGATGGCAAGAAAGCTCAGCCAGAAGACAGATTCTCTGTCCGCCGGTAATTGCGTGGTACCGTTACGGACAATCAGGGCCGTGCTCTGACTCTCTTTTTCCAGACGAAACATCGGCGGTGTCACCATAAACGGTGCGGCAGGTAATGCCGGATTATTTCCTTCCGGTGTATTCATCACCGCCGCTTTAATCAGATAAACCTGCTGACCGTTATTTTTGATAACAGCACCGGCATTTTTGTTGTCCGCATTAAAAATAATACGGGTTTGTGCCAGACGCAGGCCACCTTCAGCTGCCAGTGCAGCAGAGACGGGTGACAGCATAATAAATGCAGCCATCAGTAAAAATGTGCGGGGTAAAAGTAAATATTTCATAGCCGCTCCGGAGATCAGTTATATAAAAAGGTGAATGTCACAGTGGCTTTGAGCTCGCCACCCTGTAATCCTGTGCCCGGTGTACAGTCCCCGCAGGAGAGATAGCCTCTGAATTCCAGCGGACCGTTTAACGATGTTGCGTTATTCCCGCCCGCCGGCCAGTTTTTGGTACTGAGTGTCCCAGAGACGGCTGCATTGCTGTTGGCGTTAAATCGGGAGTTACCGTCTGTCATCAGGCGTACACCGTAACCTTTTGCGGTACTCGCTGCATCAGCAAATAATTTCACACCGTCACTGGTGGTAATGGTATTGCCGGTAACGTCGATTTTTGGGGCCATAAAATAGCCCTGACAACCGGCCAGTGTGATACTGAACTGGTGGTAGAGTTTATCACCAGCAATCGAGTCATCCGGAACCGGGTTACCATTGTTATAAGGCAACTGGGTCGGCGCTGTAATTTCACAGCTGCCGCCGTAAAAGGTGGCATTAAAATTAATCGACTGTGTGAGGCTGCCCGCCTCTGCTGTCTGAAAAGCCGCCGGAAGCAATCCTGCTGTCAGGGCTAATGCTTTGTACAGAGTATTTATTTTCATTGTTAACCCGTGGTTTCAGGAAAAACTGATGCGCAGCGGCTGTCAGTTATAAGCAAATTTAAAGGTGACATTGGCTTTCAGTTCACCGCCCTGAATATCTGCATCTGCTGCACAACTGCCGCAGCTGACAGCGGCGTTTAACGGAATGTCGCCGTTCAGCACGGATGCCATCGTGGTTGACCAGGTTTTATTGGCAGCCGCCAGCTTCAGGTCGGCGGCAAGGTTGGTACTGGCTTTAAAATTGCTGTTACCGGCAAAGGTCAGCAAAATACCGTAGCCTTTGGTGCTGCTGGTATTGGTCAGGAACAACGGCATACCGGAGGTGTTATCCACATCCCCTTCAAGGGTGATTTCCGGCGTCAGACCATAGCCTTTGCAGCCGGCCAGTCTCAGGTTGAAAGGTTCCGCCGGGCTGTTACCGGCAATAATATCTTCTGACGGGATCACTGCCCCTTTATTCACTGATACAGTGGCCGGAACGGTGATATCACAGGCTCCGCCGACAATGGTCGCTTTGAATTCGGTGGATGCGGAAGTGGCCGCCACCGCACCGTTTGCGGCTGTCATACTCATCATCACCGGCAGTAAAAAGGCAAAAACAGGTTTTCTGATAAATAACATAGTGTGAACCTTCAAAATTTACTGAAAAATAAGATTAAAAATCAGGGCTGCCGAAAACTCTCCCGGAGTTGCCGGGCCGTCCACCGGACCGACCAGTCCGACCAGGAATGTCTCCTCAGTCCGGAAATTGTTTTCCGCATTCAGCGGCGTCAGGGCGATTTGTTTACCCCGGGCAATTGCCTTACCGGTGTTATAAAAATCATTCAGGGAAGGTTGTGAACCGTCATACAGGCGCAGCATGAAACCGGCACTGTTGGGCGTGCCGTCAAGAAAAAGGGTATCTGCGCTGTAGGGGGTGTTGCCCTGTAATGTAATTTTCGGCGTCAGCTTTCCTGTTTTGTCCGTACAACTGAAAACGGCCTGTAACGGCTTGATTTCATGGGTTTTCAGTGCGCCCTGAAAATCCGTGGTGCGCTGAGGGGTGAACTGCAATACGGACGGAATGCTCATCCCGCAGCCGATATCATCCGTAATAACGGCGGAAAGCTCGGTTGTTCCGGCCCGGAGCGCCGGAGACAGGCAGTACAGTGCCAGGCACAGCCCCGGTAACCAGTTAACGGATCTGCCCATGAAAGACCTCCGAGCCCCCGTAATCATTAATTGCTTTCCATTCCACGCTGCCCTGATGTGGTGCGCCGGGATAGATATTGCTGCTCATCGGGGCGATCATGGTATTGCCTGCTTTAATATTCAGCGGGACTTTGCGTCCGCCGGCCGTCAGGGACTTCAGGGTGACGTGATACGGGGACGGGTTTGTGACCTGTAATCCGTTCCCGGCGGATGAAAACTGCAGTGACTGCATGGCCTGCTGTGGTTTCATTTTCAGCCCGGAAGGACGGTAAAATAATTTGATAATATTGCCGGATGAAACCTGTACGGTGCCGCCGATATGGTTTTCCTGCTGTGTATTGTTTTTTTCGCCCGCCGGTGTCGCCATGGCACGCAGATAAAATACCGATTCTTTGTCCTGCGGCAGTGCGGTATTTTTTTTCATAATCCGGACCTGATTGGTACTGCCGGGCTCAAGACGGAACAGTGACGGCGTGACGAGAAACGGGGTATCCGCCTGCTCACCGGCCGGTGTTTTCAGGATCTGTGCTTTGATCAGATACGGCGTCAGTGAGCCGGATGAACTGGTGATACCGACACTTTTGCCGGTTGTATCATCAGCCGCCAGAAAAATAATACGGGTGCTGTCGATGGCTATCCCGGCAACGGAGGTCGCGGAGAGCAATACCAGGCTGCTGACTGCGTGTCTGAGTAGGGTAAATTTTTCCATGCGTTTTCCGTCAGATAATTAATGGGATAAGGCAGCGCGGTGAAGCGCGCTGCCGTGGCTGACTGCTATCAGTCAACGATATAAGCAACCAGGATCGGCGCGCTGTAAGAACCGGCCGCCGGTGTGGCATTGGTGGTGGCCATACCGACTTTGAAGGTGTACTGTCCGCTGGTTTCTTCCCCAACCAAGGGAACAGCTGCGCCTTTGCCGTTAGTGACGGTCTTACCGCTGCTGTCCTGAATCATAAAACCGACAGTCTGGGTATCCTGAGCAACAAATACGCTCTGCTCATTGTTACCGACAGAAGTGATACCCTGGATAATCAAGTCACCGGCTTCACCTTTGGTACAACCGGTCAGGGTAACGGGCATATCAGCTTTTTGTGTGGTGATGGCATTGGCAGCAGTGAATCCGGCATCCTGACCGCCGACCTTGGTGTTGAACACACCAACATTCAGGAGAGATTTGCCACCGTTGATGGTCACATCACAGGTGGTATCCGTCAGAATGCCCTGTAACGTTACTTCTGCTGACGGTGCCGCCAATGCATTCATGCCGGTAGCAGACAGGCCGGCAATAAGGGCAGCGGAAAGTAATTTTGTTTTGAACGTCATATTGAATTCCTATCAAATAGTAATAAAAAAATAAAAGGGGATCGGTGACAAAATATTCATAAGTTATTCTTAATGAATAAAATGATATTATTGTCATCGTTTTTTGTTTAATTATATTGAAGTTTTTATACAACAAATATAATGCTACTGATATTTAGTTATATATATCAGTGGTTAAATAGAGTGCTATCCTCATTAAAGGATAATAACACTCAGTTCCTTTCTGAATACTGACAGCATATTTTTACTGTCAGTAAAGCCGCAATAAATATTTATCTGATACAGAAATTCGTCCAGTGACACATCCAGTGCAAATAATATCTCAATGAGCAGGGTCAGTGTCAGATGGTTGTTACCGCGCTCATAGCGGGAAATCTGCTGTTGACTTAATCCGGTTAAACAACCTAAGTCATAGCCTGATAAATTTTTTTCTTTCCGTAATGAACGAATAACAGCACCGGCTGCCTGATTAATGGCAGCAGAATTTTGTTTGTTATTAACGGGCATAAATAAGCGCCTTATAAACAGATTAATAATCTCACTCAGGTGTAATTATAATAAAAATAACTTAATTAGTATGCCGCTCCTGACCAATACAAATAACCTGTGTGGCGGCGATGCTTATTTTACTCACGGCAATTGTTAATGCAATAGTCGTAATGTGTGTAAAATGAGAATGGCAAAAATGTGAATGAACTGATCACATATTAGTGAAATAGTAAATAATCGTTACTATTCATGGGTTTTTATGCATCCCCCTATTATTGTCTGACTTTTTAATTTGAATTTAGCGGTTTATTATTCCAATACGACACTAAAAAAAATAAAAATACAGTTAAATGAACCAAAAAAAAATCAAATTCATGGATTTAAACAAAATTCTGATTTTGATATTCAAAACATGTCAACATGTAAATAATAAAGTTATATGATTGAATTAAATGACATTTTAAGTATGGTTATCGATAGTTAACATTTATTATGGATTTTATGTGAGTGTAGTGTGATCCTACCCACCAATAGT
>NZ_AYMP01000058.1 GCF_000633515.1 Morganella morganii H1r | reverse complement strand
TTTCCAGTTAATGGGATGGACTACCTCCTCCCTCTGAGGTTAACTGAACAAAATATACTCAGCAGGAGCACTATCATGAATGTTATCTATCTCGGTATTGATCTGGCTAAAAATGTTTTTCAGCTTTGTGGATTGAATCAGGCGGGTAAACCGGTTTATAAAAAACGCACTGATCGTAAAACGTTACTACAGACCGTCGCGAATATTCCGGCCTGCCTGATTGGAGTGGAAGCCTCCACGGGCGCATTTTACTGGCAGCGTGAGTTCGAAAAACTGGGACATAAGGTCAAAGTGATCAGCCCTCAGTATGTAAAACCCTTTGTCCGCGGGCAAAAAAATGACGGTAATGATGCACAGGCTATCGCAATTGCTCTGATGCAGCCAACAATGCAGTTCGTACCACCCAAAAGCCCTGAACAACAGGATATTCAGGCTCTGCACCGTGCAAGACAGCGTATTGTTAATCACCGCACTGCGACAGTCTGTCAAATCCGGGGACTGCTGCTTGATCGGGGAATAACAATCGGTGCGGCAGTCTCAAGAGTTCGTCGTGCTGTTCCGCTTATTCTTGAAGATGCTGAAAATGGCCTTAGCGTTAGAATGCGCAGGACGATTGCAGAACTTTATGATCTCTTTAACGATCTTGGTCGTCGTATAAGCTTTTTTGATAAAGAAATTGATGCTGTGTTCAGGCAATCAGAAGCCTGCCAGCGCATTGCCAAAGTTAAAGGCATCGGCCCCAAAACAGCAACAGCTGTTGTTGCCGCGATTGGCAAAGGAACTGAATTTAAAAATGGTCGTCACTTTGCCGCATGGCTTGGTCTGGTTCCACGACAGCACTCGAGTGGTGACAGGCAGGTACTGATGAATATGACGAAAAAAGGCGACAAGCATTTGCGAACCTTATTTATTCATGGAGCCAGGGCAGTCGTTAGAGTGGCTGCAAATAATAATGAGGGTTATTTAAATCAATGGGTTAATCAGCTAAAAGAGCGACGAGGATTTAACAAAACGACCGTTGCAGTCGCCAATAAAAATGCCAGAATTATTTGGTCAATTCTTCACAATGAAACAGAGTACAGACCGGCAGTGTAATAGCATACCTTTAAAAGTTGCAAAGTATTGAAAAATGGCCACAGGTTGAACCTGCACAATCGGAACCTGACTACTATATTGGCCTTCGTGGCCGTCCAGTTGTTGAGGCGATTGTGTGCGGATTACCCATTTGGGCACAGATATTTCTGATGCCGGATAGATGTAAGCAACAACCTAAAACCTGATTCAGTACTTGCAAAACGGAGGTAGTCCATAGATATA
>NZ_AYMP01000057.1 GCF_000633515.1 Morganella morganii H1r | reverse complement strand
TCCATCCCATTAACTGGAAAGCCAAATACGGCGGAATGGAAGCGTCTGATATTAAAAAGTTAAAAGATCTTGAGGAAGAAAACCGGCGTTTAAAACAGATGTTTGCTGACCTGAGTCTTGAGTGCCGGGCACTGAAGGATGTTATCGAAAAAAAGCTTTAAAAACAGCGGTAAAGCGGGAGCTTGTCAGTTACCTTATCGAACAGTATTCGATGAGCATCCGTCACGCCTGCCGGGCCCTATCGCTGAGCAGAACGGTGTATTTTTACAAACCGGATACCCGGCGGGATGAACCGGTGATACAGGCGCTGACAGAGGCGGCAGAACGTTATCCCCGTTACGGGTTTAAAAAGCTGTTTCAAATCCTGCGCAGGCAGGGCAACGGGTGGAATCATAAGCGCGTTCACCGGATCTATTGTCTGCTGAAGCTGAACTTTCGCCGTAAAGGCAAACAACGTCTGCCTGTGCGTAATCCGGCACCACTGGCAACGCCGGAAGCACTGAATCAGAGCGGGTCGGTTGATTTTATGCATGATGCGCTGATCTGTGGCAGGCGTTTCCGGACGTTCAATATCGTGGATGATTTTAATCGTGAAGCCCTGGCGATAGAAATTGATCTGAATATCCCGGCCCAACGTGTTGTCCGGGTATTGGACAGAATAGTTGCAACACGCGGATACCCGGTGAAAATGCGGATGGATAATGGTCCGGAGCTTATATCACTGACACTCGCACATTGGGCGGAAGAGCATGGCGTGATACTGGAGTTTATTAAACCGGGTAAACCGACTCAGAATGCCTTTATCGAACGTTTTAACCGGACATACCGGACCGAAATACTGGATTTTTATCTGTTCCGGACACTGAATGAAGTACGGGAGATCACGGAACACTGGCTGAGGGAATATAACCGGGAGCGTCCGCATGAATCCCTGAATAATCTGACACCGGAAGAATACCGGTTATTAGCTGAAAATAACGAAACCTCAAAAAGTGTGTGGAACTGAAACGGGTGTACTTACATTTGCAGCAGACTGTTGTGGCACTTTTGAAGTGTTTTAAGATTTTACTCAGTTCAACAAATCAGCCTTGGAGTAAGATATGACTACACAAAAAAGCGATTGGAAACATCAAGATAACAAACATTATGTTGGTCATTTGGACCGGATTTATGTTTCAAGAGATGAGGAGTGGGAAGTTGGCTACTTCGTTGATAAATATCTTGAAGAACATAACTCGACTAAAAATGAAAAAAACAGGACTGTTATTATGGCTCAAATAGCAAAATATTCTGGTAAGGCTCCTATTAAACGTGAAGATTTGAAAAGTTTTCTTGATCAAAACATTACTTTTTCAACTCCTAAGTGATGCTTTTTGAGGCACCTCAACTGTGAGGTGCCTTACCGTCAGTCATTTAGCTTCATTACATCTGAAACTTTCATATCTTTAAGATGAGGATTTTTGTTAAGGAAGTAGTTGAACTGCCGGATGAAGTTTATAGTGGCTGCCTTGATAGCCAAAGGCCTATCGGAATCTCGAATATGGTGATTGAGACGAGTCTCCTCCTCACTATCATCATCGGTATATAGAAGACAAGATAACCTATCATCAGAGATCCTCAGCTTATGTATCTTTGACCACATTAAAATGTCAAGCATGGCTATTATTCTGTAAGAAATCAGTTTTTTTATAGTGCCATATCCGAATCTTACTACCGATGACATATCAGGTTCTGTAGATTTTATTTTTCTCCACTGAGGTAGAGCAGTCCGAATAGATTGGTAATCCCCCCATTTTT
>NZ_AYMP01000056.1 GCF_000633515.1 Morganella morganii H1r | reverse complement strand
TGTAGTGGTCAACTAAAATTGGCCACGGTTTTAGAGTTTTTCCGGTATTGGTTTTCTGATTCGTTTGGTGGTAATCCACCGTTATATTCATGCGGCCTGACTTCGCTGTAATACCCGATGATATAATCCGTTATTGCATGGGCTGCTTCACTGAAGCTGGTGTAGCCGGTCACCGGCACCCTCTCATTTTTCAGACTTCTGAAGAAGCGCTCCATCGGGCTGTTATCCCAGCAGTTACCACGCCTGCTCATACTTTGTTTTATCCGGTATCGCCACAGTAACTGTCGGAACTGCCTGCTTGTATAGTGGCTACCCTGATCACTGTGGAACATGAGCCCGGATGGCTTATTTCGTATTTCCCATGCCATTTCCAGCGCTTTGGTGGTCAGTTTGCTGTCCGGAGAAAATGACATTGCCCAGCCCACGGGTTTCCTTGCGAACAGGTCGAGTACAACGGCCAGGTATGCCCAGCGTTTACCGGTCCAGATATACGTTACGTCGCCGCACCATACCTGATTGGGCTCTGTCACTGCGAACTGTCGCTCAAGGTGGTTCGGGATAGCAATGTGTTCATGACCGCCACGTTTATACCGGTGAACAGGCTGCTGACAGCTCACCAGCCCCATCTCCTTCATTAGCCGTCCGGCAAGCCATCGTCCCATCCGGAAGCCCCTGTGTGTTGCCATTACAGCGATACTTCTTGCACCTGCTGAGCCATGACTGAGGCCGTGCAGCTCCTGAACCTGACTACGTAATACGGCTCTCCTGCCGTCCGGATTGTCAGGCCGGTTTTCCCGGTATCTATAGCTGCTGCGGTGAACTCCGAACACGCAGCAAAGAGTGGCCACAGGATAATGCGCTCTGAGTTTCCCGATCACCGAGACCTGTTCAGGGAGTCTGACATCAAGAGCGCGGTAGCCTTTTTTAATATTTCGTTTTCCATTTCAATACGTTGAATTTTTTTCTTCAGCTCACGTATCTCAATTTGTTCCGGCGTGATAGGGGATGCTTTCGGTGTTTTGCCTGCCCGTTCGTCCCGTAATTGCTTTACCCACCGCGTCAAGGTGGAAAGCCCGACATTCATGGCTTTCGCGGCATCTGCAACTGTATAGTTCTGATCCACAACCAGCTGGGCTGATTCACGTCTGAATTCTGCACTGAAATTTCGTTTTTTCATTAAGGCACCTGTGTTGTTCTGAGGTGAGCATATCACCTCTGTTCAGGTGGCCAAATTTATTAAACCACTACA
>NZ_AYMP01000055.1 GCF_000633515.1 Morganella morganii H1r | reverse complement strand
TATGGGGATCTCTCAGCGCCAATGCGGGATTTTTTATATGAAATAACAGATATTCAGATCAGAACGGAATATCGTCATCGAAGTCCATTGGCGGTTCATTGCTTTGCGGTGCTGCTGCTGCTGCCGGCTGTTGTGCCGGACGCGGGTTGTTGCCGCCGCTGAACTGCTGGGATTGTTGTGGCTGCTGTGGCTGACCCCAGCCGCCGCCCTGGGACATATTGTCGCCACCGCCGCTGCGGCCGCCCAGCATCTGCATGCTGCCGCCGATATTGACCACGACTTCTGTGGTGTAACGCTCCTGGCCGCTCTGATCCTGCCATTTGCGGGTCTGGAGTGAGCCTTCGATATAAACCTGTGACCCTTTTTTCAGATATTCACCGGCAATTTCTGCCAGTTTGCCGAAGATCACCACACGGTGCCACTCGGTCTTCTCTTTCATTTCGCCGGTTTGTTTATCACGCCATGATTCTGATGTCGCCAGTGTGATGTTGGTAACCGCACCGCCGTTAGGCATGTAACGCACTTCCGGATCCTGACCCAGGTTCCCGATAAGAATGACTTTGTTGACGCCTCTGCTGGCCATGAAATGCTCCCGATGAAATTGTTTAAAACATATAAGGATCTAGTCTAACACGTCTGAGTGGCTTTTTTGAAACGCTAATCTTTTGCCGTGATTTCCGTTGCAGATTTGCGTGTCTTCTCTAAAATCTGCTGCGCAAAATGCAATCCGCTATCAGGCAAATGCTGCTGAGATTATACACAGATTTCTTCTGGTACTGGATATCCATTCAGTGAATTATGTGCAATAATATCAGGCTGAATAAATTGTTCGCTATCTGAAACTCCCGGGAAGTGGTACATGGATAATATCGATATACGGGGCGCCCGCACCCACAATCTGAAGAATATCAACCTCATTATTCCGCGTGATAAACTGATTGTTATCACGGGGTTATCCGGCTCCGGGAAGTCGTCCCTTGCCTTTGATACCTTGTATGCCGAGGGGCAGCGCCGTTATGTGGAATCCCTGTCCGCGTATGCGCGTCAGTTCCTGTCGCTGATGGAAAAACCGGATGTGGATCATATTGAAGGGCTTTCCCCGGCGATTTCCATCGAGCAGAAATCCACTTCCCATAACCCGCGTTCCACCGTGGGGACCATCACTGAAATTCATGACTATCTGCGCCTGTTGTTTGCCCGTGTGGGTGAGCCGCGCTGTCCGGATCACGACATTCCGCTGGCAGCACAGACCGTCAGCCAGATGGTGGACAATGTGCTGACCCTGCCGGAAGGTAAACGCCTGATGCTGCTGGCGCCGGTGGTCAAAGAGCGCAAAGGCGAACACACCAAACTGCTCGATAGCCTGGCGGCGCAGGGCTATATCCGTGCGCGGATCGACGGGGAAATCTGTGATCTCTCTGATCCGCCGAAACTGGAATTACAGATTAAACACACCATCGAAGTGGTGGTTGACCGTTTCAAAGTCCGGGATGATCTGACACAGCGCCTGGCGGAATCCTTTGAAACGGCACTGACACTGTCCGGCGGTACCGCTATTATCGCCGATATGGAAGATAACAGCGCCGAAGAACTGGTATTTTCAGCAAACTTTGCCTGTCCGGTCTGCGGATACAGCATGAGTGAGCTGGAGCCGCGCCTGTTCTCCTTCAACAACCCGGCGGGTGCCTGCCCGACCTGTGACGGCCTGGGCGTTCAGCAGTTTTTCGATCCGGATCGCGTGGTGCAGAACCCGAATCTGTCACTCGGCGGCGGGGCTATCCGCGGCTGGGATCGCCGTAATTTCTATTATTATCAGATGCTGATGTCTCTGGCGGATCATTATAAGTTTGATATTGAATCCCCGTATTCAGAGTTACCGGCCAAAATTCAGAAAGTGATCCTCAATGGTTCAGGCCGTGAATCCATTGAGTTTAAATATTCCAATGACCGGGGTGATGTGACAGTCCGTCATCATCCGTTCGAAGGTGTGCTGCACAACATGGAACGCCGTTATAAAGAGACGGAATCCATGGCGGTACGCGAAGAACTGGCCAAATATATCAGTAACCGCCCGTGTATTTCCTGCGGCGGCACCCGTCTGAAAAAAGAAGCCCGCTTTGTGTTTGTCGATAACACCACACTGCCGCAGATTTCTGATTTCAGCATCGGGCATGCGATGGATTTCTTTAATAACCTGAAATTCAGCGGCCAGCGCGCGAAAATCGCCGAAAAAGTCCTGAAAGAGATTCAGGATCGCCTGAAATTCCTGGTTAACGTCGGCCTGAATTACCTGACACTCTCCCGCTCCGCAGAAACCCTGTCCGGCGGTGAGGCACAGCGTATCCGCCTTGCCAGTCAGATCGGTGCCGGTCTGGTCGGTGTGATGTATGTGCTGGATGAGCCGTCAATCGGTCTTCATCAGCGCGATAATGACCGCCTGCTGGAAACCCTGATTCATCTGCGCAATCTCGGCAATACCGTGATTGTGGTGGAGCATGATGAGGATGCTATCCGCGCTGCCGATCATATTATCGATATCGGGCCGGGTGCAGGTGTTCACGGCGGGGAAATTGTTGCCCAGGGATCGCTGGACGACATTATCGGCACACCGGAGTCCCTGACCGGGAAATTCCTCAGCGGCGAACGGCGGATCACCATCCCGGAAAAACGCAATGTGGCGGATCCGGCCAAAATGCTGACCATCACCGGTGCCGGCGGTAACAACCTGAAGAATGTGACCCTGAATCTGCCGGTCGGGCTGTTTACCTGTATCACCGGGGTTTCCGGTTCAGGGAAATCCACCCTGATCAACGACACCCTGTTCCCGATTGCCCAGACACAGCTCAACGGCGCGACCACCATTACGCCTGCGCCGTATAAGTCTGTCGAAGGTCTGGAGCATTTCGATAAAGTCATTGATATCGACCAGAGCCCTATCGGCCGGACTCCGCGTTCAAACCCGGCGACCTATACCGGTGTGTTTACGCCTGTCCGCGAACTGTTCGCGGGGGTACCGGAATCCCGCTCACGCGGTTACACGCCGGGCCGGTTCAGTTTCAACGTCAAAGGCGGCCGCTGCGAAGCCTGTCAGGGTGACGGTGTACTGAAAGTGGAAATGCACTTCCTGCCGGATGTGTATGTGCCGTGCGACCAGTGTAAAGGCAAACGCTATAACCGCGAAACTCTGGAAGTGAAATACAAAGGGAAAAATATCCACGAAGTGCTGGATATGACTATCGAGGAAGCCCGTGAATTCTTCGATGCCGTCCCGGCGCTGGCGCGTAAATTACAGACCCTGATGGATGTCGGCCTCTCTTATATCCGCCTCGGGCAGTCGGCAACCACCCTCTCCGGCGGTGAAGCGCAGCGGGTGAAACTGGCGAAAGAACTCTCCAAACGCGGCACCGGGCAGACACTCTATATCCTTGATGAGCCGACCACCGGTCTGCACTTTGCAGATATCGAACAGCTGCTGGCAGTACTGCATCAACTGCGCGACCAGGGTAACAGTATTGTGGTTATCGAACACAATCTCGATGTGATTAAAACCGCAGACTGGATTGTGGATTTAGGCCCGGAAGGCGGCAGCGGCGGTGGTGAAATCCTGATCGCCGGTACCCCTGAAGAAGTGGCAGCATGTGAACGCTCACACACTGCCCGCTTCCTGAAGCCGATTCTGAAAAGAGGATATTAATCTTCTCCCGCTTCTGAAAATACCGCAGCGTTTGCTGCGGTATTTTTTTATCCGCTTTCCGTACTGGTGAAATAATAAGCAACCCGTGATAAAATAAAGTATCAGACAACCACCGGAAACAGGAGGCGAACATGGCAAGCGGATGGGCAAGTGATTCTGCTGTTCAGGAGCAGATTGATGCCACACTGGATGATGCGGTCGCCCGGGTGCGCAGCCAGCTGACGACAGGAGAAAGCGCGCTGTTTTGTGAAGAGTGCGGTGAGCCGATCCCGCAGGCGCGGCGTGATGCGATACCCGGAGTGCAGTTGTGTGTGAACTGTCAGGCAGAAGAGGATAAAAAACAGGCCGCATTCAGCGGTTATAACCGGCGCGGCAGTAAAGACAGTCAGTTACGCTGAAACAGGCGCGGAACACAATGATTCCGCGCATCATCATTTCATGACTGAGGATTAACGGCTGACCGCCGCAAAAGCCCGCGCAATCGCATCCACATTATGACGGTTCACCCCCGCCATGCAGACACGCCCGGAACCGACCAGATACACCGCATGCTGCTCACGCAGTGCAGTAACCTGCTCCGGACTGAACCCGGTGTAGCTGAACATCCCGCGCTGATGCAGAAGATGATCGAAGTTTTTCTCCGGTAGTGTGTTTTTCAGTGTATCCACCAGCACTGTCCGCATCTCTGCGATCCGGCTGCGCATGGTGTCCACTTCCGCCAGCCACTGTGCTTTCAGTGCAGTATCATTCAGCACTTCAGAGACCAGTTTTGCCCCGTAAGACGGTGCACTGGAATAGACACGGCGCACACCTGCTTTCAGCTGACCCAGCACCCGCTCTGCTTCCTGCTGTGTCGGGCAGAGGACTGACAGCCCGCCGACACGCTCACCGTACAGTGAGAAAATTTTTGAGAACGAGTTACTGACGAAACACGGTACCTCTGCCGCCGCCATGGCGCGGATAGCATAGGCATCCTCTTCCATACCGCCGCCGAAGCCCTGATAAGCAATATCCAGGAACGGGATCAGCTCCCGCTTTTTCACCACCGCGACAACGTTGTCCCACTGCTCCGGTGTCAGATCGGAACCGGTCGGGTTATGGCAGCACGGATGCAGTAAAATGATGCTTTTTGCCGGTAACGTCTCAAATGTTGCCAGCATCTCATCAAATTTCACACCTTTGGTCTGCGGATCAAAATACGGATAATAATGGGTTTTAAATCCGGCACCGGCAAAGATCGCCTGATGGTTTTCCCATGTCGGATCACTGAGCCAGACATCCGATCCCGGGAAATAACGGTGCAGGAAATCCGCGCCGATCTTCAGCGCACCGGATCCGCCCAGCGTCTGGATCGTCGCCACACGGCCCTGGCGGATAAGCCCGCTGTCATCGCCCAGCAGCAGCGTCTGTACCGCGCTGCGGTAAGGGGAAAAACCTTCCATCGGCAGATACAGGGAGGCTCCGGTATCCTGCGCGTTATAGCGCTGTTTTGCCTGTGTGATGCTGTTCAGTTGCGGAGTCACCCCGGAATCGTCGTAATAGAGGCCAATACTGAGATTGACCTTCTCCTTCCGGGGATCCTGTTTGAAATGCTCAACGAGCGTTAAGATCGGGTCGCCGCCGTAGGCGTCTACATGTTCGAACACAAGCGATACTCCTGATTGTTATTTTTCTCACTATCAGAACATATCGCGTCACATTTTATTCGTCCAGATATTCCATCGCCACGCGGGAGGTCAGCCTGGTGATCAGTTCATAGGCACTGATGCCACTGGCTTCTGCGATTTGCTCCACCGGCAGTGAATCCCCCCATAAAATGACTTCATCACCCGCTTTATCACTGCAATCCGGCCCCAGGTCGATAGTTATCATGTCCATGGAAACACGCCCGGCAATGGGAACACGGCGTCCGTTAATCACCACCGGTGTGCCGGATGGCGCACTGCGCGGATAGCCGTCACCGTAACCAACCGCGATCACCCCCAGACAGGTGTCACGATCACTGATCCAGGTACCGCCGTAACCGACCGCTTCCCATGCTTTATGTTTACGCACAGCAATCAGGCGGGATTTGAGGGTCATCACCGGTTTCAGGCCATAATCACCGGCTTCGGTACCGCTTTTCGGTGACACACCGTACAGAATGATCCCGGGACGAACCCAGTCGAGGTGCGCCTGCGGCCAGTAAAGAATACCGCCGGACGCAGAAATCGATTTTTCCCCCGGTTTACCGGCAGCAAATACCATAAAACGGGTGATTTGTGCTTCTGTCGGTTGTGCGTCATCTTCATCCGCGCGGCTGAAATGGCTGATGATATTCACCGGCTGCTGTACGTTTTTGCATTGGCACAGCCGCTGATAAAACGCTTCCGCTTCTTCCGGACGCACGCCGAGACGGTGCATACCGGTATCAATTTTCATCCAGACTTTCACCGGATCCGATAACTGCGCCTGCTCCAGCGCCACTAACTGCTCTTCAAAATGAACCGCCACTTCCAGACGACTGGCAACAATCACCGGCAAATCCGCCGCATCGAAAAAACCTTCCAGTAAGATGATAGGTTTAACAATACCACCGGCCCGCAACGCATGCGCTTCGCTCAGACGCGCCACCGCAAACGCATCCGCCTCATTGAGTTCACGGGCGATTTCGACTAATCCGTGGCCGTAGGCGTTTGCTTTGACCACCGCAACATGACGGCTGTCCGGTGCCAATTCCCGGATCCGCTGCCAGTTGTGGCGCAGCGCACCACGGTCAATGACGGCTGTTGCCGCTTTCATAGGGGTTCCTTGGTTAGGGGTTTTTGATGTCTTGTTTGTTGTCAGGGTTATTATGCCGTCCGCATTATATTCAGACGGTTTATTCATCGTCATAACTCGGCCCTGCATAGTTATCAAAACGCGACCACTGGCCGTTGAAGGTCAGACGGACGGTTCCGATAGGGCCGTTACGCTGCTTGCCGATAATAATTTCAGCCACGCCTTTCAGATCACTGCTTTCGTGATAAACCTCGTCACGGTAGATAAACATGATAAGGTCAGCATCCTGCTCGATGGAGCCGGATTCACGCAGGTCGGAGTTTACCGGGCGTTTATCGGCACGTTGTTCCAGACTACGGTTCAGCTGGGACAGTGCAACCACCGGCACCTGTAATTCTTTGGCCAGTGCTTTCAGGGAGCGGGAAATCTCAGCGATTTCCAGGGTACGGTTATCAGAGAGGGACGGCACCCGCATTAATTGCAGGTAGTCGATCATAATCAGGCTTAAGCCGCCGTGCTCACGGAAAATCCGCCGTGCGCGGGAGCGGACTTCGGTCGGGGTCAGGCCGGAGGAATCATCAATATACATATTGCGCTTTTCCAGCAGAATCCCCATGGTGCTGGAGATGCGCGCCCAATCCTCATCATCGAGCTGCCCGGTACGGATGCGGGTCTGGTCAACGCGGGAAAGGGAAGCCAGCATACGCATCATGATCTGGTTGCCGGGCATCTCAAGGCTGAAAATCAGCACCGGTTTTTCTTCGGTCATGGCGGCGTTTTCGCACAGGTTCATGGCGAATGTCGTTTTCCCCATGGACGGACGCGCCGCAACAATAATTAAATCAGAAGGTTGCAGACCGGCAGTCTTTTTATCCAGATCCTGATACCCGGACGATACTCCGGTCACCCCGTCATGCGGCTGAGCATAAAGCTTTTCGATCTTCTCGACGGTTTCTTCCAGAATCGCCTCGATCCCTTTCGGCCCTTCATCTTTATTGGCGCGGTTTTCGGCGATCTGGAACACGCGGGACTCTGCCAGATCGAGCAGATCTTCACTGGAACGCCCCTGCGGATCGTAACCGGCATCGGCGATCTCATTGGCGACTGAAATCATGTCGCGGATCACCGCACGTTCACGGACGATATCTGCATAAGCGTTAATATTCGCCGCACTTGGTGTATTTTTCGAGAGTTCCGCCAGGTAGGCAAACCCGCCGACATTTTCCAGCTCTCCGCCGGTTTCCAGTGCTTCGGACAGCGTGATCAGGTCAATCGGCCGTCCCTGCTCGAGCAGGCGCTGCATCTGACTGAAAATCGTCCGGTGCGGGCGGCTGAAAAAATCCTCGCCGGTCACACGTTCAGAGACATTATCCCAACGCTCGTTGTCCAGCATCAGTCCGCCGAGAACGGACTGTTCGGCTTCCAGGGAATGCGGCGGTAATTTCAGCCCTTCCATCTGATGGTCACGGGGTTTGTCGGTCTTGGTGTCCTTGGGATATCTGGCCATGAAACTCTCTTACTTATCAGTGCGTCTGCCGGGGAGAATACCTGCGTCCCTGAACGGGACAGAGCGGGTAGTATAGCCCTCCTTTACCGCTGATTGCACGAAGCTTGAGTAATTTTCAGTGACATGCAATTATGCCAAATACAATAAATCATATGATTAACTGTCCCGCTTACTGTTTCTGCGCTGTCTGCAGGTAAGTGGCCACTCTTTTTTTCCGAATGAGGTTCCCTCCATGGCTAAACGTATTGAATTTGATGCACCCGGCGGCACCGATGTACTGGTTTATCGTGACTTTACGCCGGCAGACCCGGCGCCGGGTGAAGTTCAGGTGGAAAACAAAGCAATCGGCGTGAACTATATTGATACCTATTTCCGCAGCGGCCTGTACCCTGCGCCGGTATCCCCTTCCGGTGTCGGCTCTGAAGCCGCCGGTGTGGTGGTAAAAACCGGTGCAAACGTAAAACACATTAAAGTCGGTGACCGCGTGGTCTACGGGCAGTCTCCGCTGGGTGCGTACAGTGAAATCCATAACGTGCCGGAAGAAAAGCTCGCCATTCTGCCGGACGGTATCAGCTTTGAAACCGCTGCCGCCTGCTTTATGAAAGGTCTGACCGCGTTTTATCTGCTGCGCAAAACTTATGAGGTAAAAGCCGGGGAAGTCTTCCTGTTCCACGCCGCTGCCGGTGGTGTCGGACAAATCGCCTGCCAGTGGGCCAAAGCGCTGGGCGCGAAGATGATAGGTACCGTGGGTTCTGATGAAAAGGCGCAGAAAGCCAAAGCCGCCGGCGCCTGGGAAACCATCAACTACAATAAAGAAGACATTGTTGAGCGGGTGCTGGCACTCACTGACGGTGAAAAAGTCGGTGTGGTGTATGACTCTGTCGGCAAAGACACCTGGCTGCCGTCACTGGACTGCCTGAAGCGCCGCGGCCTGATGGTCAGCTACGGCAATGCCTCCGGCCCGGTCACCGGTGTTGATCTGGGGATTTTAAATAAGAAAGGCTCACTGTATGTGACCCGCCCTTCTGTCTTTGGTTACATCACCAACCGCGAAGAGCTTAACGAAGCCAGCAAAGCAATTTTTGATCTGATCCTGAGCGGTAAACTGACTATTTCTATACCTGCGGATCAGGTTTATCCGCTGAAAGATGCTGCCCTGGCACACAAACGCCTGGAAGGCCGTGCGACAACCGGATCCAGCATCTTAATTCCTTAAGATATATATTATTTAATTAACAATAAAAACCCTCGTTATTAAATGAGGGTTTTTATTAATAAATACTCCTAATTCATGTTAAATTTATATATTTATTTTTATTGATTGTTTAACGCCGGATATTTATCATTATTTTTCAATCACAGAAAAAGGAATATTTATGAATAATACGGAAATAAATCATCTTGTTGATTTTATCTATCAGGATGGCAGAATCACAAACGCTGAATTTCAGATGATTCGTGATGAAGCGGATAACCGCTTTGATGTTCTTCTTGAATGTTACGGTAAAAATAACAGCTTATCTGCATTTCAAAAATCTGCAGATGTCACTGTACAATTAATGCAGGAAAGCTTTTTTATTCTGAAAAAGAAAGCTGAAACACCAGAACAGAAAGACGAAATCAAAGCTGCATTTAATGCACAAATCAGTTATATCATCGCATGTTATAACCGTTTCTTTGATTCATTATAATTAAGAAAAATGAACTCTCTGTTCCGGGAGTTCATTATTCATATGATAATTATTCAGCTATATTCTTTCGGGTAACAAACGCCAGTGCTGCTTCAATCACCCGCAGATCTGCCCCGGCTTTATGGGCATTTTCACTCAGATGACGCCGCCACTGACGCGCCCCCGGAATGCCCTGGAAAATGCCCAGCATATGGCGGGTAATGTGACCGAGATATGTTCCTTTCGCCATCTCAGCTTCAATATACGGATACATCGCTTCCACAGCAGCGACCGTATCTGTCACCGGCAGGGTAGTATCAAACAGCGCATTATCGACCAGTGCCAGAATTGACGGGTTCTGATATGCCTCACGCCCGATCATCACGCCGTCCATATACTGCAGATGGGTTTTCGCCTCTTCTAATGTTTTAATACCGCCGTTAAGCGCCATGGTCAGGTGCGGAAAATCTTTTTTCAGCTGATACACGCGCGGATAATCCAGCGGCGGAATCTCCCGGTTCTCTTTCGGACTCAGGCCGGAGAGCCAGGCTTTACGGCCATGAATAATAAACATCTCACAACCGCCGCGATCCGCCACCGTGCCGACAAAATCACATAAAAACTCGTAACTGTCCTGATCATCAATCCCGATCCGGGTTTTAACCGTGACAGGAATATCCGTCACATCCCGCATTGCTGCGACACAATCCGCCACCAGAGAGGCGTTGCCCATCAGACAGGCACCGAACATTCCGTTCTGCACACGGTCAGACGGACAGCCGACATTCAGGTTGATTTCATCATAACCGCGTTCGTGTGCGATTTTCGCACACTGCGCCAGTGCCGCCGGGTCACTGCCGCCGAGCTGCAATGCAACCGGGTGCTCCGCCTCGTTATACGCCAGATAATCCCCTTTTCCGAACAGAATCGCCCCTGTTGTCACCATTTCAGTATACAGCAGCGCGTGGCGGCTGAGCTTACGGTGAAAATAACGGCAATGGCGATCAGTCCAGTCCAGCATCGGTGCAACGGAAAACCGGTTAAGGTTCTTATAGCCGCTCACAGCACGTAATTGCTGGGTTTCAGTGGTTTTTTCTGTTGGCGTATTTTGGTGCATTTTAGGTCTTTTTAGTGTATTTTTTCTTTATTGGCACCCCTACCAGCACCCCTGGTATTTGGGGACCTGAATAAAGGAACATATAACTGATGGCCTATTATAGCATAGAGAAACGGCAACGCGCTGATGGTTCATATCGGTACCGGTGTACGGTAGGTGTAAAAGAAAAAGGTAAATACATTTACAGAGAAAACCGGACATTCACAAAGCAGGCCCATGCGAAAACATGGGGCACACGCCGGGTTATTGAATTAGAGCAGCACGGCATTCCTAACCCTGACGATGTCACAAAACTCACAGTACGGGATCTGATTTTTAAATATATCAATGACCCCAAAATGGGTGGCAAAGCTGGCCGTACCAAAAAGTACGTGCTGAATATGCTTTTTGATTCAGAACTGGCTGCGCTGTCTCTCCCTGAGTTATCTGTTAATCATGTAATAGAACATTGCCGGGCACGCTCTGCGGCCGGTGCATCTCCATCGACAATAAACCACGATGTAAGCTATCTCACTTCTGTATTGCGATCAGCTAAACCTGTTTATGGTATTGAGTACACAGATTGCCCTTCTCACGAAGCGAGACCACAGCTCCTGCAAATGGGGCTGATCGGAAAATCACAGCGCCGCAGTCGGCGACCGCAGAATGATGAATTATCTCTGCTGAAAGAAGGACTGAAGGCCCGCAGTGAGCACCGGGAAGGAAAAATACCCTTTGTCGATATTCTCGACTTTTCTATACTGAGCTGCATGCGGATCGGGGAGGTATGCAAAATTTTGTGGTCTGATGTGGATGAAAAAAACCGCAGCGTACTGGTAAGAGACAGAAAAGATCCGCGCAAAAAAACCGGTAACCATATGTCCGTTCCGCTGCTTGGCGATGCCTGGACGATACTGCAACGGCAACCACGAACAGATGAAAGAGTGTTTCCGTATAACCCTAAATCGGTATCTGCGGGTTTCCAGCGGGTTCGTAATGCATTAGGTATTGAGGATTTGCGCTATCACGATTTACGCCGTGAGGGTGCCAGTCGGTTATTTGAAGCGGGATTCAGTATTGAGGAAGTGGCCCAGGTAACAGGGCACAGATCACTGAATGTGCTGTGGCAGGTTTATACTGAGCTTTACCCACAATCATTGCATGAGAAATTTCTCAAACTAACCAGAAAATAAAAAGCATGGGTTACCCCATGCTTTCTTATTTAGCAACGAACCAAGAAGGCCCATGCCTGATACCCGTATGCATGCGCATCGAGCATCTTGCCTGATTTACCCCGAACCTTGCGGTAGCGACAGAAAATCCAGCGGAACCCTTTTGGGGCTGCTTTTTTTACGATAGAACGTAACGCCATCCATAAAACACCTCCTTACCGAGAGAGATTTTTCTTGAATAAGCCCTCCTGAGGTGTTAATTTCAGGTTGCTACGAGATATTCAAGCGGTGATACTCTACGGATTATCACCTTTAGAGGCCCTTACTATGGCTGCAACCTAGTAGGGGTTTTTTAATACCTTTAACTGATACCTGGCTGCCTCAATTGAGACACCACAGGTTAAAGCAAGTTGTTCAGGTTCCATGTGTATTAATGATGCCGAGAATGATGCTGGTACCAATAATTCACCACTAAAGCACTTCGCTTGCCATTCACTACTCTCATATGGCTTAACATCAACCCCAGGTAATGACCTAGCAAATGCTATATTTTTGTGTAAAAGGAGATGACCTAATTCATGAGCGGCCGTCATCCTGTCACGACCATTGCCTTCAAGCGCACCATGATAAACATCCTCACGCAAAATAATTCTGTTTTCCTGCGGAAATGTTAATCCATGCGTCCCTTCCATATCCTCTTGGCTTCCCACCACAAATTCATATCCATCTAGTAATTTTGGTAGCGCTAATTCCAACACCTCCATTATTGGAAAATAAACACTAGAGATCCTTAGTACTTCTCTTAGTGTCTTCGCACCATCCCTAATCGAACTTCGACTTTGTGGAGGTACACGATAATCCTGTCCACTCAAAAGTCACCACCTTCTATTATTTGTATTTATTTAAAATATTATTCAATTGCGTTAAATCTTCTTCACTTAATTCATCAAAACTACGTGCAAACGCGATAGCTGTATCACGAGCGGTGCCATCTCTACCAGACAAGCCAATCTCCACTGATTGTTGAGATTCTAGAGCCGCATCCATTAATTCTTGTTTTTTTCCATTATCAGCGCCAAAAAAATCTATGACACTATTTAAAATAGGCTGTGTTACGGCTCTTTTTCCAGTTTCAATCGCTGAAAGGTAAGAGGATGTCATGCCGATAGCATCAGCCATACTCTTCAGAGTTATGCCTAGATCTATGCGCATTTTCCTTACTGTCTTACCGAACGGCGTTAACATTGTGTACTCCTTAGCTTAAAACGGCCGAAAGATTTCGGCTCAGCGTCAATATAAACATCCAGTGAAAATAAATCAACATTTTTTGTTTATTTTTTTCCTTTCAGTGTTCATTGTCTGACTCCGCATCACAGGGTGTCATGGGTCGTAAGTGTCAAGATAGTTGTCACCCTTTGTTAATTTAAGCAGCCTGTTTTCCCGTTCTGGATTCAGGATCACTGTGATTTTCCGCTGCCAGTCCCGTGTCTTACTTGACCACAGCTCCGGACGGTTGGCTTTTGCTATTTATACTGCATCACGCTGTACCAGCGGCACGATATCATCCCATCTGTGCTGCTACGCGGATGGCTGTCGTTGTACCAGCGGGTAAATTTCCGAGCTTCTGTCAACCTCTTAAAGCCTGATGACGGCCACTCCCCTGTCTTTTTATCTGCTCCGAGCTCGAGTTTCCCTTCTGATTTAGCCTGGCTTGGCCAGTTATAGAGCGTAGCTTCGGATATTTCTTCAGCTTGTGCAACTGCGGAAACCGTCATGTTGTAAGACCGTAGTATTCTAGCCAGTACCGCTGATTTTCGTTCAGGTGAAATACGTTTCATGTGTCATTCCGCGCCCTTGGATTAATTTTCAGAGTGGGTGGTAATTATCCTGACACTGAAGCACAACAAAAAATTTTTCCCAGCTTTCATTTCTATACGATAGAGATTAAAATTCAAAAAATAAATTTATATAGTGATACATGATATGCCAACAGATAGAGAAAGATTAATAAAACAATGCGCAGCTAAAGTGGCTACATTTTCCAGTTATTTACACATGCTATCCAGATTAAATTTAAATGATGCTGCTATCATTGCAGAAAGTAACATGTTAGATATAGTTAATTTTGTGTTTGATATGGAGTTTACTGATTTAAATAAAAAAAACAATAATTCACCAGGTATAGATTATTTAGATGAGAAGAGAGATACAGGAATGCAGGTAACAAGAGATGCAAGCTACACAAAAATAAAACATTCCATAAATATAATTTCAAATTCAAGACCAAACTTAAATGCAGTTTGGTTTCTTTTTTTAATAAATAGACCATACCAACCACGAATGAGCTCATATAATGGAATAAGGATAGAATCAATAACACTAAGTGACATTCTCATTAAAATAAACACCTTTCCTAATAGGAGATTAATTCATGTACATTCATTACTTAAAGAATTATCGATAGATAGTTACCAGTATGTAGGAGAAATAATAAAAACGCCAATAATACCAGAAAATATCAATAAATTTCATGCTATCACAGAAAAATTGTTGCAAAAAAGGTATTTATCAATAAATCCAAATTTTTCCTATGAAATAAATTACGAAGATTTATTTAATTCACTAAACAGCTTTATAATGCGTTTACAAAAAATATCACAACCTATGCGTGAATTTATTGCAGAAATAATAATACTATCAGATCAAAACACATCAACATCTCATGCAAAAAAAATCACCGTTCAAATTGAAAATCTATTTTTTAGTTTATCCGAGTATCATCAGGGTAACATCGAACACTATATTAACTATCTTAAACAAATAAATATATTATATACTGAAGATGAGATCTTAGGGGTTGATGAATCAAAAAGCAATGAAATAGACACTTATCTTAAATATAATAGGTTCATAACGGTCTCATATCCTGATTATAATTTAGATATTGACATGTTTATCGCATTAAAACATTATTTTAATGCACTAGGATATGAACAAAAAATAAGAGATGCTATTATATATTTAGATTTTACTTTACTTGGAAAGTAAAGCATCATTATCTGGATTTCTCCGAAATCAATCCCTGACCGAACGGGATTGATTTCCTCGTTTTAAATTATCATTTCTGGTCACTCCTCCCGCTCAGCCAACTCCTGCGCCATCTGCTCGGACAACTCCCGCTGCTTCACATTCCACACAGAGCCTTGCGGCATTTCGACACGAACATCGAGACGGGTTGATTCCGGCAGGTCACACGGTTCGCCGTCCTGATAGAAGATACGCTCACCTTCCGGGGTGACCTCTTTCAGCCGCCAGTTCTGGAAACGTTCCGGCAAATGCGCATGCTGACGGTGACAAGTTTCAATAATCAGGCTACCGTCACTCTGCACCCTGTCATCGACATAAACCAGCTCAAGGTCGTTATTGTCTTTCGGTACCGAAATACCACCGTTTATGCCCCAGGCACCATCTGAATTATAACCGAGTATACCGGTAATGTGATACTGGCCGGTGCCGATGCGGCTGACTTCAGCGCCTTCTGATTCGTCGTTGGTTTCGTAATGGTCATCAGGGTGGATTTCGATAATCGGGGAAGCTTTCTTAATGAACCCGTTACTGTCTGTGGTGGTATTTCTGCTGGTCCACAGGGTATGTGCATACGCGTTATTTTCATTCCCGCCAACAACCTTAACACTTCCTCCTGTATAGGATACCGCGATCGATGTATACGTATTACTTGCACAAAAATAAGCCACCGCCGAATATGCATCACTCATGGAGGTGGTTATTGTATTAGAAAATACCGAGGTAGGCGTAGCTGGTGCGCGCATATAATTATACATGTCCGGCTCAGCCCGTGAAAACTGATGACCAGAACCACCGAACCCGAATGCTCCCACCTCCATTAGATTGCCACTACCAGTGCCTGCATCCTTACCAGCTGCACTTCCAAGCGCATCTGTATTTGCTTTTTTACTCAGCGCATCACTTACCGCTTTCTCGTGTGGCACTTTAGTTGTTGATGCCCCGACTGATGCTGAGAGTTGCACAATCCCTTTTTGGGTCGTTGTTGCATCTTTAGGTTCAGGGATTTTAATATTATCTACTTTTTCGTCTATTTTCTTAATCGCTTCATTCAGCGCTTTAATGCTATCCAGCGTCACCTTTTGTCCATTCGGCAACTCAATTTCCACCTGGCCGGTGTCCGTCATCCACTGCTGCATTGCCTGGAGAAAATAAACGATATAGCCCTGATTGGCTGACATGGTGCGGGCCGCATCTGAAATGCCATCCGGGACTGTGGTGGCAATGGAGTATTTCGCACCGCTGAGCGTTACCGGGGCATTGAATGCCAACACCAGTTCGGTATCACTGTTTACCGCGCGGATCATCATACTGACTGGTGCTGTGCCGTTCTCGATGCTGATAAGCTGGCCCGGGGCAACACCGTGAATATTCTTTTTCCACTGTGTGCCGGTACCGGTTACGATCGGTGAACCGGCTTTAATGGCTATGGTGCCGTCTGTATAAATCATGGGGTTTCCTTAAATTTCAGGCATAAAAAAACCGCCGGAGCGGTTATCCATACTTATTCTTTTGGTTGATTAAAAATACCGGTCGCCATCAAGACAGTGCATATTGAAGACACCATTAATGACGCCATAGCCACCGTTCGCAATACCCTGGTAACCCATCGCCACTTCACCGAAAGACACAACATCGTACCTGTTACCTGATATCTTCAACCCGCAGGCATTCAAAAAGTATGACTCTTTGATAATTTCCCGGATATAACTGCCATAAGTGCCTATGTTGTATATCGGACGGGCATATTTAGAGTACCCTCCTTTGTTGCCGTCAAGAACCTGACCACCGAGCATTGGTGCATACCTTGTGTTATAAGTGACCTGTCCCCTGCTGTTATAGATCTCAACTCCCCATCCACTCATTTTTGACAAATTAGGCTGATGGTCAAAGACTGCAACCTGCAGTGTGGTTTCACGATCTGCCCTTATTGATCCCCCCATTCTTGTTAAAATGGCTTCCCCGGACTTTGGCCTGGCGTATGTAGAGTAACGATATTCATCACCAATATTGATTCCCGGTACCGATATTCCCGCATATCTTGGCGCATATACTTCACCAGCCCAGACGCAGTATCCGGTTTTGGTAAAATCTGACAGCGTGGTTACCCCATTCATTCCCATCAACTGAATTCCATATACATTATCTGCGGCTGTGCGTTTAGGGGTGCCAAACACATCAAATGCAAAATATTCCTGGTATGGGTCATCCCAGACATGATAAACCTGACTACCCTTCGGGGCAGCATACAGCCCGCCATCTGCAAGCCACGCCTTATCTATCCAGTTTGGCCACGCACCAGTTAAACCCGGTATATAACCACTTTGAGTTCCTTTTTTAACCACCAGAAAGGCATCATAGTTTCCAATGCCGGGAACAGGCGTGTAATAGGCCCGCTTATCTTTGTTATAAACCCACTCATCTTTAGGAAAAGGAATATCAAGCCGCCCCAACATCAGGCGAACATGCTTTAATTTGGTCAGCATCTGGCAATCAGAATCATCCAGCTGAAATGGTTTTCCGCCATTCTGTGGATTTACGTATAATCCGTATGACATTACAGTTTCCCCAGCTTCACCCGCAGTACATTGCCGGTATCATAAACCGAGATTGTCTGGTTATTAATTTCCATCCGACCACCAGATGCAGCACTGCGGACATCCAGAGTCCCGCGGAATATCGCGCTGTTAAATTCGGCATTTCCGGTTTTTGCATCAATCAGAAATCCGGCTTTACCCGGCGCGTAGTTCTCCGACTGCATTTTATCAGTGACAACCACGCTGTTGAGCCATGCCTGATTAATGAACGCCTCACGCATAAACACCTGACCGTCTTTCATGTACATAAACAGATCCATGGATTTATTTACAGGGTTATAAAATGCAAACTGCTGGGCGCTGAACCCGATAAGCGTGTTTACCTGTCCGCCCTTCAGTTCGGCCCCGATAACCATGCCGGCGGAATAGTCCTCACCGTTGTAATGAATGCGGACTTTCATATCATGAACCACCGATGCCTGACCGGATGCCATATCCCACTGCGCCCGGATGGAGTTCTGCGCCATGGCGAAACTGTCGTCTGCAGTCACCTTCACCGCGTCGATTTTCTCGGCCAGCGCCGTGGTTTCCGTGACCGTGTAGTTGCGAACTTCGATAATTTCCGCTTTCATCGCGCCGTTTTCACGCTGCCAGTAATTCCACTGGCCGTAAGCGTTGTTGGCGTTGTTGATGATGGCTTCGAAATTGTCTTCAGCCTGTGACTGCAGGTCTTTGATGATGGCTGAGTCTTCGAGCTCTTTTTGCACAGCGTCGAGGATTTCATCAGCATTACTTTCCGGAATACCACTGGCCTCAACAAATATCGATTTTCCGACCACATTTACGCTGCGGACATACACATAATAGCGGTGACCTGCTTTCATATTACGGCCCTGCACAATCCACATGGTGCCGTTACCCAGATAAGCGCCCACAGATTCAACATCGCGGATATCGGCTATCTGTTTATCTGAAAACCAAAACTCATATTGCGCCCGCAGGCTGTTCTGTCCGCCGGAACGGGGAACAATCCCGAGGCTGAAATAGCCGGGTTCAACATCAATATAAGACGGCGGCAGCGGCGGATTGACGGAGAATGATGTGCTGGCCGGTTCCCCTTTCTGCCCCCGGTCATTCTGCGGCGTGACTGTCAGCACATAATTACCCTGCGGCATACCACTGAACCGGTAAAACGATTCTTTTGTTACCGCCGTTCCGGCAACACGATCACCGATGGTCAGCTTCAGCAGGTATTCAACACCGCGCAGAGCATAGGGTGAGTTCCATGATGCTGCGGCCTGCCATGCCTCATTATCGCTGCTGATTTCCACAGTAAGATTTTCAACCGGGGGAATAAAACCACCGAGCGGCGTATCCGGCTTCGGCTCAAATACCGCACCTTTATCTACAATGGCTTCTTTTTCCGGCGCATGCTGAACAGCAGTAACAGTAAATGTGCCGTCACTGTTATCAGCCAGAGATACCGCACGGAATAACCGGCGGCGCAATGACGGCAGGGAGAGCGTCCAGACAGAATGCTGTGGTATACCTTCCGGCATCACATCAAGAGTGATCTGATTCGTCGCCGGATAGCCGGTCACTTTGATGGTTTTCGGCAGGCCGGAACCATCGGTGACAATAACGTACGCATCACCTTTGGCGGGTTTTTCGATGTTACGATCAAGCAACAGTATTTTATTTTCCGGGTGAACAGACAAAATGCGGCCGCCGATCTGCATATCCACCCAGTCGTTATCCGCTATCTCAAAAATATCGCCGGGCGTATGACGTAATCCTTCCGCACCAATTCTGAATTCAACCGTCTGCGTTTCGAGTTTTTCTGTCGTCAGGATCCACAATCCGTGCCGGTGAGCCTGCCCGCGACTGGTGCAGCCGAAGGCATCCACTCGCAGTACATTCCGGCCGTTCTGTGCCACAGAGACATCATCAGACACCTGCTCCACACTGGTTTTCCAGCCGTTATCAGGATCAATAAAGCGAACCTCGACCACGTTATGACGCGCCTTTACAGGGCTGAAGCTGTATTCAAACACTCCGTCAGCAACGTTAGCGTTAGTATACGGCCACACGGAATCAGACGGGCGGTCCTGTACAAACGTCAGAACCTGACCGTTCCACACCGGCATAATCCGCATCGAGGAACACAGCTCACTGATTACATCATAGGCTTTACGCAGGTCGGTAATATAAGCATTACAGCGGACACGTGGCTCTTTCCCCCCGAAACCGTCATCCACTTCCTGATCGCAGTACTGTCCGATCATATACAACGCAAATTTATCCACTTCGGCGATTTTCAGGCGCTGCCCCATGCCATAGCGCGGATGTGTCAGCAGATCCCACAGCACCCACGCCGGGTTATCCGACCACGCCGGTTTAAATGTACCGTCCCATATTCCGGAGTACACCCTGGTATCCGGATTATAGTTACCCGGGACCTGAATAATACGACCTCTGATAAGGTAGTTACGGCGCGGGAATTTATTGCCGAACTGCTCACTTTCAAACGTCAGTCCGGCGACCGCCGATCCCGGGTAAGTCTGGTTAATGTCGATCAACTCGGAATAGCTCGACCAGACCGTATTGTTCTGAATCTTATCCGTGGTGCTGTCCGGTGTTAACCGGCGCATCCTGACGCTGAATGGTGACGGAGGCAGGTTATCCAGTATGACCGCCATAAGGTAAGGGGAGTTGCTGCGCTTGCCGGTGATGGTGACCACTTTTTCCGTGGACCATATACTGCCGCGCTGGATCTGAATTTCCAGTTGCACCGATGTCGGTACCCTATCGCCGTTGTCTTTGGATTCAACCAGAGACTGCGTCCCGAACGTCAGCCGCAAACGGTCGATATACGGCGAAGTGATTGTCCTGGTAACCGGGGCATTGTATTTTACCTCGATACCGACCGGCTCCTCATTAGCTGATGACGTAAAGCCATACAGCCCGGGCTGCTCCAGTGTTCCGGCGCGCCATTGTGCTGTCATGCCGTTCACTGTACTGTTTCCTGACCCGTCAATAACCGGAGTATCATCCAGATACACACAGGATAAATCATTCACCACATTATTGATTTCTTCCGGTCCTTCAATCGGTCCCTCACTGATCAGATCAATCAGGGATATTTTCTGCCGTGAGCTTAAATCATTCGGTGCCTCATAAGGAGTGCTCTGCCCGCCGCCGCCCTTTCCCATCTGTTACCTCGCTTACCCGCCGTGTTTACCCGCATCAATATTGGTACCGTCACTGTCATCCATAATCTCAATCGACTGTGAGATCACCCTGGAACCGCACATAATCCGCCCGTAGGCCACCGGTACAGCCACACCCTGTGCAACTGTATTTTCCAGGTTACTGAAGTAGGTATTCCCTTTTTCTTCCTCACCCCGTGACATATCAGGCTGTTTCGCCACCGGTGTCAGCATCTGAGCAACACCGCCCAGCATCATGGCCGCACCGGCCGACATCAGCGCACTGCCGACAGCCCATCCACCGGGGTTCCACCATCCGAGCCCCAGCACAGCAGCACCAGCGATAAACTGAAAAACCCCGCCGTTTTTTGCCCCTTCGATACGCGGGACAATATGAATGATCGCATTCCGGGGCAGTCGTTCATTAAATCTCCGGTGAATTTCATCCGGGGAAACATCACTGCCGGCGATCCGTATCTGGTACCAGCCGTCACGGATGCGTTGTCGCAATTGCGGGATCTGGAGCAAAAGTGCATGAATACCTTCAG
Source organism: Morganella morganii H1r (assembly GCF_000633515.1). GTDB lineage: Bacteria > Pseudomonadota > Gammaproteobacteria > Enterobacterales > Enterobacteriaceae > Morganella > Morganella morganii_B. The sequence continues at coordinate 2,441 of NZ_AYMP01000055.1, read as the reverse complement.
AAGCCGTTCCGACACTCAGATCAAAGCGGCGTCCAAATCGTTGCAAATCCCCGTAAAGCCGGAAAGTTGCCAGTGGCGGTAACGCCAGATCGAGTGAGTCATTCGTTGCCATCGTGAGTTATATGCCTCGCGCTTACTGAGTTGGTTAGGTATGTGATGTAGAATGGTCTGTGCGCCAAGATAAACAGCGGCATGGTTTGCCCGGGAACTGGCGTAACAGAACAGGATCACATCACCCGGCTGAATATCTTTTTTCACCCGGACAAAGCCGTTGTTCTCCATATTGTCCAGGTAGAGTTCTTCACCGTGCCGCCACCAGTCATCATGCCGCTCAAAGTCAGGCAGACTGATGCCGGCCAGGTGATATGCGTCCCGGAACAGGCTGTAACAGTCTGTGACACCATGAACAAACTGCCTGCCCAGCAAAGCCGGTACCGGTTCATACCGGTGAATTTGTCCGTCACAAACCAGCAGCCACGGCAACCCGCTGTTTATCTGCATTGTTCTGTCTGCGCTGCTCAGATACGGCTGGCCGCCGGGATGACTGTGAACCACGGCAACAACCTCGCCCCGATCACCGGCACGGATAAAATCATCAAACGCGACAGTAAAATGGTGTTCCGGATCCGGGGACTGATTCCGGCACGGCAGGTACTTCTCACCCTGCTCATTACGGATAATCAGGCCACACGATTCCCGGGGCGCATCCGCCTGAGCGTGCGCCAGAATGGCTTGTTTAATCATAGAAATCCTCTGAGGTGTTATCTGCTGAGGCGGGAAGTCGATACAAATGCCCCGATTCGTGACTGGTTGTTGCGGAGTTTGCAGTCAGGGAGCCGCTTGCCGCACTTGTCCTTTGCCGGATCGCTGGTCGGCTTGCCCCATTCATCAGCAACCGGCGGTCCGGTATAACCACATTCTGAAGACCGGTACCCCCACGGACACACATCCGATAAAATAACCCGGCACGGCAGCATTGCGCCGTCTGTTTCACTGGGCGCAGCCAGCATGAAAGAGGCTGTTTTATTATTCAGACTGGTGACCTGTTCAATCACCCAGCGGCTGATAATTTCCTGTGACGGATCAGCATCCGGGTTTCCGCCCTCAAAGTTATCTGCATCGAGGAACCGGGATTTAACCACCCTGCGGATCACGTAACCACCACCGGCCCCATCCAGCTGACTGACAATACCGGTGATCAGGCCGAACAGGTTGGACAGTGTAATCGTCGGTCGTCCTGACGGGCCTTTACCGCTGTAGGTGAAACCCTCTCCGCTGACGGGATAGGGATCATAAACCTGCTTTTGCCAGATAAGCGGCTTTCGCTGACTGTTCATGCCGTTATAAAACCGGTACCGGATGCCGCCGATATGAGTGAGGTCGATTTCAAACAGTTCGATTTCAGGGTCGGAAGCCAGCTCAGTAACCGCAATCCGCATTTCCGGAGAGATATTTTGCATTGCGCCTCCCGCTACTGTAACCGGGTAATCTGTGAATTATTTCCCGTTACCGGATAAAGCAGCCGCATCTGCCCTTTAACATCAAATGCAGCCATACACCGGGCATCAAAATCCTTATAGTCAGCTGAGCTGTTGGCGATATTGGTTACTGCCACCATTTGTTCTTCAACTTTTCGTAAGGCATCTGCCTTGAGGTACTGATGAATTTTTTCACGCGCTGACCGGTTTTCTTTTACCGATTCGTAGACATAGTCAGGCAATGCAACGCCGTATACCCACTTCGCCGTGATCATCCCGAAGAGTGACGGACACCCGCCGACATGACCAAAGTAAGGAACACCGGCCATTTTTGACAGTGCGCGATAGTAGGGCTCCTGAAAGCGCTTTTCCCACTCAGTGGCGTCTTTGTATGTCAGCAGGCCTATAACCTGCTCTTCCGTCAGTGTCATATTCTGCGCCATCAGCATATTTTTTATATGCCGGTCACAGGCGCGGGCGAATTTTGGTGATAACCAGCGGGCAAACTCAATGACCAGTTCCGGGTGAATCCAGGTGCCGCCATTACGCCCCCTCTCCACACGTACTAAAAGGTGAGAAATCTCACCTTTTAAATTTATAGCTTCAATATCAAGCTCCTGACCAATTTCTTTTGCATATTCTTTTGTTGAATCCAGTCGCAGCCAATCAAGAGCTCTTTTATCAAAATATTTTGCTGCCACTGTTGCATTCACCCAGCAATCACCATTAAACGGGATCAGGGATTCGTCATACTTCATGGGTATGATTTTAATCATGATGCTTTCCTTATTTAGGTAATGAACCTTTGCCACATAGGAGATCAGCCCATCGAAGCAGCATCAGCTATAGCTGATCCCCTCAAAGGCTCATTCCTAAATATCGGCTCGATGTTTAAAAGCGTGTGTGCATGTGGTGCACAGGTGGGTAAAACTGAATTTCAGGTATAAAAAACCCGCCGGAGCG
>NZ_AYMP01000054.1 GCF_000633515.1 Morganella morganii H1r | reverse complement strand
TCCAAGCGTGACGATTTTTTTGAAAATAAATTGGATGTTAAATCAATAAAATAACACCGCCAGTAATTTAATTATCACCTGCGGTGTTGACATAATTATCACCGCTGGTTATATTTACCCCATCAACGGCACGGAGCCAAAGATAAAACGGACTTAGCTCTTTAATAATCGGGAACCTGATCTGAATAAGTGTCAGATCACCACTGAGTGGTTTTTGGGGTGCGGTAGCTCGCTGTGAATCGGAAGTGAACTATTCGCGATAGTCATTACGGTTGCAATACGTTATCAAGTGCCTGCTGAGTGCGCACGATGCAAGCAAACTGATAACTAAAGCTTTGGGCGCCATGTGGTGAAACATGGAGGTAGCAAGTAGATTGCCCGCACCACCAAAAATTACTCAGGAGGCAATATGGCAACAATTACTGTTATTCCAAAGAAGGACAACGCGAAGAACCGCCGGTTAGCAAGGCAAATGGCGTTCTGGGACAGAAAGCGTGCGGAGTATGCAGCGAAGCCTGAAAGCCGCTCAGTGGAGGAGATTTTTGATTCAGTTTTCGGCCGGCCGGCAGACGAAACAGATGTGTTTGCAGAGCTGATTATCGGGCTGAAAGATGCACCGGAAGCACCATGCAAGCAGCTGAGAATTAGCCGCAAGCCGATTATGCCGAACGGTGGTATTACGGCAAGGGCATAACCTGATGGGTTGTGTGAGCGCAGATATTTTTATGCACCAACACCAGAACAGGCGCTAAATCGGTCGCGTCAGGAATTAATAAAGCACCGTCAGCATCGGAGGATTTATGTAGAAAGCAAAACGGGCAGACCGCAGTTGCATAGCGACAATGGTTAGGTAGTGACTAACCCCTGAGTAGCCGGATGGCTAGCCTGTGTAGCGTCGGGTCAAGGTTTAGATTACAAGTAGCTCCGGTACTCCAGGCTGACAGCCGATCAGCCGCCGGTTAGAGGTAAGGTATTCACGGGAATACTCTGACTACGGACTCAAGGGCATGAGCGAGGCCACTGCGAGAGTGTGGCAACTAATCATAACCCATTCGGTGAGTTGGCTATGGTGAGCAAAAAATCGACGTACTCATAAGTATTAATGGTATGAATGTCTAAGGTGTGATCCGCTACATTGATGGATTAATCTCAGGAGGATATATTGATTTCCATATTAAAATCATTGAGTACCCCTACAATGGCAAGCGAACTGTATGAAAAAGGCAAAATAAGACTTGTATACAGTAAAAGTAAGGTAAAAAAAGCGGGCGAAACAATACGGAAAGCAGAAGTTTCACAAGAGGCAGTAATGATACTTCAGAACTACAGAGCCGCGCACCTTTACCCACTGACTATTATTAAGAATTTAGTCTGGAAAAATTTAAAGCAATGTGCGCCTGATGCCATTATTGCTCGTCGCTTGAAGAGGTTGCCAACTATCATAGATAAGCTAAAAAGAAAGACATTGGATGGCTCAACAAACAACGCAATATGCCTAACCAGAATGCAAGATATAGGAGGTTGTCGAGTAATTGTAGCTGACAAGGAGCAATTAATACTAATTAACTCCAGAATGGACGCAAGCAGAAATGTACACTCATCAAAAGTCACTGATTATAACAAAAACCCAAAACCATCTGGTTATCGAGGAATTCATCGAGTATATAAATGCTATGACAAACTGGAGAAGCATGACTGGAAGGGATTTTCAATAGAGTTACAACTCCGGACAAAGCTACAGCATTTATGGGCAACTACTGTTGAGATTGTTGACTTGTGTGAAGGGTTAACTCTAAAAACGAATCCATCTAACAGTAATTCATTTTGGGTTTCATTTTTTTGTGAAATGAGCGATTTTCTCGCCGATGAAGAAACATTTATTTATTTGACAAATGAACAAAAAAATAAAAAAAAGAACAAATTGATTTTCCTTGATAGAGAATTGAATGCAATTCAAAAATTAAGATCGTTTAATTCTATTTTCTCCAATAAATTCATAATTGAATTACACAGAAAGAATCGCTATGCAATAATAGCAATCAATCGGAAGGAAGAAAAAACATACTATCAATTCTTTAGAGAAAATCAAAAAATTGAAGCTATTAAACTATATGGACAACTAGAATCTGATGCTGGTTGGAATGGGTTGTTTGTCGAAATGGATGACCTTCGCCAATTAGAGCTTGCTTACCCTAACTATTTAATTGACACCAGGTTATTTATTAATAAATTCAAAGAGTACACTGAGTCTAGTTATTGGACCAATCCCAGCAGAAATAGAAAAAGCTCGCTGTAGGGGTACACGAGAACCACCGCTGCCCGAGGTGGTTAAACCAACGGGCATAATTTTCACACCTCGCAATTGCGGGGTTTTTTATTACCAAAATTCACCCCAGCGCCTTTACGAGTGCGTTAGGTTGAATAAAACAGGAGATGGATATGACTTGTAGCAACAAAAAATGCACGGATGGCATTGAGCTCATCACATGCTGCTCAGGCAGAGAATGCGGGTGCATGGGACAACCGGTAGCGGCAACAAACTGCAAAGAGTGCAACAAAGAGAATCGAGAACCAACAGATGAAGACGTTATCCATTATCTGAATTACGTCGAGTGGCTTGGAGACTGACAGCCCGGAAAGACGGGCATCCAGTCAGTATTGGGAT
>NZ_AYMP01000053.1 GCF_000633515.1 Morganella morganii H1r | reverse complement strand
TATGGGGATCTCTCAGCGCTTCGGCGGGTTTTTTATTGGGGAAATCTATGCCATTACGTATCCCCCGCGCCTGCCGCAAACGAGGCTGCGCAAAGACAACCACCTGTAAGTACACCCGTTTCAGTTCCACACACTTTTTGAGATTTCGTTATTTTCAGCTAATAACCGGTATTCTTCCGGTGCCAGATTATTCAGGGATTCATGCGGACGCTCCCGGTTATATTCCCTCAGCCAGTGTTCCGTGATCTCCTGTACTTCATTCAGTGTCCGGAACAGATAAAAATCCAGTATTTCGGTCCGGTATGTCCGGTTAAAACGTTCGATAAAGGCATTCTGAGTCGGTTTACCCGGTTTAATAAATTCCAGTATCACGCCATGCTCTTCCGCCCAATATGCCAGTGTCAGTGATATAAGCTTCGGACCATTATCCATCCGCATTTTCACCGGATATCCGCGTGTTGCAACTCCGGTTTATAAAAAACGCACTGATCGTAAAACGTTACTACAACCGTCGCGAATATTCCGGCCTGCCTGATTGGAGTGGAAGCCTCCACGGGCGCATTTTACTGGCAGCGTGAGTTCGAAAAACCGGGACATAAGGTCAAAGTGATCAGCCCCCAGTATGTAAAACCCTTTGTCCGCGGGCAAAAAAATGACGGTAATGATGCACAGGCTATCGCAATTGCTCTGATGCAGCCAACAATGCAGTTCGTGCCACCCAAAAGCCCTGAACAGCAGGATATTCAGGCTCTGCACCGTGCAAGACAGCGTATTGTTAATCACCGCACTGCGACAGTCTGTCAAATCCGGGGACTGCTGCTTGATCGGGGAATAACAATCGGCGCGGCAGTCTCAAGAGTTCGTCGTGCTGTTCCGCTTATTCTTGAAGATGCTGAAAATGGTCTTAGCGTTAGAATGCGCAGGACGATTGCAGAACTTTATGATCTCTTTAACGATCTTGGTCGTCGTATAAGCTTTTTTGATAAAGAAATTGATGCTGTGTTCAGGCAATCAGAAGCCTGCCAGCGCATTGCCAAAGGAACTGAATTTAAAAATGGTCGTCACTTTGCCGCATGGCTTGGTCTGGTTCCACGACAGCACTCGAGTGGTGACAGGCAGGTACTGATGAATATGACAAAAAAAGGCGACAAGCATTTGCGAACCTTATTTATTCATGGAGCCAGGGCAGTCGTTAGAGTAGCTGCAAATAATAATGAGGGTTATTTAAATCAATGGGTTAATCAGCTAAAAGAGCGACGAGGATTTAACAAAACGACCGTTACAGTCGCCAATAAAAATGCCAGAATTATTTGGTCAATTCTTCACAATGAAACAGAGTACAGACCGGCAGTGTAATAGCATACCTTTAAAAGTTGCAAAGTATTGAAAAATGGCTACAGGTTGAACCTGCACGATCGGAACCTGACTATTATATTGGCCTCCGTGGCCGTCCGGTTGTTGAGGCGATTGTGTGCGGATTACCCATTTGGGCACAGATATTTCTGATACCGGATAGATGTAAGCAACAACCTAAAACCTGATTCAGTACTTGCAAAACGTAGGTAGTCCATAGATGTAGTAACTGGCTTCGGATATACCGGCTTCACGGCAGACATCTTTGACTGTCCGTCCGGCTTCGACGGATTTCAGAACGGCGATAATCTGATGTTCAGTAAATCGGGCTTTGCGCATAGCGATCTCCTCAGGATACATATCAGTATGGATGAAGATCTCTGAAAGTGAATGGGACTTTTTTCCGGGATACTTACAGTACCACTGGTAAATTCAATTTCTTTGTCATTATTTAAATAACCATGTCATGATTTTTACTTAAATAAAAAATTAAATTTTAATATATTCAGTGAGTTGTTTGGTCTCATTAATCTCATGTTAGTTATGGTTTTTTTGTAAGTGAAAACTAAATAAAATAGCTGTAATGATAATGACGATAACGAATGAAAAACCCGCATAGCCAAAGTTAATTGATAAGATGCTACCTAAAATACCTCCCAAAATAAAAGATGTAATAAGACATAAGTAGATTTTTTTTTCATTATTACATTGTGGTGATTTTAATAATGTCCCAATTAAATTAGTAGACATTCCAGTGATGTATGTTGTATGTATCCCAGTGTTATTGAAATTTGAAAAATTACCATTCTGTATTCCCATCGATAAACTTATTGCAATAATAAACATATAGTTATTATCAATCTCATTAAATAAAAAATAAATGGAGAATACTAATGTTATTATGCATAAAATAAATAATAAAATATAAGTCTGTGATTTTTGGTCTTCATTTTTCAATCGAAATTTATAGCCGAATATTGTGCCTAATAAAAATCCAAATATTGATACTAATGTAGTATTTAACATGGACCAATTAAATGTTGTAAGATAAATTAAACTAAGTATACTATTACCAGTTAGATGCCCTGTAAATGTTTTTAAAAGAATAAATGAACTGGCATCAGTAAATCCTCCAATACATGATAGTAAAGCGTAAAAATAGATTTTATTTTGGTTTGCCATATTCAAATATCCTAAGTTGTTTTTTATTATCGAGGTGATTTATATTTAATTTTTAAATATTCTATCAGAATATTAAATGGTTTCACTTCTAATTAATATTCTAACAAATAAAATAGCACTAATAAATAATTTATTCAAATTGCAATCCGAAATTTTCCATAAAAATCATTTCTAATGTAGCAGATGGCATCGAAAGATAAAGATTTATTAATTTTTCTAATGATTATTGTGTGAAGCCTCTATTTAGTTGTATATGAACTTAAATTGTATTATTTTTAAAAGAAATAAAACTATGTGCAATTGAGGGATTTTTATGAATGTAATGAAACGAAAAAAATCGCGTCATAAAGAAACATCATTGATATTCTCGTTTTTAGCTATTGTTATTTTATTTTTTTTTGGAAAGACAAATGACTTATTAGTTATTGTTTTGGTTAATATAATTTCCTTAATTGCTATTTTATTCAGTGCGTTTAGTGTTGTTCGACATGCAGATGTTCTGGCTCATCGGCTAGGTGAGCCCTATGGATCATTGGTATTAAGTTTATCAGTAGTTATTTTGGAAGTAAGTTTGATCTCCGCATTAATGGCAACTGGAGGAGCTGCACCAGAATTGATGCGTGATACGCTATATTCAGTGATCATGATTGTAATAACAGGTTTAGTAGGGATTTCTCTCTTACTGGGAGGTTATCGGTTTGCAACTCAATATGTCAATTTGGTTGGAATAAAACAATATTTGATAGCTATCATCCCATTGGCAATGCTTGTTCTTGTTTTCCCTTCTACATTGCCAGAAGAAAATTTCTCAGTAGTTCAGGTAATAATTTTTGCAGCAGTTTCAGCTATAATGTATGGTGTTTTTCTGGTTATTCAAACACATACTCATAAAGATTTATTTATTTATGAATATGAAGATGATATGGATAACGCCTCCCAACATGATATTACATCCAAGTACAATACTACCAGGCATGGGATATGGTTGGTTATTCACCTAATTGCCGTTATCACTGTAACTAAAATGAATGCTATCACGCTGGAATCATTATTAACGGTTCTTAATGCACCAAAACAGATAACCGGATTTTTAATCGCACTCCTTATTTTATCACCAGAGGGTGTTGGTGCTATTAAAGCGGTGCTTTTGAATCAAGTACAACGAGCTATGAATATATTTTTTGGATCAGTACTTGCTACAATATCTTTAACAGTACCAGTAGTGGCAATTATTTCCCTAATTACAGGCCAAACCATTATTTTTGGTTTGGATGTTCCTCATATTATGATACTAAGTACGGCATTATTACTGAGTCATATTTCATTTTCATCAGGCCGAACAAACGTACTGAATGGTGCTTCGTTATTAGCTATCTTTGTCGGCTATCTGGTCACTCTTTCATTATAATCATGACATTGATTATTGTCCCTTATCTTAGAATCAGCAGTGTTGCTTTTAGTGTAATTCAAATCTTATACGTAGTATCTACTAACATAGCTAAATTTGAAATATTAAATAGATTTGATGAACATTTCCATTTAAGCGAGAAAATGATAGCCAAAATGAGAGAGATTAAAAATATCCCCGAAACAGAAAAATATTGGAAGGGTAATATATAATGAATAATAAAATTATTTATGCCTGCATAATCCTTTTCGTTATTGGGTGCTTATTGGTTTATCCTTTTTAAATTGGCGTTTTCTCTATATTATCATTGATTAGGAATGATAATATAATAGAATTTTCATATGGTTCAATTATTTTACTTTCTATGCTGTTGTTGAGCTATTTTTTTATTGAAGGCAGTATTAGGAGTATTTATCTTTGGTTAATTAAAAAGCAAAGGAATAATAAAAAATATAAAATAATTGGTATATTACTAACCTTGTGGGTTGTTTTATCCTTACCAATATCATGGGTAGGAAGTTATTACCTAATATCTCATAATTATCAAAAGTGTCCGCCAACCAATCTTTTTACTCAGTATTACACAACTGATCTTTCTTTGTGCTCATCTCCACCATAAAATGTAATTTGAGCGGAGATAAGTCACTTATAGTACTTTGTAATTTCTCACTAATAGCAATCATGGTAGTTGTATTTTTTCCGGAATTGCCTTATTGTATTCAGATAGTGGGCATCTTACGGTTAGCGCACTACACAAATTCTGAACCTCGTATTTGCGGGGTTTTTTTATGCCTGAAATTCAAAGAGGGGATCTCTCCTCATTAACTATTCTCATACTGTAAAATGGGCGGCTGGCGGGTGTTGGTAGTACCTTCCCGGCCATTCACCCGTTTGCGTGCTCACGGATAAACGCCTCCCCAAAACGGTATAAAATGTGTACTGGTTATGAGGGCTTGTTTCAAAAGTCAACACAACAGTATCTTGCATTTAAGGGTATACCCTAACGTTACAAAATCGGAATTTATAGTATTCTCTGTTGTAAGTTGTTATTCATGGGGATACTTAATGCGTTTTTGAGTGCATTTAATAGTATTAAAACAGCTCGTGATTATATATTTAATCATAAAAAATTTACACAAATCACGATTTATCATGACAAGGATAAATGATGTTACCAGTCTTGAGTAATTATTCTTTACCCCGGGCTTTAAATCAGCCAATACATACTGTAGATACTACTTCTCTGCATCTTAATAACATCACCCGGGAGATAAGAAGTATTCGAAATACTGACGCTCATTGCGTAACAGTTTCTCATATGGACAAGTCATATGACCCTATCTCTCATGGTCGCGGACGGAAACTGGAAAGTATAAAAACCTCCTTTAAAAACAATATAAAATCTTTAAAAAAATACAATATAAGCATCAATACGGAAGCTTATACTAAATTAGGTCCATCAGGACAGAAAGAAATAGAAAAAGCTATAGATGAAAGATACCTTTCTTTTGAGAATGGCTCCTGGGTTGGAAAAAAAGATGAACACGTTTTACGTTTTAACCTTCCAAAAAAGAAAGGTAATTTCAGAGTCGAGCTTGCGCATAGAAATAATTTGAATATGAACACTGATTCTATGTATGAGTTTCAGATGAGAGCAGGTTATGCAGCACATGATGTAATTTTTTTTCAGGTAAAAGAGTGTGGCGGTGATATGAAGATCCATGGTCGGGGACGGCCTCCGGTATCTCTTCATTTAAAGAATGAAAAAGAAATACATATTGTAATTAACTCGGAAAATGGAAATATATTAAGAGAAAAAATAGCAACGCTTAGCTGCCCTCAGGAATGGTATAAATTCAAAGTCAGGATTGTCTGGAACAGAGATCACTCGGGTATTCAGGTGGCAGTCAATGGAAAAAATGTTTTTGAGACAAATGTTTCATTTGGTGCGCATAATTCCGGAAACCATTATAGCAAGTTTGGTATTTATGTTCCTCAGCAGAAAAATAAGGAAGGAGTGAAAGATACGTCACTTCTATTTGACAATGTTAAAGAGACTCATCGTTTTTTCAACCCTAAGATTCGGAAGAATAAGGTAAATAAATCATAATTAATTTAAAAATGTATTAATTTATGATATGGCAAATAATTTACATTTATTACGAACCACGATTAAAACGTTTTTTTGAGTTTGAGTGCAGTTAATGTGAGCCCGGCTTTCTTGATTGCGAGCCGGCAGAATAAATGTTTATCTATATTGAGTACCATTGAACCTCCACCTGAAAGAGACTCTGACTTCAGTTTTTATCATCAACTCAATTTTTGCAACAAGCCTCGGGTAATGAATAAAAAACTTAAAAATAGTATAAATTAATATGGATTAAATAATCGTAATCTGCATTAAAAAACAATGTCGATATGGCGATATTTAAATGGTATCGTCATTATAGTGATGATTTAATCAGAAGACGTCAGAATTAGGATCCTTAACCGGAGTGGTAATAAAAATAAAGTTAATGTTTATTTCATTGTTTCCATCAATATTAAACTCCTGTGTCATTAATTATAACGGGGGTATAAAAGATATGTGCTCTGAGTATAGTGCCGGAGGCTCATACTACCGGTTAATTTTAGTTATCTAAATGCAGTTGAATACGTATTGTTATAATTCAGTCTACTAAAATCATATCGATGGTTATATACAGAGGTGTTATTATGAGTGTATGGGATAAATTCAATAAATTAAAAACATTTAAAATTATGTTTCATGATAGATCAGATGCTAAAAATGCTGAAATTTTCGGTAATGGTATCAATCAGGTTAAAATACTTATTCATATTAATATAGAAAGCACTGATACATATACAGATAAAGGTAAAACATATCACTATGACCTGGATATCACTGATGAAGAGCTTAACGAGGTTCTGAGTTTGATTACCTACCAGACGGGAGAGAAAATTTCACGGAATAACGGGAAATCATCAGTACGTTACTGGAATTCATCAACATCAGCGTCTGCCTTTTCTGCAGCATTCGGCTATGATATGTTTTTTACAAAAAATGAAGATGCTGCTTCATTAAAATCGGGGCAGGATTTTATTTTTTATGTATCCGCAGCGGATTTTTCCGCTGATCAGGATATTGAAATAGCTGCTGAAATTGATATTCCCGGAGTGGGTGTTTTTAATACAACATCTCAGGGTACTGATACGATCAATGGCTCCAAAGGAACGATGTCTGGTTCTGTATTTAAAATGCCGGCCTATGTTCATGTGCATGCCAGGACGAAAATAGATTATTCGGAGAAAAAAAACCTATTTTTACGACAAAGTAGTTGGGCACCTGCAGGAAAGCAAACATTTACTGTTCATGACTATAAATCTGACAGTAAATACTGGATTAAAGAAAATGGCGCATCCTTATACCAGAGTATTGTTGAGGTCTATCCCGGTCAAAAGGATACGTTAAAATTCATCAGCGTGGAATTTTCCCGTGATAACCTGATTACATCAAAAGAACTCCTTGATGGAAAAGCCATATGGCATCATAAAAAAGAAGATGGTATTTTATTAACAGATAGCAGAAATAATATATCAAGCCTTTCGGCAATGGAAGGGTTTGGTAAAAACGTGAATCACCCGGATTATGATATATATTTCTGGGGTAAACCGGACAGCGATGAATTGAAAGGGTTTTGTCACCTGGCTGATTCAGTATGGCAATATAAGGTTGATGTTAATATTCCGTTTAAAAATATTTCCGGAGGTGGTGTATCTATTGTCGGCCATAAAATCAGCATACCCACAGGAAAAAATGTTTACTCTAATCACTGGAATGGAAAGTCTTCCCCTGCGGTGTATTCAGTAGTTGATAATTACGGTAATAAAGGAACATTCAAAATTAATTTCTTTGTGGACCGGACTCACTATGAAAATCTGGGTAAGGTTGATTTAGGATAAAACAGTTTATTTGTTTTTTATTTTACAACTGCTTTTACTCTGTATTTTTCCGGAAATATATTCCCCCTAATAATCTATTCCGGGGATAGCTGGCTATATCCGGCCACGCGAGTCTATATCAGGAGTATTTATTATGAATGACAGTTTTACGTCACAGACATCCAACTTTATCAGTGCCATGAGCACGGGGGTCGACCCGCGCACCGGTCAGTTTATGGTTAATCTGCCCGTTATATCGTTAACCGGTAACCATCAGCTGGGTCCTGAACTCCCCCTGTCTCTGAGCTATTCATCACTGAACAACATTAACAGTGGTTTTGGCACCGGTTTTGCCCTGAGCCTGACACAGTTTAATAACAGAACTCATTTACTGGAACTGAGTAACGGTGAAAAATACCGGGTCAGTCCCGGTACCGATAAGGTACGCAACCAGACACTCAACAGTTTCCGTTTTGTGTTTACCAATGGTCAGGGAGACGGGGAAGGGTACACCCTTTTCTGGAAAGACGGTAAAACCGAACGACTGACAAAAACCGGAGATGATGAGACATTCGTCACCACGGCCGTCATATCACCCGCCGGACGACAGCTGTATCTGACCTGGAACTGGAACGGACAGGTGTCCCGGCTGTCTGAAGTCCGGGATGAGTCAGTCATATTGTGCCGGGTAAATTACCGGACGGAATCGTCAGAGATGACACTGTGGCCGGGTACCGGAGATGAACGTCACATTCAGTTTGAACTGCTGAATGAGATGTACCTGGATCGTATTTTCTCCGCAATACCGGATGGTAACAGCCTGAATTGTTATTTCAGTTATGATCTTCTGCCGGGAATGAACACTCTGTTGCTTACAGGGGTGAAATACCCGGCCGGCATGACAGAGAACGTCGTCTATAACCGGACGGAAGGACTCCGTCATCCCGCCGCATCCGGTATCTCTGCCCGTTTGCCGGTTGTATTCACGCATACCTGTAATCCGGGGGCCGGACAGCCGGAAACAGTCCGGCATTTCTCGTACACCACGCAAAACTTCCTCGGTTTCAACGGCAATTTTGGTAACTGGTTTGCTGACAGTGATTATATCTGTACCACATTAACGGATTATACCTACGGTTCAGCGGAAACTATCACCAGTGGCGGTGTCACCGTCACCACGAAGCGGGAATACAATAACTATCACCTGCAAATCTCGGAGGAAACCCGGAAAGGAAGCTGTACTGCCCGGGAGGACATCACCTATTATGCCAGGCCTTATGTCTTTATTGACGGGCAGCCTTCTCAGTTTCAGATGCCCGTAAAGAAAACGGTTACCCTGACCGATACCACTCTGCCTGCCGCAGAGCAGACCCGTAAGGAAATGACGGAAACGGCGTTTGATGAACACGGTAATCCGGTCAGTATGAAAGCCCCTGACGGCACACTGACCACTTATGAATTTTATCCGGCAGAAGGCGGGGACGACTGTCCGGCCGAACCGAACGGGTTTGTCCGGTTCCTGAAATCCGTGACGGTAACACCGCGGGACAGTGATTATGATGACACACCGGAGAAAACCACAACATACACCTACCGCCTGTTAGGCAACCGGACGGACGGTGTGGTACAGGATACCGAATCCGTCTTCAGCGGTGATACGCTGCTGTCTGTACGCACCACGGAATATGAGGAAGACACCGGAAGTACAGAGTATGGCCGCGTCGTATCATTCACCGACACCCTGTATAACCCGGATGCAGAGGGGCAGCCGTTTACCGGCAGACAGGATTTTGACACTGAGGTCAGCGACAGCGGCCTGATGACACAAACGGTTATTTTTACCGGTTATGACGGGTTGCAGTCATCGGCCACACAGCGCCGGTCTGTGTATCACGGGCTTCTGCATTCTGAGGTTTCACCACAGGGGATCGAAACCCGTTACACCTATGACACGACGGGGCGGATACTGACGCGGACACAGAATGCCGGTTCCGCTGAGTATGAAAACACCACGGTATGGACGTATGAAATCACAGCAGCGGGTCCGGTTACCACCCTGCGGGACAGCACCGGTAATCAGGAAAAACGTTATTTCGACGGTGCCGGTCGTCAGGTACGCAGGCAGGTGTCGGATACTGACCATACACACGAATGGTTTGATGTTACCTCGGTACAGTATGATGCTTTCGGTCAGGAACAGAGCAGCACGGAACAGGACCGGATTACGGCCGGGACGGATGCCGGCAGACGCTTTAAGGTCAGCGGCTCCATGGATTATGACAACTGGGGGAATCTGTCAGAAACGGCCTTTTCAGACGGTCTCCGCGAACTGACACGGTCAGATCCTGTCCGGCGGATTTTCAGCACATATTCACAGGGCGGGGAAGGAACGGCTCAGGTAAAAAGCGGCACTGTCAGCACCCGGCTGGATAACATCACCGGGCTGCCGGTGCGGGAAACGATGACGGATGTCTCCGGGGCTGAGCAGGGGCAGCACAATTATGTCTATGACGGACTGAACCGTCTGCGGGAAGAGAAAGACACGGACGGTAATATCACCACCTATTGTTATGACCTGTCTGACCGGGAAATTTCCAGGACACTGGCTGACGGCACGGTGGTTACCCGCGAATATGCCCCTGCGTCAGATAACGGGCAGGTCAGCGCGGTTAAGGTATGCGGCCCGGGGACGGACGGAAAAACGCTGACCATGGGGCAGCGTGAATATGACAGTCTGGGCCGGTTAACCCGTGAAACCAGCGGCGGCCGGATGACCGGTTACCGCTATGAGGGTGCCTCTCCGGTGCCGGCTGAAATCACGTTTCCGTCGGGGAAGTCACTGAAATATGATTATATTCCGGAGCTGGATAATGTTCCCTGTCGTGTGAGCGGTGAGGAAATAAACCAGACGTATGACTACGATAACCTGACCGGTGAGCTGTTAAGCGCCGCCGGGGCAGATACCGGATACGGCTGTGTCTGGTCACCGTCAGGCAAACTGATTCAGGAGCGGTTCACCCGGCGGAACAGTGAGCGGCAGGCCGATTATACCAGTACACCGGGCGGCGCGCCGCTCAGTTATACGGATATTACCGGGGCACAGACGTATTATACCCGTGATGAATACGGACGGGTTACCGGAATACAGGACAGTGCGCTTGACGTTGTGCTGAACTACGATGCCCTGAAGCGTCTGTCCGTTCAGACTGTGACAGACAGAGCCTGCGGCGCCCGGCTGACCACGGTGTTTGAATATGACGATTTCAGCCGTGAAATCAGCCGGACACTCACAGACAGTAAAGGCGTCACGCTGACCACTGAGATGCACCGGCTGAAAAACGGACGGCTGAGCCGGCAGGTCACCCGGCAGAGCAGCACGGTGCTGAAAGATGAGTACTATGAATATGACCGCCGTCACCGTCTGGTCAGTTACCGGGTGAGCGGCAGCACCCCGCCGCCGGATGCTTACGGTAACGTGCTGTCAGGTCAGCAGTATCAGTATGATGCGATAAATAATCTGATCACGGTTATCACCACGCTGGCGGACGGCAGTAAAGATACTGCCGCGTATCACTACCGGAATACCGCGGACCCGGCACAGCTGTCAGAGGTGACACATACACATGCGGCCTATCCGCCGCGGATTAAACCGGAATATGATGCTGACGGCCGGATGATACGGGATGAGGCGGGCAGAACCCTGGTTTACGATGTGGCGGGGCGGCTGACGGGGGTCAGCGGAGAAAATATTAACGGCGGCAGTTATCAGTATGATGCGCTCAACCGGCTGGTGAGCCAGCATGTCAGCGGCGGGGATGAGCGGGAACTGTATTACCGCGGTAACACCCTGGTCAACGAGGTTCTGACGGCAGACCGGGAGGAGACGCGGCTGATTAAACGGGGCGGTCACTGTCTCGGTATGAGTCAGGGGGGTAATCTGACGCTGACGGGAACCGGCCACAACAACAGCCTGATATGGTCAGAGAATAAAAATGACGGTGTGACACGGCATAACTGGTCACCGTATGGCAGCGGAAATCCGGTTGATTTACTGCCGGGATTTAACGGTGAGCGGTGTGACCCGGTGAGCGGCAGTTACCACCTGGGGAACGGCTACCGGGCCTATAATCCGGTGCTGATGCGCTTTAACTGTCCGGACAGTCTGAGTCCGTTTGGTGAGGGGGGAATTAATCCGTATGCGTATTGTGCCGGAGACCCGGTTAATTTTACCGACCCGTCGGGCCATATGAGCACGGGGAGCGGTGTGGCAATCGGTATGGGGATTGCCGGTCTTCTTGCCGCTGCATTTACCGCCGGATTGTCCCTGTACGTAGCGTCAGCGGTAGGCAGTCTGACAGCAAGCGCGGCGGTTTTTTCGGCTACTGCGGCGGTCAGCTCGGTGTCAGTATCGTTCCTGGTAGCCGCCGTTTCTGATGTGGCGGCAATAGCCTACGGTGCCACACCAGAAAAATATACGAAGGCATCGGCTGTGTTGGGGGTGACATCACTGGCTTCCGGTTTAGCCGTGATGGCAGGCCTTGCCGGGAAAGGTATTGCCGCTAAAATTGCGGGAAGTATGAACAAATCAATACTCAAACACAGCAATGCTTTTGCTAATACTATTGATTTTGATACATTTTCACTCATTAAAGCTGGGAGTAACCCCCAAAAGAGGGTGGTTATAACTGCAGATGGCGTTCAGGCACTTTTAAATCGTAAAGTATCGATACGGCCAGACCTGGAAGTACGATTCTACGTAAATAAACATAAAGCATTTAATGATCCCGGTATATCTGCAATAACGGGGAATAAAGTTATTCCCCGTGAGTCTTATAGCTATCCATCAAAAGTAAGGAATCACTATTTATCTTTTTACAAACCGGATACTTTGGCGAATTTGTGTTATACAGCACGTGCAGATAATGTTGATATAATTATGATAAAAAAAACAACCAGTTTATATCATATATTAAACACACTGAAACAAAACGGAATAAATTATAAAATCGTCGATTGTGCATTTTGCAGATCGACTATTACAGATACTGCTCTGGAATACGTGGGAATAGAGATGCCGGCTCAGGATGCGTTGCTGGCTTCCTCTGTCTGATGACAAATTCTCTGTTTTTCATCAGATTTTTATTGTGATAGCCCCGGGTGTGCCCGGGCGGAAGGCTGTCAACCCGCTTTTACGGGTTTTCTGATAACACGATAGCCTTCAGTTACCTGCTTTCCGCAGCACACTTTTGTCAGACAGCAAAGTACGGTGTATTAATACAGTTATTTCGAGGAGGACAAAGAACGAGAAATATCCAGCCGGCATCGTAACGGCGGGGAAACCGGGTGGCGACAGGAGATAATAATCCCGGTTATCCGAATATTGCGGAGAGGTTTGCGGATGGCTATCTTTACGCTGCCGGGTACCCCATAATGCTGCAACATATTGAAATAAAAGTATTGGAATGCTCAGCGCTATCAGTATCAGTTCACCTGATACCGTTATGAAATAATACAGATTATTTTTATAAAATAATCATCCGCCGGATGAATTATGATTGGTTATTTATTTTATAAGTATAGGAAAGGACGGAGGAATTTATTTTTTATTTTACTTAGTCTCAGGTGGTATTATCAGTTCGTAACGGCGGGTTATTTTTCATTATATTTACATATAAAATAATCTTATGTAATAATGCCGGGTCAATTATCAGGAATTAACCTTATGCATTATGTAGTTATATCTCATTTATCATTATGTTTGCTTGTCGGATGTGCTGAGGCAGGAAATAAAACGCGCTCCGAATTAACCATAGCCACCACCGATACACATGATGATCTTATGAATAGTGCGGCCGCAAAGCCGGCTTATATGTTTTCAGGTCGCTCTAAATTTGAACAGGACGCAGAGAAAAGCCAGAATAAACTGAATGAAATTTTTAAAGCCGGACTGAAAGAAAGCAAAAATACCGGTATCGATAGTGACTTTTCTTATAAACCTGATGAGTTTCCGTCTGCTGCCTATGGTCAGTATACGTCCCCGGAGGTTGTCTGGAATAGTGAAAAGCAAACTTATGAAGTAAAACCATCAGCACGCATGACTTTCACAATAACACCCTGATTTATTATCAGGCCGGCCACTGCATAATCTTCGTGCAAAACGGATGTGGTATTAAACCGCAAACCAATGTCAAATTTTCAGCGTCTGATCTTTGATTTGCAGGCTGAAATCGCAGATGATGATTATATAGTCACTGACAGGAGGTAAATTGTTATGTTTCCGGAATACCGTGATTTGATTTCCCATCTTCGCCAGAATAATCATCAGTTTCGTACGCTGTTTGATAAACACAACCAACTCGATCATGAAATTGCCCGTCTGGAAAAATCCGACAGAAGCGGCTACAGTGAGGAAGTGGTGGAACTGAAAAAACAAAAATTACGTCTTAAAGAAGAAATTCACCAGCTTCTTAAAGATCCGCCGGAAGATGACTGAATTTCCTTACTATGCCATCGGTTAATCCGGTGGCTTTTTGTTTACAGAGACAAAAAAGAGAGGACAAAATGATTTGTTACCGGCAGATGGTCAATACAGATTGCGGGCAGGTTGCTGCATTGTTACAGGAGAATGCACAGTCGCGGCAGGGTGGATTGCTGGGGGAATATCCGCTGAAAAAAATCGAAAATATGTTTGCGCAGGCACTGACGGTGATTATTGCGCAGGATGATGACGTAATTGCCGGCGTGGTATTCAGTTTTCCGGTACAATCTGCACAAATATCGCCGGTGACCGCTGTCATTTCACAGCAATTCGGTGAACTGCTGGAAAATAACTGGTTTTACGGCCCGGTCTGTATTGCGGCGGATTATCGCGGGCAGGGAATTTTACCGGCACTGTATCAGCGGTTGTGTGCAGAAAACAGCGGAAAACCGGTTGCCTTTATTAATCAGGATAATGAGCGTTCGATCCGTGCTCATCTGAAATCCGGTATGAAAGAGGCCGGTCATTTTATCTGTGCTAATACCCCTTATTTACTGATGATTGGCCGCTGAATATCAGCGGATTTTATCTTTTCCGGTTTTTATTTCCTGTTTTTACGTACCAGTGACTATACTGAAATCGTCATTATGCTTTGCCGTATTAACATGATTTTCAACCGAGGAGCTTGTTATGGGGTATTACGAGTTAAAAAAATCAACCAAAGATACACCGCAGCCGTATTATTTCGTTCTGAAAGCCGGAAACCATGAAATTATCGCCACCAGCGAAATGTATGCCTCAAAGCAGGGGGCATTGAATGGTATTGCGTCTGTACAGAAAAATGGTCCTTCTGAAGTCATTAAAGATTTGACCTGATCAATACCGGTAAATTAAACGAAGGCTCCTGATGGTTGCTCTGCCAATATCAGTGAGCCTTTTGTATTTACAGAGAAATACCGGAAAATGACATAAAACCGAGAGACATCAGCCCTGCAGAGATAAAGGTAATACCCAGCCCGCGCAATCCGCGGGGAATATCGGAATACTTCATTTTTTCCCTTAATCCGGCGAGAGCCGTAATGGCCAGCAGCCAGCCGATTCCGCAGCCTGCACCGTATGTAATGGATTCAGTAAAGGTATAATTCCGTTCAATCATAAAGATGGTGGCGCCGAAAATAGCACAGTGGATAGTCAGCAGAGGCAGAAAAACACCAAGTGAGTGATAGAGGGACGGGATGAATTTATCGAGGAACATTTCCAGAATCTGAACCAAAGCAGCCAAAACAGCAATAAAGGTAACAAACGACAGAAAAGTGAGGTCAATACCCTCAATAATTGCACCATCAGACAGCAGGTAATGATAGATTAAGTTGTTGATCGGTGTGGCAACAGTCAGCAGGAAAACAACGGTCAGACCGAGTTTAAAAGAGGTATTAACCTCTTTGGATACGGCAAGAAAAGTACACATTCCGAGAAAAAAACTCAGTGCCATGTTCTCAATAAACGCTGCTTTTATGAAAATATTAAGATGATTTTCTATCATTACCCCTCCTTTGTTATATTTTGATTGATTATTTTAATAAAAACAGTAAATTAAATAAAGTACATTTCCTGTTAAATGAGGTGATGTCATGAAAAAAGTCAAAAATAAATGTGCGGCAGCGCTTATTAACCACTATTTCCCTGATTTATCCGCAGACTTGTCCGATTATGATGTCGCGGAGAATAATCATTTTTTCAGTGTAAGAGTCTGGATTAAAGACGAAATTTATCCTGATTATATTATTTTTGAAAAGTGTACTGTGTCAGGAGAGCTGTATCTGATTAAATCGCTGTCAGACCGCTGTTAATCTCTGTTTTCTGCTTATCCGGAACTCAGACGTTTATTTTTCCTGAGAACAGCATCCTGGCTGAAATACAATACCGGTTGTCCCGTATGCAAAAGCAGATTGCCCGTCTGCTGTTTATAGTATGGGTAACGATTATGTTCAGCGGGGCAGGTGCTGTGTTTTTACTCTTATTGGCGTGTGGCTGTATTGTCGGTTCGACAACGGTATTGTTTGGTTTCGGCGGTGGTTTCTTTATTGTTCCGCTGCTTTATGCACTGTTAACTGCCGCAGCGGACAGCCATACTGCGGCTGCCGCCATGCATATCGCAGTGGCGACATCTACCGGAGTGATGATATTCAGCGCATCAATGGCAACCCTTCGTCAGCATCGTGCCGGAATGATTAACTGGCCGCAGGTGCGCCCGCTGACGGGATATATTGCGGCGGGTGCGGTCGCAGGCGCACTGCTGGCCATTGCTGTTCAGGGGATATGGGTTAAGTGGTTGTTTATTGCTTATCTTGCCATCACTATTCTGGACAGTATTTTCCGTCCCGGGTTTATGACACAGTCAGCGTCTCATCTGAGGCCAATGTCTGCGGGTGCTACTGCGGCAGCCGGGACGGTGATTGGTGTGGTGGCTGCGTTTTTGGGTGTGGGCGGCAGTGTGATGACCGTTCCGCTGATGCGCCGCCGGGGGGCGGAAATGGCACAGGCGACGGCAATGGCCAATCCGCTGTCGCTGCCGATGGCACTGACCGGCACACTGACTTACATTCTGCTGGCCCGCCATGAAACGGCGGCATTCGGCAGCGGTTTTGCCGGTTATGTGGATATTCAGGCTTTTATATTGCTGATTGCCGGTTCCTGGCTGGGGCAGAAAATCAGTGCGCCGCTGATTGGCCGGATCCCGGATAAGTTCTATGCAAAATCTTATCTGGCGCTGCTGATATTTGTACTGCTGGTGATGGTGATAGTGCAATAACTCCGGGATCTCCGCCGAAAAATAGTGATTTCCGGAGAAATAACTGATTTTGAGTTGCCGGTTGATTTTGTGATCTATCAGCTTTACTTATAGCTCTGGATATCCTTAAATATCTGCGGGTTCTTTGTTTGTCAGATACTAAGTAAGGTTTACAGGAGATTCGATCATGTCACCAATGACGAAAAGTACGATGGTATACCCTATTGGTTTCTTCACCTGCATGGCGCTCATTATCTTTGTTATTGCGTTAGTGATTTGATGACGGGTAATTAAGAAGAAAAGAAAACCTCCCGCGTGTGAACGGGAGGTTTTTTTACGGCCCCGGTATGGTGCCGGTTTAATCCGCGGATAGCACCGTTATCATGATCAGATTGCGCTCTGTTTTTCCTCTTTAACTTTTTTCGCTTTTTTTCCTTTCTCGCTTTTTACTTTTGCGTCGTGTTTTACGGCTTTTGCATGGCTGTCTGCTTTCGTGGCGGTAATACCGGAATGCGCGGCTGAAACTGCCGGTGCCGGAGTCGATGCCATTGCACCGAAAGAGAATAAACCGGCCAGAGTTGCAACAATAAGGGCTGAATGTTTCATTATGATATCCTCAGGATTACGGGAGTATTTATACCTGCTTTGCGGGTATGGATGAAACATATTCCTGTTTTTTTCGCCGCACAACGGGATATACATAAACAGCGGCAATATTTTCAAATCTCCAAAAAACTGACAAATCCTGATATTTCACTATAGTCAAAAATAATCATTTTTTATTTTAAAATCAGTGCGTTGAGTTTATTTATTTTTGAATTTAAACGAATCTTCAACAGAAAATAAATTTATTATGGGCACCGATTACGTTTTTTTTGTCATTCTTCTGTCAGCCTGACCCGGTGCGTCTTGTCTTTTTCTGAAAGATATGCAGTGTAATTATCCGCAAAGCGGTTGATACGCTCCATGCCTCTGATGATCTTTGCTGCTGCCTTATCGGTATCGCTCTGATTTTTATTCATTGTTTTTTCCTTTACAGTGCCGGTGCTCTGACTATTATCAGAAAAAATAGTAATTAATAACTTAAATTGAATTAATCCGGGTTATCAGAAAGAATTAAGGGAGCCTTCATTTTCTTTTTCCGGAGAGGATTATTGTGAAAAGTTAAATAAAAAAATCGGCTCCGGGATCAGGTGCTATCGGGTTCAGTACTGCGCCGGGGATTGAATGAGGCATGAGTTACCGTGCCGGAGAGTCTCCGGCACGGTATCATTCAGATTACCAGCCGGGAACCGCGCCGCCGTTAAACAGCGTTTCCGCCGCTTTGGCGACTTCCGGTGACTGATAGGCTTTAATAAATTTCTGCACATTCTCCGCGTCTTTATTATCGTCACGGGTGACAATAATATTGACGTACGGTGATTCTTTATCTTCGATAAATACACTGTCTTTTACCGGAGATAGACCGGTCTGCTGAATATAGGTGGTGCTGATAATGGCTGCGGTTACTTTCGGATCTTTAATCACCCGGGGTAACTGAGCGCCTTCCAGCTCCATGATATTCAGTTTCAGCGGGTTTTCGGTAATATCCAGCGCGGTAGGTAATAAACCGGTGCCGGATTTTAATTTAATCAGCTTCTCTTTTTCCATTAATAATAATGCCCGCCCCAGGTTTGTCGGGTCATTTGGCATGGCAATAGTATCACCGGTTTTTAATTCACTGATATTTTTGATTTTATCGGAATAACCGGCCATCGGAAATACAAAGGTATTTGCCACGGCGACCAGGTTATAACCTCTGGCTTTATTGTCCTGAGCCAGGAAAGGACGATGCTGGAAGACGTTGGCATCAAGATCACCATTGGCGGTCGGATCATTCGGTAACAATGAACCGCTGAAACCGACCAGCTCGACATCCAGCCCGTATTTTTCTTTGGCCACTTTTTTCGCAACCTCAGCCACATCCTGCTCGGCGCCATTAATCACACCGACTTTAATTTTTGTCATATCAGTTGTGCCCTTATCACAACCTGACAGTAAAAATCCCAGTGCTAAAACGGCACCGGAAAAAAACAGAGAGAATTGCTTTTTCATTATGTTCACCATTCTGTTTACTGAAAGTATGTATCAGTAAATAGCGGCAAAATGGAAGAAAGGTCAACGGGAAGGGTGATGCAAAAATTTCATCTTGACAGAAATAAAAAAAAGCCCGCAATCCGCGGGCATAATCACAACATTTCTTCAGGGTACTCTCTACTTGGATGAACTCACTATACCGGAGCGGATGTGTAGTAGTGTCCGGCTTTTTAAATTCTGATTAATGTATTATCGGGATTTGTCAGCAAACCATGACAAAATGTGACAAAGGGCACATTAATACCCAAAAGTTATCCCAGTGAGAAAAAAAGAATATAGCAAACCGGAAAACAGCCGTTGTATTGAACAAATACGCGGTTACTGATCTGATCATGCTGTGATATTCCGATATACTCATTCAGGAAGCCTGTTTAATGATAAGTAATGCATGTTGTTATTTATCAACGATAAACAGAGCAACAATATGGCAAATAAAATCTTTTCACCAAAATATAAGCCGACAGAGCGGGTCGCTTTTGATATGGCACTGGCTCTTGCATCCAAAATTGAATCAGTTAACACACCGGCATAATTAATGGCCGGGATCGCGGCACTGTATCCGGGATGCTACAAAGCGGCTGACAATCAGCGTAAACGGGATTATCCCGGATCATATGTCAAACTGCATTCGGCCGGGTAATTCTGTGGCTGACGGAGAGTGCTTTTGTGACTCTGTCCATCGGCTGTCTGTTCAGAGACAAGAGTGGCCGTTTTTCATCACATTCTCCGTTAAGGGCGGTTTTCAGTTCTGTATTAAGCCGGTATTTCGCCTGTAAATTTTGTCTGCGTGCAGCCCGGCGGGCTCTGGCGCAGTGATATCCCCGGCAACTCATGTTTACCTCCTTTGTGTTTTTGAACCGCTGTCATAAAAGTACTGATTGTATTATTTACGGGCAATATTTCTGCTGATAAATAAATACCATAGGTATTATCAATAAACAATAAAATACCCTCCGGCACGGGGGGATGATTACAGCTTCATCATCATCTGAACGGCAACACCGATAATTTTGCAGTCACCGTTAACTCTCATGGCCGGCCACGTCGGGTTGAGTCCTTTCAGATACCAGTTGCCGCCGTCGATCACCAGTTTTTTGAACGTTGCTTCGTTGGAGTCCGTCAGTTTTGCGACGACCAGACTGCCGTTTTCGGCGTCTTTTCCGGTATCAATCAGGATCAGGGAGCCGTCAGGCACACTCTTGCCGGCTGGTGCGGTCATGGAGTCCCCTTCGACTCTCAGCCAGAATGCGGCACCCTGAACATGGGTTTCTGACTCATACCACTCATCGATTTGATCCAACCCGTAAGCTTCATTTGCCTCATTCCAGGCACCTGCCTGCACCCAGCTGATCACCGGATATCGCGGGGAGGGCTTGTAAGGACGAAGGCCGGAAATATTGCTGTCAATAGCGGCACTCAGTGCCTGTGCCTCAGCGGCAAGAGACGGACTGAAATCAGAAATCGGGACATTGAGTTGTGCGGAAAATACACTTGCTATCTGTAAATTCAATGCATTACGGCCGTTAAGATAGTGACCAACGGCACCCTGACTGATATTCAGTATGTCAGCAATACTTTGTTGGGTGATACCCAGCTCTTTTTTCTTTGACTCATACAAAGCTTTCAGTTTTCGGCAGTCTGCCAGCTGTTCTGTCGTCAGTTGTCGTTTTTCACTCATACTATAGTAATACCAAAATTAAGATTTTTGTCAATACTAAAGATATTGACATTTTTAATAGCTAAGATATTATTTAATTCATCAACAGATGATGTTGTCCCGCTCTTTAACAGATTGCGCTGAAAAATGCGCACCAACAGCCTGAATCACACTCTGTATGTGAACGGGTGCCGGCATGCGAAACGCATCGCTGTCAAAACAGCATCCCGTCAGCGGGATGATCGCCGGTGTTCTCCGGCACTATTTAGTTTCAGTAACTTTATTTAAATTTGCCCTGCACATTAATTTTATTTAATAACATCCGGCATTGCTTCGTGTAATACAGGGAGTTGCCGGTAATTTACAGGATGATACTTCAGAGGATATATTATGACTGAGGAAAAATTTAAAATATACGCTAATATTATCCGGGTCTGCCGGGATTATGATTGTTTTACCAACAGCGATGCCGCGCGATATACGAAAACATCTGAAACCTTTATCCGTACATATACCACGATTCTGCATAAAATCGGCAGCCTGATAAAAACCGGTATGATTAAGCGGGGACGCCATTATATCCCGCAATATGCGGTAGCACCTGATGCCGTCACTCGGCTGTACCGCTATATCCGTGAAATAAGAGGAGAACCTGAACCGGTGCCGGTGATGAAGTGTCCGTCAAAAGGAAAAGGAATGAAACGGATTAAATTTTGCGGGCGGGTGGTAAATAAAGCTTTTATTTCACCCGGGTTCGGGCGTTCAGCAATTACGGATATTGATGCACGGTTAAAAATGGTAAGAAATAAATAACCGGAAACAGGATTACACGGATTTTCATATTGCAGACATTATCTGAATTTACCTTTCAATAATATTTACGCAACCCTCTGCAAGGGAGTGTATATGAGCATGTCAGATAAATATTCCGGGCCCGCAGCATATACCCGGGGGCTTATCACTTCCGTTCCGGGGATTATCGCTGGATCAGTGTGCCGTTCTTATCGGGATTGTCTGCACCATCGGTACATTTTTCATCAATTGGTATTACCGGCGGAGAGGTCGGAAGAATGCAGAACAGCCCTCTGCGGAGGGCTATATCTGCCGGGCTGCGGGGTTATTATGCCTGATGAGTTTGAAGGGGCTTAATTCCCCCTGAATCCGGGGGAATAACACTATTCTTTCTTTTCGTCTTTACGCAGACTAAATCCATAAAAAATGATTCCGATAGCTGCGAGTGACATGAGTGTGTTGTGCGTTTCTTCTTCGGGTATTACAAACCATCGAAAGCAGGAAAGAACGAAAACAATCGTACCGGCAATCATGTATTGAGTTGATTTTGGTTTGCTTTTTAGTTTTCTTAGCATGAGGTTTCTTTTTTTCTGAAATAATTAGCATATTTGTATGAGTATACACGGTCGGGTATCCTGCACAACAGATTATCATGCTATAGAGGTTTGGCGCGGATACGTAACCAGGTTAAATAACCAGTGGTTTTGATGTTTATGATAAATAAGTTAAATGGCTTTATTTATTGATTTTTCGATAGCTTTGCACTCAGGGCTATTTCCGTCAACCTGGTCTATTTTGCCCGGCTGGTTCCCTTCCGGAGTATCCATTTTTATTACGCATGCATCCTGATCGGTTTGGTGTTTGATTTTTGATGAGCATCCCGCAGCCAAAAGAAAAGGTACGATAATTAATAATGTTCCGATCTTATGCATGTCAATTAACCCTGTATTATAAAGTATCAGAGCCCGATGCTATCAGAGTAACGGGATGAAATAAAAACTATTTCATAAATTCCGGACGTCGCCATGTGCGACCTTTTTTCATATACGCCGCCACAAAATTCTGAACAAACAAACGCAACGGCTATCAACCAGCGTGTGGTACTCGGCAACATCAAAGCCAAAGAAACAGAGGACACGAAGAATGTCAAAATTAAAACCGTTATCAGAACGGGGTTTAAAGACAGTGAGTGCGTTGTTACTCCTGTTTTCCCCGGCATTATTGGGAAATTGCAGCAATACGAAAGAGACATTCGTTTCCGCGCCGGTGGTTCCGGTTCAACTGACCGCTGATTGTCCGCTGCCGATCATTCTGGATGAACTGACATCCGGTGGGCGATCCTGTTGCTGACGGATGCGATGAAGTCGATAGCTGACTGTTATCACGATAAACGGGCAATACGGGAGATTGAGGCGGAGAGATAAGGGGTCGTATGAATAGTAATGGCGACCCACTTCGATGAATCAATTAATTAACACCCATTAGACTCGGCATGCAACCCAGTGAATTATAGTATGTTCGTTTTTCATATTGTAATACCTGACGATGTTTGACAGTTTTTTTTCCCTGCCCGGGGCTGCACGTTCAAGTGATACACCAAAAGGGCAGTGAAAATTTTCTATTGAGCTCAGTATGTGTTCATCGTAGGCGGCGTTTTCAATGCCGGAAAAAACTCGTGGTCGCGGGGTAGACGTAGCGCGCGTGTTCCAGGCATGAACCACATTGCTGGCAATCGTTTTACCTCTTGATAAAAGCAATTCACAATCAATCGGAGCCCAAAAAACGATAGTAATGCTGGGAGGAACGGTACAATGAATGGTGTCACCCTGGCTGTTGCGAGCTAATCGCCCATGTCCGTAAACAACTACATGGTTGCTGATTAACGGAGCCACGAGAGAGGCGTTGGGGGAGGATCCGTAAAATCCGTCATCGTCACTGTCGGATGAAAAATCAAAAAGACTACCGTAGTCAGACATATATAAAAATCCATTTTGTAATTCAAGTTAAAGTAACAACTGAGACTATATCAGCGTGGTACTATTTTGATATTGGTGTTAATAATTGGTTATAAGTTAATTTTATATGTGTTTACAAATGTGAAAATGATTGCGTTCTTATTTTTTCAACGACTGAATGGTGGGCAGATCAAAATTTTCTTTTAGGCTGGTGTGTAGCTGTTAAACAGACAAAATCTAATGTCGCAGATAACGTTTAATCCCTTGAATATTTTCATAAGATAGAAGATTATATTGGTGGAAGTATTGTTGAGCCTGTGGGTTATTATAGTTTCTATTTGATATAATATATAAAGGAAATTATTAATGGGAGGTTATATTAAAAAGTTATCACGAATATGTTGGAACTCTAATAATTGGAAAAAACCATCGGGAGATGAAGGGAAATCTAAAAATAAAGATAGCTATGAGTATCAATATGGGTTTGGTCATGAAGAATGGATTTTTGATACAAATAAGATAATAGATGGTTATCATTATGCATATTTACAATCCATTTACAACCATGGAGATAGAAAGTGTGTGTATGATATATCCTTATATACGATAAAGTCAGAAGGGAATAAAAAAATACGATATTGGCTTGGAGAAATTATTCAGGTTGAAGCAGTGGATGCTGAGGAATCAAAGAGGATACTAAAAATATATAAGGAAAAAGGATGGTATGATGAAATGAAGGCCCAATTGGGAACCGTGGGAGCTGATACTTATGAATTTGATAAAATAAGAGAGGAAGATTTTTTTGTTATTAGATTCAAGCCGGAAAATTTAATGTCTGTGACACCTTACTCATTTCCATATACAGATCCGGCGGTACCTTCAAATTACTACAACTTACTTAATTTCATATGCAATCCAAGTATTAATAGGCAAGATGATTCATTCAAGTTTGTATCTGGGAATAAAGATAAAAAAGAAATTGGGAATAGAGAGAATAGTAAGTCAGATATTGAAATTAAATATTTACACAACAGTATTCAAAAAGGCTTGTATGATTTACTATGTTCAGAATATGGGGATGATAATGTAGGAACTGAAAACAATACTGGGTATAGTTCAAGAATAGATGTTGCTGTGAGATTAAATAATTCAACCTTCAATTTCTATGAGATAAAAACAGGCACAAGCGTTCTGGCTTGTATACGTGAAGCTTTAGGGCAAATTATCGAATATGTGCATTTTAGGAGTATCCCTGTAAGTGTGGATAAAATGTTTATAATTGGTATGTGTCCACCTAACGAAGAAGAAATTAGATACATAAAAAACCTTAGAAAAGAGTATAACATCCCTATTTACTATCAACAGTATTTCATAAAGGATAGTTGTCTTGGCTCTGAGGAATATTAGTTTGTGAAGCTAATTTAATTTCCCAGTATCATATGAACTGTATGAAGCAGGGAAGAACGAATCCATCCAAAATATCAGAGCATAAAATAAACTGGGTGAATATGAATATAGGTGAGTTGTGTTAGTCAAAAATAATAATGTTCTGTGTCAATGCTGCATTATGGACTATTCTACCTGTCATTGATGGATACTATACTTGGCATGGGCGAGGACTTAATCTACTATTTATAGTCATTCAAGCTCTGGTCTATCTCCGTGATAATAAAAACATGTTTATCGACTATGATACTGTTCTTAAATTCATAGATCTCAAAAACGTGAGAATTCTTTCATCTACTAATTTACCTAAATGTTATCAAGATAAATTAAATGCATATTTATATTGCCTTCCTAATGAGAATGAACTCTTCGCTCATGAATTTATTACGTCTAATCTATTCAAGATCATTGGGCAGGATTGGTTATAACCAAAACTTCCACCATGCTTTGTTATTTTTTATTGAACATTTATCTTCAAACAACAATTCTGTATTTATTAAGGTATTAACAGAAGGAGATTCATTCCTTATATAGTCTGTTAATGGAATCCATTCATCCTGATTTAATGTTTCAAAGTGCTCTAAAGAAATACCAATAGATGAGAATAGAGTGTTTTTTGAGGTCAACGTTTCCTGACACCAAAATAAATAAGCTTCCCCAACTGGAAAACAATCATCCCAGCTTTCTATAAAATCAGATCCTAATACCACTTCTTTATAACAACGTGAAATTTTACAATCACCAAAATAGGAAAAATCATTTATCAAAGATGTCTCCGCTCTTTGCTGGCTGGTATAGAAACAGATTAGATAAATCCCTTCTGTGCTACTGAGTCCAGCATAACGGTTTTTCATCAGCTTATGCGGACAATCTATCCCACTTCTGTTTTCCCATCTTTTAGAACGAAAGAAGGCATCCTGAATATTCTTAAGTTTGATTGCAACATCAACTCTGTAAATGTAATCATCCATATCATTGCACCATAATCGTTAATATATAAGCACAAAATCCGCATAACAGTATGCTAGCGGGTTTGTTTTGAAGAATGTAGTTTTTTAATTAATTGATTTCAAAATCTTCGAGACTTTTACCGCTTTCCAGTGCAACTGCAATCACTTTTGGTGTTCGACCCTGACCTGTCCACGTTTTCTCATCGCCATTTTCGTCGATGTATTTGTATTTAGCCGGACGAGCTGCTCGAACAGCAGCAGGACGTGAAGATTTAGCATTACCCAGTAGCTCAGACGGGTCAATGCCATCTTCAAGCAGTTGCGCACGCAGGGCTTCGATTTTGCCCTGACGTTCAGCATTTTGTTGCTGTGCGATTGTCTCTTCTTGGCGTTTATCCTCGATAATAGCTGTTAATTTTTCGAGTATCTCTTCCAGTGTAGCCAGATCTGTTTCTCGTGCCTGTGAGCGAAGTGTACGGATGTTATTGAGAGCTTTAATAGCGTCAGTCATTGTCTTTTATCCTGAGTGTATAAGATCAATACAATGATACCATAAAACGTATAGAACCTGAAAAATTCAACCTTCCGTAGATATTATTGTTAAGTCTTTATTGATTATATAAGTATCAGTCTCGATCTGCTTCTTATTTTTGTTAATTTATTGTTTCGCTAAGTGAAAATAAAAATTAGTGAGTGAATTTTATTTTTTTGATTTTTTTTATGAGGTTTTTATCCTTTTATATGTAAAAATGTTAGGTGACCGCTCGATAGTGTCTTGTATGAATAGAGGGGGGATTACCGTATTGAATCAACAATCCATTGAAACTCTTCATCATTCAAATTGCTAAATAAGCTCTCTTTGAATTTAAGGTTAAATGAAAGTTTGTTTCCTATAAATATCAAATTCGTAGGCTCAATCACACACCAAAACCTAACTAAATTTTTGTCATTTGTGCATAGATAACTCTTTGTTTCAGGATTTATTGCTGTGGCCCACAAGAGATAGTCTATCGCTCTAAAATCAGATAGTGCATTATAGGCGTGTTTTTGAGTGTACTCTTTAGGCGGTTTTGGTTTGAATATTTTTTTGCTGGATTTTATTTTGGATTACTTAATGCAGCGCTAAGAGCTGCAATGAATAAAATGCTTTTTCTGTCTATGTGATTTGATATGGCGATTCCCTTTAGGGTTTTTATTGTTTTTTTCTTTTTTTAATGGCTGTTTCTTTATATAGGTGGAGGATAATTTCTTGTATGAATGATATTTTACCTATATTATTTTTGTATAGTTGAGATAACATTCCAAAAGTAGATTCTGTTAATGTCTTACAACTATGAGGTATAATAGAATTAGGTAGTGTTTTCTTCACTATCGACACAGCTTCTTCGCATTTTTCTGCCAAATCATTTTTTGTTCTATCATAGGATTGATTATTCCCCTCTAACATAAAAAGTGATGGGTTAATGATTATTTTATCTGTTGATATTAAATCAAAAAAATCATTGCCAATACTCTCCCTTAGTTCTCCATTGTTATATCTTGTATTTAATATGTTAAATACGTTTTTATCTAAAAGATATTGTGAATCACTTGGCGTAATACCTGCTGGCAGCCACCCCCCAATTGTTAATGCAATGATTTTTAATGGCCAGCTTGATTCTATCTCTATTTTGGTGATTTTATCCTTTATGTTAAGTTCAGGTGGTAGTATTTGTTGGTTTGATATTTTACAGCTTGCTATTTTTAAAGGGATTATTTTTTCTTGGTTGTCCTCTCCCAATAATATTTCTGTTTCTTCGAAGTTTAAAGGCTTGAAGGTGATATCCTCAATAAATACTTTTTCTATATCGTTCATATGTAAAATAATGGTTTTTTTATTATCTTTTTTTGAAATAGATAACTCACCTTCTAAGAAATCATCCATTCTATTTCTCCTAATGTTATGATTATAAATGAGTATAACTTGTCTTTCTCTTATGAGGATGCATATAAGTTATGACTGTATCCAATTAGCTTCAATCTGCAGGAGCAAGCGTAGATAGTAGCTACTCCTGCTGACAATTGAAGTATCACTAATACATCTGATATTTATCCCTTCTTCGCAAACTCAAACGGCCTAACCATCCCGCTGCCGTTAGCATCCAGAAAATCAGCCCACCATTGCAACATCAGGCGGCGTTCATCCAGATGTTCAGCCTTATGGATGTATGCGGCTCGAACAGAACTACGTTCTTGGTGACTCATCTGTCGTTCAACGGCATCTCTTGACCATAATCCTGATTCAATCAGAGCGCTACAGGCCATTGTGCGGAATCCGTGGCAACAAACGTCTTTTTGGGTGTTATAGCCCATAGCGCGTAATGCCTTATTAATTGTGTTTTCACTGATAGGCTTGTCAGCATAGCTAAAACCTGCGAATACAAATTTATGAGCGCCACTGATAGCTTTGATCTCTTTCAGAACGGCGAGACTCTGCTTACTCAGCGGCACCAGATGGGGAGTCTTCATCTTTGAGCCGCGATGAGAGAACTTGACGTTTTTAAGAGGTTCTCGTTCTGCAGGAATCGTCCATAGCGCATTTTTGGAATCAAACTCTGACCAACGTGCAAATCGTAACTCGCTGGAACGAATAAAGGTCAGCAAACACAATCGAACAGCCAATTGGGTAAGTCCTTTACCTTTATATTCCTCTATACGTTCCATAAATTCAGCTATACGTTCAAGGGGAAGTGCTGGATGATGAACACTTTTGGCTGTTCCTATTGCTCCTGCCAGATCATAAGCCGGGTTATGCTCAATAAGGGCATTATGTACGGCATAGCGCATAATGGCGGTGATACGCTGTTGAAGCCGTGAGGCCAGTTCCAGATGCCCGTTCAGTTCAGCTTTTTTTACAGGAACCAATAAATCACGAGTTTTCAGGTCGGTAACATTTTTCTGACCTATGATCGGAAAAACATGAGTGGTTAGGCTGTTGAGTATCAGTGTACGGTGGCCTTCTGACCATGTTTTATTGCTGGAATGCCAGCTTCTTGCTACCGTTTCAAAAGTTAAAGCGCCACTCTCTTCAATTTTATCCGCTTTTTTCTTCTCGCTGGGATCAATGCCATTAGCAATCAGTTTTCTGGCACTGTCACGTCTCTCCCTTGCTTCAGCTAGGGAGACGGCAGGGTAGACGCCAAGCGCCAGCATCTTTTGTTTACCAGTGAAACGGTATTGAAAACGCCAATACTTTGAACCACTTGGGTGGACAAGTAGATGCATACCAAACCCGTCAGTGAGCTTGATTGGCTTACTGGAAGGTTTTGCAGATTTAACTTTTACATCAGTTAGAGCCATTGGTTGCACCTCCCTGTGTTGGTACAAAACATATCGAACTTACGATACCAACAGATATACCAACAAAGCAAGGTTGATGTAGGCGGATGTTAACGATTTTTGGCGAACAAAAGGATATGGCTAACTTATTGTTTTTTAGATGGTTGATGGTTATCTCAGGACGTTGTCGAACAAGTCTCTGGTGTCCCCTGCAAACACCGAACACGCTCGCATTATATTGGAATTGTTAGTAATTTTATATTGGTGTGCATGGGGTGCCCGCAAAGATGCCCACAAAGGCATTTTAACGGCATGAAAAAGAGTTTTTCCACTTGCGGTAATCACCCATTTTCCAGCGTGACCTCTCACCGATTTTTATCGGCTTTGGCAGGTTGCCTTTATTGATCTGGCTGTAGAAATATTTGGAAGTGAAGCCAGCATCTCGCGTCATGAACTTCATGTCAATTAAAGAATCATCGTTAATGTTATCCATCCTTCATCTCCTTCTGTAACGTACGCACGTAATACCCGAGCACTCTCTTTGCCGGAAAGCGCAGGTGATTAAGTGGTTTAAATTTCGGTGTGTATTTGTCGAGTATTGCGGTGTGTTGTTCGTCTGATGTGTACTGCATTAATTCCTTCAGGCATTCCCTTGCTATTCGTCTGCGTCCGTTCTCTGCTTCCTGTGGTGTCATAACTTAACGCTTCCGTCCACCTGATCCCCGTACACATCCCACTCGCCGTATTTCTCCCTGACAAACAGTTCAATGCGCGGTACATCGCCATATAACTCTTC
>NZ_AYMP01000052.1 GCF_000633515.1 Morganella morganii H1r | reverse complement strand
TTTCCGGTAAACCAAGGTTTTTGATAAAGGTGTCTTTATTCGGGATGTCTGCGCCGTTCTGGTCTTTGGCGAGTTTGCTGTTAGCATCAGCAACACTGGCTTTTTTGCCGAGTTCTGTGGTCACTAAATGCAGTGACGGAACTTTTGTTGTGTCGTTACCAAGTTGCTGAGCTATATCTGCTTTATCAATCTTTTTACTCAGGCCCAGCGTTAAATCACCGCTGGTTGCATAGCCACCACTGCCGATAATCTGGCTGATAGCCTCTGCCAGCTGATTCTGTTTTTGTGGATTCGGCTGCATCCCTGCTTTAGTCAGCACGGCAATAATTTCAGCCTGAATGTCGCGGGTTGCACCCTGAACATCATTAAGCCATGCAGCGGTGACAATAGTGCCGAGTTGACCGGTAGTCGGATCACCGTCATGAAAAGCATGGTCAGTTGTATCGATAGGCGGCATTAAATTCTGCATATCACGATTCCTGATAAGTAAAATAACAATAGGTGTGTGCGGGTTTTAAGTCCTGGAACAGGCTTTCAAGAACGGAATCCGCATAGACAGTCAGCCGGTCACCGGCAGCGGAAACACCGGCACGAAAACGGTATGGCTGCACTTTGGAGCCATAAACATTAACGACCCACAGCCATAAAGCATCTTTGTGCATCAGCCGGTCACCGGCACGGTTTACACCGGCCTGAAAAGGCTGTGGCTCTTCTATGGTGATTCTGTACCCCATACGCTCAGCCAGATGAATGAAGTAAGGAACGGAGAGTCCGCCGGTTTCTGACAGCTTAAACAGCACCATTTCAAGGCGCTGCTGATACGTCTGACTGTAATCAGTTGTCAGTCCCAGAACCCGTTCCCAGTCAGCCAGTAACGCATCCGAAAAAAACGGGGTAACCCCGTTCCGTACCCGTTCAGCCTGCTTTTGTGCCTTTGTCAGCTGGTCAGCCTCAGCCTGCAGTTCTGCATCCAGTACGGGTGCATCCGTACCGTAACTGACCGGCGGCAATAACAGCTTCAGCAGGGATTTCATGCCATCATCCTCACGGTGACAGTACCGGGCTGCAGCCATTCCAGATGATCAGCATCAACCAGTGCGGGGACATTACCCGCAGGTTGTATAAACAAACGGTCACGGATGCCCGGAATCAGGGATACAGCGGTTTCTGCATCACTGCGGGTAAAACTTTCGCCGGGGGCAAGTCTGGACATTACTGCCTGAATTTCCTCTTTTACCTGTCTGACGGCATCATCCTGCGAAATACCTGCAATACGGATCTCAATATCAAAATCGATACGACTCTGCTCAGGAGCCAGTACCAGTGAGTTTTTGGCCGTGACCGGACGCACATCATCGATATGCGCCTGTACGGCATCGATAATCTCCTGAGAAGGCAGACCATCAGCCGAGGTGATCGCCACATCAACCGTACCCAGACCACGGCGCAGCGGATAAACAAAGGCATTGGTCACACCCGGCACCTCAAGCGCCCAGCGGCGGTAATCATATTTATTACCGCCTGCAGGGGGACGCCGGTTCAAATCCAGAAGGCGGGCCAGTAATGCCGCGTCAGTTTCCCTGTCTGTGCCACCGTTCAGCGGCTGAATAAGTACACGGCTGTTAACCCCCATAGGAGCACTGACCAGTTCAGCCGGGGTAATGACACTGATATTTGAAACAGTGCCGGGCGTTGTGGCACTGACCGGTGCTGAAGCCTTGCCGCCCTCATCAATCACCACCTCCTGTGTGGTGATGACACTGAGGGTTTCCCCCCTGATTTCCTGTCCGGACGGCAGAACCGCGTACGGTGTGCCGGTAAAGTCTGCAGTGCCGGATGCGGTGGTTGCCGGTTTGCGGATGAGATTGCGGGTTCTGGCGTGCAGCTCAAGAAAATCGCTGTCAGCGGTGTCCGGGAAAATCTGACGGACAATCCATGACTGATGCTGATAAATTCCTGTTGCAACGCTGGCAACAGAGGACGCACGGATAAAAAAATCACTGTCAGACCCGGTATCTGCATCCGGAAGCTGGTTTTTGATATCCCGCAGAATCTCACTGCGGATTTGTTCAAAGCCGGGTGTGATGAACATTATGCAATCCTTACCTGGTGTTTAAAGGTACGGACATTGTTTCCGGCATCCGTGACGGTGATCCACAACAGAGCGTGATGCCGTCCGTCACTGTGTACACTGACCTCAACGGACTCAGCGCGGCCGTCATCTGTCAGTGGCTTCAGTGCCTGCTCAGCATACTGGCGGGCAAGGCGGTAAACACGGGACACATCTTTTTCCCGCGTCAGTTCGTGCAGACGGGAGCCGAGGGTTTTATCCGCCCAGTAACTGCCGAGCGGCGTCATCAGGCGCAGATAAACCGCATTAGCGAGAGAATCAGTCCGGGTGTTGGTGTAGTCACCTGTCAGGGGATTTAAGAGTCTGTCCATGCTGTCATTCTGACAACACGGACAAAAGAAAGGAGTTGGCGGGGTTCAGCACTTAGCCGGATTAACCGACAGGTTTACCGGTATTGCCGCCGTTGTTGCCGTTGGTATGTTCATGGCCGGTCAGTGAAATATGACCGGCTTTCACATCGCCGTCAGTGGTATAACTGCCGGATGTCTGGCTGATATTACCCTCAAAGTCCGCACCGGTGCCACCCTTAATTGACATACCGCCGTTACCGGTAATTTGTTCCATGGCCGTAAGGCGCTGACTGGTGGTGACTTCCGGGGTGTTAAAGTCCGCTTTACTTTCCGCATTCACTTCAAATTCTTTGCAGTTCACCCGGAAAACATCGCAGTCTGTCTCAATGATTTTGCCGCGTTTCAGAACGATTTTAGCCCCCTCATCAGTGTACAGTGCCACTTCGCCGGATTTCAGCCCGGCAAGGCGGTAGCTGCCGTGTTCGGTTGCCACCACAATACCGTGTGATGTTTTACCACCGACAGGGATCACAACGGCCATTGTACCCGGCGGCGGGTTTGAGGTCAGGCCGTACTGCTGGAATAACTCCTGTCCCTGCAGCGGTTCTTTTGCCAGCCCCTCAGCCTGAATGGTCTGTACTTTACCGCTGCTGTCGATGCTGTTTAAACGCGCCCTGAACGGCATTCTGATGGCGTTTAATGCGCTGTTAATGCGCTGATTAATTCTGTTCCACATACGTTATTTCTCTCAGTCTGCTGTCAGTGCAACCGGCCGGATCTGGTCTTTGCCTTTTTTCTTTTTCCCTTTTTTATTTTTAGCTTTCTGTGTGTAGACATCCGGTATCCAGACTCCATCCTCCTTAAACCGCAGCTGTGTCACCGGCCCGCCCGGACGGCCGCCGGTAAACGTGCGGCCCATCAGGAAGAAAATCCCGTCAATACCGTGCAGCTCACTTTTAATTCTGACCCGCTGCCCCGGCTCCCAGAGTTCGCCTTTGTCCGTACGGTGACCGAACACCTCAGCGGTGATATCCAGCCCTGACAGACGGGCATCTGCCATTGCTTTTTTTGCACGGTACTGAAGCTGAGCCGGATTATCCACATCACCGGCGGTGATAATTTGCGGCCGGTAATACGGAACAGACGGATCACCGATTTTTATCCGCATATTATGGGTGCCTGACTGGCCGTCATCCGCCCCGGTATCCTCATCACTTTCGGTGCTGACACTGAATGTCTGTGCGCTGCGGGAAACATCCACCGGTTTTGTCTGCAGCTTTTTATTTTTGGTTGTCGAGGCGTGACTTTGTGCCAGCAGGGTCAATTCGGAAAAGCAGCCCTGAATATTACGGGTTTCAGACAGCGAAATAAGATTATTACCGTCACCGCTGCGGGTCAGTATCAGGTCAGCCACCGGGGGCTTATCGTAATCAGGCCCGCCGATAATCAGCGTGCCGTCCGGCGCGAACCACGGCCACAGGCCACGGCTTCCGGCTGCTTTCATCACGGTATCCCAGGCGCGTTCACCGGGTTCGGTCTGAATACGGTCACTGCGGATCATGTTATCAGCCTGAATCCGGACACGGGTAATGCCGAGCGGACGGACAACGCTGCTGATAACCTCACTCAGGTTCAGCTGACGGGCACTGAATACGGGAGCAGCACAGTCGATTAATATACCTCCCTCATCACGGCCGCTGAGGCTGAGGGTAATACCCTTGCGCGACACATCCCGGGTGACAGTATCGATGCGGCCGGACAGCACCACATCATCACCCATTTTGACTTTCACCGGCGCACCACGAACCGCATCAACATTAAATACGCCGTCAGTAATACCGAGGGATAATTGCCAGGCATCGGCGGCTTTCAGGAAATCACTGTCTATGCGGTAGGTTTTCCAGTCAGAATAAGCATGACCGCCCACCAACAGGGTGATTTTTTCCAACCGGTCATCATTTGGCATAGGCATTGATAACATCTCCCGCGCTCAGGTTATTCGGATCACGTATCTGCGGATTCAGCCGGTACAGTTCGGCTGCACGGGAATAATCCCCGTACCAGAAATGTGCCAGCAAGTGCAGATTGGCGGCAGCGGCCACTGTCCGGCGGGTCAGCGGCGGGCGGCGGGTAATCACCAGCAACCCCAAATCCTGCACATCAAGGGCGATGCTTTTCAGTTGTGACACCACGTTATGCCACAGCAGCCCCACAGGATGACTGTCCGTACTCAGCTGCTGTGTCCGGTCACCATAATGGTCACGGACTTCATCAATGGCTTTCTGTGTGTATTCCCGCATGGTAGTGACCAGCATTTCGATATCATCCGGCGACAGATTATCAGGCTGGACATCATCGCTCAGTACCTGTGTCACCACGGCGGCCAGCGTACCGGATGCAATAATATAACCGGCGGTGGTCAGATCACGGACATCGTCAGGCTGTGCATTACCGGGCATCGGCACCGGCCCCTCACGCTCCCCCTGAACCAGCTGCACCGGCAGCGAGACCAGTTCATCAGCAACCGCCACACAGTCACTCCACGCAGACAGCAGTGTGGTGGCGCTGACGCCGTTCTGCGCCACTGACGGTGCATACGCACCATCGGGAAGGTAACCGTTAGTCTGGACGCGGGGAACCGCAGAGGAGAGCGGTGACGAACCTGAGCGGCCGGATGAGGTATTCACCACATCACCATATTTAAGGTCGAGTAAATCACCGATGCCGCCGGTGCGGATGTCCGTCACGGCCACCATGTCACTGATGAATGCACGCGGATAAGTCAGATAACTGATCCCCTGACTGACGGCAGAACTGATATCACCGCGCATGATGGTAATGGTATTGGTCATGCCGGATAAAGCCGCTTTGCCTTTTTCAAGGTAACGCAGACCTTCGTTAACCGGAGCCATGACCTGTTCAAACAGATCAGCGGCCCGCTCAGTGAGTTCACCGATTTTGTCAAAAATACTGTCACCGAGCTGTTCCGGATGGGACTGCGCGATAACCGTGCCGGTGGTGCCCTCAAGGAAAACCAGCTCAACCGTGCAGGTGTCGACACCTTCCGCTTCGTGCTTTACCTGATATTCAATGCACTTTGCTTTTTCAACAGAACCCCAGACAGGATGAACAAGCTCCCCGTAGCCGGGTTCCTCCAGTGCCGCAACAAAATTATCCAGATGAGTCCGGTAATCATCCCCCCAGAAAAGCGCATTAAAACGGAAATTACGCGGCTTACGGCCCAGATCAATAACGTCACCGCCGTCAACGAACGGGTATTCATGTACAGAGGTATCGCGGGAAACACTGTCCTGAGCATTAACCACATCAAAACGCACACCACGGTAAGAGGCATCCTGTAAATCATTGCGCCATGCGGTATTCATAATCCGCCTCCGGTGGTTCGTCCGGCATCATTACCGTTAATATTGTTCACGGTTTCTGCGATCACATGGCCGTCCAGTTCCACCACGGAACGAACCTCTATCG
Organism: Morganella morganii H1r; assembly: GCF_000633515.1. Lineage (GTDB taxonomy): Bacteria > Pseudomonadota > Gammaproteobacteria > Enterobacterales > Enterobacteriaceae > Morganella > Morganella morganii_B. The sequence goes on along the minus strand of NZ_AYMP01000052.1, from coordinate 29,927 downwards.
GCTGCGGGGCGGTCTGCTGATTTTTCAGCAGGGTTTCAATCTCACGCACCGGCAGCATCAGCCCCGCAATCACATCATCGCTGACAGGTCTGGCGTAATCCGGCACAAACTCTTTCGGCAGGGCATCGGTTTTCATTCCGGCGCGCTCTGACATAAAACGCACCTGTGACAGTGCTGCATTAGCCAGCTGAGCCTGCTCATCCTGCTCACGGATGTACTGACTGACCCATTCCTCATTCTCAGCAGCATAGCCTGAACCGACCTGATACCACGGCTGAAAGCGCTCTTTAGCCTTAGCAATCATATTATCACCATACCGGGCACGTAGTGCGGCCATACGGGCCTCACCATTTATCAGTTCATCTGTTTCTTCCGGTGTGTTGGCCGTGGCAAACTCAGTGGCTGCAGTGGCTAACCCCGCCAGCTTAAATGCGCCCGGTTTTAACCATCCGCCACTGGCTGCGGTAGCTCCGCTGGTACCCACCGTCCCTGCAATTCCGCCTGTACTTCCCGCACCGGCACCACCAAAGAGAAATTTAAGCGCGGCAAAGGCAACAGCGGCCTGAGTCATAGCCTCAATACCGGTTTTGGCTCCTGTTAGTGCTGTTGTTAACCCAGGAAACTCAGCACTGAACGCAGTGAATTGTTCTGCAAGTGAGCCGACTGCGTCGGATAACGGTTTTGTGGAGTCGTATTCTGCAAACTGATGCGCATTCCCCGCCTGATTAGCTTTAAATGCATTAGTATCAGAAATAACGCGAAACTGAATATCTCCTTCACCTTCTCCGGCGGCTTTATTTTTTTGCTCAAGAACTTTTTGTTTAACCTGATTCTTATATTCACTCTGAGAACGTAAACCGATTAATGCCATCAGTGTTCCCTGATCGGCAATTAACTCACCCAACGCAGACCCTTCGGCAATTTTTGTCATTGCGGATAATGTCTGAGCCCGCTCAGGGTCATTCTTATCCATGTTGTCAAGCTTGGTCTGCAGGGCTTTGTATTTGGGGTTATTAGCGGAAATTTTATCTGTTAACCCAACAAAAGCATCAATAGGATCTATTCCTTTTTCCCTAGCATTAATTAATGTTCCGGATAAATCGATACCGTATCCATCAATTTTTATTCGTGATGCTGCTGTGGATAATTCACGGCTATTTAATTTCAATAAGAAGTTCATCAGGTTGTTACCAGCCTGATCATTTGTACCTGCAGTCGACACAACAGCCTGGTTTGCCGCTACAATGGATGCAAAATCATCCAGACCAGACATACCGGCAGCATTCGCCGCAGAAAGTTGTTGTGCAAGCCACTTAGCCATATCAGGTAGTTCAAAAGCACCTTCCTGACCACCTTTTAAAGCCATATCAAGCGCTATTTTAATGTCATCGGGTTTGGATAAATTAAAGTTTTTCTTTAGTGCAGATGTAACAGAAGCGAGGTCAAGGCCATCAACACCTGATGCTGTAGCGTATTTTTGCAGTAATGGTAATAACCCGCTAATTTCTTGATCTGTGAAAATACCTTCTGACAGTAGTTTGTTTAATACCTCCGCTGCATTATCAATAGAGCCACCACCATCAGAGACCGATTTACGAATCAACTCATCTAATTTTTTCTGCCCGGCAATACGGCCTGCATCGTCAAGATCACTGTATGCAGTATTACTCATGTAAGCCAGACGTTCCTCATAGGACATCTGACGCTTTACAGGTTCTGCGACAACTCTGGCACCGGCATACAGGCCACCGGCAGCAGTTACGATATTACTGCCGATATTGCCGAGCTTGATATTATTCATCTGCTTCATTTCGCCGCGCAACTTCCCGACATGCTGGCGCATGCGGTCAAAGGCTCTGGCCTGTTCATCCGCTGACATCATGCCGCTGCGGGCAAGGCGGTTATAAGCGGCAATCGTCTGACTGATTTCGCGCTGAATGGCACGCTCAGAACGGATACCAAGGGTTTCCCATGCACGGGACTGGCGCTTCATATCCTCCGTCCGGGCGCGCCCCTGACTGATGGCATCCTGCGCCGTGGTCTTCTGACGACGGTTCAGTTTTTCCTGTGCCTGTTCAGCTTTCTGTGTTTCTTTTACGGTCTCACGCAGGGCGCGGGTGATGGATTTGGATGCCTCATCCCGCGCAGAAAACAGCAGTGACAGCTTAAATTCACGGGCCATGATTATCCTCGTTTCTTATTTTTCTGACGGCGGGAACGGACACGGGTGCGTTTCGTGTCCGTTTTTTGTTTCGGCTTCGCGCCGTGAAGCTGATTCAGAGCATCAATCCGGGCATCCAGCTCCGGGCGGCTCATTGACAGCAGGGCATCTTCGGTCAGGCCGTATCTGCCCAGGGCAAGGGCTATTTGCCGGAAGGGTCTGCGACGTTCTTCAGCTCTCTCCGCTTTTTTTTAGCGGCGGTCTGTGCGGCATCCAGAACGCTGTAATCTTCCTCCAGCAGTTCATCCAGCAGCAAATCAGTGGTGATATCATCTGCCGGAATATCACCGAGCTTCGTGACAGTGCGCTTCAGCAGGGCCATGCGGTAGTAAATATCAGACTTGCCGCCGGTGGCCGAACCGGTGACTTCTTCCGTCTCATCCAGCGCATCATAAATATCACGCATCACCGGGATGCGGACGGCATAATCAAAGTGCAGCACGCCGTTAAAATTCACACCGTACAACAGGGTGTCAGGAACCGCAGCGGCCGGAGCCGCCGCGCTGGTCTCTTTTTCTTCCATTATTCAACCACCTTACGTAATGCGTTCAGTTTCAGGTCGCGTTTGGCTTCGTTATCAGTGGAATATTTCTCACCGACTTCCGTCACAAAACAGTCAAGATAAGAGATACGGCGGCCACCGGAACCGCTCAGCGGGTACTGGGTCAGTTTGGAGCCTTCAATTGCGCCCCAGTCCATATCCCCGTTAAGCGGGATCACCACTGAAATGGACAGTTCATACGTGGCAATACCGCGCATAAAGCCTTTGGCACGGCCGGTTTTGTTCATGGTCTTCACCAGCTTGCGGCCGGTGACTTCCTGAACGTCCATGTCCGTGACTTCAACCTCACGGCCGTCGATTTCAAGGACAATCGCGCCTGCATATTCTTCTAACATGTGTCACCTCATCAGACGTACAGATCAATACGACCCGCGAAAATATGTAAACCGTTCACCACATCCGCCGGAATCTGTGCATCAAGGCGGTTAGCGTCTTTTCCGTTACGCTCAACAAGCAGCAGTTCTTTGTTGGTCTCAACGTTCTCAAGGATTTCTTCCTCCTCAAGTTTAATCAGCACATCCAGCAGCTCAGAACGGACTTTCTGACGGGTACGTTCATTGAGTTTGTCACGCGGGAAGCGCTGCGAGATACGCTCACGGCACGCCACGCGGGTATAATCCAGCGTACGGATGGTGGTTAAATCCAGCAGGGCCGTATCATTCACACCCTCCGGATTTTTCGTGTAGGTGGTGATGGCACGGACAATCTGCACCTTATTGCCGGGGCCGACCTCAAGCGGGGTCAGTCCGTTATGCAGCGCATTTTCCTGTTCATTACGGCCCGCCCAGGCTTTTACCGGAGCAACATCCATCCCTTTAATTTCAAGGTTATTCAGCGGTCTGGCCGGGTCTTCCTCAGAGGCAATCACCGCACCGTAACCGGCGGCCAGCTGACACGGCAGTTTTGCTGACCCCGGATACCAAGCAATCGTGGTGCGGCCGTCATTGATATCCGCAGCCAGTGTGGTGCCGGTACTGAGCGTACCTGTCCATCCGGCAGCCGCGACAGCGCCGCGCTGCTCCAGCGGCCCCCCGGTTTTTTCCAGGTGGGTGCGCAGCTTCAGCAGCGTATCTTTGTCAGAGAACGGCGGCACAATGATGTTGTGACCGGCAGCAAAGACCGCATCCAGCGCAGGCTGAATATCCGCGTTATTTTCACCGCCCTGCATGGCCGTCAGGGTCTGCGTGATACCTTTGGCTGTACAGGAGGCTGACAGCAGGATGTCATTACCGAACTCACCGGTCTGGCGTGCGGTCAGTGTGATGAGTTTGTTGTCATTCTCACCGGTAGTCAGTGCCGCCTTAACCGGCAGGGCCGTCTGTGCATTCACCGTATCTGTGATGGCCTGACAGATATCATCCGCGCTGTCACCGGCGGTGACGGCCACATCCAGACGCTCACCGCATACCGTCAGGTAAAAGGTGCCGCTGTTGGTGGCAGGCCCTGTCAGCGTCAGTGTACCGGCAGCCGCTTTACCTGCCGGATTTTCCTCAACACCGATAACCTGCAGCTGCAGATAACTGTTGGCGGTAATCGCCGCTTTTGCCATGATGTGAGCCAGTGACCCGGTCCCGAACGCCACCGCTGCTTCGGTATCATCAAACACGTTCACCGGTGTCAGCGGCTCTGCCAGCCCCTCTTTCATCATCGGGGCCACAATCAGCATCACCTGCGGATTGCCCGGCAGCGCACGGGTTGCCATGCGCAGGTTAAACTCCAGGTATTTACCCGGCTTACGCAGGCTGTCCGGGATATTGTCAAATGTGATCATGTTTTTTCCCTTTCACAGGGCGCGGACGCGCGGTTTTAATCAGATCACCGCACGCTATCATGCGGCGGTAATACGCGGTGTCAGGAACTTCTGCCGGGGTTTCCGTGATGTAACGGCGGAACTGGTGTTCATACGACACACGGATACCCTGACGTGCTCTGACAAAGAGGGTTGTCATGGTTTTTTCCTTGTCAGTACCAGGTCAGCCGGGTCATCAATCGTGCCGATACCCGGCGGGTCATAGCGCAGGCCGACACTGAGAAAATCAGGATCAGGCTCTTTCACTTTTCCCCGGTACTCGTTAAAAATATAATCAGGTGAATCCGTGTCCCGGGTCACTTCCGGCCACAGACCGTTACCCAGAACAGATTCAATCCACTTTGTTTCAAACTCACAGGCAAACACCGACAGTGCTTTGCTCTGCACCTGAGTGTTGTAGAGGGTACGCACCCGCAGCGGCATAAACGGCGTAATTTCCAGACCCAGATCCTGCCCGGTGGTCAGTCTGCGTACTGCATGAATAAGCCGGTACGTCCCGATCTCATTGCGGTTAACACCACCGAACCGGGCGGACTCATCATCACGGGTGTTGTAATCGCCCACAATGACCACAAAGGTGCCGGTGCATTTCACCTTCTGCCGGTTGGTGGCAATGTATTCGCTGTTTGTCAGACCGCCGAACGTGACCCACGCCGCCGGAAAAGCCCGGACGATACGACCTAAGTCATCATCCATCTCACCGCTGTAGCTGGCTACCTCACGCACCATCTCACCCATACCCTGACGCAGACGGTCACACAGATGCTGCTCAATACGGGTGATCAAAATGCACCTCCGCCGGTTGAGTTACGCCCGAACTGGCGGTTGCTGCTGCCGAACTTCATCTGCGGCGAGGACTGAATAATGTCCCCGCTGTCCGTGCGGCCCAGTCCGATACGGCCCTCAGCCACCTTTTCAAAAAACCGGATGGCATCCTCATAACGCAGCCGGATTTCTTCCTTCAGAATGCGGTGGGACGTTGCCAGATGGTAACGGGCGATATCACAGCATCGCCCGGTCAGGATACGGGCGGTATCCGTAAACGGTGTCCGGTAACGCGCGACGAGATAGCCGTCAATTTCAGCCGAGGCACGCACCAGTGCAGCATCCATCACCTCATCACTGATATCACCAAGATGATCAGTATCAGTCAGGGAGATACACTCGCGTTCACCGAACGTTAAAATCATGTCTTTCTTCGTCGCGTACATGGTTCACCTGTTATTTGGCGGATGACTTTTTGCCGCTGTTACTGTCACCGGCAGCAGGCGGTGTATCATCCTGTTTAACCTGTGCGGGCGGTGTGTCTTTCTGCTCACGCAGTGCCGCCAGTTCAGCCTGAAGAGCGGTATTCTCAGCGGTCAGGCGTTCAGTCTGCCCGGTGAGGTCACCGACGATGCCGTTAAGATTACGGTTATCGTCTTTCAGCAGTTCAGCGGCCGTGTTCAGGGAACGGACTTCCGCTTTCAGGGCGGCAATCTGTTCTTCTGCTGCGATGTCACCCCCGGCAGCCTGTCCGGCCCCGAGAGAGACAACCAGCATCGGCTCTGCACGCAGTTCGGCTAACTGTGCTTTGGTGAAGCGATCATCCGGGTATGTGGTGGCCGTGTCCGGGTGGGCAATCCCGCAGCGGCGGAATCCGTTAACTTTGGCGGTAATAGTGACCGGCATTATTCTTCCTCCCCGGTTGAGCCGTAAGCCAGCTGCCAGAATCCGTAACCACCGGCAGCACGCGCTTCCGCACCAAATTTGAATTTTTTGCGCATAAACACATCGTCATTCTCCAGGCTGGTCTGCTCAACCAGTACCGGTGCTTTACGCTCCTGGTAAATGAACGGCATCACCGGCTTAGAGGTATCCAGAAGGAACCACTGCGTATCAGACTGGATCTCCTCTGAAACCACAACTTCCGCAGTTCCTTTGTAGATATTGACTTTCCCGTCCTCAAGGCGGTCAGCGGTCATTAAGGTACGGGCGACATCTTCCAGTGCAACCGGAACCAGCAGGATATTCGGTCTGATTTTCAGAGGACGACCATCCTCATCTTTCACTTTACGCATCTGTGTGCGGGCCGCACCAAATGACGCCCGGGCTTTTGCCAGTGTGTCAATGGACAGCTGCTTAGTCCCTTTGTTGGAAACTGACAGATTTCCTACCGGGTGGTCGGTATCAAAAAAATACTGGCCGTCATAGCAGGGGCGTTCAAAGCCGAGGTTCACCAGATCGTACACAATTTCATCCGGCAGCATCCCTGCGGAAAGGCCTGCTGCTTTTGCCTGAATGGCATACTGCCCGGTCTGGTCATCTTCGATGTCGTTGCGGTCAACCTCAACGGTGGCTTCAAAGTCATCGTTCACAATGGTGTATTTATGCGCGGCCAGCGATTTAACCGCTTTTTCACCGACCCATTTTTTCATGGCCGGGAAAGAGGATAACCATTTGTATTCTTCTGACTTGCCGGTGGACGGCACTTTCATGGCAATTTTTTCCCACGTTGCCGGAGCACGCTCCAGCGCGTTATTAAACGTGAGCTTGATGCCGGTAAACAGCGGGGCGAGGTTTGCTTTATTTACAATCATGTTATTTTCCTGTTAAGCAGTCAGTACCCAGACACCATCAGTGGTGACTTCCAGAACGCGGCCTGCCGGTGTGGTACTGTCTTCCGCCGCCGCACAGACGGTGGTGCTGTCTTTCAGGTCGCACAATTTACCGGTATGTACCTGTTTAACAGGTTTGGCCGGGTCATTGCTGAGATGAAAAGCCAGACCACGGCGAACCATGACAAGAGCGTCGCCCTGTCCGCCGTCGCGGTTATCCGCAAAATCATCAGCCACACCAAGTACCGTCAGGCCGGTCGCACCGGGGACGGCAAAGCCGGATGCATCAGCGCAGACAACATGCCCGCCGTAAATACGGGCACCGGCCGCAACCGGTACGGGAAAAAGTTCACCGGGACGGTGAGCGGTATTGCGATCCATTACTGACCTCCTAGTTGTTTGGCCATTTCTTCAGGGGAAATACCGAACTGACTGCAGACAGCCAGGGCGGCCTCATTTAACTCACCGCCCGGAGACTGCAGGTTATCCTGCGTTTTTGCCGCACCGGACGGCGCTTTACCGCCGGTCTGGGTGGATGACAGCGCGGCAACCGGAACAGCAGCCTCAAGATGCTGGCTCAGTGCGGTGAAGTTGCTGCGGCCCAGGTCTTTCGCCCAGGTTTCCATTGCAGGCATCAGGCGGCCGTCAGACAGCGCAGCCTGAACCAGCGCATCAACCTGATGCTCCTGACTGTGCTGTCGCTCTGCATTCAGTTTTGCCTGCAGTTCCAGATACCCTTCAACCGGGACATGCTTTGCCGGGTCAAAAGCTTTTGAGGACAGGTCAGCAATCTGCTGCGTCTGGTTTTTCAGCAGGTCAGTCAGACTCTGTCCGGCGGCAACCGTCGTCCCCTTGCCGCCGGAAATAATGTCAATCGCTTTCTGCAGTTCCGCTTTGATATCCTCAGCGGTTGCGGTGGCGGGAAGGTTGAGCATCCAGCGTAAATTACTGAGCAGCTCACTGATGAGTTCATCATCCACGATGTGTTCCTCCGGTGTGGTGGTGAGCGCGGCAAAATGACGGGAGGCTGCAATCAGCACCTCGTTCATTCCGTCCAGCGCGGGGGTATTGGTCAGTGCCGCGTGAAGCAGCTGCGTCACCTGACCCTGGTCGTCATACAAAAATACGGGGGAGATAAAACGGTATTCACGGGCTGTGATGGCCGCTGCGGCTTTCTCTGTCCATTCCACGCCGGTGGCGTACAGTCCGTCACCCTCACGCCACTCAAGCTGCTTAAACCAGCCCGCCGCCGGGGCAGGCTGTCCATTTTTCACAGAGCGCAGGGTCTGGTGTTCATAATCAATCACCAGCGGGGTGCTGAGTGCCGCTGTCTGTGCAGTCAGCACCGCCGCAATGGCGGCATTCATCACCCAGTGCGCCACATCAGACGGACGGCCGTCTTCCGCACGGAATGTTCCGGCCGGAAAAAGCTGGATTTCGTTGGTGTTGTCCCCGCTGAGTGCGGTGGTTAAAGCGGCGATACGTGTTTTCATGCGCCCAGTGTACCGGGCACGGTATGCGAAAGAGAGTTGGCGGGGTTCAGCACATAAGCTGCAGCCGGAACAAAGAAAAGGATGGCGGGTAAGAATCAGGGGTCAACAGTAACGCATTTAAACCCCGTTTAAAAACGTTTTAATCACACCATGCCGTGACATTGCATTGTGAATAATTAAAAACGCACAGAGGCGCGTACAGGCGTTTTTATTCCTCACCGGTTAACTGTGTGAGATAACGCTCAATCACGGTGCCGATTTCACGTTCATCGGTATCTGTCAGACTGAGAAACGGACGGGCGGGAATTTTTATCTTATGCGCCCCCACAGAATGGGTTTCACTGTAGTTGCTGCGGGATTTACGGACAAACCGGTTGCCGACAGCACCGTTTTTACCCTGCCGGAAGTAGTTCTGCTGACGGCGGGCGGGCATACTGATTTCACCGCCTTCCTGATGGATACGGGCGTACTTCACATTTGTCCCCACCACCGCGCTGTTATTGTCGCTGTAAGAACCGATACTGCCCGCCAGTCTGCCGGAGAGCTGCAGGATGCGCCCGCCGCGACGGCGGCGCTCTGTTGACGGGCTCCAGCCCATCCATTCCGGGCGACCTTCCTGTGCAAAGTTTTCCTCCACCGCATCCGCCATCACCCCGGCAATACGGCGCATCAGGGGTTCGCGGTTTTCCAGCCCCCGGACAAGCTTATCCAGTGCCGCCTCAAAGGCGGCTGTATCCACTCTGATGCTGTACATCAGAACACCGCCTGTGATTTCACATCTGACAGCCGGTTATCACGGACAGTCACCACCCACCACTGCCCGCGGTAGAATGAGGCATAATATTCCGTGCCGTCATCATCACGGCGGGTCTTCTGCGGCTGTTCGATAATATTCTGCACGAACAGGTAATCTTCCTGCGTGATATCCTGCTCAGCCAGCTGCTTCAGGGTCGGTGCATCGGTATACACCGGCTGTGTGTGCTGCGTATCGGTATCCGGACGCGCAGCCACCGGGTAACGCTGCTGCGGTGATGGCTGCTGTGCGGTGACGGCCTGCTGATACCCCTGAGCAAAGTCCGGCCCGGTCAGGGTGCCGGTGACATACTGGCTGGCCGCTGCCGGATGATACCGCTCCAGATCCGGCTGATAACTGACTTCCCCCGGATTAAACCCGAACCCGGGATCAGGCACATAAATCTGACCGTCTTTCGGGTTACGGAATCCGGTCACCGTGCGGGTTTTTCCCAGTGCGCCGTATTCCTGCTCCACCTCAACACGAATACCATCCGTTGACTGTACCATCAGCCCCAGCCGCTCCACATCCGCCGCACTGCGGGCACGGACACGGCAGCGGCAGCGGTAACCGTCCGGCGGGTAAATGGTCTGCCATATCGGATCATCAAAACGGGCAATAAATCCGTTCAGGGCCGCATGTGCCGGGCGGATATGATTATCCATGATACCGACCCGTTCCCAGTAAGGGCGGTCATCCGTGTTCTCCATCTGCTGCTTATAGCGTCCGGCCATGTAGGAGGACTGCATATTGGTCTGAAAGATGGTGTTCAGTCGGCGGGGAGTGAGCCGCTTACCGTGCAGTTCACCGGTGTCCGGGTCAGCAACCAGACCTTTACCGAGCCAGCCTTTCTGCTCCAGTAACGGGGTTAACCGGCGTTCAAAGTCCCGGTATGTTTCCCCGTTCTTAAGCGCTTCTGTCAGTGCCTGCCGGATATCCTGCAGCACGTCCAGCTTCAGCACTCCGGCTACGGTAAACGCCTTTGCATGCGACTGCGCCTCAACATCGTGGTAATTAAACCCGATGGCGTAGCCTTTGCTCTCAAGGTAGGCTATCGCCTCCGCCGGGGGCAGACCGATGGCATAGCGCAGATCAACCACCTCACGAACCGGCATGGATACGCCCCCAGACTTCGGACACAAAAATTGCCCGCTCCAGCAGCTCCCTGAGCGCATTATCATCCAGCAGCGGATAACCGGCCGCGACCAGATTCATCGCCTCATCCGCACTGTGTCCGGCCCGCAGTGCCGTCACCATCGGTGCCAGTAACTGATTCATGGCCTCACTGACCGGGTCAGACAGCGGGGGTGCGTTATCCAGTTTTATCTGCGCCGGGTCAGCATCCGCTGATTCCGTGGTCTTCGACAGTACCGCCAGTCCGTGACGTGACAGTCCGTTACTCAGCGGGGTCAGCAGCGGCATCTGAGGACGGGGTGATAATACCGGTTCATCATCTTTTGCCTGCGGGATACCGGCTTTTTTATTGACCCATGACACCGGAATACCGGTCATTCCGGCCTCATTCACCAGCGTTGATACGGCCTGTGCGAACGGTGCCAGCTCCACGGTCTCACTGGTATCAAACACAAACTGCGGTAACCGGCGCGGGTTGACATCCGCATGACCGTTCAGTGCCAGCACCATCTGAATGAGACTGCGGAACATGTTCTCAATCTGACGGGCATCCGCTGTCATCAGGTCGTGGCGGACTTCGTTATGCACATTACCCAGTGCATTGGTGGAGGATTTACCGTCTGCCTGCGTGGTCAGGGTGCCGCCCAGAATAATTTTTGACTGGGTACGCTCCGCCCAGTTAATCATCGCCATAAACGGGTCAGGGCCGCCACCGGCAGCTGATTCAAATTTGATGTCATTCCCCTGCGGGATAGCGGCCACCGCATCATGTCCCAGATTCACCAGCTGATACAGCAGCTTGTCGATATCCGCATCAGATGTGCCCTGCGCATAGGTGGCGATACGGGCCGGAAGACCGTAAATCTCCAGAAATTCCGCCAGGTCACGCAGGGAGAAGTTTTTAAACAGATACGGCCACACCAGCACACGGAACAGGCCGCTGGTCGCAATAAAGCCGCTGCGCGCGTTATGCTTATGCACCAGCCAGCCGAACGGCCACAACGGAGAGCCCTCGAACTGATCATCATTGAGGCGGATCTCGTCCCGTTTTTCCGGCAGTGTACGGAACCAGTAATGCGGACGCAGGTTAAGTGCCTTCGGCAGCCAGACCTTTTCAATCAGTTCCCACTCAATTTCCTGACAGGAAAACCCGTGACCGACCGCTTCCATACCATTGAGAATGATATCCTCAATGCCCGGCATGGCATCAAACCACTCCTGGACTTTTGCTGTCATATCCCGTTCCTGTGCAGTGGCATTCTTCGGCGGTTCAACTGACCAGTCCAGCGTGAGCAGAACATTCTTGCGCTTTTCCATTTCGGCAAAAATATGACCGTCACGCTCAACCATGTCTGAGAACAGGCACGCCTGCGCACTCAGGTCTCCCCGTTCAGCGGCCTGCAGAATACGCGGCAGCTTGCGGATGGTCAGCCCGCGTGACGGATGCTCCGGATAGATGCGCTGCATCTGCGCTATTTTGCCTGTCTGCGGGCTTTTTAATACTTCCCGTTCAATCGGGTTTCCGTGGATATCAACTATTTTCGGCATTTCTTAATCCTTACCAGGCACCTGCACCAAAGCGTTTTCCGCCGTCACGCACAGAGCGGCTGCGGATGTCGGTGCTGCCCGCGCGTGAGGCGGCAAGTGACCACAACATGTGTAAACAGTCCGGGCCGTCATCATGATCGGCTTTCGGGAAATGACGCAGCTGGTCAATCAGGGTGTGCTGTGTCGGGTGAAGACGGATCAGCCCGTTGACCATGTGCGGCTGCAGGGATTCAATCCGCAGTGCTTTATCGGTGTGCGGGATAACCGGAATGGCCGGAACCGGAATACCCTGCTGAGCGGAGCGTTTCACCAACTCCGTGCGCAGGAACTCCTGAAACTGGACGGACTCAAACGCCCAGACGAGACACCCGTATTCACGCTGATAGCGGATCACATCCTCAATAATTTTGTCGGGCAGACGGCGGCGGATATCCGCTTCCACCACATCCAGAATACCGGTCATCCGGTTAAAGCCGCCGACCAGAAGCGCGGACGGGTCACGGCCCTTGCTGAGTCTGCCGAGGCTGGGGTCACAGGCTCCGTAGTAAATCCAGTCCGCCAGATGGTTAGACCAGAAGATAATACTGTTGGCAAAAATCGCATCCTCACCGCTGACCGGGTCATTCTGGTACTCAGAATCAAAAGTATCGTGACCGTCACGGGCACGGATTTTCATCAGAGCAAGCAGCGGGCGGGCAGCCCATGACACAATGGCCCCTTCAGACATGGCTGCTTCATTTTCCGTATAGAAACGCTCAGCCTCATCCGGCAGTCTGTTATGGATAAGGGTTTCCCACTCATCCCACAGTTTCATATTGACCGGCCACTGCAGAATGGCTTTAAAGCGGACAGTGCGCCACATCGCGTTATTCAGGGTGCGGGAAAGTACCGAGTCGTAATGCAGGATAGTCCCGATGTAGACAATATCGGTTTTACCCCCGGCCTCACCGAGCGGCATCACGGTCTTTTTAAGCCAGGTGTGCAGCTTGTCCCGCTGTTCCGGATTACGCACCATCTCATCGTTCTCGATATCATCGAGCACCACCAAATCAGGACGGTACGGGCCGTGACGCAGACCACGCAGTTTTTTACCGCTGCCCGCCACCGTCACTTTGATATTATTACGGGTGACGATGGTGCCCATCTGCCAGGTGCGGCCCTGACCGCAGATATCCGGATAATCGTTCTTCAGACGCGGGTTATATTCCAGTTCTGCTTTGATGGCTTCCAGCATCGGATACGCCTGGTCGATACTGTCCATAATGATGACCGGGTACTTTTTAAGCTCCCGGATAATGCACCACAGCACAAAGAGCTGACTGACCAGCGTGGATTTTGCCTCACCGCGCGGCGCGGCTATCGCATCACTTTCAGCGGCCGGACTGGCGACAATTTTCGGCAGACGGGAAAACAGGTAATCATGCAGTTGGCTGCGGGAATGATGGCGGACATAATGCGGGAAGTAGGTTTCCACAAAAAAGCTGTAGCCGTCATCCGCATCACTCACCTGCAGACGGCGGGCATCAGCCGCTGCCGGGTCTGCATCAAAGCCGAGACACTCCGCCTCAATGGTCTGACGCAGACCGGCAATGTATTCCTGCAGGGAGGCTTTGAACTCTTTGAGTGAAACCTTTTTAGACATTTTTAACCGTATTCCCGTTCCAGCACACCGGCAAAGGATTCCAGAATCTCAACAAACACCACGTTATGCTGAGGGTATTTATCACTGATGAACTGTCCCAGCCGCTGGATCACATCAATAGCCGTGGCAAGCTTATCGGTTTCCGGCAATATCTTTTTGCTGGCTGATACCGCTTTATTAAAGGCATCTGCCAGACTGGCAAGCATATCCACCCGGGCACCCGGTGCGATATCCGGGTTCGTGTTTATCTGCTCAGTAACCGTCTGACACTGAACAACCAGACTCATCAGCACCGCACGTCCGGCATCCTCAACACCACCACCGGCCAGCATGTGAGCCGCGCGCATTTTATCCCAGTCGTCATTCTTATCCTGCGCCTCTTTCTTCCAGCGCCGGGCAGTCACGAACGAAACCCCGGCCTGAGCAGCAGCCACCTCCAGCGACATCTGGCTGAAGATATAAGCGCGGCGCAGCTTGTCGCGGGTCTCCTGCGGAAACGCCATCGTTACAGTCCCATCTTCGCACGCAGCAGCATCATGGCGGTGGTCACCAGACAGGCGGTAATACCACCGGATACGGCACCGGCAACTGCGCCACGGCGCATGGCTCCCTGTGTCGCATCCTGACGGATGGCATCCATCTGATCACTCAGCGAATCCATCTGCGTTTCAATGCGGTTTAAATGGCCTTTAACGCTGATTAAAACGTCACTCTTTCTACTGTTACGGGTGCGTTTTTTCATGACTGATTTCCTTGTTATTGAACGTATTAATAAATTCCCCCGTATCAGTACGGCGGCAGATGACACCGGTCTGTTCTGCCGGATGTCCGGTCACGGCGGCATACTTTGCGCAGCGCATACCGGTCAGACCGGGCAGAATCAGAAAGATAAAAAACACAGCCAGCACAACAGCCACGGCTGTCAGCAGCAGGGTGTAACCACAGGCATTATGCCGGGAGCGCTTCATTGCACTGTCTCCCGTCTGCATTCACGAACCACATCACGCACATAATCCTGTAACCCGCTCAGTTTTGTTCTGTCGGAAATGATACCGGTTCGGATATCGTGAATAAGGAGTCCAGCTTCTCCAGAGAGTCGGACGGCGGCTGCATCATCCAGTCCGGCGGTGGTGCGATGGTTGCCTGCGGTGAGCTGACAGGTTGCAAGGTCGGCGCGGGCAAACTGCAACCGGCGGTTACCTGAAGCAAGGTCAGCACGCAGCTGCTGATTAATGATTTCCTCATTACGTAACTTCTCCGTATAGGTCTTATCCAGCGCCTGAACCTGCCGCTGAGATTCAGACAGGCGGTTTAATGCCTTCTGTGTGTCTTCCTGTGCTCTGTCTGACACGGCTTTCAGGTCTCCGGCGTGACGTGCTTTCAGTTGCGATATTTCCCGGGTAAAGCTGTTATCCATGACCAGATAAGATGACACTGCACCTGCGGTGAAAATCAGCATGGCACTGATAATAAACAGCCATCCGGATGCAGGTGACGGAATTTCACGGGATAAAATATTCATGCCGCAAGTACCGCCACCAGTAAAAACCAGCCCCAGCCCGGCATCCCGTTAAGCGCCAGAAAAAACGCTGAAATCACCGCACATAACGAAATCAGTTTCATTTGCTCAGCTCCCAGCACAACAGTTCCGCTTCCTGTTCACGACGCAATACCTGCCCGTAACAGTTGTTGGAACGGATGCGGCAGTCTTTGCCGCCGTCGAAAATCCAGCGGGGGATCTCGTTGCAGGCACCGGCAATATTTCCCGCATTCAGTTTTTTATAAAACGTGGATGAAAAGCATTTTCCGGGGCCGATATTGTAAGGACAGAAAGAAGCAATCCCGGCAATCTGGGGGGCGGTTAACGGCACATTCACGTTACGTTTTACCCAGGCAACCGCCTTGTCACGCTCAGCGGCATTCAGCCGGTCACATTGTGCCTGCGTCAGTTTCTCTCCGGGTTTTACCGCGCGGCCGTCAATACGGGTAACGCCCCGGCAGACAGTCCAGATTCCGCCGCCGTCACGGTATGCGGTGGTGAAATTACCTTCTTTTTCATTCAGGAACTGGTCAAGAATGTCATACTCGCTGGCCCCTCCGGCAATCAGTGCCACGACTGCGGCGGTAAGAAAACCCCGTCTCATACTCATCTTATAAATCCTTCGGGAAACGGGCAGAGGTTCCGGCAAGCGTGGCGACAACTTCTTTCGCGTTTTCATCCGCCGGGTGGTTAATCAGATGCTGCAGGCTCATTTCCAGCAGCCGGGTACGCTTCTGCTGTTCCCGCTTGTTCATGCGGTAAGTCAGGATACCGAGCAGCGAACTGATAAAGACGCCGATTAAAAATCCCCATGCGTACAGTGACAAACCACTGAGAACAAAACCGATACCGGCAAGCCAGTAGGAGACCCGTTCATAAATGTCACTGAAAAAATCACCCATGTGACTACCTTGTTGTTTTTGTCCGAAATAAACAGGGGCGGTACTCATCATTGCCTCCGCATAAGGATGACCGGTTAACCCAGTTGCAGCACACCATGTTCTTCTGAACCGGAGAACGCTATCAGACCCTGATATTCAGGCTGATCGTCAAAAGCCGGAATAATACCGGTGGTGATGGTGTAGGACGGCTGACCTTCCTGTGCGGCGAAGTCGGCCAGAGCGAGGATCTGTTCAAGGGTAAGCGTGATAGTGTCAGGCATAGCAATGTCCTTACTGAATAATTAACAATGTAATTTTTAAGGGATTTCAGTATAGGAACGGGGATGTTTGAGGGGGAGTTGGCGGGGTTCAGCACATCATTTAAAAACCCCGCAACGGGAGATCAGTGTTGCACAGACAGAATGGAATAATCAATCAAATAAACTGTCCTGCTGCGTTTCTGACGCCGCATTATGTTCACTCAGCAGCCGCCAGGCAAAACGATCAGCAAAACCGTATTTAGGACACAGAACGGTTAGTGCGGAACGACAGGAATTCCCCTGCAGGGTCATTTCTTTTAATTCCGCAATAAAGCGGGCATTGCGTAATTTTATGAGCGCCCGGTCACAACGCGGGATATAGAACGGTGTGCCGCCCATACAGGCCAGCAGTTTTTTATATTCCTCATCCGTTAACAATGAGGTCAGTTTCTCAAATGCTGCATTATTACGGGCCACGGCTTTACCCTGACGGGCAGATAAGGTGACACCGCCGAGGTGGGTAATCAGTTTCGCGGTGGCGGCATAACCGATCACCCCAATCAGCTGATGGGCTGATTCCGGCAGCAGAGATTCCAGTTGTGCCAGTTCGTGCTGGCTGACAGTGTTATTCATCGATCCCCCGAAATAAAAACACCTCCCGATGCGGAAGGTGTTCAGTATTTCAGGTTTGTGAAATGATGGCGTGTTGAAGGGGTTCAGTGGTTAGATGTCATCAGATATGTTGCTTGCTTGAGTTTCATTCATTTTCTTATCAAACTCAGGAGAGGTATAGATCAGGTGTTTTATATTTATTTTACCGGCCATCTCCATCTTAAAAACTACAGTATCGTGATCAAACCGGACATATACAGGCTTCCCGGTTATCGGTGCATTTTGTATCTCTTCCATTGTTGAAGACGAAGATACTCCACCATATTTCTTAGCCAGAGCGTCAATTACTGGCTCTGCCGGTGAATTCACCATTATCACTAGTTTACCAAATTTACCGTCTAAAAATGAGGCAGCAGCAATGGTATCTTTCCCAGAAAATTTAAAATCCAGACAATTGTATACAACAACGTTTTGTCCATTAGGCTGACTGTTTGCCTTCTTAAAATCACAAAGTCCCGCCGACTGCAGATTTTCAAAAGATGAGCCAAACTTCACACCTTTGTACCCATCAACCGCCATCGCTCCCGCTGCGGTAAGTGCCAGCACAATCCCTAATAAATATTTTTTCATGATTAACCTCAAAATAAATTCTGTTGTTCTGAGCCAAGGATACCAGATTCTTTATAGCGGGATAACAAGTCCCACGCATGCCGATCACTGAAACCGTACTCAGGGCACAGTTTTGCCACCGCTTTCACCGTGGATAACCCCTGTTCAGATAATGCACGGATATCACGCATAAACCGCTGATTCCGCACCTCACGCATTGCCGCTGCTGCATTGGGGATATACACCTCTGTCCCGGCGAAATGCGCATTGAGCACATCGGCGGCATCCCTGCCGACGATGCACGATAACTGCTCAAGCCGTTTCAGTCCGGCCGGATGAAGACCTTTCACAAAAGTGAACGTCGTGCCGCCGAACGCATCAATCAGTTTCAGTGTTGCCGGGTAGCCGATTAAGGCAGCAATCTGACGCAACGTATCCGGCAACAGATGTTCAACTTTTTCCAGGTCTGTCATGCTTTTGCTCTCCGTCGTTTCTGATCAACCGCCAGTGCCTGCATCAGCTTTACCAGTTCATCATGATCGAGCCAGTCGATTTTCTGACGGTTAAACATACGTTCTGCCATCGATTCCGCGTATTCCCACGGACGGCCCGCATCAGCAAGCAGCGCCTCAATTTTGTTCAGAACCGATTTTTTTGACACCGGAACATTCGGCTTACGGCCGTATTTCTTCGGGCTGCGGCGGGGGTAACCCTGCGCATGGAAGTAATCACGGACAATCCCCAACTCATCCAGCGTCAGTTTGGTGGCAGAGTCTTTACCTGTCAGGCGAACCAGAACACTGCGGTAAGTCTCATCATCCATTTTCAGATACTGCTGGGCGGCTTTGATAATACCGACCAGTTTTTTAGCATTAGGCGTTAACATAATTTTTATCCTCTGTGTGTCTGTCACCAGATGACCCCGATACAGATACCCTCCGATTCCAGGCGGCAACCGCTTCCAATTTATCAAAGCGCTTGATTCTTAATCCGCATCCGTCACAGGCAACCCCGTAAAGGGTCAGCCCGTGACTGCTGGGGCAGTGTATTGTGATATCCCTGCATCCGCACAGCGGGCAGGGTTTCAGTGATTTATCAGCCACGGAGTGTTACCCATTCTTTCGGTGGTTCAACGGTCAGCCCCTTGATGCGCCGGAACTGGCGAACCAACACTGAGGCTTTATCAAAATGTGGCCTGTAATACGTGTATTTTGTGTACAAATCAGGTATTTCACGTTTAACTGCGCGCTTCCCGTACGCTTTCTCCAGAGCCTTAATTTGTACCGGTGAGTAGAGAGATTTGGTTCGCTTGCTCCAGAATAGCTCACACAGTGGGTTAAAGTGCTCGCTGTCAGGAATACCCCATGCAGCACCAATCTTTCCGTTAAAATAGACCGCTAACTTCGTTCTTCCTTCGCTTACACTGACCCGGGTAACGGCAATCTCAGTATCCTGATACTGAAATTTAATGACCACGTAATGGGCTTTTAACGACTCCTCAATCCCGGCCCACTGCTCTTTAGTGATTGACATAACACTGCTCCCGTATCAGTCGTATTTCTGGTTTTCAGGACGCTGGCGGTCTTCCGCAGCACTGTACCGCTGATACCATGCGTCCCCGGCAAAGCCGGTGATAGCACCGGCAACAAAACACAGGAAACTAATCATCAGCAGCACCCTCCGGCAGCGAACCACATTCACACTCACCGAACATAGCGCGGACAATCCCGCCTGGAGCACCGGCAGGAACAAGTTCCCCTGTATTTATCCGGTAAATCTCGCCGCGATAAGTAACGGCAGCGATATCATCTTTAATATCAGTTACTTTACCGACACGGCTAACAACCCGCACAGTAGTGCGGGACGGGGTTATTTTGGTGTGCTCAATAGTAATATTGACTTTGTCACCTACATTTACGGCCAGTTGGTCAGCAGGAACTGGCTTTTCACACACGGGGCACCAGTATTTACGCATGATTATTCTCCTTGCTGTAAGCTGCACAGGTAGGCAGGCAGCCACCACGCAGCTTGTCACTGCAGTTGTCACACATATCCGGTTCATTAAAGGCCGCACAGACAGAGTTAGCAGCAGCGGTGACGGCAGCCAGCTGTTTTTGGCTGATCTTGATCCCGGGGCACTGTCCGGCGATTTCCCTGCAGACAGACGCAACCAGGCGAATCTGATTAATCCTGCTCATGATGATTCTCCCTGACGCAGACCGCCATCGTTCAGCTTGTTTTGGCAGTTATCACACAGGTTTGTATGCCCGGTCATGACCGATTCACACAAAGCGTTAGTGCTGGTAGTACAGATGCAGCTGTCGCAATTGCAGATATGAATAGAAGGCTTGCGCAATCTTTCAGCAAAAAAAAGACAGCGGCGGATTTCATTACGCAAGATCATAATAATGTCATTGTCATAACCGTTATCTATCAGGCCGTCGTGAATATCCCGGATAGAATCAGCCAGCTTATCCACGCCCTGAGCCTGCAACTCCGCGATGTATTCATTCGTCAGTCGGATATCATCATCACTGATGTCTGCATAAACCGGCATACAAAATTCATCTGTCCGGACGCGGGAAATATCAATCTGAGGCGTTAACGGAGTGGCTTCACGCACGAAACAAACCGGCTTAGCCGTGAATACAAATTTAGGCGTCTTCATTGCGTCAGTTGAATTGTTACTCATTTTCGGCGCCCTCATCATCAGACCCGGTATCAAACGGTAATGTTGAAAATTGCGACTGAGCAATAATTACCCCCAGTTTGAAAGCCCGCTGTTCTGCTTTGGTTTCAAACTGTATTGTCCGACCCATTTCCGGAATATTAATCGGCTTGTCTGCATGTGCTACCAGCAGGTTGCAACCCTCTTTTGCAACATCGTGCCAGTCAGTAATTTCCTGTTTTAATAACGCCAAATCGATGTTATCGGTGTTCATAAATACCTCGTCATCAGGATTCAGACGTAAGGGTGACCTGACGGGTTTACGCCTGAATTTAAAAGTGATTGTTTTTTAGTTAGTTACGTTATTCAGCAGTTTAATGAATCAATATCGGTGTAATAAGGCTCAATATCGATTTCCACAATAGTCCGGTTATCTTCATCTTTGGCCCGGCTTAATGTTCTGGCTGGCGGGCCACCGCGTAAAATACGGTTCGGCTGATAGATAAAATAAGACCCAACCGGATAGCGCTCATTAAACTGCTTCGCAGACAACCGGGACATAACGGCCTCCTGCTGCTTTGACACAAAACTCAGCCCGACGTTTCGCCCACTGCTGATTATCCGTTTTTTTTGCAAGGAATGAGGCTTCAATCCAAAGCCGTCCGGCTTCCTTGTAATGGCCGTCGCGTTCAGCCTGTGCGGCATTAGTGGTGATATTTTTAAATGACATATCACACCCCCGAGATATCAAGAGAAATCGGCACATACTGGTCACTGTCGCCGACCCGTTCATAAATACGGACGTACTGGCGACTGCCTACAACCTGCACCGCTTCACCGATGGCCTCCATCGCTTTTATCCAGCGGGCATCCTCAATATTCAGGCGGCGCAGAGAGAGTACAGCACCGGTATTGATGTTACCTTCTTTGTCCACTGCAAATGCCTGGTCAATGATGGAGTGGATCTCCGGTCGTGCTCCCTGAACCCAGTCTTTTAAACACTCATCAATCAGTGCTTTAGCCGCCTGTAAACGCTCATCAAAGGCAATTCTGTCCTGAATAGCACGCTGAATTTTGTAACGGCCGTCAAAACAAAACAGGGTTACATTGCCTTTTTTACCACCAACACTGATACCGTACTGCTCAGCTGACAATGCAATGAAGGCTTCGATATCCCCGAACGCAGCAATCTTAAACTGACGCAGCAATTCATTAATCTGAATAGCCTGAACAACCAGGTCCCCCACAAGCGCATCACGTTGAATGTCGATCTCTTTAAGTAAATCAACAGGGGTCAAACCCCGTTTGGCATCACGCCAGTAACCGGCCGGGACTTCATGCTGAGTAAACTGTTTTTGATTAATGGACATGTTGTGTTCCTTTTTTTGTTGATGGTTGAGAATCTTTCAGCAAACGAATTAATTTATCTTTTAAATCTTCAGCAATACGTAACTCCTTACCGGTTGACTGTTCCCCTGCGGCTTCTGCCTCAAAGCGAATGCCACCACCTTTTTTTTCCGTGATAAGAATCGTAATTTTTACAGACATAACTTCACCCTTAATAAATTGATTCAGACCAGAACACACGGCAGCCATCCTGAGTAAAGCTGCCTTGTTTGTAGTAACCGTGACGACTGTTACCGAACTGCAGATAACAGGCTTTACCGGAACGGATAAGCTGATCACAGTACGCATGACGCGCTATTTTGATACGGGGTTTATCATTGCCGGTTGACACACCCAGCACTGTCACACCACGATCACCCAGGCTTTTTACAACAGATTCAACCTGAATCAGTGTTTTTAAAACACCCTGATTGGACGGGGTAATTTTGATATTCATCATCAGCCTCACTAATTAATCAGCATTTCAGAGAACCCGGACACCATCGCCACATCCACAGGACGCTGGTTAATCTGACTGCCGCGTGAGACACCACGCAATAACTTAAACAGCCTGCGGGCATTACCTTTGCACACTTTGAATAACTCAGAGAAAACGGCTTCTTCCTCAATTTCCGGCAGCAGTTCAGTGATGATTTGGCGGATATCCTCTTCCGGTAACGCATCCCCCATACGCAGGGCAAAGCCGACACGGCTGTACAGCTGCTTATACTCCCCGCGCTTACCTTTCAGGTTCAGGATAAGACGCGGCATACCCGCCAGAACGATACCGACACCGGACTTATCATGAATACGGCGTAACGTCTCAAGGGCACGGTAAGGCAGGTTTTCAGCCTCATCGACCAGAATGACTTTCCCCGAATCACGCAGTGCCTGGATGATGGCCTCACTCAGTTCGTGCATATTTCCGCGCTTAGCCAGTCCGAGTTTATTGCACAGTTCTTCAAGTACCACACGGGCGGTATACCCCGGGTCTGCCTCAATCAGCACAGCACTCAGGTTTTCAGTGGCGTACCGGCGCATAATCATAGTTTTACCCATACCGGCATCACCGTAGATCACGTTGATATCCCCATCCAGATGCGCCATTTTGATGACTTCCATACCTTTTTTAGCCATGTATGTCGCAACATAGACAGGCTTGATGTTGCGGGCTTTGGCGCGGTCATGCTCACGCTGAATAAACTGACGGACTTTTTCCTCAACACCTTTCACATCACCGTTGTATTTGCCCTGCAGATACTGGTTAATCACCGCAGTACTGACACCGACACCGCGTGATGCCTGAGCCTGAGACCAGCCTTTTGCTGCAAGTAATTCAGATAATTCAGTCACTAATGACATAATCATATTCTCCTGTTATTGGTTTCCGGCCTGTCTGGCATTCAGGTGTTCATACTCGACCTGTAAGAATGTTGTCGGCTTGCCTCCGGCCGGAACGGCCACCGGCTCACTGATATAACTGCCGAAATCAGGTACGGTTTTTCCGGTAAGTACCGGGCGGGCTTCTGCCTCAATTTCACGCATTTTACTTTCAACCAGTGACATACGGCGTTTGCGGCGGTCTTCAACCGCTTTGTCCATCTGTGTTGTCGGTACAGCGGCAACCTTGTTACCGTTCCATACCGCTTTGCAGACGTATGACCCGTCCTGCTTACGGATAATGACTTCACCGGCATCATGAATGTCATACGCCACGCGGACTTCCTCACCATCGACCAGGATTAAATCCTCCGCAAAATACTGGTTGTTGTTGAACTCAATCCAGCCACGCTGAGCCACGCGCTTAACTTCCGGCATGAACATTTCCCGCAGCTCAATCTCTGTCAGGTACTCAATCTCATCACCTTCTATGGCCAGAACGGCCTGACGGTATGCTGCAGGTGTCATATGACGGCCGTTCTGCTTCGGTAACTCACTGTGTTCATGGGTATAGTTGTATTTGTGGATCTCATCTTCGATGGCATCCAGCAGTTGTGCCCATGACGGCAGTTTTGCCAGTGCACTTTTCTGCACCGGATTAAGCTCCTTGTTATTCTCCAGCGCATTAACCGCTGAATTAATACGGCGGCTGGTTATCCGCGCATGTTCACGGTCGGCTCCACGGCCGTTAAAGGTTGCGAACCCCTGAGCAATACGAAGAGGGATCACCCCGTTAAGCCGTTCAATAATCCCGCGCGCCTGCGGGTTCCCCGGAATACCGGTCATGTGCCGGATACCGAGACGCGGAAAAATACCGGTGATTTCCGCATCCAGCGTTTTGTTCTTTTCACCGCCACCATTATCCGAATACACAAATAATGGCTTACCGTGATGCTGCATGGCGTGCCGGTAAGCGGATGCAACAGCAATGACGTTTTCCGCCAAATCCAGACTCCAGCCCACAACAAAGCGGGTACGGCCATCTATCACCATTGTCAGTTCGGGAGTGAACGGACGGCCGTGAATAGGGTGTGCCACCTTCAGGTTCATAGATTTACCGTCACTGACCCAACATCCGTTTACCGGCATCTGTGACCAGTCACGCTTCTGATAGGTTTCCAGTGCCCGCGCTTCCGAACCGGTTACACGGCCTTTGGCGCGCTCACGTTTCGGCAGTTTTACCATCAGGCGGCGCACCGCGTCATAAGAGGGTTTCGCACTCAGCATGGCAGGCTGATCGGCATACTGTTCATCCCATTCATCTGAGAATGAACGGTAAGCGGCAATCAGTGACGGCCCGTTCACATTGCGGTAATGCGCCAGAAACCCCGGAAACCATGCCACCTGTTCAGGGCGGGTTTCTTTGTGATAACCGGGAGCCAGCAATGCCAGACGCTCTTCCCCGGAATTGGTACTCTGATAAAGGGATACCCATTCCTGCAGAGAACGCGGACTTACGCCCCGGCGTGATTTACCCCTGCGTGCATTAGCATTGTCTGCGGAACGCTGCAGATGCTCCGGCAGCACACCTTTGCGTGACTGTTCTGAAATCCGGGTCACCGCACCGGTACGGGTATCACCGGCCGCAACCAGTGACAGCACTTCCATAGCCAGAGCTGCCCGTGCATCAGCAACTGCTTTCTGTTCTTCTGTCAGTCCGGAAACCTCCCGCTCCAGCAGGGCCGGGCACTGACGCATCAGAGCAAGTTCTTCGCCGGGCTTTACCGCAGTAACAGCAACGGGATTTTCCAGCGGTTTTTCTGTCTTTTTCTGCTCCAGCACCGCATTAAAATGACGTTGTTTCACTGCGTTCTGAGCAGATTCCGGCAAGCAGTCGATGTGATACTCAAAAGCTTTTGTGCCGGTACGCTTACGAATTAATTCAGGGTGATCGCCTGACAACTTATTCAGACGATTTCGTATCCCCTGAACCGTGCCCGGCAATCCCGGGATTCCAACCAGTTCATTAGCAGTCAGGAACATACCGATCACCCTAATACTCTGCTCAGGTAACGGCTTGGCCATATTTCCTGAGGCTGAATGCCAAGCGCATCAGCAATAATGCGCTCACCTTTTGGATAAGAACGCGCCAGTGCATTCTTTAACGTGTCTGGTTTTAAACCAGCCTGCGTTGACAGGTCACGCATCGTGACGCCTTCTTTGTGAAGAGCAGCAACAATATCGATACGATGCCAGTCAGCATGACTTACTTCATTTCTATCCATATTTCGTTTACCCTTAAAAATTACCCCTGCGGATAATCCGCGTGGGTTATCCGTGCAGATACAGTATTGATCCATATTGAACCCATGTAAAGAAAGAAATTGAGTTTCTTTTGTGCGCTTAAGTTTAAATCTGGGTTCAATTGAGATTTACATTGCAAATCAAATGGTTATGAGAATAGCAAATGAATAGTAAAAAAAATGACAGCGTTTCTTTTCCGGACGTAACAAAAACAACATTTAAAGACAGGCTGAAAGCATTGATTGGTGACCGAAGTGTCAGGGGAGCAGCAAGAGACTGGAACTTATCTGTTTCCACATTAAATAACTATCTGAACAGAGGCACTGAACCAACGCTAAGTGTATTAAATACCATATCAAATATAGAAAACGTGTCTGTTGATTGGCTAGTAAAAGGACAAAGTAGCGCTACTGAAACAGCCAAAAATGAAGAGCGTAAAGAAGAGGCGAGGCAGGCGTGGATGATGATCTATGATTCATTATCATCAGGAGAGGCCGAAAGTATAATGCGTGCAATTCACAGACATGGCGTACTGAGTGCATTCAAAATAAATCACATGGATTGCATTGAACTCAGTGAGACTATGGATGCTATTGATGCCATGCACATAAGACCAACACTGAAACAAGCCATTAGGCTTGCAATGGCTGGTGATGAATCACTAGACCAAGAGATTTTGCGCCGCATTGAAGAGAAGAAAAATACCGATGAGACTGGTCATTTAAGCCAGGAAGAAGATCACCAAAAAGTGGGATGATTGGATACCTGTTCAATCGTCCTTTAAATATTGTTTAAACGCTCCTAAAAGATGATCACTTGAGTGCAGAATAGAATGCAAAAAAACATAAAATAAATCAATTCATGTTCATCAGTGCAGAATCGCATAACTCCCCGCCAAAGCAGTAAACTCAAGGCGTCCAGCCAATCACACTCCTTTTTTAATTAGTGCAATATTGATCACCTCCCCACAGGCGCTTCTGCGACTGCTCAAACGTCACATCGCCAGCTTTTAACTGCCGCTCAAGCTGCGCTAAATCATCGTCACGCGTCTGTTTTGCTTTGGCTAACACGTTGGCATCAAGTGCGGCTTTCTGGTCTGCTGAGCGCTGCTCAATGGCGAATTTCTCCGCTGCCAGTTTTTCAGCCTGAGCTATTTGTGCCGGTGTGGCATCATCACCCAGCGCCTTGGCTGCATCGTATTTTGCCAGCTCAACAGAGCCTTCTTTGTATCCCTGATTTAACCGGTCTACTGCGGCCTGTTGGTTTTTCAATGCATCGGCGACTGCGTTTGCTGATTTGAGGGCATCAGATGCAGATTTTTTACCGGTGCTATCCCTCTCCCTTTCCGCTTCTGCCAGGTCGTAATTAGCACCAATAAGTGATAATGCATCCTTCATTTGTTCAGAATCAGCCAGAGTCCCAGCCTTTAACTGCCGCTGTCGTTCTGCGGCTATCGCCCTTTCTCTTTTGTCGGTAATAGACAACAGCTCGTTTTGCTCTTTGAGCTGCTGAATGTACTTATCGCCCTCCTCTGACCTGAATCCCTGATTAGCTAATTTAGAATTGAGATTATCCTGCTCATCTGCGGCGTCTTTCATCTGTGAAGCGAGCCATTTAACCATGTTGGCAAGCTTGCCAGCGCCGTCAGTTGCACCACCAAAGATTTTTTCTGAATCTCCGACCCTTGCATTCACCTCCGCCGTAGCCTGAGCAAGAAATTTTTGCATGTCATTCAGTTTGTTTGTGGCGGTTTCCAGTTCTGCTGTTTTTATTTTTATTTTATTGAGGATTTTTTCCCTGTCTTTCTCCGCCCCGGCTAGGCTGTAGTTCCTTTCTCCGGCTTTATCGTACTGAGAATTGAGAGCTGCGATTTCATCCTTCAGGTCTTTTACTGCATCTTCCTGAACCTCAATATTTTCCGTTGTTTTACCGATCGCACCGTTCAGAGCATCAAACGTAAGCTCTTTCAGCTTTCCGCTTAATTCACCCAGCGAATCGGCAAAATCAGATGCATCCTGTTTCGCCTGCTTTGAGCTTTCACTGAAATACATGATTGCGGCACCGGCCAACATAGCGGCACCCATCGGGCCACCGATTAATGCCAGTCCACCACGCAGCACCCCCATCACTGCGGAAGCATTGCGTGCAGCTATAGTGGCGGCTTGTGATGCAGCGGCCTCTGCCGTCAATGACTGTGCATACGCAATTGACGCATTCCGGGCAATGGTCTTTTTGGCATTAAGGTTATCCAGCGCCATCGCTTCAGCTGAACTGCCGCGCGCGACGTTATACTCGGCCTGAGCGAGAGCAACCGCCGATGCGGTAGATTCTTTATCTGCCAAGGCTTTACGTCTTTCTGCTGTCGCTGCATATTCAGCTGCTTTTGCTGTTGCAGTATTGGCCTGAGCCTGTTTAACGGAAGCAGCGGCATCAAGTATCTTTGTTTTAATGGAAGCGGAGAATGCACCAACAAGCCGAGCCCCGACAACAAGAGCAACAACGTTGGCGATATTTGCAAAGGTGTCAAAGTTCGCGGTGATATCAGCGAATGCGGCCGACATTGTCCGTGTTACACCGTATGCCTGGTTTAATTCCCCGTAATACGCTTTCGCTGAGTTGGCTAATTTAGTAAAACCGTCAGCAACGGTGTTATCCATCGAATCGGCAAGAGCATTGTTTTCTTTGCGGGCGGCAATCATGGCGTTGGCAAATATCTGCATGGAGATACCGCCTTCCATTGCCATTTTTTTAACGTCATTCTCGGTGACTTTTATCCCGCCTCGCATACGTGATATTTCTTTGGCGATATCGTTCACAACCGACGGTGTGGCATTCAGTACTGCGTGCCAGTCGTTACCTTTCAGTGTACCGACCACCATTGCGCGGTTAAGAGAGGCCATTGCGGATTCTGTTTGCTGTGCACCGGTGGCGTTAGCGGTGAATGCTGAAGACAGAGATTCGATGTAATCAACGGTCTGCGTGGTGTTGTAACCAAGTTCTTTCATTGAGGTTGCAGAACCGGCGTACAAACCCTGCACTGTCTCGATAGCCTTACCGTTTCGGTTACTGACTTCCAGAAAACGTTTCTGAATTTCTGAGTAACGTTCAACATCACCCTCAACAGAGTTAAGCGCCATCTTGATCCGCGCCGCCATCTGCCCCCACTCATCGACAGCATGGATAATCGCACCGGCTGACAGCGCTGATGTAACCAGAGCCGCTGCTTTTGAGAGCGAGAACATGGCATTTTCAGTATCGTTAACCGAGCGCGTGGCGCGGTCAAAGCCACCCTCCATATTCCGCAGTCGCTGATCCAGCTGGCGCTGAGATGTCAGCAACTGAGCAACATCCATCTGCACCTGATATACGATTTCGCCTACTTGTGCCATTTACCTGCTCCTTAAAATGAAAAACCCTGCCGGTTGGCAGGGTTTGGTGTTGTAGAGTTAGCGATGAATTATTTTTTGTTCCTTGCGAAATCATCCAGTATATCAAGCAATTCAAATGACAGTGACTTAAGTGTTGTGCATTTTAATTCATCAACCTCAACATTAAAAATAAGTAACACCATTAATAAAGATGTAGATAAATAGCAGCATGATAAATCATTATCTGAAATATCAACTGCACAAAATAACGCTCGCACTCTTTCAGAAATTGATGGGTGAGATTT
Source organism: Morganella morganii H1r (assembly GCF_000633515.1). Classification (GTDB taxonomy): domain Bacteria; phylum Pseudomonadota; class Gammaproteobacteria; order Enterobacterales; family Enterobacteriaceae; genus Morganella; species Morganella morganii_B. The sequence goes on along the minus strand of NZ_AYMP01000052.1, from coordinate 814 downwards.
AGATTCAAGCCAATGTTTTGGCTGTGTTATCATATAAAATAATGAACATGATAGCGCAATGGCCATCAAGCGCTTGCTTCTAACCGTGTTGTAATCGTCCCCTGATAAACTTGAATATTTTATAATATCTTCCAATAAAAAACGCTTTGCAAAAGCATCGCAAGCAAACTCCTCTTCGTATCCAGTTAAGTTCTCGCCGTTATTACTTATGGATATATGATTTATTTCATGCAAAATATTAAAAGCCATGCTCATGCACGAAACATCAAAGAACATTTGCCCGCTTACATCAATTGGTTTACCTAAATCAGGATGTGGTATTTTAGGATACCACGTCACATCATCGAAATTATCCGCATCCAAAAGGCGTTTAACCAGCCTGGCGCCAGAACTAAGGTCTTTAGATATGGAGTCACTAAATAAATCTATTAAACTCAATTTAATACTATCTTTCTGACAACGCAGTATGATTTGATGCCAAGCATCAAAAGATATTTGCGCGCAAGCACCGACAACCCAACATGTTACCATTGTTTTATGACTGTATATTATCGAATTATAAGCACCTGACTGAAGTTTAAACCCTTGATAATCCTTCGATAAGTTAATATTTATTTCATTTTGTGACCACAGTAATTCAAACTCATCTTTTTTTTCCGGCACAGTTCCAAGGACTGCCATTTTAAAAGCATCTTCCGGGGTCGTATTCATAAAGACAATTCCTTTTTAGATACTACACGTCAGTGATTGCTTCCTTTATAACACTGGCGTTAAATCTTTTCACGCCTCACCAACCGGCGCTTGCCCTTAATCA
>NZ_AYMP01000051.1 GCF_000633515.1 Morganella morganii H1r | reverse complement strand
ACCATGCTTTTTAAAATGCAAAGTTAGTTTTTCAGGGTCTGGAAAATTAGCATTTTGAAATTCATTTAATTTAGACGTTCCACTCAACCCAAACGGATCAACAAAACCAGTAGGACAATGCACATACCCATACGGGTTAAAGCCGCCTTCCAGCCCTATCGGGTCGGGGCTGATGTACTGTCCCGTGTCCTTATCATAATAGCGGAACCGGTTGTAGGGTAATCCCCCCATTTTTAACGGAGGTAATAAGTAGAATCAGGCCATACGCTGAATATGCTGCATCGGTGTGTAGCCATTCAACGCCATATTGGGTCGTTCGTGATTATAAAACCATTGCCATCCGGTCGCATAGTTTTGTAATTCATCCAGTGATGCAAACAGGTGTTGCCCCAGCCAGTCATAACGCACTGTCCGGTTATATCGTTCAATATACGCATTCTGCTGGGGTTTACCCGGTTGTATAAAGCGAAGTATTATATTCTGCTGGGCTGCCCATGATATCAGTATGTTACCCGTATATTCCGGTCCGTTATCACACCGGATGGCCGCGGGTTTTCCCTTCCATTCAATGAGTTGCTCCAGAGTTCTGACCACCCGACTTGCCGGCAGAGAAAAATCCACTTCTATGGCCAGTGCCTCCCGATTAAAATCATCGATAACATTCAGTAAGCGGACAGAGCGACCATCTGATAGCTGATCGTGCATAAAGTCCATTGACCAGCATTCATTGCTGCTTTCAGGCACTATCAGTGGTTCCGGTTTATCCCGCTTCAGTCGTTTTTTGGGCTTGATGCGCATGTTCAGCGATAACTCGCAGTAAATCCGGTACACCCTTTTGTGGTTGAACCGCAGACCCTTTACATTGCGCAGGTACAAAAAACACAGGCCAAACCCCCAGTTGCGTTGACTGTCAGTAATGCGGAGCAACCAGTCGGCAATGACCTGATTTTCTTCATTCAGTTTAGGCTGATAACGATAGCAACTTTCACTGACAGCAAACAGCCGGCAGGCAAAACGTATACTGATGTTTCGGCTTCTGACTACATCCTGCGCCATCAGCTTCCGGCATGATGGCTTTACCACTTTTTTGCCATGGCCTCCTGAATGATCTCGGCTTTGAGGCGTTCTTCGGCATACATCTTTTTAAGGCGGCGGTTTTCATCTTCCAGCTCTTTGAGGCGGGCCATCATAGAAGCATCCATTCCGCCATAGCGTGAACGCCACTTATAGAAACTGGCATTGCTCATGCCGTGCTCGCGGCACAGTTCAGTTACCGGTGTTCCGGCCTCTGCTTGTTTCAGGATAGACATGATCTGACTGTCGGTAAAACGTGCTTTCTTCATAGAATTCTCCCCGGTTCAGATTACGAGAAAATTCTACTTATGAACACACCGGTTTTTCGGGGGGATTACC
>NZ_AYMP01000050.1 GCF_000633515.1 Morganella morganii H1r | reverse complement strand
ATGCACAGCCGCTAATGGTGTTGCATGGTTATTGTTATGGGGTCGTTTACTCTTCACACATCATTTATGGGTAACAGTCAGTATTGGTGATTGGTGGCAGGTGCTGAAATCCTGCATAGGTCTGTTGCGGCCGGGTTTTCACCGACTGGCGACAGCGCATTTTGATATCGCGTCAGCCCGCGCATTCACCAATCCCAATACTGACTGCGTCTATCTCCCCACACTAATTGATACTCTTCACACAGTTATTCAGATACGCAGCCGTTACTGCGGTTGTACTATTAAGACGCAGCGTTCTTCCCACTTGGCAATGTCTTCATCAAAGCGGTCCAGAGCACGTTCGTGATCGCGGATCGCTCTTTCGCGTTCGGTGCGGAGTGATTGCAGCTTTTGAAGCGCCTGGGCTTTTTCGGTGATCCACGCGGTAACATCGTCTACTGACATGTTGTTAGTGGTGATGATTGGTTCGGTTTGCATATGGACTCCACTAATTGTTAAGCATTCTGTTGTCTGCATGCTTATAATATTAGTTAACTTACATTTGGTGTCAAGATAAAAAATAAGCTTGCTAACATTATTTTTGTAGGTACAAAAAAATCCCGCACAGAGGGCGGGATTGAACTGACGTGGAATATTAGTCTAAGTTTATGATTATTTGCTTAACTTGTCCTATAAGTCGGCAATTGCCGTTAACTGGTATTGGGTTAAATTGGGGGTTAAGGGGGGCAAGGTATCTATTTGGGCCATCTATAATGAATTTTTTTATGGTGGCCTCATTGGATTCGCTTAATTGCGCGATAATTATCTTGTTGTTCATTTCGTCAACAAAACCGAACTCGGGATCAACTACAACAATTGCCCCCTCAGGAATACTAAGATCGCCTGATGTGGATGTCATTGACTGCCCCTTAACAATTAATGCAAAGGCATTACTGCTTACTTTTGCTGATGTATCAACATATTGAAGGGAATTGACGTCTGGCTGATTAATAACCTCAGTCCAATTACCTGCCTGAACCCATGAAATTACTGGAATTTGTGCGTAATGATTGCCATACAGCGGAAACGGAAGATCTAGTTCACCTTCACCCAAAAGAAGCCATTGGGGCGAACAGCGAAGCACGGCAGATAATCTTAAAAGGTTTTCACTGGACAGCCCTGTGGAATCACCTTCCCATTGGGTAACTGCTGATGCCGAGATACCCACACACTCGGCGACATCTCTCTGGGTCATTTTAAGCTGACGCCTTCTAAATTTGATTCTCTCGCCGAGCGTATTCATAAACTTTCTCCCGTCTTATTCATGTAAGCAAGCTTACATTTTATTGACGTAAGTATCTTGCAAGTTTATATTGTAAGTATGCTAACTTTTAAGGGGTGATACATGCATAAAAATCAAGTTTTAGCCTATTTCGGCGGGACAACTAAAACGGCACTTATTCTGGGGATTTCCCATAGCGCTGTGTGTCAGTGGGTGTCCATTGTTCCAGAAAAACAAGCTTTGAAAATTGAGCGACTCACAAACGGAAAACTCAAATACAACCCTGCACTTTATCAGCATAGCAGCACAGAAAAGCACGGTTAACTACAACCCAACCTGAAAGCGAGTAGGCAATGAAGAATGAACCAGCAGCAAAAACAGAAAAAAAACTGACGCCACATGAATTCTGGACGTCAGTGAAACAGATTGCAGAACTGCAAATAAATCAGGCAAAGGTTAATCGTCTGATGGGATTAGACCAGGATAACGAGCTTCCTGAGGAGGCAGCCAGCCTTTCATCTCTTTTGCTAAAACTAACCGGATGTCGTCTTTTTCCATCGAGCGGCTCTGAGAAATTGGCCAGTGATGTTTGTTGCAAAGATACAGGTACACAGCATCAAAGCCACAAACATCTGACGGATAGTCATGAAGTTCAGCCAGGTGATCGCCAAAGCATTCCAGAAGGTACTCAAGATCAGCACCAGACCTGTTAATTTTTTTTCGTACTTGATAGTTCACGTTGCGCATAAGTTTTCCTTAATGGTTGGGGAACCTAAAAGGATATCACCGAGCAACAGGTAGCGGATCTACAGTCAGCTGGTGGACATCACAGTTTTAAAAATAACAACGAGATAACTGCAATGAAGAATGAATCACTGAAAGAAGTCGTAAAAAAGATGTGCTGCGCCATGCCGGGTGGGCGGGAAGCGCTGGCCGGTGCGCTGGGGATGTCACTGACGACGTTCAACAACAAACTGTATGAGAAGAACGGCTGCCGGTTTTTCGACAATGACGAACTGGAGGCAATGGAAGACCTGACCAAAACCCGTCACCTGGTCGAATACCACATGGACCGCCACGGCATGACACCAATGCCGGATGTGTCACCAGAAGATATCGACAAAGTTGAATTATTTGATATCCGGATGACCCTTTCAGCCTTACGGGCAGACCTGGAATTACATATCGATAAAAGCCTGAAGGACGGAAAGTTAACCCGGGAGGAAGTCAGGGGTATATATAAAAAATCAGGAAAGGTATTTGCTTACTTTTTGGGGTTTGTCGGGAGTCTTGACGATGTATTTGGGGTTCCGGATGAAAAGTGAGACCACCGGTATACGGCCGGTGGCCTCGGTCGCGCCATATCAATTTGTGTGAAGAGATAAACGCATGAGCAGATTAACTCATTTGGCAGGCTTTGCGCAACTCCGTGTTGCTCCTGTAAAGGGTGGTAAAGACCCTGCCGCATTTGTTTATACGGTAAGAGTACCGGAAGGTTTCTCAGAAACAAACTACCAGTTTGTGAAGTGGGCGGTAGGTGATTTTAACCGTCTTGGTAAGACAGCGGGAGCTGGGGCATGAAGAGTGTATTTGAAATCGTTCAGGCAATGTCCGGTCAGAAAAACGTTATTGTGATACCGGTGCCGTTCCTGGAGTTTTTTGCTGGTGATCAGCAGGCCCATGCATTGGGTGCTGTCCTGAATCAGTTGGTGTTCTGGTCTGGCGTTTCTTCCAGTGCCGGTGATGGTTGGTTCTACAAAAGCCATGAAGAGCTGGCTGATGAAATTAAGGGATTATCCGGAGAAGAACAAGCCCGCCGCCTGGTTAATAAGCTGCGCACGAAATATTTTCCGGGCATTATCGAGACGAAAGCAAAGAAAGTTAACGGTACCCCAGTAACTCACTATCGTATTGATGGAGAAGCACTTTTACTGAAAATATTCCCTGATAAAACCGAAACGTCGAAATCGACGAATGGAAACGTCGAAAGTGCGGAATCCAAACGTCGAAACTGCGGAATGGAAAACGCAGAAATGCAGGTTCCTGGAAACGTCGAAAGTGAGGTTTCCTATCTTTATACAGATCTTAAAACAGATCATAACTTACAGATCAATACTGACTCTTCGTCGCAGAATTCTGACGAATCCAGCGACAACCCTCTTAATAATTTTTTAACACGTAACCCTGATGCCGCTATCTACAGCGCTAATGGTCAGAAATGGGGAACACAGGATGATCTGGACTGCGCGAAATGGATTTCTGAGCGCCGCAAAGGGGTATTTGCAGAGCTCGGTCTGAAAGAACCAAAAGAGCCTAATTTTACCGAATGGGCGAATGATGTTCGCCTCATGCGTGAGATTGACGGTCACTCGCACCGTGAAATTTGTGCCCTGTACAAGCGTGTGGCTGCTGATAATTTCTGGCGTAAGAATATCCAAAGTACCCGTTCACTCCGTGACAGCTGGGATGATTTAACCCTCCGCCTGGCTGAAACACAGCAATCAAAACCGTCTGTCGATATCGTGGCCCGCGAGAACGCATATACCCGCATTATCTGCAGTCGTTCAAAACCACAGACCAGAACTGAAGAAATTGCCCGTGATTTGGCAGGCAAGGCAGGGTTGCGCGGAATGAAGGAATTTGATGCCCGTCGTGCATGGGTTGGTATCTGGTCACAGGCCACAGAGCAGGCCGCAAAAGAACGGGAGGCAGCATGAACATGCGCTCAGAAAGCAAAGAGATTTACGGCGTGAATGTGTTCCCGGTGCTGGCTGTCCTGCATCAAATCCGCCGGTGGTGGGTACTGCGTGACCTGAAAGATCACTGGAACAGCCGCCATAAGGTGAACAGTATTTGCCGCCATGGCTGGGATGATCTCATTCGGTTCCAAAATATCGAGCGGCAGTATTTCATGACCCGCGCCACAGCTAAACGCTACCAGCGTGAGGGGGTTATCTGATGGGGCTGACTTACGGATCTGTCTGTTCCGGCATCGAGGCCGCTTCGGTCGCCTGGGAACCTATCGGAATGAAACCTATCTGGTTCAGTGAAATTGAACCGTTCCCGTCTGCCGTTCTGGCTGCGCATTGGCCGCAGGTGGATAACCTGGGCGATATGACAAAACTTGCCGTGGTGGTTCGTGCCGGTGATGTACCTGCGCCGGATCTGCTGGTGGGTGGTACACCGTGTCAGGCATTCAGTGTCGCCGGATTACGGGGTGGCCTGAGTGACGAACGCGGACAATTAACCCTTTCTTACGTTGAATTAGCGGACAGTATTGATGAAAAAAGAAAAGAAAACGGTGAGCAACCAGCA
>NZ_AYMP01000049.1 GCF_000633515.1 Morganella morganii H1r | reverse complement strand
CTCTCAGCGCCGCAGCGGGTATTCAATAAGTCAGTTATGACTGAGTGAGTTTTTCTGTCCTGTCATACCGTTCAGACGCCGCTTTCAGCCCGGCAAAATCCGCCGAACAAATCAGTGGCTTCAGCGCATCAAACTTCGCCTGCGGCCAGTCATAAAGAGACAACGCCAGCAATCCGCAGATGGTATTTTCATCAAACCGGCTGCGGATAAAGGCAGCCGGATTACCGCCGACAATGGCATAGGGCGGCACATCGCGGACAACCACACTGTTCGCGGCAATCACCGCGCCCTCCCCGATAGTCACACCGGGCATAATCATGGCCCGCATGCCTATCCAGGCACCGTCACCGATACGGGTATCCCCTTTACCGGTATAAGCCTCATCAATCATATCCGGAAACGGATAAAGGCTGAACCAGTCATGGCGGTGTGTATGATTACCGCCCATCAGGATCACGGCTTCTGCCCCGATACAGACATAATCCCCGATATACAGCTCATCCGCTTTCCAGCTGAGCTGCCAGTCACGGCTGATTTCATCGCCCTGCAAATAGCGGACAACAGAGGCTTCAAAGCCCTTATCCCAGCAATCGCTGTAATAACTGTGCGTACCTTTGATATGAATATTCGGGTTTGTGACGGTTTCATGCAGCCGTTCACAGACAGACCAGTGTTTTTGTTTCATGGTAAATCTCATTATTGAATGAATCGTTACCACAGAACGCTATTCTGTGGTGATGTACCCGCGTTCAAAGCACATCACACCGGGTTATCCTCGCCCGTTTCAGCCGGGGATTGTCCATGATTCTCTCCCATACAGAAAAACACCCGCTTTCGCGGGTGTTATCATCAGTTAACTTTTTGTTCAACCAGCGATTCAGGCGTTTCTTCCCAGATGCCGTCTTCGACCTGTTTACGGATTTCAGGATAAAGGTTGATATCAAACTGCGGTAATTTCCCCGTTTTACGCTGTTGGTTATAATCTTTCGCCAGCTTAAATGCAACGCCGGATAACAACAGAATCGCAATCAGATTCGTCACCGCCATCAGCCCCATCGAGAAATCTGCCATTTTCCAGACCAGCGGCATTTCTGACAACGCCCCGAACATCACCATACCCAGCGCCGCCAGACGCAGCACAAACAGCCCTTTGGTGTGCTTATGTTCAAGGAACACCATATTGCTCTCTGCATAGGCGTAATTGGCAATAATAGAGGTAAACGCGAAGAAGAAAATCGCTACAGCCACAAAGATGGAACCCCAGCTGCCGACAACCGAGCTCAGCGCCAGCTGTGTGATTTCAATCCCGTTAATATTCCCCTGCGGATTATCCAGCACACCGGAGGACAGAATAATCATCGCAGTGGCACTGCAGATAACCAGTGTGTCCATGAAAACACCCAGCATCTGCACATACCCCTGCGAAACCGGATGCGGCGGGAACGGTGCTGCGGAAGCGGCGGCATTCGGCGCGGAACCCATACCGGCCTCATTCGAGAACAGGCCGCGCTGTACGCCGTTAATCATAGCCTGTGCCACACCGTAACCGACAGCGCCGGAAACCGCTTCCTGTAACCCGAAGGCACTTTTGATAATCAGCATAAAGACATCCGGCAGACGCTCTGCGTAATGGCCCATCACCCAGAAGGCGAGGATTAGATACGCAACCGCCATCACCGGTACCACCAGCTCCGCCACACGGGCAATCGAACGCAGACCGCCGAAAATGATCACGCCGCAGATAACCACCAGCACGGCACCGACATAACCGGCATCCGCACCAAAGGCCATTTTGGACGCCTGGGCAATCGAATTGGCCTGAACTGCATTAAAGACCAGCCCGAACGCAATAATCAGAAAGATTGAGAACAACACGCCCATCCAGCGGGCTTTCAGTCCGCGTTCCATATAATACGCCGGTCCGCCGCGATAATTTCCCTGGTCGTCCCGTGTTTTATAGAGCTGTGCAAGTGTGCTTTCGATAAAGGATGTCGCCATCCCGATCACGGCAACCACCCACATCCAGAATATAGCGCCGGGGCCACCTGCAGTCAGGGCGATCGCCACCCCGGTCAGGTTTCCGGTGCCGACCCGTGCGGCCAGGCTTGTACAAAGCGCCTGGAACGGCGAGATGCCGGATTTATCCGATTTCTTACTGTGCTTTAGCACGCTGAACATGTGTCCGAAGTGACGGAATTGGATAAATCCGGTACGAAATGTGAAGTACAGTCCGATACCCAGTAATAAATAGATGAGCAGGTGGTTCCAGAGCAGTCCGTTTAATGTATTAATTATATCGGTCAAAGTTATACCTCTTATATTGCTGTGCTGATTTGCGGCGAATAAGCCCCTTAACGAATGACAGGTAATATCCGTATTGTCATATCTGATAGTAATTGTTTAAAAAAAAGACACCTCTTATTAAGAATCAGCCAGACTTTACCATAAGAAATATTTCCCTGTATATTTTTTTATTTCTTTTTTTTCGTTCTATTAATCATCGTTACTTTTTCGCTTTAATACAGCGTTTAACACGATCTATTAACTCAATAAAACCGCTGAAAACATCATCATAAAACTCCATTTATTACATATAGTTACGTAAACACTTGTTTTATGGCGTGATTTATCACGCGCTTCTTTCAATTTACCGCCATAATTTATTTTGTTGTCTGAATTAAAACATGTGATTGCATTTAGCCTGAAAACTAAAAATGTATTACCTGTTATTTTAAAAGAGTATTTTACTTTATTTATTTACTATTTTAAGTAACGCGAAGACTTAATAATAAAATCCCATATTTATAATCAATAATAAATCCCGGCATTATTTCCGGGCAATGTTCCTTATTTCTGTTACCGGCAACGCAACATAAGAAGAGCAATCCGGGTATCCCGGCCAGCGCGGTTCATCACAGGCGGATACTGATTCCGGGCCAAACTTTGCTCTGTGACACACTCTCGTGAAAAAAAGCTTTCGCCGCTGACCTGTTTCCGCTACCATAGCGTTATATAATCTGTTATATACCGGATTGTATACATTGCTCTTAATATATTTTTTGCCGGTCAGCTGATCGGCAATTTTTTTGCCTGTCCTGTCAGATTTCGACTGATGAAAATGTGATCCCGCCTTGTATTTAGCATAAAGACAGGAATAACCGTATAGTAATTTTGTCATTAATCATTATTATCAGAACAGATAATCGTGCATTTCTTCGTTATTTTTCTTTATTTTTGCTCCCTCACGGGAGCATTTTCTTATCAGCAGGGCTGTAAAACACCACTGCCGGCACGGAAAATCGCAAAAATTTCTGTGCCGGCAGCAGATCCGCCATGATTTATCACGCCGGGTGAGATACACTACCCTCATCAGTTTAACTAATGTAACCGTTATGTCCTCAGCACAGATTTTACTGACTATCTACGCAACAGGTGGTCTTTTTTCATTTATTCTGACTTTTTTCCTGACAAAAGATCCGAACCCGTTTTTCCGCCTGCTCAGTTGTCTGCTGATAGCCCTCACCTGGCCGATGTCACTGCCGGTGGTGATCTTATTCTCTCTGTTCTGACGGTTTTATAGCCATAATATTTCCGCACCGTCCACCTGACAATAATCATCAGCCGCCCCCGCGTCAGAGAACTGCCGTGCCGCTGTCACAGTACATTTATTTGAGATGCCGGTGCATAACCGCGCTGAGAATACGGCGGCGGATATGGCGGGCAAGGAAAAGACGGAATACCAAATAGAGAACCGCAACCACAAAAAGGCAGGGATTGCGCGGCTGAGTTCTCCTTTATTCAGAATTAAGACTGACAGCTGTCAGTCCAGTGCATTGATAGCTTTTTCATAGATGACATTCATAAAGTCATCATTCTGCTGTTCCCAATATATTTCCAGCATTACCTGAATGGCTTCTTTAGTCACAGGCTCGCCACTTTTGCATAAAAGGACAGCGGCTCTGCCGATTGCCTGGCAAATTTCGCCATAAACATATGCGTCGCTAACTCGTTCTGAAATCATATTTATGCCTATTTATTTTTAATATAACGACAGCCTGTCCGTCTTTACTTAAGACATCCCGGCATTGCTGTTGACTGACACTCCGGTAAGAATTATCTAAAAATCCCTTGAGATTTATTATCGTCACATTGCATTTAATGTTCAAAGAAAAACATATTATTCCGGAGAATATTTTTTTGAAAAAACCGAAAAGTGACTAGTATCAAACAGTTATGCCAAATACATGCGATCATTGCTGCGGATTGTTACTTTCTGGTTGTTTATTGGTTAATACTATATCATGCGATATGTGCTTTTTCGCTATTAAAATACATAAATTTATCAATTTTTACCTGCATAAATAACGTCCTTTTTTAAGAAGTAAATAAATTAAATTAAATAAATTCGTCGTACTCATTTATGGATTATTATAATCATATAAAATCTCAATGCCCCTTCAACAAGCAGTAGTTCACATTATTCCTTTACTCTTTATGTGGGAATGATGGTATTTACACAATATAGGGATATAAGTATTAACCGATATACATCACACCTTTAATACGTAGTTTTATTGCCATAGTTAATTATATTTTTATTAGTAACAGTAATAAACACTTTCCGCTCTATTATTACTCAGTTCTCTTTATTTAATAAGATTATAAAATAATTCTGCGTAATTACGCTTAATCATAATTTGAATACACTTATTAACGGTAAAATAAACAGGTTATTCCATCCGGCAGTGAAGTGCTTTCGTTTCGCTATGTTTTTAAACAAATCTGTCGTAAACAAGACATCTTGTTTTACAAAATATTAATATTTAACATTCTCCCTGCAGTAAACAGTTTTTTATAGTTGTATTCCTGCGCGTTTCCCCTTATCATCCGCGCCTTTGAATAGCGTGTCTCTCTTTTATATATATCTGATTGAGGTTCTATGAGCTCTGACCGTATCGCGAATCCAGGCCCGCTGGGCTTACTGGGATTTGGTATGACGACTATCCTGCTGAATGTCCACAACGCCGGATTCTTCCCGATGGCTTCTGTTATTCTGAGCATGGGGATTTTCTACGGTGGCATTGCGCAGGTCATCGCAGGTCTTTTTGAATATAAGAAAGGAAATACTTTCGCTGCTACTGCCTTTACATCGTATGGCTTTTTCTGGATAAGTCTGGTCGGCATACTGGTCATGCCGTCAATGGGATTCGGCGAGGCAACCAGCCATGAATTCCTGGCTGTGTATCTGGCACTGTGGGGTATTTTCTCGTTCTTTATGTTTATTGCCACACTGAAAGCAAACCTGACACTGCGCGCGGTTTTCTTTTTACTGGTGATTTTATTCGCCCTGCTGGTTATCGGTAATGCTACCGGTAATGCTGCATTACTGAAATTTGCCGGTTATGAAGGTATTTTATGTGGTGCGACTGCATTTTATCTGGCAATGGCTGAAGTACTGAATGAGCAGTATGGCCGGACAATTTTACCTATCGGTGAACGTCACGCCTGATAACGGCTCTCCCGTATAAAAAAACCCGTTCAGTGAACGGGTTTTTTTGTCTGCAAAACGGGGATCAGAAACTCAGCCCCGCGCCCAGATAAGCGCCATCCGCGATACGGTTTTCATGACCGTTATTCGATTCAACTTCAATCATACGGTAACCGGCTTTCACATTCAGCGGCGCAAACACTGTCCAGTTCGCCCCCACATCCGCTTCTTTGTATGAATCATTACCGGAAGTCAGGCCTGACGGCGCGCCGTAAAACTCACCATAAACACGCACTGACGGCAGGATGCTCCACGCCACACCGACACCCGGTGCAACAGCCAGGCCTTTTTTACCCACATCCGGGTCCAGGTAAACGGCTTTACCGCCGACACTCGCGGAAACCGGGCCCAGCGGGAAGGCAAATTTGGCACGTGCGCCGCCTAACTGTCCCTGGTGATCACTGCGTGCCCAGTTACCGTCAAATGACAGACCGGAGTACGGGTCACCTACGCCCACATTGATATCGGTATATTTTTTACCGGCTTCAACGTCCATCGAGATTGCATTTGCAGCACCTGCCGCAAGCATCAGTGTTGCAGCCGCAGCTGCTTTATATTTTTTCATTTTTGCCACCACATAAATTCAGACAGGGTTTCGGGCATTCTCCCCGAAACTGTCACCGTTTGAAAGTTAATATTCTGATTTTTATGTAAAGTTATCTATATATTCAATCAATAGGTCACGCCAATCCATCAAATTGATACATTCTTTTTATGACAGTGCTATATTTTATAGCAAGTCATAAATACAGATAAAAACAACAACGCTCAGTACAATTTATGATTTACCATGCTGATTTTGCACATCGCGCCAATTTCTGCAATCAGTGTCTTTTTCCCTTTACCGACTGGAGATATGTGATGAAAAAGAAAGGATTAACAACAGCTGCGGGCGCCCCCGTTGTTGATAACAACAATGTCATGACCGCCGGAAAACGCGGCCCTATGCTGTTACAGGATGTGTGGTTTCTGGAAAAACTGGCGCATTTCGACCGCGAAGTGATCCCGGAGCGCCGTATGCACGCCAAAGGCTCCGGTGCATTCGGTACATTTACCGTCACCCATGATATTACCCGTTTTACCCGCGCAAAAATTTTCTCTCAGGTCGGCAAAAAAACCGATATGTTTGCCCGCTTCTCCACCGTAGCCGGTGAGCGCGGTGCGGCAGATGCGGAACGGGATATCCGCGGCTTTGCCCTGAAATTTTATACCGAGGAAGGCAACTGGGATATGGTCGGTAACAATACCCCGGTGTTCTACCTGCGTGACCCGCTTAAATTCCCCGATCTGAACCACGTGGTAAAACGTGACCCGCGCACTAACCTGCGCAATATGGCTTACAAATGGGATTTTTTCTCCCATCTGCCGGAATCACTCCACCAGCTGACCATCGATGTCAGTGACCGTGGTCTGCCGCAGAGCTACCGCAATATGCACGGTTTCGGCAGTCATACTTACAGCTTTATCAACGGTAATAATGAGCGGTTCTGGGTGAAATTCCACTTCCGCTGCCAGCAGGGCATTGCTAACCTGATGGATGATGAGGCAGAGCAGTTAATCGGGAAAGATCGTGAAAGTTCACAGCGTGATCTGTTCAGTGCAATTGAGAAAGGTGATTATCCGCGCTGGAATCTGCAGATTCAGGTGATGCCGGAAACCGATGCGGCAAAAGTACCGTATAACCCGTTTGATCTGACCAAAGTATGGCCGCATGCGGATTATCCGCTGATGGATGTCGGTTATTTTGAGCTGAACCGTAACCCTGAAAACTATTTCTCCGATGTGGAACAGGCGGCATTCAGCCCGGCCAACGTGGTTCCCGGTATCGGTTTCTCACCGGATAAAATGTTGCAGGGGCGTCTGTTCTCCTACGGCGATGCTCACCGCTACCGTTTAGGGGTCAACCACCACCAGATCCCGGTCAATAAACCGCGCTGCCCGTTCCACAACTATCACCGTGACGGCGCAATGCGTATCGACGGCAACAGCGGTAATGCGGAAACGTATGAACCGAACAGTGCCGGTCTCTTTCAGGAGCAGCCGGATTTCAGTGAGCCGCCGCTGTCTGTCGACGGTGCCGCCGACCACTGGAACCACCGCGAAGATACCGATTACTTCAGCCAGCCGCGTGCGCTGTATGAACTTCTTAGTGACGCAGAGCATCAGCGTATGTTTGCCCGCATCGCCGGTGAACTGGTGCAGGCCGCAGAAGCGACTCAGGCACGCCAGATAGCGCTGTTTAAACAGGTGCATCCGGAATACGGTGCCGGTGTGGAAGCCGCAATCGCAAAACTGAAAAAATAATCGTGTGATGACATGACAAAACCGCTGCGATCCGTGACCGCAGCGGTTTTTTTATATGAACTCAGCGGGTATGAAAACGATCCTGCGCCATCCGGATCAGCGGTGCGCGGGTGCGTTTGATACCACTGCCCGCATCCGCTTCCGGTAATGCATAGCAGGCTGCCGGGCGCATAAAGGCAGGCAGTTCCGCCAGACACCAGTCACTGAAATGCTGCCGCTGTTCATCTGTCCAGTCATCATAATCACGGATCAGATACACCGGCACAGCACCGAACTCGTCACTGCTGACCGGTACCACCAGACACTCCGTGATCAGCGGATAGTGCATCAGCTGCTTTTCTGTCACTTCCGGCTGGACATTCTCACCGCCGCAGCAGAAAAGATTATCCAGCCGTCCGTCGATCACCAGCTCACCATCCTGCATATGGCCTTTGTCACGGGTCGGGTACCAGCCGTCATGGGCCGGCAATGTATGCAGCGCGCCGTTCAGCCAGACACCGGCGGCAAAACTGTCGCCGTTGACCAGGATTTGCTGTTGCTCATCCAGGCGGATATCTTTGCCGGACAGCGGATACCCGACTCCCGGTTTGCCGTCCGCCCGTTTGGCACAGACTGTTGAGGCAAATTCAGTCATACCGTAACCGCACCAGCAGCGGATCCCGCGGGCTTCCGCCGCTTCCGTCAGCGCAACAGGGATTGCCGCACCACCGAGCAGGACATCCTGCAGCGGCGGCAGCGTTTCCGGTGATTGCAGCAGACGCCAGAGCTGTGTCGGTACCAGCGAGGCGTGAGTACATCCGCGCAGCGATTCCGCCAGCGTTTCCCCCTCAGCCCTGAGAACCATTTCCCCGCCCTGCAGCAGCCAGCGCCAGAGAATCCCCTGTCCTGAAACATGACACAACGGCAACGATAACAGCCAGCTGTCACCCGCCTGATAATTGAGCAGTGAGACCACGCCCTGTGCCGCAGCCAGATGCGCGACCGGACGGTGGGCAATGGCTTTCGGTAACCCGGTGGATCCGGATGTCAGGATCAGTGTTGCCAGCCGTTTCGGATGCGGGATCACGTCCGGCGGTGCTGTGCCGGTCACGGACGGATCCAGGGTTTTCAGCGGCAGCGCGATTGTGCCGTCGCTCCGGTCACACAGATAATCCGCATCGAGTGACGCGGCCAGTTCCGCCTGTAACCCGCGCGGCAGTGCGGGATTAAGTGTCAGAATCACCGCCCCGCAACGCAGCAGCGCCAGAAAATCGATCACCAGTTCTGTGCTGTTTTTGCCGCGCAGCACCACACAGTTACTTTCCCGCACTCCCTGCTGATAAAACCCGGCGGCACGGGCATCCGCCAGCGCCGTCAGCTCTGCCCATGTCAGCGATGAGTCCGCACAGCGCAGCGCGGTTTTATGCGGTGTCTGCTGAGCATGTGCAACCCACGGCCATTGTGCTGCCGTCATTACCATTGTCCTGTCTGAGTTAATTGCTCTGCGGTTATCAGTGCCAGTGTGCTGCCCGGCCACGGGCGCACCAGCTGTGACTGCATCAGGGAAAGCGTATCCAGCCCCGGCAGCGTGTCCGGCGTCAGCCATCCGGCAAGACGCGCCAGTTGTGTCAGGCCGAAACTGCTCTCCACCGAGGAGCTGATCACCGCCTGCAACCCTTCGCGGTGCGCCGCAGTGATCAGTTCACGGCAGCGGGCGATACTGCCCGTCAGCGTGGGTTTGATCACAATCGCTGTCACACCGGGCTGTGCTGTTACCGTAAATCCCGGTTCACGGACAGATTCATCCCAGGCAATGGCGATACCGGTGTCCTGTGCATAACACAGGGACTCTTCCGGCGTTTTGCACGGCTCTTCGAGGAAATCGATCCGCGTGCGGTGTTCCGGCGCCACATATTTCGCGAAACCGTCCGCTTTGGCCCGGGTCCAGCTGCGGTTGGCATCCAGACGCAGGCGCAGATCCGGCACCGCCTCCAGCAGCAGATTCACCACCATGCCGTCCCGGACTGCCTCATACAGCCCGACTTTCACTTTGGCGATTTTCTCACCGTCCATGGCATCGAGTGCAAGGATCAGATCATCCGGGTCACCGGTGCAGAGCGGTGCTTTGCGGGTACTGAGGATCTGCGGCAGCGTATCATCCAGCTCAGCGAGTGCGCAGCTCAGGCCGAATGCGACTGACGGCAGCGGGCTTTCCGCCGGATCATTGCCCTGACACCAGGCCGCGATCCACGCTTCTGCCGCCTGCAGGGCTTGCGCAAGGGTTTCACGGCTGAACTCCGGCAACGGGGAGATTTCCCCCCACCCTTCGCGATCATCCTCCCGCAGGCAGACCAGCAGTCCGTCACGGGTTTTCAGGCGCTGATTACGCAAAATAACGCCTGCCTCCATCGGCAGGCTGAAACTGTATAATGTGGCGTGGCGCATTACGGGTTACGTTTGAATTTAGAGAAATCCGGTGAGCGTTTTTCGTTGAATGCGTTACGCCCTTCCTGGCCTTCTTCGGTCATATAGAACAGCATCGTGGCATTACCCGCCAGCTCCTGCAGACCGGACTGACCGTCACAATCCGCATTGAGTGCCGCTTTCAGGCAGCGCAGCGCCATCGGGCTGTTTTCCAGCATCTCACGGCACCAGCGCACGGTCTCTTTTTCCAGATCCGCGTAAGGCACCACGGTGTTGACCAGCCCCATATCCAGTGCTTCCTGTGCATTGTACTGACGGCACAGGAACCAGATTTCACGGGCTTTTTTCTGACCGACAATCCGCGCCATGTAAGAAGCACCCCAGCCGCCGTCAAATGAACCGACTTTCGGCCCGGTCTGACCGAATACCGCGTTATCCGCCGCGATGGTCAGGTCACAGATCATGTGCAGCACATGACCGCCGCCGATAGCATAACCTGCCACCATCGCCACCACCGGCTTCGGACAGGTACGGATATCGCGCTGTAAATCGAGGACATTCAGATGATGTGTGCCGCTGTCATCACGGTAGCCACCGTAGTCACCGCGGATTTTCTGATCACCGCCCGCACAGAAGGCTTTTTCGCCCTGTCCGGTAAAAATAATGGTGCCGATGCCGTCATCATAACGGGCATTCGCCAGCGCGCTGATCATTTCTTTCACTGTTAACGGACGGAACGCATTGCGCACCTGCGGACGATTAATGGTGATTTTGGCGATCCCGTCTTTTGATTTATGAAACAGAATATCCTGATAATCGCCGGTGCAGTCGACCCATTCAACCGGGGCAGAAAGCTTTTCTTCGCTCGGATACATCATAGCGGTGAGTTCCTTAAACAGAATGTAATGATAAAAATGTCCGGACTGCCTCCGCAAACGCGGCGGGATTTGCCTGATGGGTGTTATGCCCGGCATATCGGATAGTCCGTAACGGAAAATGGTGTGCTTCTGCAATGGCGCGGAATTTGCTGTCCCGTTCACCGCAGAGATAGAGCAGCGGCAGATTCAGGGCATGCAGTTTCTCCGCCAGCTGCGGCTGATGCCCGAGCGAGGTGTCAGAGAGCATATCCGCAATCGCAAAAGCATTATGATGCAGATGCTGTTCCACCCGCTGCTGCCGCTGAACCTCATTGAGATCAGCGAAAACGCCCTGACGATACCAGTCATACAGCACCGATACCAGCGGGCGTTCACGTAACTGTTGTGCCTGGCGGTTATCGTGCAGCAACCGGGCATTGCGCTCATCGAGTGTGGCAAGCCCGGGATTCCCGGCTTCAATAATCAGCCCGCGCAATCCTGCCGGGTCGCCGTATGCGGCGTGGTACATCGCCAGCCGCCCGCCGAGTGAATAACCAATCAGCCAGTAATCGTCTATCTGGTGCGCGGCCAGGGTATCAGCAATCAATCGGCTGACATGCGGAAAATTTTTTGCACGGACAGATTGCGAGCCGCCGTGGCCCGGTAAGTCAATCAGTAATGAGGGATAGTGTCCGGCTTCTTCCGCCGGCGCCTGCCACTCTTCTTTATTTCCCCACAGGCCGTGCAGCCAGACCAGCCACGGACCGGGCCTGTCCGCATAACAGCGCTGTGCGGCCAGTACCGTCATTGTGCTGCCTCACGAACCAGTTGCTGAAGGTATTTTGCCCCCTCGTCGCCGTTTGTCACCACCTCAATGACAGTGGCGGAGTGCTGTGACCAGGCTTTGCTGATCGCGGCTTTCAGTGACGGCCAGTCCTGCGGGGCACTGTAGCTGAGGCCGAACATCTGCGCCGCACCGGCAAAACTGACCGACTGCGGCATACAGTAAAAGCGCTGACGCTCCTGCTCCGGTGTCGGCAGCATGGAAAAGATTTGTCCGCCGTTGTTGTTGACGATCAGCAGCACAAACGGCCCGGAGGTATAACGCAGCAGCGCCAGGCTGTTGAGATCATACAGCGCCGAGATATCCCCGACGACAGCAAGTGCCGGTTTGGCACTGCCGCGCTGAACACCGGCAGCGGTGGAAATCAGGCCGTCGATACCGCTCGCCCCCCGGTTGCTGTACACCGGATAGCCGCACGGCAACTGAGCAAACGCATCAATCAGCCGGACAATCAGGCTGTTACCGGCAAATAATACCCCCTGCGGCGGCAGCAGTTCAGGCAGGCGGCAGGCAATCTGTGCCTCTCCCCAGCCATCGCCCAGCGTTTCTGTAACATGAATGTTCAGTGCCCGCGCCCATTCCGTCAGCTGCGGAGCCCACGGTGTGCGGGTTTGTGCCGGATGGTCATCCAGCCATTCGCTGACACTGCACTCAAATTTACGGCCCCGGTGATTTGCCGGATCCAGCCGTCCCGGGATGGTATCCACAATCCAGTATTCCGGCGGCAAGCAGGCAGCCTGCCACTGTAAAAGCCGTTTGCCGGTCAGGCTTGAGCCGAACTGGATCACCACATCCGCCTGAGCCAGTACTTCGCGGTAACGCGGGGATGCCAGCCAGAGATCGGCATGCGGCAGCAGTTGCCCGGTCTGGGACAACACATCACTGATCAGCGGCCAGCCAAGGCATTCAGCCCACTGACGCAACTGTTTGCCTTCAGCGGCCTGCATACGTCCGGCAATAATCACGCCTTTTTTCTGCCGCCAGAAAAACCAGTCATCCACACTGATCACAGAGGTACAGCGGGTCTGCTGCAACCAGGGTTTATCACTCTGCCACCAGTTGCCGAGTTGTGCCTGCCATTCCTTACCGGTCTGTCCGTCATCATCATACAGCGGCTCGGCAAACGGGCAGTTAATATGCGCTGCGCCGTGCTGCAGGCGGTTCATGATGTCATCGAGGGAGGAGACCAGCCAGGACGCCGGGATATCAAAAACCGGACGCGGCAATGCCAGTGCGGCAAACGGGTGGGAAGAAAAAATACCCGGCTGGCGGACAGCCTGATTTGCGCCGCAGTCAATCAGTTCCGGCGGGCGGTCGGCGGTCAGAAAAACAAGGCGTTCGCCGGTCAGCCCGGCTTCAATCAGTGCCGGATAGAGATTTGCCACCGCCGTGCCGGAGGTGACAATCACCGCCACCGGCAACCGGGTACTTTTCGCCAGTCCCAGCGCCAGATGCGCAAGCCCGCGCTCATCAAAATGGGTGTGACAGATAAATTTGTCATCAGCGGCGGCAGCCAGTGTCAGTGGTGTTGACCGGGATCCCGGCGCGATACAGATATGACGCAACCCGTGACGGCTGAGCGCCTCCAAAATCACTTCCGCCCAGCGGCGGTTCAATGCACTGTTTGACATAGCTCACCTTTCCTGACCTGTAGTTCTCCGTAGTCTACGGATTGACTCAGGAAATACCTTAATGTAGTTCAATAAACCGGTAGATTATTTCACGGTTTCTGCCCCGGTAAGCAGAAAATGGCACAATCAGTGAGTTTCACCTTCCAGCAGGGTTCGCAGTCCGGCAGCTTTGTTTTCAATTTCGCTCCACTCTGCCTGCGGATCAGAACCGGCGACAATCCCCGCTCCGGCATACAAATCCACCCGGCTGCCGCTGATTTTCGCACAGCGCAGCGACACCGCAAATTCACTGCGGGACGGGCTGCAATAACCACCGCTGCCTGCATACCAGTCGCGGTCAAACGGTTCATTATCGCGCAAAAAGGCCAGCGCGGCACTGCGCGGCAGACCGGCAACCGCAGCTGTCGGCTGAAGACGCTGTAAACAATCACTGTCACGGGGGGCATATAACGTGGCAGCGATAACGCGGTAAAGGTGCTGCACTTTGCGCAGACGGATAACATCTGCCGCGCTCACATCCAGCGCACTGACAGCCCCCTGCAGGCGCTGACAAATATCATCAACCACCACGCTGTTTTCATGCACATTCTTTTTATCAGCCAGAAGCCATTGCGCCGCTTGTGCCGCGCGGTCATCTTCCGGGTAATTTGCCACTGTTCCCGCCAGCGCTTCGGTATACAACTGCGCCCCGGCCCTGAAATAGAGGCGTTCCGGCGGCGAAGCCACAAACGCGGTATCCGGCCCGGTGACCAGCATATAGTGATAACAGTGGTGATTGCAGTCACAACTGGCCTGCATAAAGGCTGCCGGAGAGACCGGTGCAGACAGTTCCAGTGCGGTTTTGCGGGCTGTCACCACTTTTTCCATCTCACCGCCGGTGATGGCAGTCACCGCATTCGTCACCAGCTGTGTCCAGCCCGCTTCATCCGGATGATGCCGGGCACTGATAACCGTGCTGTGCAACGCCGGAAGCGCGGTTTGCCAGACCAGCGAACGCAGAAACGTCAGGGTTTCTTCCGCCGGGCGGCGGCTGTCAATATTGACCAGAAAGTGTGTTTCATTGCCGGATATCCGCAGTTCGGCGCGGGGAACAAACAGATAACTGCCGCCGGTACCCTGTGCCGGAGACGGGGTATCAAACTGCCAGCTGTTCAGTCCCCAGATCCGGATTTGACTCTGTGCCGGTAACGTATCCAGCAGTGCCTGTGCCCCGCTGATATGCGTGAAACGGCACACTTCCCCGCACACCGCCGCTGTCTCTGTACCGTCACGGTGCTGCCAGTAAAACTGCGGCCAGCAGGTCTGGGCATTCAGCCAGCCGGTCAGGGCTGACGGGGGTAATGCATCAGCCAGTGGCGGCGGTAACGTCACCGCGTACTGATAAATACCATCGGGTTTATTTTTGTTATTCGTTATTTCAGTACAGACCTGAGAAATAAAATCAGAAAAAAGAGTCACTGCTTGCTCCGGATATGCAAAATGCGCGGGTCACTGTGATTATACGGTGAGATAAAAATTATTAAAACCATCCTTCTTTTTTATCCTTGTCACCGCTGTGCATTTTAAGCCATTAATGCGGAAACCGATGCTGTTTCGGCCTCATTCACCACTGAGTTATGTATCTCATGACAGGGAAATATTTATGCACACACAAACCATGCCGGCTGACCGGCTTATTACAGCTGATGAAATAGGCCCGGCTACATTAAAGTTACTTCTCAATGAAGAGGAGGACACTTTCCGGGCTGCAGGTATATTCACACATAATGACCTGGTTCATATCAAACGCTACATTAATTACGGGATGACACTTCCCCGGGAGGAAGAAGATATTATTGAGTTTATCGGCTACCGCGATACTGATCTGCCGGGATTTGAGCCTCACAATATTCAGCGCTTATTTTCTCATATTTATCAGCATGCACTGAGCTGGGAACAGGTTGAATCCATGACCAAACAACAGGCGATTGATCTTGAAATTGCCGGTGCCGGCATCACGACGACCGGGGATTATATTCTTAATGCAATAAACGAAATGCCGGTTATTACTCAGGCAAAAATAATAATGCAGGATGAACCTCCGGAAAATTTAAAAAATATTGTCTATAAAAGGCAGGATCGGATTATTTCCGGTGAATTGACAAAGATATTAACCATCATACGGGATGATATCGCGGAAGAAAGAAAAAAAACGCAGAGGGTAAAAAATATCATCGCACGATTCCGGCTGGAGCTGATCGGGGGTCTTGATGATTCCGGCAATGAGATCCCGTCGCTGATTTATGAAGTAAAACGTAAACAAAAAGTCTTATTAAAAAATCAGACTGACGATAACAGCTCAGATTTGCAGTCAGAAATCCGGGTCAGAAACGATGAGATTGAGATCCTCAAGCGGGAATACAACCAGTTTGTGAAGCTGTCCTTCTCCGGACTGGTCGGCGGTATTATCGGGCTTATCATCACCGGCGGTATTTTCGGCTACCGGGCAGAACAGGTCAGGCGGCGTAAAAACAAACTGATTGAGGAAGTCGCTGCTCTGGAAGAGCAGATTCTGACCCAGCAGAACATCCAGAAACTGATTATTAAGCTGGATAAAGAACTCAATACGCTGGACAGCTATTTTACTGATGCACATATTGCCGTCGATCATCTGGATTTTATGTGGCAGGTTATGCTGACTGAAATTAATGAATCCCTCAATACCTTTATGCAGATAAATGATGCATACAGCCTTTTGCAATTTTCATTACAACTGAAAAAAATCACCCTTCCCTGGCAGCGGATCCGTGGTTATGCCAAAGAACTCATCGCTATTTTTGATACCGCTAATCTGGCCGCATAATAAGGAAAATCACATGACACATTCTGATATTAATCCTGAACATATTACTTTGTCACACTTAAGAGCTAAATATCATGATATCAGTAACGATACCGAAACATTATCACTGCCTGTAGCCGATCTGCATTTTCAGATCCGTGATATAAAAAAATGGCAGACCAGAATACTGAATATGATTTCCGCTGATGCCGCCATTATTTATACTCATCTTCATAATTTTGATCTTGAAAATTTACTCGGTACACTTTCTTCCGATACAGGGACGAATCTGTTTTCGCTTCCCCATGAAAAACAAATTTATGAATTTTTAACCAGCCAGATGAATACGATTTATCATTCGGTGAACAACATTAATACCCTGTTTAATACTGAATTTGATGCCACCGCTATTTCGCTGTTACAGGGTGGGTTATTGTACCATCAGTCTTATCTGGACAAGGCTATCAGTAATGCACTGCCGGATATTGATAAATTTAAATGCGATAAACTCTATTGGGAGGAAAAACTGGCGGTCATTATTCAGTCTGAGGAAATTATTCATCAGCGCGGACTGCAGTCACTTTTCGGTACCACCACGCTGCCGACAGCTGATGAACTGAAGAATGTGGAGATGTCCTCTTCCGAGCGGTTTATTATGAATGAACTTCACCGGATTATTTCAGCGGTTATCAATACATTAACCGAAGGGCTGAGTTATGTTCAGTTGGTCGAAACCCGGACGACACTCAGTCAGCGGATCAATGACCTCAGCAAACTTATCCGTAACCTGAAAAAAGATCTGAAGCAGCTGCAGGATCATATGCAGGAAATCAGCAATGCCCTGACATTACTTCCGAAACTGCGGGAATTTAACAACCGGATCAGTGCGGTATTATTATTCTGGCTGCAAAGTGTCCGCCAGTATGAACCGTATTTCAGTCAGAATGTTCCTCTTCCCGGACTGGATACTCTTATCCTTGCGCAGCGCCGCTATTTCTCGGTATTTATCGGGATGGCATAAAAAAACCGGGCTGATTGCGGCCCGGTTTTTCTCAGTACAGATATCAGTAACTCAGTACCGCATATCCGGTCAGGGTGATAAACGGCTGCGGCCAGATACCGAGCACGATCACAATAATCGCGGAGAGCAGTACCACAATACCGCCGGCACTCATTGCCCAGTTGGACGGTGCCATACGGGCCGGAGACTCCGAACCGCGGATATAGAGGCTGATCATCATACGCAGATAGTAGTAAAGACCGATTGCACTGCCGAGTACCACTGCGGCGGTCAGCCACCACAGTTCCGCATTCACGGCGGTTGCCACCACGAAGAACTTACCGATAAAGCCGAAGGTCATCGGGATCCCCGCCAGGGACAGCATCATCACGGTCATGACCGCAGCCAGAACCGGCTTGCGCCAGAACAGACCGCGATAGGCATGCAGGGAATCCGCATCCGGCCCGGTGTACGGGCTGGACATCAGACTGACCACACCGAACGCGCCGAGGCTGGCAAACAGATAACCGGCCAGATAGATGCCGGCGGTCTCTTCCGCCAGTTTCGGGTCATTCACCGCGATAAAGGCCACCAGCAGATAACCGAGGTGTGCGATCGAAGAATAACCCAGCATACGCTTGATGCTGTTCTGGGTGATCGCCATCAGGTTACCGAACAGGATTGAGGCAATCGCAATCACCGTCAGGACAATCTGCAATGTCCCGGAATCCGCCATCGGCGCCAGTACCAGCAGGCGCAGCACTGCGGCAAAAATCCCGATCTTGCTGGCGGTTGCCAGGAAGGTGGAGACCGGTGCCGGCGCACCCTGATACACATCCGGTGTCCATAACTGGAACGGGAACAGTGACAGCTTAAAGCCGATACCGACAATCATCATCCCCAGACCGGTCAGAACCAGCGGCTGGTGAATCTGGCTGTCCGCCAGGCTGCGGCCTAAACCGGCAAAGGACAAATCACCGGATTCCGCGTACAGCAGCGCCATCCCGAACAGCAGGAAAGACGAGGCCGCCGCAGACATCAGCATATATTTGATGGACGCTTCCAGTGAGCGTTTCTGGCGGAAAGCATAGCCTATCAGCCCGAACAGCGGCAGCGTCAGCAGTTCAATCCCGATAAAGAAGGACGCCAGGTGATCCGCGCCCGACAGCAGGATGCCGCCGAGTGTGGCAATCAGTACCAGCAGATAGAACTCTTCTTTGTTATCCGGATAGGTCTCCAGCCACGAATAGGCAAAGGTCGTGGTGGCCAGTGACGAAATCAGGATAAGCCCGGTGTAAAACATGCTGTAGCCGTCGATGTGCACCAGCGGTGTCACATCCATCGGCTGCTGCTGCCCGACAAAGTACAGAGACAGCAGCGCAAGGTTCAGACCAACGACGGTCAGTGTGGCATTAATAAAGTGATCGCGTCGCCACGCAATGGACAGCATCACAACCACCACTGTCAACCCGATAATCAGCAGTGGTGAGAGTGCGATCAGTTGTTGAGGAGTTATTGTCATGGCGCGTTACAACCCTGTATTTGAAATTGAAGCAGTGTACCACTGCTGAATATTTGCCATCGCCGCTGACGAGGTATCCAGCACCGGCTGCGGGTAAACACCCAGAATCACCAGTAAGACCACCAGCAGCATCACAATGGAAAATTCACGCAGATTCATGCCCGCGATTGGCTCTTCCGACTTCGGTGCACCGTAATACGCCTGCTGCATCATCCACAGCGCGTAAACGGAGGCAAACACCAGGCCCGCCGAGGAAATCACGGTGATCAGGGTGTAGTTGCCGAAGCTGCCGAACAGGATCATGAATTCACCGACGAAGTTACCGGTGCCCGGCATCCCGAGCGTTGCCACCGCAAAGAACAGTGACAGTGCAGGCAGGAACTTAATCCGCTTCCACAGGCCGCCCATCCGGCGCATATCACGGGTACCGAGACGCTCATATAACTGACCGCACAGAATAAACAGACCCGCCGCAGACAGACCGTGTGCAATCATCTGCACCACCGCGCCCTGATACGCCAGCATGCTCGCCGAGTAAATCGCAATCAGCACGAAGCCCATATGCGACACACTGGTGTAGGCGATCAGACGCTTGATATCCGTCTGTTTAAACGCCATCCACGCGCCGTAGAAGATACCGGCGACACCCAGCCACATCGCGATAGGTGTGAAATCGGCAGAGGCTTCCGGGAACAGCGGCAGACTGAAACGCAGCAGACCATACGCAGCGGTTTTCAGCAGAATACCCGCCAGGTCGACAGAACCGGCTGTCGGTGCCTGACTGTGAGCATCCGGCAGCCAGCCGTGCAGCGGCACCACCGGCATCTTGACCGCGAACGCGATAAAGAAGCCCAGCATCAGCATATACTGCACACCATAGCTCATCGGCGTATTCAGCAGATCTTCATACGCGAAGCTCCACTGACCGGTGGCGTTCTGATGAACAATCGCCAGTGCCATAATGGCAATCAGCATCACCAGACCGCTCGCCTGGGTGTAGATGAAGAATTTGGTCGCCGCCCCGATACGGGTTTTGCCGTCAGAACCGCTGTGTCCCCACAGGGCGATCAGGAAGTACATCGGCACCAGCATCATTTCCCAGAAGAAGAAGAACAGGAAAAGATCCATCGCCAGGAACACGCCCATCACACCGCCGAGGATCCACAGCAGGTTCAGATGGAAGAAGCCCTGATACGGCTGGTTTTCCCCCCAGGAACAGAGGATAGCCAGCAGGCCGAGCAGCGCGGTCAGTACTACCATCAGCAGTGACAGACCATCGAGAGCCAGATGAATATTGATGCCGAAACGCGGGATCCACTCCAGGAAATACTGCTCCTGCCAGTCCGGAATACCTTTCGGGTTAACTAAGCTGTAGTTCCCCTGCATCCACAGATACAGAGAAAGAAATAACGTAATCCCCATCGCCAGCAGCGCGATCCAGCGCGGCAGCTTTGTGCCGAAGCGCTCAGCCTGCCAGCACAGCAGGCCGCCGATGAAGGGAAGTAAAATCAGCCAGGGTAATAGCATGGCGCAATGTGTCCCTTATTTAAACCAAAAACAGCAGAGCGAGAACCAGCACTGCACCCAGCCCCATAGAGGCGATATACCAGCGGACCTGTCCGTTTTCACTCAGGCTCAGTCCTTTGTTACTCCAGCGGGCAAACAGCGCAGGCAGATTCATCAGGCTGTTCAGCGGGTCACTCTGCAGCAACCAGCCCACCGCTTTAAACGGCTTAACAAAAATCGCATCATACAGGTTATCAAAGCCCCATGCGCGGAACCACCAGGCCGAGAAGAAACGTCCCGGCGCGGAATTCGCGATTGCTGTCACCAGCGTGCGGCGTCCCAGCCAGAGCATTGCGGCCAGCACAATCCCCGCCACAGCAACCACACCGGAAATAATTTCGGTGGTCAGTTTGCCGTCAGCAGAACCGGTCAGGGTTTCCGCCGGGAACACGCCGTGCAGCGGCTGCGGGATAAAGGCACCGGCAGCAGTGGAAAGTACCATCAGCACCAGTAACGGGAAAGTATGGGTAAAGCCTTTCACCGCATGCGCCTGTGTATGCTCTTTACCGTGGAACACGATGAAAATCATCCGGAAGGTATAGAGCGATGTCATAAAGGCACCGACCAGACCGGCGATAAACAGCGGGTTCTGCCCCTGAACCACCGCACCCCACAGGATTTCATCTTTACTGTAGAAACCGGCGGTGATAAGCGGCAGCGCAGCCAGTGCGGCACCGCCGACCAGGAAGCAGAGATAGACAAACGGAATTTTTTTCCGCAGTCCGCCCATCTTAAAGATGTTCTGCTCGTGGTGGCAGGCCAGGATCACCGAGCCGGAGGCCAGGAATAACAGGGCTTTGAAGAATGCATGGGTCATCAGGTGGAAAATCGCCGCATCCCACGCCTGCACACCGAGCGCCAGGAACATATAACCAATCTGGCTCATGGTGGAATACGCGAGAACACGTTTGATATCCGTCTGCACCAGCGCGGCAAAACCGGCCATCACCAGGGTGACAGCACCGACCACACCGACTAAATGCAGCACTTCCGGTGATAACAGGAACAGCTCATGGGTACGGGCAATCAGATACACACCCGCCGTGACCATGGTCGCGGCGTGGATCAGTGCCGAAACCGGTGTCGGACCGGCCATGGCGTCCGCAAGCCAGGTCTGGAGCGGTAACTGCGCGGATTTACCGACCGCACCGCCGAGGATCATCAGGGTCGCCCAGAAAATCAGGTCAGAACCGGCCGCGATATGCTGCGGAGCCATAACTGCCAGTTCACGGAAGCTCAGGGTGCCCAGTTTATCCCACAGGATAAACATACCGATCGCCAGGAACACATCACCGATACGGGTGACGATAAAGGCTTTCATTGCCGCTGCGCCGTTGGCCGGATTGGTGTAATAGAAGCCGATCAGCAGATAACTGCACAGCCCCACCCCTTCCCAGCCGAGGTACATCAGCAGCATGTTATCGGCCAGTACCAGAATCACCATACTGGCGATAAAGAGGTTGGTGTAGGCGAAGAAGCGGGAGTAGCCCTCTTCACCGCGCATATACCAGGAGGCATACATGTGGATCAGGAAACCGACACCGGTGACCACACCCAGCATGGTCAGCGACAGGCCGTCCAGCACCAGGGTGACCGGGATGGAGAAGGAAGCGGTATCCATCCATGTCCACAGGGTCTGCTGATACACCCCGCCGCCGTTAGCGAAGAAATCCATCCCCGCCCACAGCGCCGTGAGTGCCGCCAGTCCCACCGACCCGGTGCCGATGGTGGCTGACACATTTTCTGACCAGCGGCCGCGTGAAAAGGCTAATAACAGAAAGCCAATCAGCGGCAGCAAAATGGTTAAAAAGAGTAAGTTCATCCGCGCATCTCACTGACTTTATCAATATCCAGATCCTGACGCTGACGATGCAATTGCAGCAACAGTGCCAGCCCGATACTCGCTTCAGCCGCCGCCAGACTGATGGCCAGGATATACATCACCTGTCCGTCCGGCTGGTTCCAGTAGCTGCCGCCGACGACAAACGCCAGAGCCGCCGCGTTAATCATCACTTCCAGACCAATCAGCATAAACAGCAGATTGCGGCGGATCACCAGACAGGTGAAACCGAGGATGAAGAGCACAGCCGCGAGAATTAATCCGTGGTGCAGAGGGATCATGCTTTTTCCTCCGTGTTGCGCTGACTGACAAGATCGCCGCCCGCTTTTTCGTCACGCCCGATGTGGTATGCCACCACCAGACCCGCCAGCAGCAGGAAGGAGGCCAGTTCCACCACCAGAACATACGGGCCGAACAGACTGATACCCACCTGTTTCGCGGTAACCACCTCACCGGCGATACCGTTATCTTTCAGGGAGCTGATACCGTAAATCATCACGCCGAGCAGAACCGCCGAAAGCAGGCCCGGTCCCATCCAGACAGACGGGGACAGCCATTTGCGTTCCTGGTCGACAACCGCCCGCCCGAGATTGAGCATCATCACCACAAACACAAACAGCACCATGATGGCACCCGCGTAGACGATAATCTCCAGTGCCCCGGCGAAATACGCGCCGAGAGCAAAGAAGACCGCAGAGAGTGCCAGCAGCGAGGTGATCAGATACAGCAGCGCATGCACCGGGTTGGTCTGTGTGATCACACACAGCGTGGACAGAATGGCGATCAGTCCGGCGACATAAAAGGTAATTTCCATGTATGTTCTCCCCTTATGGCAACAGACTTTTCACATCAATCGGCTTGGCTTCATTGTCGGCTTCGCCTTTGGCTTTGCCCGCAACCGCCATCCCGGTTTTGTGATAGAAGTTATAGTCAGGATATTTACCCGGACCGGAGATTAATAAATCCTCTTTCTCATACACCAGATCCTGGCGCTTAAACTCACCCAGTTCGAAATCCGGCGTCAGCTGGATTGCGGTGGTCGGGCAGGCTTCTTCGCATAATCCGCAGAAAATGCAGCGAGAGAAGTTGATGCGGAAAAATTCCGGATACCAGCGGCCGTCCTCATGTTCTGCTTTCTGCAGAGAGATACAGCCGACCGGACATACCGCGGCGCACAGGTTACAGGCGACACAGCGCTCCTCGCCGTCCGGGTCGCGCGTCAGCACAATCCGGCCGCGGTAGCGCGGCGGCAGGTAAACCGGCTCTTCCGGGTACATCTGGGTTTCGCGTTTATGGAAGGCATGAAGCCCTATCATCCAAATACTGCGTACCTGGGTGGCGAAACCAACCACTAACTCTTTCAATGTCATGGTTCAATCACCCCTTATTGAGCTATCAGGATCACGGCTGCTGTCACCAGCAGGTTTATCAGTGTCAGCGGCAGACACACTTTCCAGCCGAATGACATCACCTGGTCATAACGCGGTCGCGGCAGCGACGCACGGATCAGGATAAACATCATCATAAAGAAAGCGGTTTTCAGCGCGAACCAGACAAACGGCGGCAGGAATGGTCCGTGCCAGCCCCCGAAGAACAGCGTCACAATCAGGGCGGAAACTGTCACGATACCGATATATTCCCCGACGAAGAACAGACCGAACTTCATCCCCGAATATTCAATGTGATAACCGTCCGCCAGTTCCTGCTCAGCTTCCGGCTGGTCAAACGGGTGACGGTGGCACACTGCCACGCCCGCAATCGCAAAGGTGATAAAGCCGAAAATCTGCGGAATGACGTTCCAGACTGTGCTCTGGGAGTTGACGATATCCAGCAGGTTAAACGACCCTGCCTGCGCCACCACACCCAGAACCGAGAGACCGAGGAACACTTCATAACTGACTGTCTGTGCCGAGGCACGCATTGCGCCGAGCAGTGAGTATTTGTTGTTACTCGACCAGCCCGCGAACAGCACGGCATACACCGCCAGTCCCGCCAGCATCAGGAAGAACAGGATCCCGATGTTGAGATCCGCCACCACCCAGTCCGGGCTGACCGGCACAATCGCAAAGGCCAGCAGCAGCGAGGTGAATGCCACCATCGGTGCCAGGGTGAAGATAAAGCGGTCAGCGAATTTCGGTGTCCAGTCCTCTTTAAAGAACATTTTGATCATGTCCGCGACCAGCTGGAGCGATCCGCCCCAGCCCACACGGTTCGGCCCGTAACGGTTCTGGAACAGCCCCAGCAGGCGGCGCTCACCAAAACTCATAAAGGCACCGCAGGTCACAACCACCAGCAGGATCACAACGGCTTTGAGAACATTAATCAGCACATCGATTAATTCAGGTGTAAACCAGCTGCTCATTGTGCCACCTCCTGCAGATTAACCGCCGCACCCGCCAGTACCGGCGAAATGCCCGGCATGCCCAGCGGCAGACCGATTTGCCCGGCTGTCAGCTGAGTGCTGATGCGTACCGGCAGTGTCAGTGCGCTGTCAGCCAGTTGTACCGACAGTACCTGACCTTCCGCCACATTCAGCTTCTGAGCATCCTGTGCATTTAACATCACATAGCTGTCCGTCATCCGTTCCTGAATCACCGGTGCCCGCTGTGATAACTCCTCACTGCCGAACAGGTGATAATACGGCGCAACCGTCCAGACATTCTGCTGCGGCGCAAATGCCGCCGGGATGGCACTGAAGTAATCCATACCGCCGTCTTTTTCGCTGAACAGACGCACACCCGGATCACCGAAACGCAGATGACCACCCACTTCCGCCTGGAATTTGTTCCATGCCTGCGGTGAGTTCCAGCCCGGCGCCCAGGCAAACGGAATTTGCTGACGCGGTGCTGCCGGGCTGTTGTTCCCTTCCATCGAGAAGGCAAACGCCGTGTCTTTGTCCTGCGGCTGACGCTGCTCATGAACACTGATATTCGCCAGCATCGCGGTACGCCCGCTGTAGCGGTGCGGCTCACGGGCCAGTTTCTGTCCGCGGATACGGAATGCGGCATCCGGTGCGGCATCTTTGATACCGGCCAGGTGCGGCATCTGCTCAATGCAGGCATCAATCACATGATCCAGCTGTGACCAGTCACGGGTGTTTTCACTCAGGTCATTGTACAGCGCTGTCAGCCAGCGCCAGCTTTCATGCATAATGATGGATTTGTCGTAGAAGGATGGCTCATAGACCTGGAAGAAGCGCTGTGCGCGGCCTTCGTGGTTGATGAGTGTGCCGTCACTTTCCGCAAAACTGCTGGCGGAGAGGATAAGTGACGCTTTATCCATGATGTCAGTGCGCTGGTGATCCAGCACAATCACATTTGCGGCGGCATCCAGCGCACAGTCAACAGCGGCTTTATCCGCATGGCGGTAAAGGTCGTTTTCCATCACCACCACGGTATCCGCGCTGCCGTCTGCCAGCAGAGCCAGTGCTTTATCCAGCGGCTGTGCTTCTGTCATGGCGGCACCAAAGCTGTTGGCTTCCGCACCGACAAAAGTCAGCCCGGCGTCAATGCCTTTATCTTTCAGTGCCCAGGCCACGTTTGCCGCCGCCTGAATCAGTGCGTCACTGCCCGGGTTGCTGCCGCTGATAATCAGCGGTTTTTTCGCACCACTGAGTGCCTGTGCAATCATTTCTGCCTGTGCTTTCACATCTGCCGGTAAATCCGTCACCGCCGGGGCCGTGTTATCAATGATATTGGCAACGGCAAAGCCCAGACGCGCCTGATCATCCACCGGAGCGTTGTAATGCAGTGCCGCCACATCTGCCAGACGGGTGGTATCCACCGCCGTGACAAACAGCGGGTATTTCGCACGCTGGCCGATATTCTGGATAGCGGCGATCTGCCAGTCCGCCACTTTCTGTGCAGCGGCCATTTCACGGGCTTTGCCTTTCACGGCCTGACGGACAGAGAGTGCCACACGGGCTGCGGTTTGAGTCAGATCTTCACCCAGCACCAGTACCGCATCATAGTTTTCCATCTCACGCAGTGACGGCGTATAGATTCCGCCCTGCTGTAAAATTTCCAGCATCATTTCCAGGCGGTGCTGTTCACCGGCTGACAGGCCGCTGAAGAAGTTTTCCGCCCCGACCAGTTCACGCAGTGCAAAGTTGCTTTCCACACTGGCACGCGGCGAACCGATACCGATGGTGCGTTTCGCGTGATACAGCATATCTGCCGCCGCACGTTCCGCCTGCTCTGCATTGATGGTGATCCAGTCATCACCACGGCGCTGCTGCGGCTGACGCGGACGGTCATCACGGTTGACATAACCGTAACCGAAGCGCCCTTTGTCGCACAGGAAGTAGTGGTTGATGGTGCCGTTATAACGGTTTTCGATACGGCGCAATTCGCCGTAACGTTCGCCCGGGCTGATGTTACAGCCGACGCTGCACTGCTGGCAGACGCTCGGTGCAAACTGCATATCCCATTTGCGGTTATAACGTTCAGAGTGGGTTTTATCGGTAAAGACCCCGGTCGGACAAATTTCAACCAGGTTACCGGAGAATTCACTTTCCAGCGTGCCGCTTTCCGGACGCCCGAAGTACACGTTGTCGTGTGCGCCGTAAACCCCGAAATCCGTACCGTCCGCATAATCTTTGTAGTAACGGACACAACGGTAACAGGCGATACAGCGGTTCATTTCATGTGCAACAAACGGCCCCAGCTCCTGATTCTGATGGGTACGTTTTGTGAAGCGGTATTTGCGCACTGAATGCCCGGTCATGACGGTCATATCCTGAAGATGGCAGTTACCGCCCTCTTCACAGACAGGACAATCGTGCGGGTGGTTGGTCATCAGCCATTCCACCACACTTTCCCGGAACTTTTTGGCTTCTTCATCATCAATCGAGATAAAGGTGCCGTCCTGTGCCGGTGTCATACATGACATTACCAGACGACCACGGGTGTCATCGGCATTCTGATATTGCTTTACCGCACACTGGCGGCAAGCGCCGACGCTTCCCAGCGCCGGATGCCAGCAAAAATACGGAATATCAAGTCCGAGCGAAAGACAGGCATGCAGCAGGTTATCCGCGCCGTCGACTTCATATTCTTTGCCGTCTACATGTATTGTAGCCATAGTCAGCATGCTTCCAAAAGGCCTGCTATGCAGGCGTTAAACGAAAATCCGTAAGGGATCACCAGCGCTGCTTCAGCAGGTTCGGCTGGATCCCGGCAATGGTCTGCACGTTGCCGTAAACCGGCTGTACGATCCCCGCTTCAAATTCATCAC
Source organism: Morganella morganii H1r (assembly GCF_000633515.1). Classification (GTDB taxonomy): domain Bacteria; phylum Pseudomonadota; class Gammaproteobacteria; order Enterobacterales; family Enterobacteriaceae; genus Morganella; species Morganella morganii_B. Next base: position 62,019 of record NZ_AYMP01000049.1, on the reverse strand, counting down.
GGAAATATTTGATCGCACTCTGTAACGGCTCTACCGCGCCCGGCGCGTGTGCGCAGAAGGTTTTACCCGGTCCCAGGAAACGACATAATTGCTCTAATGTCTCAATGTCTCCCGGCTGGCCTTCCCCTTTTTCTATTGCGCGCAGAATTTTCACGCTCCACGGCAGTCCGTCACGGCACGGTGTACACCAGCCGCAGGATTCGCGGGCAAAAAATTCTTCGAGGTTACGGGTCAGTGACACCATGTTGATTTCATTGTCCACCGCCATTGCCAGCGCCGTTCCCAGACGGCTGCCCGCTTTGCCGATATGCTCAAAATCCATCGGTAAATCAAGGTGATCCTGTGTCAGGAAGTCGGTTCCCGCACCGCCGGGCTGCCAGGCTTTTAAGGTCAGTCCGTCACGCATGCCCCCGGCGTAATCCTCCAGGATCTCGCGGGCAGTAGTGCCGAACGGCAGTTCCCAGACCCCCGGATTTTTCACGCGGCCGGAAAAGCCCATCAGTTTGGTCCCGGCATCGGTACTTTTGCCTTCACTCAGACCGATGTACCACTCTTTGCCGTGTGCCAGAATCGCCGGTACGTTACACAGGGTTTCGACGTTGTTGACACAGGTCGGTTTTCCCCATACCCCGGAACTGGCCGGGAACGGCGGTTTGGAGCGAGGATTGGCACGGCGGCCTTCCAGGGAGTTAATCAGTGCGGTTTCTTCCCCGCAGATATAACGCCCGGCACCGGTGTGCACAAACAGCTCGAAATCAAACCCGCTGCCGAGGATATTTTTCCCCAGCAGACCGGCTGCTTTCGCTTCTTCAATGGCATGACGCAGGTGTTTCGCTGCCTCAATGTACTCGCCGCGCAGGAAGATATAGCCCCGGTATGCTTTCAGGGCAAAGGCGCTGATCAGCATCCCTTCCACCAGCAGATGCGGCAGTTGTTCCATCAGGAGCCGGTCTTTGTAGGTACCCGGTTCCATTTCGTCGGCGTTACACAGCAGGTAACGGATATTCATGCTCTCGTCTTTCGGCATCAGGCTCCACTTCAGACCCGTGGAGAACCCCGCACCGCCGCGGCCCTTCAGACCCGCGTCTTTGACAAGATTTGTGATCTCATCCGGTGCCATGCCTTTCAGGGCGCGTTCCGCCCCCGCATAACCGTTTTTGCTGCGGTATTCATCCAGCCACACCGGCTGATGGTCGTCGCGCAACCGCCAGGTGAGAGGATGGGTTTCCGCAGTACGGCAAACCGTTTTAACTGTCATGGATACTGCTCCAGTAACGTTTCAATGGCTTCAGGCGTCACGTGACTGTGGGTATCTTCATCAACCATCATGGTCGGCCCTTTGTCACAGTTCCCGAGGCAGCAGGTCGGCAGCAGCGTAAAGCGGCCGTCGGCGGTTGTCTGTCCCGGCTGAATATTCAGTTTGCGCTCAAGTGCGGCCTTGATCCCCTGGTAACCGGTGATGTGGCACACCACGCTGTCACAGTAACGGATCACATGGCGGCCGACCGGCTGACGGTAGATCTGGCTGTAGAATGTCGCCACACCTTCCACGTCACTTGCCGGGATGCCCAGCACATCGCTGATGGCGTAAATCGCGCCGTCTTCCACCCAGCCACGGTGTTTCTGTACGATTTTCAGCGCTTCGATAGAGGCGGCACGCGGATCTTCGTAATGGTGTTTTTCCGCTTCGATTTCGGCGCGCTCTTCGTCACTCAGCACAAAATCAGGTTGTTTTCCGGCCGGCTGCGCCGCATTCACTGCGCCTTGCAGTGCTTTTTTTGCTTCAGGGTTCAGTTCTTGCATAATCAGCGATCCACATCCGACATAACGAAATCGATACTTCCGAGGTACACAATCAGGTCAGAGACCAGGCTGCCGCTGATCACCGACGGGATCTGCTGCAGATGGGCATAACTTGGTGTACGGATTCGGGTACGGTAACTCATGGTGCTGCCGTCACTGGTCAGGTAATAACTGTTAATCCCTTTCGTGGCCTCAATCATCTGGAACGATTCCTGAGCCGGCATCACCGGACCCCATGACACCTGGAGGAAATGGTTAATCATGGTTTCTATGTGCTGTAACGTGCGCTCTTTCGGCGGCGGCGTGGTCAGCGGGTGGTCTGCTTTAAACGGCCCTTCCGGCATGTTTTTCAGGCACTGTTCCAGAATACGCAGACTCTGGCGCACTTCTTCCACTTTCAGCATCACGCGGTCATAGCAGTCACCGTTGGCGGCAACAGGCACTTCAAAATCGAAATTCTCATAACCGGAGTACGGACGCCATTTACGCACGTCGAAATCAATCCCGGTGGCGCGCAGACCGGCCCCGGTCACACCCCAGTCAAGGGCTTCTTTCGCGTTGTAAGCAGCCACGCCGACAGAACGGCCTTTGAGGATGGAGTTTTTCAGTGCGGCAGTGACATAGGATTCCAGGCGTTTCGGCATCCAGTCGAGGAAATCACGCAGCAGGCGATCCCAGCCTTTCGGCAGATCATGCGCCACACCACCGATACGGAACCAGGCCGGATGCATACGGAAACCGGTAATGGCTTCCACCACATCATAAATTTTCTGGCGGTCGGTAAAGGCAAAGAAGACCGGCGTCATCGCCCCGGTATCCTGAATGAAGGTACTGATATACAGCAGGTGACTGTTAATGCGGAACAGTTCTGACAGCATCACGCGGATCACATCCACACGTGCCGGAACCTCAATCCCCGCCAGTTTTTCCACCGCCAGTACATACGGCATCTCGTTGACGCAGCCGCCGAGGTATTCGATACGGTCAGTGTACGGAATGTAGCTGTGCCAGGACTGGCGCTCACCCATTTTTTCCGCACCACGATGGTGGTAGCCGATATCCGGCACACAGTCGACAATCTCTTCACCGTCGAGCTGAAGGATGATACGGAAAGCACCGTGAGAAGACGGGTGGTTCGGGCCGAGGTTCAGGAACATAAAGTCCTCGTTCTCGTTGCCGCGCTTCATGCCCCACTCTTCCGGTTTGAAGGTCAGCGCCTCCATTTCCAGATCTTCTTTCTGTTTGGTCAGGACAAACGGATCAAATTCCGTTGCCCGCGCCGGGTAATCTTTGCGCAGCGGATGCCCTTCCCAGGTCGGCGGCATCATAATACGGCGCAGGTTCGGGTGCCCGTCGATAATAATACCGAACATTTCCCAGGTTTCGCGCTCATACCAGTTTGCGTTAGGGAACGCGGAAATTACTGTCGGCACATGCAGGTCATTTTCACTCAGCGCCACCTTAAGCATGATATCGCGGTTACGCTCAATGGAAATCAGGTGATAAAACACGGAATAGTCCGCCGCCGGCAGACCTTCGCGGTGGGTGCGCTGGCGCTCATCCGTCCCGTGCAGATCGAACAGCATCACATACGGTTTCGGCAGCGATTTAAGATAAAACAGTACTTCCAGAAGCTGCTCACGCTTCACCCAGACGACCGGCATCCCGGTACGTGTCGGCTGAACCGTAAATGCGTCAGGACCGAACTTACGGCGCAGCTCCTCAATTACCGGATCATCCAGGTAATCGTGAGTCTGCCACGCGGGACGCTGTGCGGTCTGCGTATTACTTTCTGTCATCATTCTTCACCACAACAGTTGTTCAGGGTTCAATGGACGCAACACATTGCAAATATTGCGCCCGGTGGCCCGAAAGCCTTAAATTTCGTCCGGGGAGCGCAGGTTGGTCACTGCAATCCGTTCACCGCGTTTACGTTCTTTTTCTGACTGCATATTGGCGCGGTAAACGCCCTGATCACCGACCACCCACGACAGCGGGCGGCGCTCTTTTCCGATAGATTCCTGTAACAGCATCAGTGCCTGCATATAGGCTTCAGGACGCGGCGGACAACCCGGAATATACACATCCACCGGAATAAATTTATCCACCCCCTGCACGACAGAGTAAATGTCATACATACCGCCGGAGTTGGCACAGGAGCCCATGGAGATAACCCATTTCGGTTCCAGCATCTGGTCATACAGGCGCTGAATCACCGGTGCCATTTTGGTAAAGCAGGTTCCGGCCACAACCATAAAGTCCGCCTGACGCGGGGAGGCACGCAGCACTTCCGCACCGAAACGGGCAACGTCGTGCACCGCCGTAAAGGAGGTCACCATCTCTACATAACAGCAGGAAAGACCGAAGTTATACGGCCACAGGGAATTTTTACGGCCCCAGTTAACCATATCGTGTAATGCATGTTCGAGTTTCCCCATATACACACTGCGGTGAACGTGCTGTTCAAGCGGATCACTGACAACCTCTTGTTTTTGCAGGGGATAACGGTCATTCTCACCGTTTGGATCGATGCGGGTGAGCGTATAATCCATCTTGTGCCTCACTATTGACTACGGTTGATTGTTATTGATTTTGTTCACAACGCTCGGGTGTTTCACCTCGCGGCGTGAACGTGCAGGTGTCCAGTCCAGCGCGCCGATACGTGCCAGATAGAAAAGCCCTGCCAATAACACCAGAATAAAGATCGCGGCTTCGGTGAACCCTATCCAGCCCGATTCTCTGACCGAAACAGACCAGGCGAAAAGGTATAAGGCTTCAACATCGAAAATCACGAAAAACATGGCAACCAGGTAGAACTTTGCAGACATCCGCAGGCGTGCGCTGCCGACCGAGTCAATACCTGATTCGTAAGGGAGATGTTTGGCACGTGCTTTTGCACGGCCCCCGAGATAACGGGCGCCCAGCAACATAAATGCACATAACCCGAGAGCACCTAAAAGGTAGATGGCAAATGCCCAGTTATGGGCCAGAACTTCAGTGGCTGTTGACATACTCATTGCTTACTCATTAAAGGTGGTGTTGCCTGCCGTACCTGCATACAGCACCACAGCGACACACGAGAGGAACAACTCAGTGGCGGATACAACACTTATCGTGATGAGAAAGCCGGTAACCCGGTTTGTTCCCCGCTCTTCCCAATTTTGTTACAAACAATCAACTCAATATTAACCCGTTGTGCGACTTTATCGCTAAAACGAGTCAGTAAGTAACCAAATTGAAAATTAACTTTATTATATTAACGGATAGATCGCTTTTACTAACCCATTATCTCAGGAAAAACCTGTCTTTCCATCGGTAAATAGGGGCAATATTTTTGATCCCGGTCACAGTTTGGCTGAAAATTATTTAACAAATGATTAATTCATAATCATTTCTTAAAACCTGAGAAAACCAGTCAGGTTTTTAACAAAGTTTTATTGCAATGTAATGAGCACGGTTAATTTTGGCAATCACAGAACTTGTGTTTTGTTAACATTGTAACAAACAAGTAAACAAAACTGCGATGTGACGCTTAAAACGGCATCAAAAACCGGAACACGGCGTGATGCTGTTAACATTTATATGATATTTCCGTACCGGCGGAGAGGATACAAAAAAGCCGGGGGAATTTATCCCCCGGCTATGTGTCTGATTGTCACAAAGTATGTCGGTTCTGTATCAGAGTATAACGGCTTACTCTGCGGCTTTGTCATCATCCGCCGGTGTAACAGTATACGGCGTCTTTTTGTTTTCAATCGCCTGGTAGACCGTCAGCACTGACTCGCTCTGCTCGTCAATGTTACGGTATAACCAGTACTGAATTTCCGGCAGACGCGGCACCCCTTCGCTGACACTCAGAATGCGCAGGTCAGCATTCTGCATTTCCAGCGGACGGGCGGTGATCCCGACCTCGGCATTCACCGCCGCACGGACAGCAGAGAGTGATGCGGCCTCATAGGCGATCCGCCACGGAACCCCTGCCTCATCCAGGGTTTCAGCTGCCAGATGGCGGAACGGGTTGGTTTCGTCCATCACCACCAGCGGAATCGGCTCATTCGGCTGTAACTGGAAATCCGGCGCACAGTGCCACAGCACCGGTGCGGTACGCAGAGCGGTACGCGGGTGATGAGCAATACGCGCAGTGGTCAGCGCCAGGTCAATCTCATGGTTATCCAGCATACCTTCAATGTACTGGCTGCGTTTGATGCGGACATCAACGGCCATACGCGGGTATACCGATGCAATACGATTGAGTAAGAAAGGCAGCAGTGAGTCAACAGAATCATCGGATGCACCGATGCGTAACTCCCCTTCTGCATCGTTATAAGCCAGTGATGCGGTGGCATCATCATTTGCCCGCAGGATCTGACGGGCGTAACCTAACAGTTGTAACCCATGGTCGGTCAGTAATTTGTTACGGCCATGACGCGCAAACAGTTCGCGTCCGACAAGCTGCTCGAGACGCTGCATTTGCTGACTGACGGCAGACTGAGTACGGCATACTGCCGCAGCTGCTGCCGCGAAGGTATTCAGATCCGCGACTGCCACAAACGTCCGCAGCAGATCGAGATCCAGATTTAGCACTGGACGGTTTGAATTTATCATTGTTTTTTCTTCACTAATTTTGATTTTTAATAACTACCTGGTGTTTATTGGCGTGAAAAATGGCATCGCCAACGAAGACATTACCCTATACAACAGGGTAGAGTAAAACATAACTAACACTAACAAAAATACGTAACGGTGAGTAACTCCATTATGTAATGCTGCATACTAAAACAGCAGGTCTGCTATACAAACACACAAATTTTACGTATCTTACCGCACTGTTTTCCGGATATTGCGAAACCATACAAATTGTAAATAACGAAAATGCATGCTGTGAATATGTCCTGTTGCAGGATAAACCTGATTATTCTGCAACTTTAAGGTTAAATACTCTGAAAATCACATTATGCCGTAAACTTTTATTAGTTATACTACTAATAATTACCAACTTCAGGGTTTAATATATAAGAAAAGATTATACAATTTCAACAACTGCTTGCTATTTAGTAAAAACACGGTATTACTTTACCAATTATGATCTTCCGATAGATAACTTTACAAAATTCAGTACACCTCCCCCTTGTCAGTCATAAGTTCCGGATTAAACACAACATTAAGCATGATAATCCGGCATATCCATAATAAACCGGCACTCCTGATCCTTTCTAAAACAAATCCTGTTGTTTTTAACCAAAAGACGTTTACTGTCTTCAAAACCCCGGACGGTAAGAGTAGAGTGGGTTATAACGGGTTTTACCTGATAAAGTATAAGATTAACGCGCTAAGGTCCTGAACAGATGAATATAATAAAGAAATCCGGCAAACTCGATAATGTCTGTTACGACATTCGCGGGCCGGTACTCAAAGAGGCTAAACGTCTCGAAGAGGAAGGCCAGAAAGTTCTCAAACTGAATATCGGTAACCCGGCGCCGTTTGGTTTTGATGCCCCGGACGAAATTCTGGTTGATGTTATCCGTAATTTACCAAGCTCCCAGGGTTACAGCGATTCAAAAGGTCTCTATTCCGCCCGTAAAGCCATTGTCCAGTTCTACCAGGAACGCGGCATGCGCGATATGACCGTGGAAGATGTCTATATCGGTAACGGGGTGTCTGAACTGATTGTGCAGTCCATGCAGGCGCTGCTGAACAACGGTGATGAAATGCTGGTACCGGCACCGGATTATCCGTTATGGACCGGTGCGGTCTCTCTCTCCGGCGGTACTGCCGTCCACTATATGTGCGACGAAGAACAGGGCTGGATGCCGGATATTGAAGACATCAAAAAGAAAATCACCCCGCGTACCCGCGGTATCGTGGTGATTAACCCGAACAACCCGACAGGCGCTGTTTACAGTAAAGATCTGTTACAGGAAATTGTCGAACTCGCCCGTCAGAATGACCTGATCATTTTTGCTGACGAAATCTACGACAAAATTCTGTACGACGATGCTGTCCACCACTCTATCGCCGCGATGGCACCGGATCTGCTGACCGTGACCTTCAACGGCCTGTCAAAAACCTACCGTATCGCCGGTTTCCGCCAGGGCTGGATGGTACTGAACGGGCCGAAGAAACATGCCAAAGGCTATATCGAAGGGCTGGAAATGCTTGCGTCTATGCGTCTGTGTGCCAACGTGCCGATGCAGCATGCTATCCAGACCGCTATCGGCGGGTATCAGAGCATTAATGAGTTTATTCATCCCGGCGGCCGCCTGTATGAACAGCGCAACAAAGCCTGGGAACTGATTAACCAGATACCGGGCTGCTCCTGTGTCAAACCGATGGGCGCACTCTATATGTTCCCGAAATTTGATGCCAAACGCTTCAATATTCACGATGACCAGAAAATGATCCTCGACCTGCTGTTACAGGAAAAAGTACTGCTGGTACAAGGTACTGCCTTTAACTGGCCGGAACCGAACCACTTCCGTATCGTGACACTGCCGCGTGAGGACGAGCTGGAGATGGCGATTAACCGCTTCGGGCGCTTCCTCTCCCATTACCGCCAGTAACCGTTACTGCTGTCAGCGGCTTCCCCCGGGAAGCCGTTTTTATTTACATTCCCCGGAACACCACAGAATATCCGCTCTTATGATGGGGTTGTTGCAAATGATGAACCAGTCGATAGCCGTATTGCGAAATTAAAGGTCAGGGACAGATAATAGCATCAATCACTTCATGCTGGTTCCGGGAGACCCTCCTGCGGGCCGGTTGTTTTATGTATTCCGGCAATACCGGGCAGATATCCGGTTCCGGGAGTGCTATCAGCGGGGTTTATCATGCGGATTCCATCAGCGGCAGATATGTCAGCACTGAGTTATTTTACAGAGATCTCTTATAGTGAAACAGACCCTCTCCAGCCACATGATCATGAGCGGTTTGCTGACGTCATCAGCGCCCCGGAAAGCACAGGCTTTTGTTCATGGCTGCATTCATTCATCAACAGGCTTCTGGGTATTTTTGGTGAAAAGCTGTCTCCGGGTCAATTAAATCAGAGCCTGGATAGCATTTTTTCAGAAGATAAGGGGTGGCGGAAAAACGGAAGCTTCAATGCGGGGGGAGTGGAACATACTGTCTTCAGAGTAAAAGAATCTGCCGGGACTACCCATATTGTTTGCGCCACTACACATGACCTGCCGGAGTCTGATTCTGTCGCCGCACACATGGCGGGAGGCCGATCGCTTCCCCAGACATTTAAAGAGTTAACTGACGCGTATCCGCAAGGTCCGGTAAAGGCGCTGATTCCTGTCGCTCAGAGCAATACTTATGGCCCATTTGGCCCGCGCGGACATTTTACCTTATTAGAAGCAGACATCGATAATGGCATTATACAAAGCGCAGTTCTTCATGATCCTAAAGGTGGCTTTGCAGATATGTTCTATGGCGGCGCGGGACGTTTAACAGCAATCTTGCGGAAAAACACTTCACTCAGAGATGATTTTTCTGTGACTGCCGAGCATCACGGGGATCAATCCCTGCTAAACGGGAATGATTGTGGTCGTTTTGCAGCTTACTATGCTGCTAAAATTATTGCTGAAGGCGGTCTGGATCGTGCTGACAAAAAAGGCGCGGTTGCTTTTTTTACAGAGCATTTTTGAGGATCCGGGCCTGTCCGTCATTCGGGCTGTTTCCTCCCGGCAACCCGATGAAACCTATGTCAAAGAAGCTTGTTGCGACAAGCCCCTTATTATCAACAAATTGCTGCCAGGAATGTTGTCTATGAGTTACTTTTTTGCCCACCTTTCCCGTCTGAAACTGATCACCCGCTGGCCGCTGATGCGCAATGTGATTCAGGAAAACGTCTCTGAACACAGCCTTCAGGTGGCGTTTGTGGCGCATGCGCTGGCGGTGATTAAAAACCGCAAATTCGGCGGCACACTCAATCCGGAAAAAATTGCCCTGCTGGCGATGTACCATGACGCCAGTGAAGTGATCACCGGTGACCTGCCGACACCTATCAAGTATTACAATCCGCAGATAGCCCATGAGTACAAAAAAATCGAACGCATGGCGCAAAAGAAACTGATTGCCATGATCCCTGAAGAGTTACAGGCGGATTTTGCTCCGCTGATTGATGAAGACGCCCATTCGCCGGAAGATGCGGCAATCGTCAAACAGGCCGATGCCCTGTGTGCCTATCTCAAGTGTCTGGAAGAAATCGGGGCGGGTAATACCGAGTTTCATCTGGCGAAAGCGCGGCTGGAAAAAACCCTCGAAGAACGCCGCAGCCCGGAAATGGACTATTTCCGCAACGTGTTTATTCCGGGGTTCAGTCTGTCACTGGATGAGATCAGTCAGTAACCGGGCAGCGGCGTTTTCAGCAGGGTACGCCGTCAGAACGGAAAGAGTAACGGGATCACCGCGATACTGATTGCCATGACCACCAGCGTAAACGGTACGCCGATTTTGACGAAATCCCCGAAGGTGTAATTCCCCGGCCCGAGCACCAGCGTGTTTACCGGGGATGAAACCGGTGTCATAAAGGCAGCGGATGCCGCCACGCCCACCACCATCGCAAACGGCAGCGGCGAAACCTGCATTTCATGTGCCGCCTGGATGGCAATCGGTGCCATCAGCACCGCTGTCGCGGTATTCGAGATAAACAGCCCGATAGTCGCACACAGCACAAACAGGGCGGTCAGCATCACATGCGGGCCCAGATCACCGGCGACATCCATCAGCCCGCTGACAATCAGCGTGATCCCGCCGGTTTTCTGTAACGCCAGGGCAAACGGCATCATCCCCACAATCAGAATGATGCTCGGCCAGTGGATCGACCGGTAAGCACTTTCCATATCGATGCAGCGAAATTTCCCCATCAGCAGGCAGGCAATCAGTGCCGCGATAAAATTCGGGATTTCGTTGGTGACCATCATCGCCACCATCAGCGCCAGACAAAACAGCGCATGCGGCGCCTGGGAGGCCGCCGGTACCACGGCTTCCGCTTCCGCCGCCAGATTCAGCACAATAAAGTGACGCCGTTTGGTCGCCAGCACGCGGATAATTTTCCAGTCCCCGACCACCAGCAGAATATCCCCGAGTTGCAGCGGTTCATCGACAATATTACCGTCAAGCGCGGCCCCGCCCCGGCGCAGACCCAGCACATTCAGCCCGTAGCGGGTACGGAAACCGATATCCCGCAGACTTTTGCCGATAAGCTCACTTTCCGGGTTCAGGGAGACTTCCGCCATTCCCACGTTGCGGGAGTGTTCAGAGAAATATTCGCCGCGCAGGATCATCGGTTCCAGCATCTGCTCGGCACAAAACTCGCGTAAATCCATATCGCTGGCAGACATATCAATCAGCAGCACATCGCGGTCACGCAGTTCCATACCACCGGTCGCACCGACCATTACCCGCCGGAAACGCCGCCAGCGCTCAATCCCCACCACATTGGCACCATAACGGGTGCGCAGATGCAGTTCATCCAGCGTTTTGCCGATCAGCGGTGAGCCGTTACGGACAGCAAGACGCCGCGCACGGCCGCTCAGCTTGTAGTCGCGGATAAGATCACGAAAGGTACGCTGTACATTATCCCCTGCTTTCTCCGGCTGTTTGCTGCCCAGCCAGTGGCGGGCAATCAGCATATAGCCGACACCGGCCAGCAGGATCAGTAATCCGATAGGGGTAACCGAGAAGAAATGAAAGCCTTTGATGCCTTCCATTTCCAGAACACTGTTCACCACCATGTTCGGCGGTGTTGCCACCAGCGTCATCATGCCGCTGATAAGCCCGGCGAAGCCGAGCGGCATCATCAGCCGCGAAGGGGAAATTTTCATACGTGCGGAGACACTGAGCACGACAGGGATAAAAATGGCCACCACGCCGGTCGAACTCATAAACGCGCCGAGCCCGGCAACACTGACCATCAGGAATACCAGCAGACGGGTTTCGCCGGAACCGGCCACCCGCACCAGCCAGTCCCCCATCTGATAGGCAACCCCGGTACGCACCAGCCCTTCCCCGATCACAAACAGGGCGGCAATCAGCAGAATATTGGGATCACTGAACCCGGCGACGGCTTCATTAACGGTCAGCGTGCCGCTCAGTACAAAGGCGGTGATCACCAGCAACGCCACAACATCCATCCGGACTTTGTTGGTGGTAAATAAAACAATGGCGATAAACAGCAGGGTCAGCACCCACACGAGTTCCGTATTCACCAACGTCCTCTTTCGTCAATGCCCGGACAGCGAACATCCTGTCTCATCGTTTTTGTTAACGCACAGCCCGTTTTCCCTCATTGTCTGACCGGTGCTGTGCAGCGGTGTTCCGGCTGTCAGCCGGGACGGCGGGTCAGTGTTACCGTACCGTCCGCCGCTTTCTCAACCTCAATGTCTGTCAGTGAATCCACCCGCATGGCCAGTTCATCCGTGCGCGGTGTTCCGGCAGGAACATGCACGGCAATCACCTGACAACCGGCATCCAGCCCGGAAAGCAGACCGGCGGTGGCATCCTCAAACACAAAACAGTCGCGGGGAGCCAGCCCCAGCTTTTCCGCGCCCAGCAGATAAGGCTGCGGGTCGGGTTTGCCGCGGGTGATAGTATCCGCCGTCACCCAGGCATCCGGCTCCGGCAGATTTGCCGCACAGTGACGCGGACGGGCTATCGCCACAGAACCGGAGGTGACTATCGCCCACGGAATTTCAAGAGAAACCAGACGCGCCAGCAGTGCCTGCGCACCGGGCAGATCAGTCACCTCGTCACTCTCCCTGATTTCCTGCTCTGTCACCCACGCCAGCTGCGCGGCGATTTCGTTCTCATCCGCATCCGGCAGAAAATGGCGGATGGACTCAACCGCCGGTTTGCCGTGAATAAAATGTTTTACTTCATCCTCATCCGCCCCGGTACGGCGGGCAAACGCCAGCCAGGCACGCTCCACCACATGCAGGGAATCGGCCAGTGTGCCGTCCAGATCAAACAAAAAACCTTTTGCAGTCAGTGCCATGCGTGCCTCGCCGTTGCGGATACCAGAATATTATGCGTTAAGGATCTGATTAATTTCCACTTCACTCAGGTGATACTGGCGCGGGCAGTTATGCCATGCACCCAGCATACGGACATATTTATCCCACATCGGTGTCTGGGAGTTAAAGCCGTGGCTGCCGCTGTCAAAGTGGGTATAACGCCCTTCTGTATTTACCAGAAAACGCACATAACTTAAATAACGTGCTTCGGTCGCCGCATCAAAACCTAAGAAGTGGATACGGCGCGCGTCGATATCTTTTGCTTCTTTCAGGTTATCAAAGGAGATACGCAATGCGTGGTACATTTCCATCATATCAATCACACGGCGGCAGATTTCTTCCGGCAGCTCACCGAAATCGCGATCCAGTTCGCGCATCTGCAGCCCGAAGCCGCGCTCAATAATGGTCTGCTGGCGGCGGTAGCGCTCGGCATTATCCGGATCCAGCATAGCCATCATTTTATACTGGTTAGAGAGGATAAGGCGTTGTGCGTTAGTCATTTCCATGGTGTATCTCCTGAAAAAGTAATCCGGGGTATGCTCAGAATCATCGCATTACTCAAATCTATAAGATAGTGAAATACACACCTTTTTTGATCTCAGCGGGGAATTTCATACTGGTAATTTTACGGAGAGGAAAAACAGGGGGTTACAAAAGCTGAATCGATTAACAAAGGAAGGATTTATACCGCCCGCGGAAACGGGCGGAAAACAGCGGTACTTACAGGTCATCCAGGAAAGAGTTATCCAGCTGCTTAAAAGCGCGTTTCAGTAACTCCGCCAGTGCCATATAATCCGGTGTGCCTTCGACCGGTGCAATCGCAATCCCGGCTTCGGCAAACTTAGCGCGGATTTCATAAAACCAGCTGAGCAGCCCGGCCGGTAAAGGTGTGGCGGCACGCCGTCCGAGCCACCATAACCCCTGCAGCGGCAGTGAGCAGGCAAACAGAGCGGTGGCGACTGCGGGACCTAATGCCCCGCCGAGGGCTATCTGCCATGTCAGGGTAAACACCGACAGCGGCGGCATAAAACGGATACCGAACTGTGTCGATTTTATGACACGATTCTCCGGGAAAACCGGGGCGAGTTGTTTCACGGCCGGCCAGGTGGCGGCGTAACGTTTGCCGAGACGCAGAGCGCGGAACAAACCCGGTTTTGCCGGTGTGTTATCAGGCATTATGACCTCAATCAATAAAAAACATAATAATTAAAATATGGCTACATTCAGTCAAAATATTTTTGTAGGATTAAGTATATTTTGAAATTGCTGTCATCTGCGGGTATGCTACGCCCGTTTAATCACGGTGAAATAATCCTGAGTTAATTATTTTGTCTGATGCGGCCTTTTTCAAGGGCAAAATGTGTGTTTTTACGCCATCACGCCTCAGACAACAGATTGCAGCGATGATTTATCGTTCAATATAAAAATTGCATGATGTTAATCATGAACGGCGCTGAAATATTGCGCTACGCTTAGTTAGATTACGTTTTAACCACTGTCTTAATACATAAGACTTATCCACAACAAGATTATAGGTAATTCCATGTCAAGTAAGCTGGTACTGGTACTTAACTGCGGTAGTTCTTCACTGAAATTTGCGATCATTGACCCTACAACTGGTGATGAATATCTGACGGGTCTGGCAGAATGCTTTAACCTGCCGGAAGCACGTATCAAGTGGAAAATGGATGGTGCTAAACACGAAGCACAATTAGGCGCGGGCGCTGCTCACAGCGAAGCACTGCGTTTCATCGTGAAAGATATCATGGGTGCAAAACCTGAGCTGTCCGCACAGATCGGCTGCATCGGTCACCGTCTGGTTCACGGCGGTGAGAAATTTGCTCACTCTGTTATCGTCACTGACGAAGTTATCAAAGCAATGGAAGAGTGCTCTGCCTTTGCTCCTCTGCACAACCCGGCTAACCTGTTAGGCGTGGAAGAAGCACTGAAAGCCTTCCCTCACCTGGCTGATAAAAACGTTGGTGTTTTCGATACCGCTTTCCATCAGACCATGCCTGAAGAAGCTTACCTGTATGCCCTGCCGTACAGCCTGTATAAAGACCACGGTATCCGCCGCTATGGTTTCCACGGTACAAGCCACTACTTCGTCAGCCGTGAAGCCGCTAAAATGCTGAACAAACCGGTTGAAGAACTGAACGTGATCACCTGCCACTTAGGCAACGGTGGTTCTGTTGCAGCCATCGTTAACGGCGAGTGCGTGGACACCTCTATGGGTCTGACTCCGCTGGAAGGCCTGGTCATGGGTACCCGTTCCGGTGATATCGACCCGGCTATCATTTTCCACCTGCATGATTCAATGGGCATGAGCGTTGAAGACATCAACAAAATGCTGACCAAAGAATCCGGCCTGCAGGGTCTGACTGAAGTCACCAGCGACTGCCGCTATGTTGAAGAAAACTACGGTAAACAAGCTGACGCGACCCGCGCAATGGATGTATTCTGCCACCGTCTGGCGAAATACGTCGGTGGTTACGCGACACTGATGGAAGGCCGTCTGGATGCTATCATCTTCACCGGCGGTATCGGTGAGAACGCAGCAATGGTTCGTGAACATACTCTGGAAAAACTGGCTCTGCTGGGCTTCAAACTGGATCACGAACGTAACCTGGCTGCCCGTTTCGGTAACGCAGGCAAAATCACCACTGACGACAGCAGCATTGCCCTGGTGATCCCGACTAACGAAGAATTAGTCATCGCACAGGATGCAGCCCGCCTGACTGCATAATCTTTGCTCTCCGCCGGCCCCCGCCGGCGGATTTATTTTGAACACCGAATTGTGAAAAAATAAGAGGTTCATGTGTCCCGTACTATTATCCTCATTCCTACCGGCACCAGTGTCGGCTTAAGCAGCGTCAGCCTCGGGGTTGTCCGCTCAATGGAACAAAAAGGCGTCAGCCTGAGTTTCTTCAAACCGGTTGCACAGCCGCGCCGTGCAGGTATTGAAGATCAGACCACCCAGATCTTACGCGCTCACTCTTCCCTGAAGATGGCAGAGCCGCTGGATATGGATTATGTCGAAACGATGCTGACCACCAATCAGAAAGATATTCTGATGGAAGAAATCGTTGCCCGTTACCACGAGCATACTCAGGGTGCGGAAGTGATCCTGATCGAAGGCCTGGTACCGACCCGCAACTACCCGCATGCTCAGTCCCTGAACTACGATATCGCCCAGACCCTGGGTGCGGAAATCGTGTTCGTGACAGCACCGGGCAATGACAGCGCAGCGGAAATCAAAGAGCGTCTGGAACTGATCCGCAATGAATTCGGTGGTCACAAGAACACCAACATCGCCGGCGTGATCGTTAACAAAGTTAACGCACCGGTTGATGAGCAGGGCCGTACCCGTCCTGACCTGTCTGAAATCTTTGATGACTCATCCAAAGCCACTATCGCTCACCTGAGCGCGGATGATCTGAAATCCCTGCCTCTGCCGGTTGTCGGCAGTGTACCGTGGAACTTCGAACTGATTGCCACCCGTGCAATCGACATGGCGAACCACCTGGGCGCGAAAATCATCAACGAAGGTGACATCAAAACCCGCCGTGTGAAATCGGTGACGTTCTGTGCACGCAGCATTCCTCATATGCTGGAGCACTTCCGTCCGGGTTCTCTGCTGGTGACCTCTGCTGACCGTCCTGACGTGCTGGTTTCTGCCTGCCTGGCCGCGATGAACGGCGTGGAAATCGGTGCGATCCTGCTGACCGGCGGTTATGAAATCGACGACAGCATCGCCAAACTGTGCGAACGTGCATTCGAAACCGGCCTGCCAATCTTCACGGTGAACACCAACACCTGGCAGACTTCGCTGAACCTGCAAAGCTTCAGCCTGGAAGTCCCTGCTGATGACCGTGAGCGCATCGAACTGGTTCAGAACTACGTGGCAAGCCACATCGATACCAAATGGATCGATTCCCTGGTTGCGGATTCCGAGCGTCCTAACCGTCTGTCACCACCGGCATTCCGTTACCTGTTAACCGAACTGGCACGCAAAGCGAAAAAACGCGTTGTACTGCCTGAAGGTGATGAGCCGCGTACCATCAAAGCCGCCGCTATCTGTGCTGAACGTGGTCTGGCGACCTGCGTACTGTTAGGCGATCCGGAAGAAATCCGCCGCGTGGCAGCTGCACAGGGCGTGACGCTGGGCACCGGTATCGAGCTGGTTAACCCGGCTGACATCCGCGAGCTGTATGTGCCGCGTCTGGTTGAACTGCGTAAAAACAAAGGCATGACCGAAGTCGTTGCCCGCGAGCAGTTACAGGACAACGTTGTACTGGGTACAATGATGCTGGAGCAAGATAAAGTTGACGGTCTGGTTTCCGGTGCGGTTCACACCACGGCGAACACCATTCGTCCGCCGTTACAGTTAATCAAAACTGCACCGGGCAGCTCACTGGTTTCTTCCGTGTTCTTCATGCTGATGCCTGAAGAAGTGCTGGTCTACGGTGACTGTGCAATCAACCCGGATCCGAACCCTGAACAGCTGGCAGAGATTGCAATTCAGTCTGCTGACTCTGTTAAAGCATTCGGTATCGACCCGCGCGTTGCGATGATCTCTTACTCTACCGGGACTTCCGGCCAGGGTGACGATGTTGAGAAAGTCCGCGAAGCGACCCGCATTGCCAAGGAAAAACGTCCTGATCTGTGCATCGACGGTCCGTTACAGTACGATGCCGCCGTGATGGCTGACGTTGCGAAAACCAAAGCACCGGACTCTCCGGTTGCAGGTAAAGCAAACGTCTTCATCTTCCCTGACCTGAACACCGGTAATACCACTTACAAAGCGGTTCAGCGTTCAGCAGACCTGGTCTCTATCGGACCAATGCTGCAGGGTATGCGCAAGCCGGTTAACGACCTGTCCCGTGGTGCGTTAGTCGATGATATCGCGTACACCATCGCACTGACTGCTATTCAGGCAGCACAGGACGAAGCGAAGAAAAAATAAGTTCTGCTGACTGAAAAGTCACAGACAATAATCCCGGCCGGGTTTCCCCGCCGGGATTTTTTATACATCCCGTCAAAAAAACCGCCTTGCGGCGGTTCCCTGTATTTCAGCAGAAAATCACTGCCTCAGCTCATGCTTCACATGTGCCATCTGTAACTGCCCATGTACCAGCTCCGATAAATCCTGCGCCGATAACGATTCTCCCTGCCAGATGCGGACACCCGCTATCATAATTATCAGCTTCTGCTTTTTGGCATCGTATTTAAAGAAACGGTTTTTTACTGCCATGTCCGGTGCAGGCGCCCCGTCAGCCACATGCAGTGTGAGCGTCGCCACACCGTAGACATCCGTGATGTCATAATCAACAATGTAGTGCAGCGGATACGCCTGTACCAGCTTATCACTGACCAGCTGTCCGTGACGAAAAGCAAACAGCGGTGCTTTTCCTCTGTCACGGTACATAAACGCCGCCCCCCAGAACAACAACAGCAGCCACAGGCCGTGAACCGCACCGGAGCTTATCAGATTTTCCGCACCGAGTTTCACGGCGGCAATCCCCATCCCGGCCACAACCACCAGACCAAAGGTGAACATCACACGGAATGTTCTCCGGCCCTCACTGATAACCACCTCATCTGCCACCACAGATTCATGCAGCAGGGTTTCCAGTGCTTCTGTCCGCTGTGTGATGCACTCCGTAACAATGCCGGAGAGTGATGCTGTCAGCATCATGGAAAGCGCTTTGGCATCCGTGAACAGATCCGCAATATTGGCGTAATCATCCGATTGTACCTCGCGGGAAGCGGCTGCCAGCAACTCATCACTGATATCCTGAGACAGCGCTTCAATACGGGCACGGGTCTGCGGGTGACTGTCGCTCGGGTGGCTGGTTGCCTCATTCAGAAACTGACCGGCTTCCGGTACACCACGCTCCCTCAGGCGTGCCATCACCACCGGTAATAAATCATCCGTTTTCAGCGTGCCTTCATACAGCTCACCCAGCGTTTCCGAAATCACCTCACTGACGGCGGAGATTCGTAACAGGGATGATGCCACCGCCGCCGGTGAACTGACCGATGCCCCGGCTTTGTCCGCTTCCAGTTCACGGATACGGCTCCAGTGACTGACCGCGAAATCAAACTGCTCAAGGAAAAAGATCCCGAGATACACCGACGGGCTCATAATCACTTTACTGTAGTAATCTTCCACCTCATTAGCCACCAGCGAAATACTGTGGCTCATACCGGCATAGATCGGTGCAAAGTTCAGGCTGTAAGTGGTATCTTCGCCGGTGAAGTGCCCCAGTTCATGCCCGATAACCGCACTGGCTTCCTCACGGTTGAGCAGTGCGGAATAGAGCAGCGGGAAGTACAGGGTTTTCCCTTCAATCAGCTGATTTTCATTCAGCATTATACGGTGAGATGTCACATAGAAGCATTCCATCATACCGGCAATAATATGATCCGGCGGCGTTGTGCCGACTTTCGCGGCAATCTCATCCACCCACTGCCACAGCCCCGGCGCTTCCTCACGGCTGACAGCATGCCCTGCCACATCAGACGGTTCGCTGCGGAACATTGTAAAACTCTTACGCAGCTTAAACAGCCCTTTGATGATGTACCAGGTAATCAGCACAATACTGATCAGAATAAAAACCATGATTTTTGCACCGCCGCCGCTCATGGCGAAATTACCGGCGAACCACAGTGCTTCATAGGCCATCACACAAATGATGCTCAGGCCGACCAGCGTCATCTGCCCGGTCAGGATAAACGGCAGCAGTTTGCGGCAGCGGGCAAAGACCTTCAGCAGTGTATCGCGGGAGCGCCGGGCAGCACGGCCGCTGCTGATACAGAGGTAAATCGCCCCGGCACCGAACAGCAATGATAAAATTCCGGTGGCGACAGTCCCCTGACTGATACCCACCCTGGCCAGAATCATCGTAATTTCACTGCTGTATTTATTCAGTTCACGGTTGATCATTCCCAGCTGCTGACCGGCAGATACCGTTTCCCCGTCATCATAGATAATCTGTGTATCCGGATTTTTGGCAATCAGATGCTGAAGATCCGCTTTCTCTGCCATGACAAATTGGTAAGACTGATATGCATCACTGACCCGCCAATACTGAATAGCACCCCAGGTGGTGAGAAGCAGCGGTAATAATAACAGCCATCCTGCTAATTTATTTCTCATTATTACTCTCGTTCAGGTTGTATTTTATTATCTTCCGTTTATTTCAGGATGATTCTTATTATCCTGCGGCCATACATCACAGCCTCCGTTAACAACCCATCCGTGTAAATATATAAAACAACCCTATTTCAATGTGTTGGTCGTTTTTAATTCTTACTGTATAAACAGGTCGTTTCCGGACAAACGTCAGAAACAATACCAGATAAACATTGTGGAATTATTGTTTATATCCGGAAAGAAAGTTTACAGGAAAATAAGTCAATGCCAAAACCGGAATAACGGGAATAATACCGGCTTATATCCAATGATATTCCTTCTGCCGGAATATTTACTGTCTGCATTTTATCTTACCGGTTTTTAAATATAAAAAAGCCCGCATATTTGCAGGCTTATCCGGTTTTTATTCGCTGTCGCTGCTTATTTCAGCTTCAGTCTCTGTAACCGGCTTCTGCCGCTCTGCCGGCGTATAATTCTGATTATTCCGCGTCAGCCAGAGTGAAAGGGCCTTCAGTGAATCTGCTGTAAATTCATCACAGCGGGCAGTGATTTCAGCCGGGGTCAGCCAGGTCACTTCTGATACTTCGCTTTCCTGAAGCGCGAACGGGCCGTGTGTCACACAGCTGAATAACCCGCCCCAGACACGGCAAACCGGCTCTTCATAATAAAACAGGCCGTGCTCGGCAAACGGCACACCGGCGATCCCGAGTTCTTCCTCTGCTTCGCGCCGGGCAGAATCAAGCATCAGTTCGCCCTGCTGCACCACACCACCGGCAGTGGC
Source organism: Morganella morganii H1r (assembly GCF_000633515.1). Taxonomy (GTDB): domain Bacteria; phylum Pseudomonadota; class Gammaproteobacteria; order Enterobacterales; family Enterobacteriaceae; genus Morganella; species Morganella morganii_B. The sequence goes on along the minus strand of NZ_AYMP01000049.1, from coordinate 41,261 downwards.
ATCCAGCAGGCCCGGACAGAAATCTTTATGCTCAGTTCTGCGCTGGACAAGAATTTTTCCCATGCCGTCATGCACAACGATGTAGGTTGCCCGGTGACGCAGGTTTTCCGCCCGCATCTGCTCGCGGGTCGCCTGGCCGATAACATCATTATTTTCATCGACCACGTCCACCCACTCGATAGCGCTATCTTGTTCCATCCTCTAACCTTTTCTTTTTTATCAGTATTACGGATACTGTTTCTGTTTTTTCAGTGGCACACGCGGTTAATCTGCGGGCCTCTGCTTTATACCGCTTTTATATACCAAACTAATAATGATAGTGGTCATTATGGTCTTTGAATCAGTATATCAAGAATTGATAGCGGTTCTATGATTGTTTTTCTTTCTTGCTGATCACATCCACCGGCAGCAAAAACTGCTATAGTCAGAGAAACCTACCGGCAGAAGGAGCATCTATGCGTATTCTGATCACAGGCGGCACCGGGCTTATCGGCACCCCGCTGGTGCAGGCACTGATTGCCCGGAAATATCAGGTGGTGGTTCTGAGCCGCTCACCGCAGAAAGTCTATTCCCGTTTTTGCTCAGCCGCAGAAAATCTCAACTCGCTCAGCGAAATAACGCACCTTAATGATATCGATGCGGTGATTAACCTCGCCGGTGAGCCTATCGCGGATAAACGCTGGAGTGAAGAGCAGAAAAAGCTGCTGTGTGAGAGCCGCTGGCAGATAACTGAACGGCTCAGTGAGCTTATCAATGCCAGTGAAACGCCACCGGCGGTATTTCTCTCCGGCTCTGCCGTTGGCTGGTATGGTGATCAGGGGCAAACCGTGGTGACGGAGGATGATGAACCGAACCCGGAATTTACCCATACCCTGTGCGACCGCTGGGAGTCTCTGGCGATGAAGGCACAGAGTGAAAAAACCCGCGTCTGTCTGCTGCGCACCGGGATTGTGCTCTCTCCGGAAGGCGGGGTACTGGCAAAATTGCTGCCGGCCTACCGCGCGGGTCTCGGCGGACCTGTTGGTAACGGTCGTCAGTATATGCCGTGGATCCATATCAATGACATGGTCAGCGCCATTCTGTTTCTGCTCGATGACCCCGCGCAGAACGGCCCGTTCAATATGACCGCGCCTTATCCGTCCCATAATGAGCAATTTGCGGCGGTACTGGCGCAGATCCTGCACCGTCCGCATCTGCTGCGTGTACCGGCGTTTGTGGTAAAGACACTGATGGGAGAAGCGGCAGTGCTGGTGCTGGGTGGTCAGAATGCCCTGCCGAAACGGCTGGAGGAAGCCGGGTTCGGCTGCCGGTTTATCAATCTGGAAGAAGCACTGCGGGATTTACTGGACAGTCCGGCGGAGTATTAAGGCAGAACCCGGCCGGAAACAAACGGCCGGGTTATTGCGGATTACGGCTGCCCGGAACGGGGATTTTTCGCCCCGCTCCAGCGGGTAAATAAATCTTCCTGTAATGAAATATCAAACTGATCAAGTACACGGTTAACCGTCTGGTCAATAATATCCTGCACGGTTTCCGGCTGGTGATAAAACGCGGGCATCGGCGGCATAATTACCGCGCCGATTTCCGCCGCCTGTGTCATCAGCCGCAGATGTCCCAGATGCAGCGGCGTTTCGCGAACACCCAGCACCAGTTTGCGCCCTTCCTTGAGCACCACATCCGCCGCGCGGGTCACCAGGGTGTCCGTGTAGCTGTGAACAATCCCCGACAGAGTTTTCACCGAACACGGCAGGATAACCATCCCCAGGGTTCTGACAGAGCCGGAAGAAATACAGGCGGCAATATCACGCTCATCATGTACCACATCCGCCAGTGCCTGCACGTCCCGCAGACTGTATGCCGTTTCCAGCGCCAGTGTCTGCCGGGCCGCCTGACTGACAATCAGGTGGGTTTCCACTTCCGGCACCGTTTGCAGGACCTCCAGCAACCGCACACCATAGACAGCACCACTTGCGCCGGTCAGCCCCACAATCAGTTTTTTCATAACATCACCTGACAAAAAAAAGATTAACCCTCATTATATATCTCAAGGTTCTCAATTTCGTTATGATCCCGCAACTTTAATTCATCATCCTTACGTAAGTTTTCCACATAGTCGAGATAATCCTGGTCGATATCTTTGGTGACATAGATACCATCAAACACCGATGCCTCAAGACCGCGGATATCCGGGTTCTCTTCACGCACCGCATCGATAAGGTCACTGAGATCCTGGAAAATCAGGGCATCCGCACCAATCAGGCGGCAGATTTCATCCGCTTCACGACCGTGAGCAATTAACTCGTTGGCATTCGGCATATCGATGCCGTAGACGTTAGGGAAACGCACTTCCGGCGCCGCAGAGGCAAAATAGACTTTCTTCGCCCCGGCTTCCCGTGCCAGCTCCACAATCTGCTCTGACGTGGTGCCGCGCACAATGGAATCATCCACCAGCAGCACGTTTTTGCCCCGGAACTCAGTACGGTTGGCATTAAGTTTGCGGCGGACGGATTTTTTGCGCTCCTGCTGGCCCGGCATGATAAAGGTACGTCCCACATAGCGGTTTTTCACAAACCCCTGGCGGTACGGCTTATTCAGCATATGGGCGATTTCCAGTGCGCTGTCCATCGAGGTTTCCGGAATCGGGATCACCACATCGATATCCAGATCTTCCCACTCGCGGGCAATTTTCGCGCCGAGTTTCTGACCCATGCGCAGACGGGCGTTGTAGACAGAGACTTTATCGATAACGGAATCCGGACGGGCGAAATAGACAAACTCAAACAGGCACGGTGTCAGTGACGGATTTGCCGCACACTGACGGGTGTAGAGCTGCCCGGTTTCCGTGATATACACCGCTTCCCCCGGTGCCACATCACGCAGATATTCAAAGCCGAGGGTATCCAGTGCGACACTTTCAGACGCTACCATATACTCTTCGCGGCCATCATTCAGGGCGCGCTTGCCGAGCACCAGCGGCCGGATGCCGTTCGGATCACGGAACGCCAGCAGGCCGTGACCGATAATCAGGGCCACGCAGGCATACGCGCCGCGGATTTTGGTGTGCATCGCGCTGACCGCAGCAAAAATATTGTCCGGTTCCAGCGGGTGCGCATCAAAGCGATCCAGCTCATACGCCAGCACGTTGAGCAGGATTTCAGAATCGGAGGTAGTATTAACATGACGCCGTGCTGTTTCAAACAGCTGATGTTTCAGCGTGTGCGCATTGGTCAGATTGCCGTTGTGCGCAAGGGTGATACCGAACGGTGAATTGACATAAAACGGCTGTGCTTCCGATGCACTGGAGCTGCCTGCGGTCGGGTAGCGGACATGGCCAATCCCGAGTGTGCCCTGTAAACGCAGCATATGGCGGGTTTCGAAAACATCTTTCACCAGTCCGTTGGCTTTACGGAGCCGGAAACCATTGTTACTGTCAATGGTTGCGATACCGGCTGCATCCTGGCCCCGGTGCTGTAACACCGTGAGCGCATCATAGATTGATTGATTGACTTGCGTAAAACCAACGATACCAACAATACCACACATGTAGTTTTTTCCTCATCAGCCGGGCGGAGAAGGAAAATTCTCCGGCAGGAAACTTGACGCATTCTGGAGGTAGTCAAAGAACCACCTGATAACATGACTGAATTGGGGGATGAGTTGTGACTGCTGCCAGTCGCTGCTCTGATTCATCTGTGTGAAGCTGTCGAGGAAGAACAAAATTGCCGCCACGATCAGCACCCCGCGCAGAGCACCAAAACAAACCCCGAGAACACGATCTGTGCCTGATAAGCCTGTCCGCTGAACCAGTGAACCGATAACATGGTTAATCACCGAGCCGACAATCAGTGTCGCAACAAATAAAATCGCGATAGCGATCCCGTTGCGGACCAGCGGGTCATCAAAGCGCGTAAAATAATCCGCCAGCAGCGGGAAAAACTCGCTGGCCACATAAAACGCGCAGACCCAGGTCACTAACGATAAGGCTTCGCGAACGAAACCACGAACCAGGCTGACTAATGCCGAGAAAGCAATAATTGCAATAATTGCGTAATCAATCCAAACCATATCACTATCCAAATTGATGCCCCGGCATCAGTGACGGGCGCATTCTAACAGAAAACGAAAACGTTTGCGTAACGGATTTTTGCTCTGTCTGAAAATAAATTGCGGCGAAATAAAAATTTATAATCGCCGCAAAGAGTTAACTGATTTTATTAACAGATATTGCTAATTCCTTAAATTTGCTACGGTTTATAAGACTGCACCCGGCCATCCAGCCCGGTAAGCTGTCTCAGTTCCCCCAGCGAGGATTTCAGCTCTGCCTGCGAGGCAGACGGCCCGACCATAATCAGCTTCAGTTTGCCGCGCGGCACGGTATACACCTGATAACCGGACAACCGCAGGGTGGCAACAATTTCCTCGACCTTGCGGGCATTGGATAACGCACCCAGCTGCACAACATAAGCCTGTCCCTGAGGCGCTTTTTCCGGCTTGGGTTCCGGTTTCGGCTCAGGTTTTGGTTCCGGCTTAGGTTCCGGTTTTGGCTCAGGTTTCGGTTCCGGTTTCGGCGGCGGTTGTTTATCCGGCACCACCACCGGTGGCAGCGGATCCGCACCCGGCGGCACATTAGAGGTTGTGCTGCCGCCCGCAGACGCCTCTTCCGGTCCGTCTTCCGTTCCGGTTTGTGCCGCTTCGCTAATCATAGCGCTGGATGCCCCTTCTGACGGCATCGTCGGCATGGTCTGATTGATCGGATTCACCGCATCAATCTCATCCTGCTCCCCTTCTTTCGGGATAAGCGGGATGGCTGCGAACTGGTCTTCGTTATATTTCTTATCGCCGTCCAAAAGCACCGGCAGGACAATCACACCCACCGCAACCAGGATAATGGTTCCGACTAAGCGATTCTGAAATTTACTGGCCACCCGCACCTTCCTTCGCTAAAACGTCCATAACATGCGCCACTGTGTGGAATGACCCGCACACCACCACGATATCCTCCGGTGACGCATCACGGCACGCCTGTTCCCAGGCACTTTCCACATCCGCAAACTGCTGCGGGTCAGTCAGGTGCTCCGCCAGCTGTTCCGCCGGGGCGCCGCGCAGTTCCGTCAGCGGCGCGACATACCAGTCAGTCACCTGCTCATCCAGCACCGCCAGAGTGCCTTTGATATCTTTATCACCCAGCATACCGATCACCGCCCGGACACGGCTGTGCGCAGTGCGCGGCAGTTGTGCCAGTTTCGAGACCAGATAACCGGCGGCATGCGGGTTATGCGCCACATCCAGCACGGTCAGCGGTTGTTGCGAGACAATCTGGAAACGGCCCGGCAATTGTGCCTGACGCAGCCCGGTATCAATCGCCTCACGGGTGATGGCGCGGCCGGTTTTGTCTTTCACCTGACGCAGATTATGGATCACCGCAAGAGCGGTCGCGGCATTTGCCAGCGGCACATTCGGCAGCGGCAGATTTTCGAGGGTTTCATCCTCACACTGCCACGTCCAGTGGTCGCCCTGCTCTTTATAAGACCAGTCATCGGCACGGCAGAACAGCGGGGTTTCCAGCTTGTTTGCCACATCAGCGATGGTATAAGGGGCATCCGGCTCACCGATCACCGCCACACAGTGCGGGCGGAAGATCCCGGCTTTCTCGCGGGCGATATGCTCACGGTCAGCCCCGAGCCAGTCGGTGTGATCCAGCGCGATACTGGTAATCGCGGTGATATGAGAATCGACGATATTAGTGGCATCCAGACGCCCGCCGAGGCCGACCTCCAGAATCACCACATCAAGGCTGGCTTCGCGGAACAGCTGCAGTGCCGCCAGTGTGCCCGCTTCAAAATAGGTCAGTGTGATATCGCCGCGCTGCGCGTCAATATCTGCAAAGACACGGCAAAAATCGGCTTCCGGCGGGTTTTGTCCCTGAATCCGCACCCGTTCGGTGTAATTCACCAGATGCGGGGAACTGTACACCCCGACCCGCAACCCTGCTGCCAGCAGGATGGATTCGAGCGTGTGGCAGGTGGTGCCTTTGCCGTTGGTTCCGGAAACGGTAATGACTTTCGGGGCGGGATAGCGCAGATTCATGATATCCGCCACCGCACCGACACGCTCCAGTCCCATATCAATAACCTGCGTATGCAGATCACCCAGATAAGAAAGCCACGTCATCATCGATGACGCGGCTGTCGGTCTTTCTCGCTTATCAGACATCGTGTTTTTTGACATCAGTCTCTGTTTCGGAAGATAAGTCGGTATCAGGTTCATCCGCAGTCAGGATTTCAATGGTTTCATCTTCCTGCGGGAACTGATAGTTCGTCAGTTTTGACAGAATTTCCGCAACGGTATCACGCATTTCCGGGCGGCGGACAATCATATCGATCGCCCCTTTTTCAATCAGGAACTCACTGCGCTGGAATCCCGGCGGTAATTTCTCACGGACAGTCTGCTCGATAACACGCGGACCGGCAAAACCGATCAGGGCTTTCGGCTCGGCGATATTGATATCACCCAGCATAGCCAGACTCGCGGAGACACCACCCATGGTCGGGTCAGTCAGCACAGAGATATACGGCAGACCGCGCTCCTGCATTTTGGCCAGCGCCGCACTGGTTTTGGCCATCTGCATCAGTGACATCAGCGCTTCCTGCATACGGGCACCGCCGCTTGCGGAGAAGCAGACCAGCGGACAGTTATCTTCCAGCGCCTGCTCTACCGCGCGGACAAACCGTGCACCGACCACCGAGGACATTGACCCGCCGATAAAGGCAAATTCAAACGCCGCCGCGACAACCGGCATGGTTTTCAGGGTGCCTTTCATCGCAATCAGGGCTTCTTTTTCCCCGGTTGTTTTCTGGGCGGATACCAGTCTGTCTTTGTATTTTTTGGAATCACGGAATTTCAGGACGTCTTTCGGCTCCAGATCAGTTCCCAGTTCCGTGGTGCTGCCTTCATCCAGAAACGTCAGCAGACGCGCACGTGCAGGGATCCGCATGTGATGATCACATTTCGGACACACCTCAAGATTACGTTCCACCTCCTGGCGGTACAGTACCTGACCACAACTGTCGCACTTCGTCCAGACACCTTCAGGAATGCTCGCCTTGCGTGTCTGGTTCATTGGGGTCTTATTCAGAATTTTTTCAATCCAGCTCATTAATGACCTTTCCGTCTGAAATCTGGCTCAGCCAGTGTAATTATTATCTGCCATTAAACCACATTGCTTATGCACTGTGGATAAAAAACTGCTCAAACCACTCAGGCGTCATCACGTTTCTGTGCTTTTTTCGCCGCACGGCGGTGACGCCATACCTCGATAATACCGGGTAGTATGGAGATGAAAATAATCGCCACGATAAGTAATTTCAAGTTTTCCTGTACAATCTTCGTTTCTCCGAAGATATACCCTGCATAGGCAAATAATACCACCCATACAATCGCACCGATAACGTTAAACATCGCAAAGTGGCGGTAGGACATTTTGCTCATACCGGCAACAAACGGGGCAAATGTCCGCACGATCGGAACAAATCGCGCCAGAATAATCGCTTTGCCGCCATGGGTTTCAAAGAACGCATGGGTCTTGCGCAGATAGCTCTGACGGAAGATTTTTGAGTCCGGATTGCGGAAAAGCCGCTCCCCGAAAAAGTGCCCGATAGTGTAGTTAACCGCATCACCGATAATTGCCGCTGTAATCATCAGCAGTACCATGATATGAATATTCAGGTCGTTAGTCGGCAGTGCCGCCAGTGCCCCTGCCACAAACAGCAGCGAATCTCCCGGCAGGAACGGCGTGACCACAAGCCCGGTCTCACAAAACAGGATCAGGAATAAAATCGCATAAACCCAGATACCGTATGCCGCGACCATCTCCTGCATATGCAAATCAATGTGCAGAATAAAATCAATCAGAAATTTAATATATTCCATATTTCACCCCGCCGGATGCAGGCTTTTGCTTGTCCGGCTAATAAATTAATCTGCCAGGAAAAGCGGCCCCATTGCCGGTGACGGCAGGGCAAATTCTTCCGGGTAATCCACTGAAACCAGATACAAGCCTTCCGCCGGTGCTGTCGCCGGTGCCTGTGTCCGGTCTTTCAGTGCCAGCAGCTCCGCCATCCGGCTGACCGGCAGATTACCGCAGCCGACTTCCAGCAGAGCGCCGGTGATATTGCGCACCATATGATGCACAAAAGCATTGGCTTTGATGTCCACAATCACATACTGCCTCTGACGGGTGACGTTTACATGCATCACATTACGCCACGGGCTTCTGGACTGACACTGGGCAGCGCGGAAAGAGGAAAAATCATTCTCCCCCAGCAGGCTCTGTGCCGCTTCATGCATCCGCTTTTCATCCAGCGGATAATGAAAGTGAGTCACACCTTTACTGAGAATAGCCGGACGAAAGCGGTGATTGAAAATCACATAGCGGTAACGCCGCGCCGTGGCGCTGAACCGCGCGTGGAAATTATCCGGCACGGTTTTGACCCAGCGCACCGCGATATCCGGCGGCAGGTGAGTATTCACACCCATCGTCCAGGCGGCATCTTTACGGACAGCTGCCGTCTGAAAATGCACTACCTGGCCGGTGGCATGCACCCCGGCATCAGTGCGGCCCGCACAGAAAACCGAGACCGGCTCTGCGGCCACTTTTGACAGGGCTTTTTCCAGACAGCCCTGTACACTCGCGACTTCTGACTGACGCTGCCAGCCGTAATAGCGGCTGCCGTCATATTCAATACCCAGCGCGACCGTGGTTTTACCCTCTTCCGCCGGTAAAATCACCGCTGACATCAGTAAAACTGCTCCTGCGTCAGACGTTCGGCAATTTCGACTGCCATCAGTGCGCCGCCGAACTGCACGTTATCCGCCACCGACCAGAAATGCAGAATTTCCGGGATACCGTAATCATTGCGCAGACAACCAATATTCAGCAGATGATTGCCGGAGGCATCCGTCACCTGAGTCGGGAAATCCTGCTCGTCAGAGAGCTCAATATCCTCTGCCCGTTCCAGTTCATCACGGGCTTCCTCACTGCCGAGCGGGCGCAGCGTTTCCAGTTGTACGATCTGCGCGTTACCGTAGAACACCGGGGACTGCACACAACTCACGCTGATCGGCAGACCGGCATCCTGCAGAACTTTGCGGGTTTCTTCCGCGATACGGCGCTCTTCTGACACACTGCCCTGTTCATCAGCCAGCAGCGGCAGCAGGTTAAATGCCAGTTGTTTGCTGAAGCGTCCGGCTTCCGGCGGAATACCGTTGAGAAGTTTTCCGCACTCACCGGCCAGCTCTTCCACCGCACTTTTCCCGAAACGGGAAACAGAGAACAGGTTGGTCAGATTGATACGCGATAACCCGGCGCTTTCCGTCAGCGGGCGGATAGCGGTCAGTAACTGACTGACGGTGCTGTCCGCCAGCGCAATCAGATTGCGGTTGCGGTACTCGCCCAGTGCCTGCGGGTTCACCGACGGCACCACCAGCGGCACATCCGGCTCCAGTGCAAACAGGCCGCTGCTGTCAATGACAATACAGCCGCTGTCAGTCGCCGCTTCATAATACGCGGCGGTGGCTTCCGCACCGGCCATGAAAAAGGCCAGCTGTACCTGTGACCAGTCGAAATCGCGGGCTTCGGTAACCAGATAGCTTTTGCCGTTCATGCGCACCGATTCTCCCGCGCTGCGCTCTCCGGCCAGTAAATACAACTCTCCCACCGGAAATTCACGCTCTTCCAGTAATGACACCACGGCGCTGCCGACAGCACCGGTCGCACCCAATACGGCAATATTCCAGCCTTCTGACATAGTTATCTCCGGAACAAAGACTGCACCGCGTCAGCGCGGTACAGCCGGAAAAAATGATGAAAAAAATGATTTTATGCGCGGTATTCTGCCGTGAAACCCAGGTCAGACAACAGCGCCGCACTCTGTGCATCATCACAAATAACGGTCAGTGATGACCACTCACGGCGATCAGGGTAAAACTTGCGCAGTTTATCAAACTCACCCGGCACACCGGCCACCGCGCGTAATGCCGCATCATCACGGCGGACATCATAAACCAGATGCATTAAACGTTTGAGAATACTTTGCGTTACTTTACCTGACAGTGTGATACAGCCGAATTCCGGTGCCGGTAACAGTTCCGTCAGCGCAACCTGCTGCGGTTGTCCGGCAAATTCCGCAAAGGCTTCAAAGACCTGCGTAGTGCCGCGCGCCTTGCCTTCCAGGGTATAACCGGCAATATGCGGCGTACCGATATCCGCCAGTGAAAGCAGTTCAGTTGACAGATCCGGCTCCGGCTCCCACACATCCAGTACCACACTCAGCGGCTTGCCGCCTGCCAGTACCGATAACAGCGCCTGATTATCCACCACCGCACCACGGCTGGCGTTGATCAGAATGCCGTTATCTTTCATAGCATTGAGACGGGTTTCATCCATCAGATGCAGCGTGGTGTACGGCCCGGACTTATTCAGCGGGGTATGGAATGTCAGGATATCAGCCTGTGCCACCAGGGTATCGATATCATAAAATACCCCGGCATCTCCGTTATCCGCGCGCGGCGGGTCGCAGATGAGAATATTAACACCCAGTGCCTCCAGCCGCTTCGCCAGACGGCCGCCGACATTCCCCGCACCGATAATCCCCACGGTTTTATCCGTCAGCTGAAAACTGTCACGTTCCGCCAGCAGCATCAGGGCGGAAAAGACATATTCCACCACCGCAATCGCGTTACAACCCGGCGCTGAGGAGAAACCAATTCCCTGCTCTGCCAGCCAGGCTTTATCCACATGGTCAAAACCGGCGGTTGCGGTACCGGTGAATTTCACCGGGGTATTTTCCAGCAGCTGTGCATTCACTTTCGTGACGGAACGTACCATCAGTGCATCAGCATCATCCAGCACCCCGTCCGGCAACGGACGTCCCGGCACCGCCACCACGTCCCCGAGACGGGAAAACAGGGTTTCGGCGTAAGGCATATTCTCATCTACAACGATTTTCACGGGCTTCACCTTCATACTGTCGGCGGCCGGCGGAGACCTGTCGGTGCTGCGGCACAACCGGAATTGAAACGGATGGCCGCTATTTTGCCACTTCTGCGGCATAAAACCTACGCCCGGAACACCGATTGTTGCTAAAGAGAGCAATTAAGGCTGCTGACGGAAACGTTCCGGCGTGACACCCGCCAGCTGGGAAAACATGGCAATGAAGGCTGATGATGAACTGTAACCCACGTCCAGCGCGACATTCTGCACACTGCGGCCCTCCTGTAATAATGCCACCGCCCGCAAAAAACGCAGGCGCTGACGCCATTCACTGAAGGACATCCCCAGTTTCTGCTGACAACGGCGGGATAATGTCCGTTCCGAGGTAAAGCGCCTTGCCGCCCACTCCGCCAGTGACGTATTATCGGACGGATCATTCTCCAGCGCACTGAGCACCGGTGCCAGCAGTTTATCATCCGTGACCGGCAGATAGGTCGGCTGACAGCGTGACAACAGCAGCTGGTCAGTCAGCACCAGCGCCAGCCGTCTGTCCGCCCCTGTTTCCGGCTCCCGGACTTTGCGCCCGAACAAATCCTGCATCACGGCACTGAACACCGGCGTCAGTTCTATCACACAGGCCATCTGCGGTAACTGCGGTGCCCACTGCGGCGAAATATCAATAATTTTGAAAGAGGCGCAGGCTTTGTTATAACTGGCATGTTCCGTCCCCGGCGGGATCCAGATACAAAACCCGGCCGGGGCCAGATAGCGCTGTCCCTCAACCGTCATCTCCATCACACCGCTGGCAACATATAACAGCTGACCAAAGGGATGATGATGAAGGGCAAATTCTGTTTCCGAATAAAACTGTTCATGACGGCAGATTAATGTTACCGGGTCTTTCACGCCCAGTGATGAAATATCTGACTTGCGGGCCATCTTGTCAGATCCTCTCTATAAATTGGCGGGATATCGTTATATAGAATAATTAAGACATATTACACTACATCACCTGCCTGATAATGAAAATGAGTTTAAGAATGAAAAACCTGCTTTTGCCTCTCGGGGCTGTATTAATCTGGTCTGTGAATGCCGTGGTGAATAAACTGGCCGCCGGTGCCATTGCCCCCGGCGCGATTTCCTTTTACCGCTGGGCACTGGCGCTCGCCGTGATGACACCGTTTCTGATCATACCCGTCTGGCAGCAGCGCGCGGTGATCAAACAACACGCATGGAAACTGTTTATCCTCGGTTTTCTCGGCATGGGGCTGTATCAGAGCCTCGCGTATTACGCGGCGTATACCGTCAGCGCCACCTTTATGGGGATTATCACCTCGCTGATCCCGCTGCTGACCGTGGTGTTAAGTATCCCGGTACTGCGGATCGCACCGACCATCGGTATTGTGCTGGGAACGATACTCTCCCTGAGCGGCCTGACCTGGCTTATCAGCAAGGGACATCCGGCAGATTTACTGCATCAGGGGCTGGGACAGGGTGAGATGCTGATGTTTATCGCCGGTCTGGCTTATGCTTTCTACGGCGTGCTGACCAAACGCTGGGCGATCCCGCTGTCCAGCATTCACTCGCTGTATATGCAGATTGTGTTTGGCGTGCTGCTGCTGATCCCGGTATTCCTCAGTGCCGGGGATGTGACACTGAACCGCGATAATATCGGATTGGTATTGTATGCGGGAATTGCGGCCTCTATTTTTGCGCCGCTGCTGTGGATCCTGGGCGTCACCCGTCTGGGTGCAAACGCCGCTTCTATCTTTATGAACCTGGCGCCGGTACTGACTGCCATTATCGCCGCGGTCTTCCTGAAAGAAGAACTGCACAGCTACCATATTATCGGCGGCGGCGTGGTACTGATCGGGGTCATCATGGCGCAGCGTCTGCGCACACCGCTGACACAGATTATCCGCCGCAAAAGCAGGAAACCGCGGCAGCAGCGGTGTGAGGCCGGGGAATAGATAAAAACAAAATCAGGGCCCGGCATTCAGGGATAACCAACAAATGAAAAGCGTTAATTCATTGATGAATCATATGATTTTCTTTTGTTGTTATCCCTGTTTTAATAACTCTATCAATGCCTTATCTGTATTCTGCTATTTTGGGGCATCTTTGTAATTTTTCACCTCTGTCACAAAGTGACAAAACAGTATCAGTATTGATTCTTATTATCATATATGACCATGTTAAAGTCCTGCCAATGGCACACCAATCTACGGGAGACCATACAGTGACTAAACAATATTATATTCAAAATATGTGCTGGGGATGGGTTATTAGTTTTTGGCTTTTATATCTGTCATGGGGTGATGACTTTAAATATAAAACAGCCCTTTTAGTTATTATATTTTTTGGTTTCATATTCTATCCGTTTACTAAATGGTGTGTTGAATGTTTTTTCTTAACATTCACTACAAGGAAATTTTGGAATAGTGGTTTTTTTATAGATACTCCGGGGAAAATGGGGCTACTTGCAATATACAGTTGCAGTACTTTTTTACTATCCATTCCAATTATAATTATTTTTATTCTGACACATATTATAAAAAGGCTGCTGATAAAATAAGCAGCCTATCTGTTTATCCGGCTATGTAATTCAGATCCCCCAAAATTGGTTAGCTTTTTCTACAAACTTATCATCAATGACGAAACCAACGCCCGCCATGATCAGGCCATACATTATCAGCCCTACAGGATTACCAATTAGCATACTGAACGCAAAGGCAACAACTACTGTAGCTGCCATTCCTGCAGCAATTGTTTCTGTTTTGACGAAAAATGGTCGCCAATCACCAGTTTGTATTGCGTTGTATAATGAGGTACTCCAATTAGCTAAATCAATAAATTTACTGGTATACCCCATACCCTTACTAAATCGTTTAAAATTTTCAGCGGCAACTTTTACATCAACAGATTCAAGCCACTTTGCAATGGCGGCGCGATCCTGAGAATTGATTTTTTTATCCGGATTAGCTCTGTGTTTCTCCCATGACTTCGCGGCATCGTCTGCATTACGGATTATCTTCCCTTTCGCCTGCTCCGCCAACATTTTCGCCAGTCGCTCTGCTTTTTCACCATACATTTTAAACACTTCTTTATAAAAATCTGCTGTAAATTTTACGGCTGTTTTAACCTGACTAAATTCGTCTTCTTCTTTTATTACGTCATTTTCTGCTGCTTTTATCCTCTCATCCTGTAAAACAATTTCTTTTGTTATACTTTTTCCTTTTTCCCATTCCTTTTTTATATCCCCATGGGTTTTATCCTGCATACGCCTGTTGAGCTCACTGTTATAAAACCATGCCTCATCACTTAATCTCTTTCTTTCTGCATCAGATTTTCTTTTTCTTGCTTCATTCAGTAAATTAATTACCTTTTCTTTTTGTAACTGAAATTTTTTCACAATAACGTTTAGTGTGGCACTTTCCAAAACATCACTTGCGTTCTTTATTTTTTCATTTACCTCAGCTATATTTTTTATTATCTCACTGATATCTTTATTTATATCTTCTTCAAGTTTTGTTAAGTATTCTAATTTCCTTGCCGACCCTTCACGACGTTCCTTTCTGATTTCTTCATCCACCGGATGCATCCAGCCATCATCGGCATCATCCCATACAGGATTCGGGGATGTGTTCATATCTGCAATATTCTGATCCCAGATATGAGTTATCCTGCCGCTATCTGCCGGGATATCCCCGGTCCATCCGGTAACAATCATAGTCTCACCATTGTCTGATGCTTTTTGCCAGCCCTCTCCTTTCCAGTGATACCCCATGGAGGTCATCACATCACGCTCAAACGGTGTGGTGTCTTCGTATCGATTCGTCATAACATATTCCTTTTATAAAAATGCGCAGTGAATACAAATCGGCTCCCAGCCGTGTTTTTCACTGTAATTCAGGAATATGTTGTTTATTAAAACTAAAATTAATCAGGTCTGTATCTTATAAAATAAGACAACAAGGCGGGATATAAAAACCGCCGGGTGGCGGTTATCATAATAAAAACGGAAGTAAATTATCCGGAAGGCTCAGCGTAATCCCCGCGTATGGGTTTTCGCTGACCAGCTGTATGTTTCTGTTCCGCTGCCGGGTTTGATTTTATCCTTTTTTTTCTGCGCTCTGACTTTGGCGGCAGCGGCATCCACTTCTTTGGAAATCTCGGTGATAATCTGATCTTTGACTTTATTCTGCTCCGCATTGGTCAGCGGACGCCCCTGTTTCTTCTGTTCCTGAGCCAGCCGGGTGCGGACACGGATTTTCTGCGGCTCAGTCATCTCTGCGATAGTCAGCTTTTTCATTCATCACCCCTGTGGCAGTAAAAAGATAAACAGTACCGTTATACCCTGACAGACTTTGCCGCAAAAGAAAATGCCCCGGTGATTAAACCGGGGCATTTATCTGATCAACAGGGCAAAATCAGTTCTGATATTTGCGCATAACCAGTGTGGCGTTGGTGCCGCCGAAGCCGAAGCTGTTGGACATCACAGTGGTCAGTTCGCGTTCGGTCGGTTCGGTGATAATCGCCATGCCTTCCGCTTTCTCATCGAGGTTTTCCACGTTGATGCTCGGCGCGATAAAACCGTGCTCCAGCATCAGCAGGCTGTAGATAGCCTCGTGAACACCTGCCGCACCCAGTGAGTGACCGGTCATGGCTTTGGTCGCTGACAGTGCCGGGGTATGGTCACCGAAGACTTCACGGATCGCTTCCAGCTCTTTGGTATCACCGACCGGCGTGGATGTGCCGTGGGTGTTGATGTAGTCAACCGGCGTATCCAGACCGTGCATCGCCATCTGCATGCAGCGGACCGCACCTTCACCGGACGGGGCAACCATGTCCGCGCCGTCAGATGTCGCGCCGTAGCCGACCACTTCACCGTAGATATGTGCGCCGCGCGCCAGCGCGTGCTCCAGCTCTTCCACCACGACCATACCGCCGCCGCCTGCGATCACGAAACCGTCACGGCCCTGATCATAAGTACGGGACGCTTTGTCCGGTGTTTCGTTGTATTTGGTGGACAGCGCGCCCATTGCGTCAAATTCGCAGCTCATTTCCCAGCACAGTTCTTCACCGCCGCCGGCAAACACCACATCCTGTTTGCCCAGCTGGATCAGTTCCACCGCGTGGCCGATACAGTGTGCAGAGGTGGAGCAGGCAGAGCT
Organism: Morganella morganii H1r; assembly: GCF_000633515.1. Taxonomy (GTDB): domain Bacteria; phylum Pseudomonadota; class Gammaproteobacteria; order Enterobacterales; family Enterobacteriaceae; genus Morganella; species Morganella morganii_B. The sequence continues at coordinate 25,097 of NZ_AYMP01000049.1, read as the reverse complement.
GATAGAGTAGTTCACGCCTTTGATTTTAAACGGTGTCGCTAAGTTTGCGGACACACCGGATGCCATTGCACGCGGCACCAGGTAAGGACCGACACCACGCAGACCTTTGGCACGCATGCCGTCAGCCGCGATAGCCTGCGTGCGCGGGGAACCGCCGCCGGAACCGGCAACCACACCGGTACGGTAGTGAGACACCTGCTCTTCTGTCAGGCCTGAGTCTGCAATGGCCTGTTCCATGGAAAGATACGCATAGATAGATGCATCACTCATGAAACGGACAGTTTTACGATCAATAAGACCCGCAGTGTCCAGTTTGACGTTACCCCAAACCTGGCTGCGCATGCCGATCTCTTTAAATTCTTCTGAGAATGTGATCCCGGAACGACCTTCTCTCAAAGAAGCCAGTACTTCCTCCCGGTTATTACCGATACTTGAGATAATCCCCAGACCGGTGATTACTGCACGCTTCATTCAATACCTCTGTCATTTTAAGTAGTACGGGATTTTAGCGCTACTTTAGCTTACACCTGTAAGCTGAACAAGTCCGATCAGACGTTTTTTCGCATCTTTACATACCGATATTGTGCTGTGTCACATCCGGCATGGCAGTACAGCGCAAAGCAGAGTAAAATCAGGGAAAACCGAACAGAACCCTCAGGCCGTAACGTGAAAAAAACCGCAATTGAAACTGCACATTTAACCTGGAATGAACAGGGTACACCTGTTTCGCAACATTTTGATGACGTCTATTTTTCTAACGATGACGGACTGGCGGAAACCCGCTATGTGTTTCTTAACGGAAACGGTTTTCCGGACAGATTTGCACAAATGACCACGCCGGTCTGTACTGTCGCAGAAACCGGGTTTGGTACCGGGCTGAATTTTCTCACGTTGTGGCAGAGCTTCCTGGCGTTCCGGGCAGCCAGTCCCGCGCATCCGCTGAAGCGTCTGCACTTTATCAGTTTTGAAAAATTCCCGCTGACCGTGGCCGATTTACAGGCCGCTCACCGGCACTGGCCGGAGTTTGCGGATTTCTCCTTACAACTGTGCGCTCAGTGGCCGCAGCCACTGCCGGGTTGTCACCGTATTCAGCTGTCCGGCGGTGAAATTACCCTCGATTTATGGCTGGGTGATGTCAATGAATTACTCCCTTCCCTCACTCACGCGCTGGACAACAAGATTGATGCCTGGTTTCTCGACGGTTTTGCCCCGTCCAAAAATCCGGATATGTGGCAGCAGTCGCTGTTTGAGCTGATGATTCGTTTTTCAAAACCGGGCGGTACCTTTGCCACCTTTACCGCCGCCGGGTTTGTCCGCCGTGGTTTGCTGCAGGCCGGATTTACCGTTGAGCGCCGTAAAGGCTTTGCACATAAGCGGGAATGCCTTGCCGGGATAAATCACCGTGACGCAGCACCATCGGTGACGCCGTGGTTTGATCGTCATCCGGCCACCGCCCGGCAGAAGATAGCGGTCATTGGCGGCGGGATCGCCGGGGTTCTCTCTGCTCTCGCCCTGCTGCGCCGTGGTGCGGATGTCTCCTTATATTGCGCGGATGCGGCTCTGGCACTCAATGCTTCCGGCAACCGCCAGGGCGCGCTTTATCCGCTGCTGACCGGACGGGATGATCCGCTTGAGCGCTTTTTTACCGCCGCATTCCCGTTTGCCCGCCGTACATACGATGCACTGTCAGCTCAGGGCGTGAAATACGATCATGACTGGTGCGGGGTGATCCAGCTGATGTATCACGAAAAAAGCAGTAAAAAAATCAATAACATTTCATCTGTCGCGTGGCCGGATGAGATGGTGCAGCGCCTGTCACGCGAACAGCTTTCCGGTCTTGCCGGAACCGATGTCAATTTTGACGGCCTGCACTATCCGCAGGGCGGCTGGCTCTGCCCGCAGGAACTGGTACGCAATACCGCAGCGCTGGCACAGAAAGAAGGACTTCAACTGCATTTAAACTGTGAGGTGAAAGCGCTGATCCCGGCAGAACAGGGCTGGCAACTCCGTTTTGCGGATAACAGTACGGCAGAGGCGGATGTGGTGGTGCTGGCAAACGGCCACTGTATCACGCAGTTCCCGCAGACCGCCCCGCTGCCGGTTACCCCGGTGCGCGGCCAGGTCAGCCATGTGCCGTCGGTACCGGCGATTGCCGGGCTGAGAAAAGTGCTGTGTTATGAAGGTTATCTGACCCCGGTGAATCCGGCTGACGGTCTGCACTGTATTGGTGCCAGCCACCAGCGCAATGATTCGGGCACGGAATACCGCGAAGAGGAACAAACCGCCAACAAACAGCGGCTGCTCACCTCACTGCCGGATGTCAGCTGGCCGGAGATGGTGGATATCAGCACCGGAGAGTCCCGTCAGGGGATCCGCTGCACATTACGTGATCACCTGCCTCTGGCCGGAAATGTTCCTGATTTTACAGCATTAACAGCGCATTATGCGCATCTGGATGAACAAAAATCGTCCCCGGAAACCGTATGCAGCGTTCCGCATCTGCCTCAGCTGTTTTTGCTGGCCGCACTCGGCTCACGCGGATTATGCACCGCCCCGCTGGCGGCTGAAGTGCTGGCAGCACAAATTTTCGGTGAGGCGCTTCCGCTGGATGATGACACACTGGCGGCCATTCATCCCGCCCGTTTCCATGTCCGCAAATTGCTGAAAGGCCGTCCGCTGCCGCAAAAATCCTGATCCGCTTCTGACCGGCCACCTGCCGGTCTTCATCACATTATTGATATTTTTTCCGCCGGTGAAATAAAATTTCATCAGCAGACTTTATTGATCGCCGCCACAAACCCGGGCCATTTTGTGTTCATTCTCACAAAAACCGGCTCAGTTCGCCTGCCAGCGGCAATTTCTCTTGCCCAATGATCAATTTACAGAAAAGTCAGTACACCTATACGCTTCATCCGGAAATAATAACCGGAGAAGATTATGAAGAATAAAATAATTATCGCCCTGACCTTTTCGCTGTTTTGTTTTACCTCTGCCTACGCAAAGAACAATAATATTCCCGATAATAGTGTTCGCTACGATACGATTGCTGAGCAGGCGTATCAGAAATTCAAAAGCGAAAAAGCCGGTGACGTGGCGGATTATATTCCGGCGCTCGCCAAATACAGCGCCGATAATTACGCCGTTGTGATTGCCACGGTAGACGGCAAAATCTACAGCGCCGGGGATAAAGATAAGCTGTTCCCGCTGGAATCGCTGTCAAAAGTCTTTACCCTGGCGCTGGTGATGGATCAGCAGGGTTCAGAGGTGGTTCTGGAGAAACTGGGGGCCAATGCCACCGGGTTGCCGTTTAACTCCGGGCTGGCGATTGAACTGAGACCGGATCGCCCGCAAAATCCGCTGGTTAATGCAGGCGCTATCAGCGCCGTCAGCCTGATCAGGGCCAAAAACCCGGATGACCGCTGGCAGCAGATTATGGAGAACATGGAAGCTTACGCCGATACAAAACTGACGGTGAATGATGAAGTGTACCGCTCTGAATCCGAAACCAATCAGCACAATCAGGCACTGGCGCGGCTGATGCAGTCTTACGGCATGTTATACAGCAATCCGGATGAGGCGGTTGATCTCTATACACGTCAGTGTTCTGTCGATGCCACCACTGTTGATCTGGCTAAAATGGGGGCGGTACTGGCTAATCACGGGAAATCCCCGTACAGCGGCAAACAGTTACTGAGCGCAGAGAATACCGGCAAAGTTCTGGCCGAGATGGCGATTGCAGGACTGTATGATGGTTCCGGTACCTGGTTATATCAGGTCGGTATTCCGGCGAAAAGTGGTGTCGGTGGCGGTATTCTGGCCGTGGTTCCGGGCAAATACGCCGTGGCTGTTTATTCACCGCCGCTGGATAAAGCAGGCAACAGTGTCAGGGCACAGGCGGCTATCCGCTATATTGCCCAGGAAACCGGCGCTGACTTGTATCAGTAATGTGACATAAAAAAGGATCATCAGCATCGCTGATGATCCGTGATCGTCACTTCTTTATATTTATCAGTCCGCGTGACGCGATCCTGTTTCTGTCAGGCGTTCAGAGCAACCACGCTTTGCGCGCATTTATCCTCTGAACGGTACAGTGAATCTAATTCCCGTTTGGCATTAAATATTATTAATCCGGTAAATAAAATCATACCGATGGATGGAACTGCTCTTTCAATGATGCTCATTCCGTCAAGTTTAAACCAGAAAGAAAATAACAGTGCCAGCAAGACCACCGCCGCAACCGCTATCTTCGTGTAAATAGTCACAGCCTGTTGTGCCGTGTTTTTCGGTTGTAATTCAAACATAATCAATACCTGTGTTTTGTGGGGACAGACACATTCTGACACAATAAATGTTAATAGCAAGTTAATAGTTTATGCTATTTAATCAACATATCTACGTAGCCATTGACTTTTACGCAACAAAAGAGACGGCAATCTCAGAAATAAGCATCATATTGTATATACGGAAAACGATTAAAAATCATTCTGTTGAGCAGAAAAATCTATAATCTGGTACAAAACTCAGCGCTGAGACATGAAAAACGGCACTATTTTCGCCGTTAATGTAACAATCACAAGTTCTTTTATTATTATCTGTTCACATCTTAATAGTCAGATACTTAATCCATCATAAATAAAAAAGGCCGCATATTAGTGCGGCCATTCCTCATTACTTCAAATATTTCACTTTTTCAGAAAATCCGGTAAATCATGGAACAGCGATCACAGAATTGCAGCCCGTATTCTGCCTCTTTCAGCATAACAGCCTCAAGTGCCGGTGCGCGGGAAACATCGCACACCTCAAAACCAAGATGCTCATAATAAGGCCGGTTCCAGGCCACATCACGGAATGTCGTCAGCGTAACCGCCGCGCAGCCGCGTGCAATCGCCACATTCCGCACCCGCTCAATCAGCTGACGCCCCAGCCCCTGACGCTGATGCGCCGCAGAGACAGAAAGCTCATCAATATGCAGCCCGGTACCGAGATTAGACACCAGCACAAACCCGGCCGGCTGATCCTGACTGTCCGCCGCCACCCAGGCATTACCGTTGGCGATATAATTGCGGAATGCCGTTTCGGAATGGCCTTCACTGCGCGCTATCCATTCATAGCCCGGTACTGTCGCAAATAACGCACCGGCAGAGGATTCAACAGCCGGCAGCAATGCGGCATCCGCCGGACGGGCCCGGCGGATACGGTATTGCGGTTTGGCTGTCATTCCTGCTCCTGCGCGGTTTGCAGCAGGCGTTTCCAGGTTTCCAGCACCAGCACCTGATCCGGTGGTGTCAGTTCCCCGGCACTGATTGCCTGACGGATACTCTCCTCCACCCGGTTGTGAAGCGCCTCAACAGAGTGATCACCCGACTGTTCCAGTTCTGCCACCGCCAGGGTCAGATGCCCCTGCAGATAGCCACCCGCAAACAGTTCATCATCAGTGGCATGTTCGACCATGTCATCAATCTGGGCGAGGATACGCGTTTCATAATCCGCAAGCATGTTTGTTCCTTAAAGTTCAGTCACCGGAATCGTTTGTCAGGCAAACGGATCTTCCGGCCATGGAAATTGGTCCGCAGTCAGCGGCGGCGTATTGTAGAACGATTGCAGGGCATTAATAAACCTTGCTGCACGCGGGGGTATTGAGTTCTGCGCCAGATACTCCATCACCTGCCCGTGGACAATTTGCCGGAATTTGATGCGATCAGGCTCGAAATCACCGTCAAGGTTGTCACAACTGACGTTAAACGGATAACCGGCAGCCTGACAAAATAACCAGTCCAGCGCCTGTGGTTTTATTTCGACAACCTCAAATTCTGACTGCGTTTGTGCATCCCGGCCGTCCGGACAGTACCAGTAACCAAAATCCACCTGCTTTCTGCGCTCTTTCCCGGCAATACACCAGTGCGATATTTCATGGATAGCACTGGCATAAAAGCCGTGAGCAAACACGATACGGTTATAAGGCGCTTCATCATCTGCAGGCAGATAAATCGGCTCATCGTCGCCTTTAATCAGGCGGGTATTGAAATCAGCAAAAAATTCGTTATCAAAAATCTCAATTAACTGCTGATATTGATGTGTACTCATTGATTATATAAACCACTAATAAAAATTAAAAAAGCTGAGACAGCCACGTACTGATAGTATCGCCGTGATTGTCATAAATCAGTTTGATGCTCATCAGGAAAGAGACAGTTACCAGCATCGGCCGGATCAGTTTTTGTCCGCGGCTCAGCACCATACGGGCACCGAGGCGGGCGCCGATAAGTTGTCCGCCCAGCATGGCAAAGCCCATCAGCCAGATAACATGACCGCTGAAAATAAAGAATGAGAGTGAACCGACGTTGGAGGCAAAGTTCAGCACTTTGGCGTGAGCCGTGGCTTTCGCCAGGTTAAAACCGGCCAGGGTCACATACGCCAGGGCGTAGAAAGAGCCCGCGCCCGGCCCGAAAACACCGTCATAAAAACCAATGCCGATACCGGCGGTACAGCCGAAGGCAAACGGCATCAGGCGCTGTTTCTGGTCAGCAGCACCGATGGAGGGTGTCAGCAGGAAATAAAGGCCGATGGCGATTACCAGCAGCGGCAGCAACTGGCGGAGGAATTCCGGATTCACAAACTGCACCAGCCCGGAACCGATAACAGCGCCAATCAGCGTCATCATTATCGGCACCCGTTGCCCCACAAGATCCACCGCTTTGCGCCGGACAAAATAGAAACTGGCAGAGAACGAGCCGCCGACCGCCTGTAATTTGTTGGTCGCCAGTGCCTGCACCGGCGGTACGCCGACAGCCAGCAGCGCCGGGATTGTCAGTAATCCGCCGCCGCCGGCAATCGCATCAATAAACCCGGCAATCAGCGCAACAAAGAACAGCAATACATAGATTTCAACACCGAACTGAAACCATTCCATTTTTTACCTGCCAATAAAATCCCGGGCACAATACCCGGGACGTCTGTTTAAATCATGACCAGGCCGGTAACGGCGGCGTGACATCCGCACATTGTCCGCGGTGACGCAGAAGGTGATCGAGCAGCACAATCGCGGTCATTGCTTCGGCAATCGGCACAGCACGTATCCCGACACAGGGGTCATGACGCCCTTTGGTGATCATTGCCACCTCTTCGCCCTGCCGGTTCAGCGTATTACCGGGAACGGTAATCGATGAAGTCGGTTTCAGGGCAATATGTGCGATGATTGGCTGGCCGCTGCTGATGCCGCCGAGAATGCCGCCCGCGTGATTGCTGGTAAAACCGGTCTGATAAATTTCATCCCGGTTTTCGCTGCCTTTGAGGTTAACCACACCGAATCCATCCCCGATTTCGACACCTTTCACCGCGTTGATGCTCATCAGCGCATGCGACAGATCCGCATCCAGACGATCAAAGACCGGTTCACCCAGACCCGCCGGGACGTTTTCCGCCACTACCGTGACTTTCGCACCGATGGAATCCCCCTCTTTTTTCAGGCCGCGCAGTAATTCATCCAGCGCCTCCAGCTGACGTTCATCAGGACAGAAAAACGGATTTTGCTCCGCCAGTGCCCAGTCGCGGATATCACATTTGATATCCCCCATCTGGGTCAGACAGGCCCGGACTGTCACACCGAATTTCTCATGCAGATACTTTTTGGCAATCGCCCCGGCCGCTACGCGCATCGCCGTTTCACGGGCAGATGAGCGGCCGCCGCCGCGGTAATCCCGAAAGCCGTACTTCTGCTCATAGGTGTAATCCGCATGCCCCGGCCGGAAGAGATCTTTGATGGCACCGTAATCCTGTGAGCGCTGATCGGTATTTTCAATCAGCAGCCCGATACTGGTTCCGGTGGTTTTTCCTTCAAATACCCCTGACAGAATTCTGACCTGATCCGGCTCACGGCGCTGCGTGGTATAGCGGGATGTGCCCGGACGGCGGCGGTCGAGATCTGCCTGCATATCAGCCTCGGTCAGCGCCAGTCCCGGCGGTACGCCGTCAACAATACAACCCAGCGCCGGGCCGTGTGATTCACCAAAGGTGGTTACGCGAAAAAGTTCGCCGATACTGTTTCCGGCCATCGTGTTTTCCTGTCTCTGATTGTGTGCAAGTGAATGGTTTTAACCTGTTTTTATGTTTCTATTCCTACAGGAGGAACGGTTATTTGAAAAGTTTAAAAGCATCATGATGTTCTGCTAATTGATCACGAGTTAACATAAAGACACCGTCTCCCCCGTTTTCAAACGACAGCCAGATAAACGGCACTTCCGGGAATTCGGCCATCAGATGTACCTGACTGTTACCGACTTCACAAATCAGCACCGCATCTTCTGACATATAATCCGGCGCATTGGCGAGGATCCGGCGTACCAGTTTCAGGCCGTCACTGCCTGCAGCCAGCGCCAGCTCTGGTTCTACGCGGAATTCATCCGGTAAATCACTCATATCTTCCGCATCAACATACGGCGGATTGGTGACAATCAGATCATATTTCACCGCAGGCAGATCGTTGAACAAATCTGAACGCATCGGCACCACACGGTGAGATAAGCCATGATTCTCAATGTTCATTTCTGTGACTTCCAGCACATCGGCGGAGATGTCTGCCGCGTCCACTTCCGCATCCGGGAACTCATACGCGCAGGCAATTGCGATACAACCGCTGCCGGTGCAGAGATCGAGAATCGTTTCCGGTTCTGCATCCAGCAATCCTGCAAAGTGATTGTTAATCAGCTCACCAATCGGTGAACGCGGGATCAGCACGCGCTCATCAACATAAAATTCATGGCCGCAGAACCAGGAACGGTTAGTCAGATACGGCACCGGCACACGTTCAGTGATCCGGCGCAGTACGCGCTCCACAATACGGTGACGCTCCGAGGAGGTCAGCCGGGACTGATACAGTTCAGCGGGTAAATCCAGAGGCAGAAACAGTGTCGGCAGTACCAGCTGGAGGGCTTCATCCCAGGCATTATCTGTACCGTGGCCATAGTAAATGTTGGCCGCATTAAAACGGCTCATTGCCCAGCGCAGCATATCCTGCAGCGTGTGAAGCTCACTGACGGCTTCATCAACGTAAATTTTATCCAAAGTGCCTCCGGCGGGGTAAAACAAAATAAGATATCTGATAGCGTAGTTTGCCATGAAGTCGCTGCTAAATCAGCATATCTTGTGAAATGCGCGGCAATTTTCCGGTGGCTCCCGTCAGCGGTGACCGGCAGTATAGCGTCAACATCCTTAAAAAAATCGGTTACACTATGGAAAATAGTAAGTGATGAGATGTTATGAAAAAGAAGACACCCCTGACTGATGATGACCTGAACCTGTTTAAAGAGGCCATCAGCGGGACACGTAAAATCAGACAGGATATTGTGGTGCATCCGAAATCACGGGCTGGTGTGACAAAAATTGCGCCTGAACGGCTGTTACAGGATCAGGTTGATGCCAGTTTCTATTTCTCTGATGAATATCGCCCGAACCTGGATATGGACGGCCCGGCGCGCTATCTGCGGGAAAATGCCAGCCCGTATGAGCTGAAAAAACTGCGTCGCGGGGATTATGTACCGGAGCTGTTTTTGGATCTCCACGGGCTGACTCAGCTTCAGGCCAAGCAGGAAATTGGTGCACTGATAGCCGCAGCACGCCGCGAAAATACCTATTGTGTCTGTATTATGCACGGACACGGCAAGCATGTACTGAAACAACAAACACCGTTATGGCTGGCACAACACCCGGATGTGATCGCCTTTCACCAGGCCCCTAAGGAATGGGGCGGCACTGCCGCATTACTGCTTCTGATTGAGATTGCTGAAACCGCCCGGCGCGAGTAATCAGTCAATCTGCCCGGGACCGCGGTGCCAGAGCAGTGCGCCGCGTCCGTCATCATCCAGTTCAATACAGGCAACAGACGATGTTGCAAACATCGGTGCGGTTTCCTGCGGACACAATGCCGCCACCAGATAACCGACCAGCGGAAGATGCGATACCACCAGCACCCCTTTGTGCCCCTCTTCCGCCAGAAAACGGATATAATCTGCCACGCTCTCCGCATTCCCGGAAGGCGTCAGTCCCGGCATCACCTCTTCCTGAGCCGGTAAACTCAGCGCATCACGGATTTCGGTCAGTGTCTGCTCTGCCCGCAGATACGGGCTGACCAGAACGGTATCAATCTGAACGTGCTGCCCGGCGAGCCATTTTGCCATGCAACGGGAATCTGTTATCCCTTTTGCGGTCAGGGGCCGGACTGAATCACTGGCGGCCTGCAAAGCAGCATCGCCATGTCGCATAATAAGAACTTGCATACGTCACCGTCTGAACAGGACGGATACGGTCATGTCTGAATCCCCGGGCCGTATCACATCAAAGAATGGTCTGTTTAAAATTATCGTTATTTCTGTGTCCCCGTCGGGGGAGGTGAAAGGCATTCTGCCTCAAATTAATCATAATTAAAATGATTCAGCACAGAGATAAACCTGAATTTTGTTCAGAACCTGTTCAGGAAAATGAAACAACCGCTCCGTGTTCCCGGTGACTTCACCGCACTTTCTCAGTAAAAACGGCGGTTATCCGCAGCCCGTTGCTGTAATGCCTCACACGGCGTGAAGCGATCACCGTAACGGGCAGCCAGTGCCGTCAGTTTTTCAGTCATAACGACCGCTGACATACTGTCCATATAGTAAAACGGTCCGCCGAGGAATGGCGGAAATCCGATACCAAATACCGCACCGATATCCCCGTCCGCCGGTGAACGGATAACCTGTTCATCCAGCGCCCTGACCGCCTCATTTAACATCATCATCAGGCAGCGTTCTGTAATTTCCTGTGCTGTCAGGCGCTCCTGCGCGGTGATACCCAGCAGCGGATAAATCGCTTTATCCGCTTTACGCGGCGCTTTTCGGCCACAGCGTTTCCACCACGGCAATGGTGTATAATCATAAAATCCGCGTTTGTTTTTCCTGCCCAGCCGGTTGTCACGGAAAAGCGCATCCAGCTGCGGCGGCAGTGCAAACCGCTCACCAAATGCGGCTTCCAGCACCGGCATAATTTTTGTGCCGACATCAATGCCCACTTCGTCCAGCAGTGCTACCGGCCCTATCGGAAAACCGAAATCAGTCAGTGCCTTATCAATTTTTTCCGGCGGTTCACCTTCCGTCAGGCAACGCAGTGCTTCCGTAATATACGGTGCCAGAATCCGGTTAACATAAAATCCGGCTTTATCACCGACCACAATCGCTGTTTTCCCCTGTCTTCGTGCCAGTTGCAACGTGGTTGCCAGTGTCACAGCATCTGTGCCTTCATGGGGGATAATTTCCGCCAGCGGCATTTTTTCGGCAGGGCTGAAATAATGCAAACCAATCACTTTTTCAGGCCGTGATGCCTTCGCGGCAATATTACGGATTGGCAGTGACGAGGTGTTTGAGGCAAAAATAGTATCCGGTGATGTCACTGCCTCGATCTCAGCAATCATCTGTTGTTTGAGTGCCAGAGATTCGAAAACCGCTTCCGCCACAAAATCAATATGATGAAATCCCCGGTAATCCGTGGTGCCGGCCATACCACTCATCATGTGTGTCCGCTCACGCGGGGAGAGCCGTCTGCGTTTAACCTGTTTGCTCAGGTGCTGCCAGAAAAAAGCCAGTGCTTTATTTACCCCATCCTGCGAAACATCTTTGATTCTGACCGGTAACCCCGCACGCTGACGGGTAATCGTGGCAATCCCTGCCCCCATCAGCCCGCCGCCCAGCACCGCCACATGATGCAGTTCTGCGGGTTTTACCCCATCGGCAGACTCTTTTTTCAGTGCTGTTGAAGCAAAAAAGAGATGACGGAGTGCACCGGATACCGGAGTGACCGCCAGTTTACCGAATGCAGCGGCTTCGGCTTTAAACCCGGCCTCACGGCCTTTTTCCAGGCCGCACTGCACCACGTCAATAATCTGTCCGGCTGCCGGGTAATGTCCGCCACTGCGGCGGCGAACCTGTTTGCGGGTCATACGGAAAATGATATCCCGCAGCCCCTTCATTTTTTCCGTCTTCTGCCGGAAAGGTACCGGAGCCCGCTGTGCCGGGTTTGCCGACAAAGCACGGGCCACCGCGGTTTCCAGTAAAATATCCGGCGGAACAATATCATCAGCCAGGCGCATTTTAACCGCCTGTTTTGCCCGCAACTGCCGCCCGGTCAGCATCATATCCAGTGCAGCCACCAGCCCGACCAAAGCAGGAAGACGTTGTGTCCCACCGGAACCGGGTAACAACCCCAGCTGAACTTCGGGCAGCCCGAGCCGGGTTTTATCGCTGTCAGTAACAACACGGCTGTGACAGGCCATCGCCAGTTCCAGCCCGCCGCCGAGACAACTGCCGTGAATCGCTGCCACCACCGGCAGCGGATAGTTTTCAATCAGGTTAAATAACCGCTGCCCGGATTCAGACAGTGCCTGCGCCTGTGCGGCCTCTGTACATCCGGCGATCATATGAATGTCCGCACCGGCGATGAACGTATCCGGCTTACCGGAGATAATCACCATTGCCCGTAATCCCGGAATTTGCCGGGCATCACGCAGTACGGCCTCAAACTGTGCGGCAAACTCCGCCTTCAGAGTATTCACTTTTTCACCCGGGACATCAATCGTGATGACCCCGGTGTGATCCGGACGCACAGTCAGGCGGAAGGCAGAAGGTGTTTCATCATGTTGTGTCATCATCAGTCTCCCGTCTTATTCTGTTTCCCAGATCATCGCCGCGCCGAGTCCGCCCGCCGCACAGGCCGTGGTCATTGCAAAACCGCCGCCCCGCCGCTGTAACTCGCGTAATGTCTGCGTCACCATCCGGGCACCGGTAGCCGCAAAAGGATGCCCGTAGGCAATTGACCCGCCAAGTACATTAAACCGCGCCGGGTCCACTTCACCAATTGCCGATGTCCGGTTGAGTTTTTCGCGGGCAAAGTCCCCGCTGGCAAAACAATGCAGGTTAGTCAGAACCTGGGCTGCAAAAGCTTCATGCATATCAATCAGTGTCAGGTCAGATAATGTCAGCCCGGCACGATCAAGTGCCAGCGGTGCGGCATACGACGGTCCCAGCAGCATATCTTCCTGCACAGCGTTGCCCGTAAATGCATAACTGCGCAGAAAACCCAGCGGTGTCAGCCCGAGTTGACGGGCGCGGGTTTCGGTCATCATCAATACAGCTGCCGCACCGTCAGTCAGTGGTGTGCTGTTTGCCGCGGTCACCGTGCCGTGACGTTTATCAAATGCCGGTTTCAGTTGTGCATAGCTGCAGGGCAGTGAATTTTTCCGTAAAGTATTATCTTCTTCACAAACCTGACTGAACGGCGGGAAACGGGCTGTCATCACCTCATCGCGCAGGACACCTGATGTCCACGCCTGTGTGGCGGCCTGATGTGACTGGTGGGCAAATGTATCCTGTTCCTGACGGCTGATATGGTAACGTTTTGCCATTTGTTCGGCGGTATCGCCCATGCGCAGGCCGGTGGAATACTCCGCTACCGCCGGGGCAACCGGCAGGAGGTCACGCGGCCGCAATGAGGCCAGTAACCTGAGTTTCTGCGATAATTTCCGGGCTTTACTGAGATCCAGCAATACTCCCGCCAGTTTGCGCGACACGCCGATCGGAAGCACCGACGCAGAGTCCGCCCCGCCCGCTACCGCGATTTTATTCTGACCGCACTGTATCGCCTGTGCCGCATTGGCAATGGCCTGAAAACTGGTGGCACAGGCGCGGGTCACCGAATACGCATCGGTGGTCACCGGCAACTGGGTGCTGAGCACAATTTCACGGGCAATATTGGGCGCGGCCGGCATTTGGATCACCTGGCCGAAAACGACAAGGTCAACCAGTTCTGCCGGAAATGACTGACGAAAAAGAAGTTCCTGCACCACCGCCCGGCCAAGTTCAACCGCCGGGATATCACGGTATACCGTGGACTGCCGGGCAAACGGCGTCCGTAATCCGTCAACAATTGCAATGCGTTCTGCCTGTGCCTGCTTCATTCGTTCATCCTTACATGATGAGAGGTTATCACGAACTGCCGGTGGTCTGACCTGCTGACATTGTTAACATCATGTTGCATTCACGCAATACGGTTAGCTGAAAACTGCGAGGTGGCTCAGGGAAATAAACTTTTTATAACAAAAAGACGATAAAAAAAGCCCCCGTATTCACCGGAGGCCTGAATTCAGTTTGCGTATTGTTCTGGTGAATTAACGCAGACCCAGTTCAAAGATCAGTGTTTCAGCCTGGCAGCTGAAAGTGAAATCCGCTTTCAGCTCGACGCCGTCAGCGGTTTCTTTATATTCGCTGTGGATTTTACATGGTTCAGATGCTGCTGCATTTGCTTTGGCAGTCAGTGCTGCCATCATCTGCTCAGCGTCTGCTTTAGATGCAAATACGCGCTCGAAAGAAGAGGTGCAGCTTTCGTTATCAATAATCGTGCCTACATCCACACAGCAGCATGCCGCGGTTTCTTCTGCGCTGCACAGTTTTTTTTCGTCAGCCATTTCAGTCTCCCGTTAGTTAAAAATAGCCTGCAGTCTTAGTACTGAATCATACCATTTATCAAAGTAAACCATAAAAATTCAATCTATTGTTTGATCTACTCGGGCTAAAGCCACTTTTTGCGTTTAAAAATCACGTTATTGTTAAACTTTTGTTATTCAAATCTCATTTTTACATCTCAATTCGCTTATTTTTGTACAAAAAAATAACATTTCAGTGTACTGATTCTATACTCTGTCAACTGGTCTGATTTGTCATATCCACAAGCAAACATACAATCCAGCGCTACTTCTAACTACCAAAGTAGTACATAAACAAAATAAACAAGAGGGTTTTGGTCATGAACCAGAAAAACCTGTTCACTCGTTCAGCACTTGCAGTGGCAGTTTCATTAACAGCGACTCAGGCTTTTGCGGCGGGTTTTCAATTAAATGAGTATTCCACGTCTGCACTCGGACGTGCGTTTTCAGGGGAAGGTGCCGTGGCAGACGATGCCAGCGTCGGCAGCCGCAACCCGGCAGCAATGACATTATTTGATCGCCCGTCCATGTCCGCCGGTGCGATCATGATCAATCCGTCAGTGGATATCAGCGGCAAGTCCCCGCTGACCGGTAACAGCACGGATGCCAAAGATATCGCACCAAGCGCGGTTGTCCCGAATCTGCATTTTATTATGCCGATTAATGAAAAATGGTCAGTCGGCGCATCAACCACCACAAACTTCGGCCTGGCAACTGAGTTCAAAGATAATTACTCCGCCGGTGCTATCGGCGGGAAAACCGATCTCGTTACTGCCAACTTTAACGTGGCCGGTGCTTACCGTCTGAATGACAATTTCAGCTTTGGTCTGGGGTTGAATGCGGTTTACGCTGATGCGGAAATTTCGCGTCATACCGGTGAGTTAGGCCAGGTTGCAGCCGGACTGACCAAAAATCCTGCGTTAGCAAAAATTCCTGCAAACTCTAACCTCGCCAAACTGAAAGGTGATGGCTGGGGTTACGGCTGGAATGCGGGGATGTTATATGAGCTGGATAAAGATAACCGTTTCAGTCTGACTTACCGCTCTAAAGTCACTGTGAAATTTAAAGACGGTGATTTCACCCAAAACATTCCGGGTCTGGTTGACCGCTCCACCAAAGGTAAACTGGATCTGAATTTACCGGATATCTGGGAATTCTCCGCTTATCACCGCGTTGCACCAAAATGGGCGGTTCATTATACCTTTGCTTACACCGGCTGGGATTCATTCCGGGAACTGAAAGCGACAGATAAAGGCAACGGTGACGTCCTGTTTGAAAAACATGAAGGTTTCAAAAATGCCTACCGCGTGGCATTAGGTACCACCTATTATCATGACGATAACTGGACTTTCCGTGGTGGTATTGCCTTTGATGACAGTCCGGTTCCGGCGAACAACCGTTCCATTTCTATTCCGGATCAGGATCGTATCTGGTTCAGCCTGGGTTCAACCTACGCCTTTAACAAAGATGCCTCTGTTGATGTCGGCGTTGCTTATATGCACGGACGTAAAGTTAATATTTCTGAGCCGCTGATGAGTAAAGATCAGCTTGCAACTATCGGAGGCAAATTGGGTAATCCGAACCTGCAATTACCAAATTACGAATTCAGCTCCTCCGGTAAAGCCTGGTTATACGGCGTTAACTTTAACTACAGCTTCTGATTTTTCCGGCTGAATGCATAAAAAAAGTTCTGGTCACTGACCAGAACTTTTTTGTTTATCTGTACCCGTGCATTATTCGCTGTCGATAGAATCCAGGTCATCAGCAATTGCTGCCGCATTCGGGTTTTCCTGTACTTTCAGTTCTCCGCCTGATGCCAGGAAATCATTACGCTGGAAATAGGCTTCACGCATCATCAGATACGGGTCACTGGAATTATGCAGCACCCCTTCCGCATCCAGTGCCTGTGCACGGTTATCGATACCTTCAATAGCCCATTTACCGACGCCCATCCAGATAGTCAGATAACTCAGCATCGGATACGTGGTATCCAGCCAGTCGCCGCCATCCACACGCGGTGTCCAGCCGCCGTAGCCCGGGATAACCACATAAGGCCCGTACCCGACCCCGTAGTTTCCTAAGGTATTACCAAAACGGGCCGGTTCTGTTTTTGCCAGTTCCGGGTTTGCCATCGACGCAACATCAATCAGACCGCCCAGACCAAAGACCGTGTTGAGGAAGAAGCGGTTAAAATGCTTAAATCCCTGGTAAAAATCGCCGCGCAGAAAGTTATTGACCATACTGGCCGGTTCTCCGAGGTTACCGAGGAAATTAATCGTGCCGTTGCGCGCCGGTGTCGGCACATAATCACGCCAGGCCACTGCCACCGGCCTGAGCACGTAAGGATCCAGCACGTTATAGTTAAAATTGAACATTGAGCGGTTAAATCCTTCGAGCGGATCACTGCGCGTTCCCGGTGTCTGATCCGAACTTGCGCACCCGCCAATCAGCAGCACCGCAGCAAGTGTCAGGCCACTTACCTGATACTTCATATGTTTCTCCATGGCAAAACGTGAGCACAATTTACCGTTTCACGTATCTATAATAAGTCAATATTACCCGGATTTTGTATATTTGTGTATGTAAATCATGCCGAAATTACCGGGTTACCCCGATAGCACAGAGTGGTATCCTGCTCTTACGGTCAGTTTTTATCAGCAATACAGGAGCCATCATGAATAAAAAAACCGGATTTATTGGTTGCGGGAATATGGGGAAAGCCATCCTTAATGGCCTGATTTCAGGGAAAATCATCACCCCTGATACTGTTTTTGTGCATAACCACAGCCCGGCCAGTACAGACCGCGTGGCTCAGGAATTCGGTGTTCACGGCGAAGCACAGGCTCAGCGGGTAGCGGAACAATCCGATATTATTTTTATAGGTGTAAAGCCTTATGCCGTTCCCGGTGTACTGCGTGATATTTCCCCTTGCCTGAAAGCGGATACCCTGATTGTTTCGATGGCCGCCGGTGTCACACTGGAAGTTCTGGAAGCCGCCCTGCCGCCATCCGCCAAAGTGGTCCGTCTGATGCCGAATACCCCCGCGCTGGTCAACGCCGGGATGACATCCGTTACCGTAAATGCTTATCTGACAGATGAAGAAACTGAGCTGGTGATGTCATTGTGCCGCAGTTTCGGACGCGCCGAATTAGTGCCGGAATCGCTGATCGATGCCGTGATTGGTGTCAGCGGTTCCTCACCGGCTTATGTTTTTATGTTTATTGAAGCAATGGCGGACGCCGCAGTGGCAAGCGGTATGCCGCGTAAACAAGCCTATGAATTTGCGGCACAGGCGGTTATGGGTGCGGCAAAAATGGTTCTCGAAACCGGTAAACATCCGGGTGAACTGAAAGATATGGTCTGCTCGCCGGGGGGGACCACGATTGAAGCGGTCACCAAACTGGAAGAAATGGGTTTACGTCAGGCGGTGATAGCCGGTGTCCGCAGTGCGACAGAAAAGTCACAGGAAATGAGCCGTAAATAATGGCCGGATACCGGAACCGGCAATCCCCCTGCCGATTCCGGTCCGTTCAGTTGATCACTGCCCTGTCAGTTACCTTTGGCCTGTGATAAATATTTCTGCATCTCATCTTCAGGAACCATGCCGCCGCCGGTTGCCCAGACCAGATGTGAGGCATTCGCCATCACTTCCGGTGTCAGGGCGTTAGCCTGTAAATAGGCTTTATTCCGGGCGATATGCACACAACCGGGCATGCCCGCTAACGCGGAAGGCTCCAGCCTGATGGCTTCAGTCTGATCAAGCAATCCTAACAGGTTATACATTTCCGCATCGTCAATGGTGTAATAACCGTCGATCAGCCGCTCCATGGCCCGGCCGACAAATCCGGATGCCCGGCCGACCGCGAGGCCATCTGCTGCAGTAATATTATCAATACCGATTTCCTGAACAGAGACGGCATCATGAAGACCGGTATGCACCCCGAGTAACATACAGGGCGAATGTGTCGGTTCCGCAAAGAAACAATGCACCGCATCACCAAACGCCAGTTTTAATCCGAAGGCAACACCACCGGGGCCCCCGCCGACACCGCAGGGCAAATACACAAACAGCGGATGCTGCTCATCAACGGTAATTCCTTTTTCAGCAAATTGCTTTTTCAGCCGCAGACCCGCCACCGCATAGCCTAAAAAGAGTGTGGAGGAGTTTTCATCATCAATAAAGAAGCAGGACGGATCTTTTTCTGCCTCTTTGCGCCCCTGCTCCACCGCGATACTGTAATCCTGTTCATATTCAACAACATTGACACCATGAGAACGTAATTTGTCTTTTTTCCATTGTCTGGCATCCGCAGACATATGCACACTGACACTGAAACCCAGCTTCGCGCTCATAATGCCGATGGACATCCCTAAATTACCGGTTGATCCGACGGCAATACGATACTGACTGAAAAACTGCCTGAACTCATCGGAGAATAGCACCGCATAATCATCACCGGTTGACAGCAACCCGGCGTCCAGCGCTAATTTTTCCGCATGAGTCAGCACTTCATAGATCCCGCCGCGAGCTTTTATTGAACCGGAGATCGGCAGATGACTGTCTTTCTTGAGATACATTTTCCCTGCCAGCGGCGTCTGATAACGCGCCGCAAGAGCGGCCTGCATATCAGGAATCGCTGCCGTCTCAGATTCAATGATCCCCTGCGTGGCCTGCGTTTCAGGAAAGGCTTTCATCAGATACGGAGCAAAGCGGGCTAAGCGGGCCTCTGCATCCTGCACATCCTCAAGCGTCAATCCCACATACGGTAATCCCGCTTCCGTGGTGGTTACGCCGGGGTTAAACCAGGCCACCGGTGTTAAATCAATCAGTTCCTGAATCAATGGATAGTCAGCAATTAACTTTTCAATATTAATCTGAGTCATCATTACTCTCTTTTAAATCACATAGGAAAGTGCAAAAGTGCCGGTCAGCGCGACAACGGACGCAATCAGCGTGGCGACACTGTAATAACGGAATGTTTCCGCCAGCGTGGCATTACAATATTGTTTAACCAGCCAGAATAAGGAATCAGTCACAATGGTGCAGCCGATTGCCCCGGAGCCGATTGCCAGGGTCATAATTTCAGGGCTGATGTGCGGGTACAGCGGCATCAGCGGAGCAACTATCGCGGTCGCGCCCATCATGGCGACCGTTGCTGATCCGACTGCGGCATGAAGAATGATAGCCACCAGCCAGGCAAGTAAAATCGGATGTATATCGATACCGGACAGCACCAGAGCCAGAGAATCACTCAGCCCGCTGCCTTTCAGGATGCCGTTAAATGCACCGCCGGCTCCGATAATCAATAAAATATTCGCAATCGAGCTAAAGCTCTCTTCCGTTTTGCTGAGCAGCACGCTCATTCCCATATTACGGCGGATACCCAATACGTAATAAGCGGCAAACGCGGCAATAAACATGGCGGTTATCGGATTACCGATAAACTGTAAAAAGGTGAATAACGGGCTATTTTTGCTCATGTTTAAATCTGCGGTTGTTTTAATCAGCATGAGCACAATCGGCAGCAGAACCGTAAATAACGCCGCGCCTAATGAGGGTAAATCTTTCTCTTCACGGACTTTCAGGTCAGCAAATGCAGCCGGTACGACTTTGAACGGTAAACGATCCCCCAAAAATTTCAGGAACAGTGGTCCGCCAATCAGTGAAGCAACCAGTCCCGCCGCTAACCCGGCCACAATAACAGTGCCGATATCCGCGCCGAGTTCATTGGTGACAAACAACGCAGCGGGATGCGGCGGAATAATGCAGTGTACGGCCATCAGCGCCGTACATAACGGGATCGCCAGTTTTAATAATGAGGTGTTTGTTTTTTTTGCAATCGAAAATGCCAGCGGGATCAGTAATACAACCCCGACCTCGACAAACAGCGTGATACCACAGATAAGACCGATCAATATCATAGTGACATCGGGACTTAACCAGCGGCACTTTTCCAGCGTAATCCCGATTCGCTCAGCAGCGCCGGATATTTCCATCATCTTTCCGAGTATCGTTCCCAGTCCGATAATGGCCGCCAAAAATCCGAGTGTCCCGCCAATCCCGTTTTCAATGGCGCTGACCATATCCTGCGGTTCCATATTCATGGCGATACCGACAAAAAAGCTGGTGAGCAATAATGCTAAAAACGGGTGAAACTTAAATTTAATAATTGAAATAACGATCAGCAAAATACTGAAAACCAGCGTGCCGATCATCCACATTACAGAATCCATATCCTACCCCTGGTTATATTGTTGTTGTGCATTCATTGGATAATAAATAGTCAGGGGTGACAAACGATGAAAGCAGGGCTTTGGATTAGCTGAATTAACTCAAATGCGTGACATTCGTCAAAATCAGCACTTTTTTCGCGAACTGCATCATATAAATTCACCTTAAACGCGGTATTCTTTATGTGAAAGACATCCGGCGTAATAAAAGAGAGAGGCTATGTCATCGGAGATAAACCGGTATGAACCGTCAGGATCCCTGCGGCGAAACAAGCGGGTATCAAGCCATCAGCTGTCACGTCTGCATACTTTCGAAGCGGCGGCACGGCACAGTTCATTTGCTCTGGCAGCACAGGAACTGGCGCTGACTCCCGGCGCGGTAAGCCACCGTATCAATACCCTCGAAAATGAGCTGGGCTTCCGGTTATTTGAGCGTTTTCACCGGCGGGTTGAACTCACATCAGACGGTGAACGCATCTACTGGGCATTACGGAAAAACCTGGATGATATTAACCAGGAAATCATTGATATTAAAAATCAGGAAATCTCCGGTGAGTTAACCGTCTATTCCCGCCCGTCACTGGCGCAATGCTGGCTGATTCCGGGGATCGCGGATTTCACAGAGCAGTACCCGGCTATTCAGCTGAACCTGCTGACAGGTAATGATGATGTCAATTTTCGCGGCTATGGTATTGATATCGCAATTTATTACGATGATATATCAAGACCTAACCTCTATTGCGACGATTTGATGTCAGAATCAGTCGTGCCGGTATGCAGCCCGGAATATGCAAAGCGTTATGATCTGTATAACAATCTTCATCAGCTCAGGAACTGCATGTTATTGCATGATCGCCAGGCATGGAGCAGTAACTCAGATTATGATGAATGGAAAGCATGGAGTGAACACTATCAGCCTGATTTGTTCCCGCACCGGCGCAATCTGTGTTTTGATCGTTCAGATTTGGCGATTGTGGCGGCAATGAACCATGCCGGTGTCGCGATGGGACGTAAACAACTGGTGGAAAAACGTATTCAGAGCAGGATGCTGGTAATGCCGTTCGGCGATATTTCACTGACATGCAGGCAGCGATATTACTTTGCGATGCTTGGTGACAGGCGAAACCCGAAAGCCGATATTTTTATTTCGTGGCTGAAACAAAAGGTTACGAAGACATTACCATAAATACAATCAGACACCCCGGAGCCAGCAGGTAATGCACCCAATCTGCACATCCGGGACCGGCACCCCACATAAAAAATGCAACGGTAACCGGAAACGAAGAAAAAACAAAGCGGAAATAAAGACTTGATAGAATACGGGGTTGAGCGGTAACATATGACCCGCCGCAAAAACCGGTCATACAATCAGATATCATGTCCTCTTAGTTAAATGGATATAACAAGCCCCTCCTAAGGGCTAATTGCAGGTTCGATTCCTGCAGGGGACACCAGTACCGGATAACCCCGCATTACCCTCCGTTACCAGCGCCCCTTGAAAAATCAGCACTTCACAGAATTCACCGTTACCAACCATAACCACACGTTACTTGACTGAACCGCAATTTTGCGGGCATATTTGTGGGCATCAAAACGGAGTCAACCCAAAGGTGCCCACATGCTGACAATAAAACAGATAGAAGCGGCCAAGCCGAAAGAGAAGTCATACCGATTGTCAGATAGTGGTGGGCTGTTTCTTTTCATCTCAAAAGGTGGCGGAAAAATTTGGCGCTTCCGGTATCGCAAAGACGGGAAAGAGCAAACTCATGTCATCGGTTCATATCCGGAAATATCATTGATAGAAGCCCGTAAACTTCACGCCTCAGCAAAATCAATTCTCGCTACCGGCGGGTCACTGGAAACAAAGAAGGAAGCATCACAAGAAGAAAGCATCATCACTTTTGAAAGTGTTTTCCGTGAATGGTACGAGTTTAAAAAAGAGGTATGGTCTGCCGGTTACAGGAAAGAAATGCTATCCATGTTTAATGATGATGTCTTACCGATTATCGGAGAGGAAGACATTGCAACTATGGATCCGCTACGTGTTGTAGATGTGATACGCCACTTCGAGAGCCGTGGCGCAATGGAAAGAGCGAGCAAAGCCCGCCGGCGCTGTGGTGAGGTATTCCGTTATGCGGTTATAACAGGACGCTCTAAATACAACCCTGCCCCTGACCTGGTTGATGCTGAACGCGGATATCGGAAAAAACATTATCCATTCCTTACCAAAGAGCAGATACCCGCCTTTAATAAAGCATTGTTGTCTTTCTCCGGAAGCGCTATCAGTAAAATAGCCACGCAGGTTTTACAATATACTGCGCTCAGAACCAAAGAACTCCGGTCTATGCAATGGTCAGACGTCGATTTTGGAAACAAGGTGATCACCATATCTTCCGAAGTAATGAAAAGCAGGAAGCCGCATGTCGTACCGATGTCAGACCAGGTTGTCGCACTGATGGAGCAGATTAAACCTATGACATCAGGAATATCAGACCTGGTTTTCCCCGGAAGAAATGATAAAAGAAAGCCAATAAGTGAAAATGCTGTATTACTGGTAATCCGGCAAATAGGTTTTGACGGAATAGCAAGCGGCCACGGATTCCGTCACCAGTTCAGCACTATACTTAATGAAAACGGGTTTGACTGTGACCTGATAGAGCGACAGCTTGCCCACGTTGACCGTAACGCAATACGCGGCATCTATAATCATGCCGAATACCTTGATCAGCGCAGAAATATGATGCAGTGGTTCGCTGACTATATTGATGAAATCTCAAAGTAACAGGAAACCAACATGCACAACCTCGCCAACCTGCCGCAAGACGAAAAAGACAAAATTAATGCCGATTTAGCCGCATCTGGTATCGCGTACAAAGAAAGACTCGGACTGCCGTATGATCTGTACGAAACAGAAAGCCAGCAGCCCGAGCACTTACGCCCGTACTTTAAAGAGAGACTGGAGCACTACAGGGAGATCGGGAAAAGGTTTCCGCGCGGGTTTGAGCATGAGAAGGAGTGATTAACGCCAAGCCTGAACAAATATATTTAGTGACCCTGCTGTATCCGTTGCTCCGGTTGTAGTATTAACTATCCTTGCAACGGCGGTTAAACTACCGTATGTGTCAAAATGCACTGAGCGGACAAAAGGATTCGGCACTGCGACAGCGCTAAAATCAGGAACTGCAACAATATGTTTCGGAGCAAAGCCAAAATTAATGATATCCCCGCTTTTTACTGCCAGGTGTTTACCAATGTAATCTGGCGCGTTACTGATTTTGTGTGTCCTGATTACCTTGCCATTGCCGAAGATATCTATTTTCGTGAACGCGCCAAGCGGGTCGTTAAGATAAACAACAGCATTACCGGCAACATATAAATGCCTTATGTTTGCTCCCTCTCCGATTACTGTTGGCATATTAATATGCACAACAGCAGAATCCTGAACTCTGACAAGATAGGTGTTGGTGCTGCCTGGTGCGCCTGCTGGTGACGCAAACTGAGGACTGTTCAAAATAACCTCAGAGCTGGAGAGTATCGTTACTGCCGCCTGGTTTACGCCAAGATAACCGGCATCCTGTTCAAAATTGGGGGAGTTAAAAATTACGCCTTTTGACCCCAATCCTATTAATACGTGCCGCGCACCCGTTGACCCTGAGTTATAGCAGTTAAACACCGCACCTTTAACACCTGCGATATTAAGCCCCAACTCGGATGGTGCAGATGAATAACAGTTATTGAACACGTTCTGAATGAGTCCACCGCCGCCGGTTAAGTCAAAGCTGATTCGGCACTCATTGGCACGAACATTATCAAATGTACATGAGAAATCAGTGGCACCGGCTTTGTAACCAATATCGAATTTATTCAGATACAGGTCAGATAACCGGCAATTAACCATCCCCCAAGTGTTACCATCAATACCACGTCCGGCTGTTGGCGATTCTGTGGCAATGGTCATTTTTGATATTTCGCCACCACGAACGATCTGAGATGACATCACAATGCCTGACTGACCAGAAGGAACATTAACGATAGTTGACTGACTACCCGACCCGATCAGACCGAACCCTGATTTCCATGTGAAGTTTCCCGTAAATGCCCCAGCCGGAACAGTAAACAGGACAGGTTTATCTGCCGTTGATATGTGGTCATTTACCGGTGTTAAATCATCACCTGATACACCATACCCGCGAACACTGTTAAAGCGCCGCCAATCTTCCCTATCAAAAAATGACTTTAAGGTATCACCACCAACGCCAACCAAACTACCGTCACCGCTTATCAAATCAGACCTTAATGCCGCATCACCAACACCAATCCACGCCCCCATGCCAACACCGCCAGCAGACTCAGGCGTTGACCCGGC
>NZ_AYMP01000048.1 GCF_000633515.1 Morganella morganii H1r | reverse complement strand
ATTTTAGTTGACCACTACACGCTGGTTGAAGAGTGAGATTGAACACTGGTTGCAGGAGCGCATTGCCAAATCCAGAGCTTAGTCATCATATCACTACCCTTCCCGTACAAACCGCAACATCTAAATCACATCGGAAATTCAACTATGAAAAAGTATCATGCCCGCCATGAGGTATTACTACGCCATTACCAACATTGGTTGGATGGCTTTACTAAACTCGCGGTTTATCAGGGAATGTGCCACCCCCTCATCAAGAATAGCCACCAGCTTATGGTGGCTGATATACGCTTTCCTGATAACGGCAGCACCCCCGCTGTCGTTCCTGTATGCCTATCTTAATACACGGTAAAACGTTCCCTGAGGCATTATCGGTACAATCTGATATGGATGTGAGCCTAGAGGTCGATAACCGCCTACTGCGTTACCACCCGATGCTGGAGGGCATTTTACTCAGTGAATGCATGCGGCTTGGACAACGTTCGTTTGTCAACAAACTGATTAGCCTGTTTAACCAGTTCAATAACCCTGAGCTGCGTCCCAAACTGATGTGGCTGTGCTGGTATGATTTAATGCTGGGTTTTCCGTTAGACGCTTGGCTGAATGCTCTGAAGATGAAAACTGAAGAACAGCTGGTGGAATGGCTAATTGGCAGGCAAATGGAGAACTGGGGGCTGGAGAGGATCATGGATGATTATGTGTTGTTTGGAAGCACTGGCGTTCTTCAAAATACTTTGACTTAAGCACAGATGTCGGAAATTAATAGTGTAGCAGAAAGCTTCCTGAAAATGATAAAGCAAAATTATATCTGGCAATCCCAAAGCTAGACTACTATAGCAAATTAGGCGATATCTTTCAGGTATTACAGTGAACATTACCCATGCTATTCACATGGATATTGTTCACCTGTAACTTCATATGACGAAAATTATTGCAACCTCAAGAGAGAAAAGCGCCTTGGTATATGAGCTCAAAACCAGAGGTCTGCCTATTTCATAAAAAAGCAATAAGAGTTATCTTTTAAGAAAAGATTAAGACTGCTGCTTAGGATACGTTATGGATGCTTTACAAACTGCGCTGGAAAAGCTGGTAAGGGATGACGGTGATACGATTTATAGTTATTTTCAAGAAATTAAATCTGATTACCTGATTGAGGGAACTTCTGCAACTTGCCATTTTCATTGTATAAATTTGGATGGAAATGGACGTCCAAAAGTCAGTGCCCTTATTCAATATCTTGTGGGAAAAGTTATTGACTATGCTATTCCACGTAAAAAGATAAACGAGGCTATAAAATATCAACAAGAAACAGGTTCAACTCTTAAAATTACCAAGTTATTTATGCAGGCAATGGGGTTGTTTACCAGTATTTCGAATAGTGGTGAAGGAGGGGAGTTAATCCTTTTTTTATTCGCGGAAAAATTCTTAAAACTTCCTCAGATTATTTGTAAGATGAACCTTAAAACCAATACTGAAATGCATTATCATGGTGCTGATGGAGTACATTTAGGTGTTGATCTGCAAAGCCAAAAACTATGCTTATATTGGGGGGAATCAAAACTATATTCTGATTTAACACAAGCAATATATAAATGTATGAAAAGTATATCCCCGTTGATTACTAGTTCTTTTGGAAATGGAAGTGCAGAGGAGAGAGATATTCAGTTACTCAGTGATTTTATGAATATTGATAATCCTGATCTAGAAATTGCATTAAAAAAATTTTTAGACCCTGATGAACCTGATTTTAATAAGCTAGAGTATCGTGGTATTTGTCTAGTAGGTTTTGATATTGATGATTATCCAACTGAGCCAAATAAATTGACTATTAATGGATTAGTTGAGTCTTTTAGCGACAAGATTGATACATGGAGAGATAGTATAAAAAAAAGGATAGTTGAAGAAAATATTCATGGAATATCATTGCATGTATTTTTAATTCCATTCCCTTCAGTTGATAGTTTTAGAAAGGCATTGATTGCCTCTCTGAATGGTGAATAATATGAGTATGAAAGAACTCCCCTACTGGTTAGCTAATAATCAAGGTTTTATCAATAAACTAAAAGCACTAACTATTGAATCTGTAGTTAATCAATTTCCGTCGGTCAAAGCATTTTATGATAAAAGCACTTCAAGTTTGGATATAGGCTATTTACTTACTTGCGGTAGTATTTTATCTCAATCAAATGATGAACTTTGTCAAGATGCAGCCTTGAGAATATCGCAATATTGTTTGATTAACTCAAATAGCGAGCAAAGGAAAGATAGCTCAGCATTAATTTTAGATACATTAGCAAATAATACTGCTGTAGAGCTTGCTATAACAAAAGGATTTCTGAGTAAGGATTTTGAGAAGAGGCTACCTATTGCTGGCCAGCTAGAAATTACAAAAAGAAAAATTGAGCATACGATAGAAATTGGAAATGATAAATCTATTTATGCAAATAAATTTCAATCTGAGTTTTGGGAGAGCGCACAACAGTATGAGTGGGTTAGTATTTCTGCGCCAACATCAGTTGGTAAAACTTTTATCTTAGAATCTTGGGTAGAAGACTATATTTCTAAAAAAGATAGAAGTTTGATCGTTTATTTAGTACCAACTAGAGCGCTGATAAGTGAGGTATTTGAATCAATTGTAACACGACTTGATCCATACAGAACTGGAGTTATAAATATACAGACATTGCCTCTTAAAACCTCTTATAACAGTACAAAGACAAATATTTTTATATTCACCCAAGAAAGGTTGAATATATTTAATAACTCTCTAAATGAAAGTTTGATAGTTGACCTATTAATAATAGATGAAGCACATAAAATAGGCGATTCACTTCGTGGTATATTTTTGCAATATGTCTTGGAAATGACCTGTGCAAGAAATAGACAGATTAAAGTGATTTTTGCTAGTCCCTTTACATCTAATCCGGAACTATTATTATCAGATGCGCCTTATAAAGGAAAAACCAGTGTAATAAAAAGTAGCTATGTAACAGTTAATCAGAATCTAATTTGGGTAGAACAAAGGCCTAATACTCCTAAAAAATGGAAAATGTATTTTTTCTTTAGGGGGAAACAAGAATTTATTGGTGATTTTGATTTAGAAAACACACCATCCTCAGACAGTAAAAGATTATCCTTTATTGCATTGGCTTTAGGAAAACATACATCTGGGAATGTTGTTTATGTGAATGGTGCTGCTGATGCAGAAAAAATAGCTAAGCAAATTGCAGATGGTTTAAATGAATCTTCTAAGGATGAGGATGTTTTAAATTTAATTGAGCTAAGTAATAAAGTTATTCATGAAAGGTTTGCTCTTAATTTCACTTTAAAAAATGGAGTTGCGTTCCATTACGGCAATATGCCATTGATAATCAAAACTGAAGTGGAGCGATTATTTAGTAAAGGTAAAATAAAGTATTTGGTCTGTACTTCTACACTGGTAGAAGGTGTAAATCTAGCCTGTAAAAATATTTTTATCCGTGGGCCTAAAAAAGGTAGTGGAAAACCTATGGCTGAAGATGATTTTTGGAACTTGGCGGGTCGAGCTGGGCGTTGGGGAAAGGAGTTTCAAGGAAATGTAATTTGTATCGACACTAATAATGAAAAAATATGGAATGGCACACCTCCAATTAGTAAAAAAAATATTAAGATAATTCGTGCAACTGATTCATTACATGACGAAATCGACTCTATTTTTGAGTATATTGATTCACCCAATCACTATGGAATGACACGATTTAATCCTAAATTGCAGGGATTATTTAGTTATTTATGTATCTCTCATTACCTTCACGATGGATTAGTATACAACCCTTATATTGAAAAATATAACTTAGACAATATAGATGTATTGAATGATAAAATTACTGAAGTATTGAATGCTTTGAGCTTTCCCCTTGAGGTTGTATCCCGCAATCCAGGTATCAGCCCAATACTAATGCAAAATTTATGGAACAGGTTTAACGACTGCGATAAAAATAACTTAGAAAATTTACTCTTAGCTGATCCATCAAGTGATAATGCGCTATCCTCATACATTGCAGCATTTACACGAATATCTGATACGATGAGTATCGAATTAGGGTATAACTCTAAAGGCGCGTTTGTACTTGCCCTTTTAGTTATTAATTGGATGAGAGGATATCCACTTGCAAGATTGATTTCTGAAAGAATAACTTACCTTAAAAAGAAAAAAAAAGAATATAAGGAACCATCCGTTATTAGAAATGTTATGGAAGATGTAGAACGAGTTGCTAGGTACCAAGCACCTAAACTACTTTCTTGTTACAATGATTTATTAAAAAATTTTTATGTTACTGAAGGGCGGGCAGACCTTATTGAGTATATTGATGAAGTAGGTGTCTTTTTAGAGCTTGGAGTAAGCATAAAGACACAAATATCTCTAATTAGTTTAGGTTTTTCAAGAACATCGGCTGTTATGATATCTGAATATATAACAAAAGACAATTTTGATGAGTTATCTTGCATACAATGGATTGTTGAGAATAGTAGTTTACTTGATGATTTACCTGCATTGGTAAAATTAGAAATTTACTCTATTGTTAATGGTGTTAAATTATAATTGTTTATGGGGTAGCTTATATGATTTTAGTTATATCTAAGACTATAACATAATTTAAACTAACTGTAGAAATAATCAAAAATGGTGAATTAGGAATTGTTCAAATTCACCATTGATATTTAATTTTAAGCAGCCATTTGTCGAGACAACCTCAGTTCCTCAATCCGACAAGCTCGACAATGTGACTGAGGCTTTTTTTGTCCTCTGAGCATACGAAATCCAAAATAAAACTCAATTCCCATAGTTCCATACGCTGCTTTATAGCAACGTGGACAGCTTGTTGATATTTTATCTGACATAGTCTATCCCTCTACAATTTCAGATTTTTTATCTTTAACCGGGATCTTAAACATCCCACCATTTGGGCGAGTAATTCTTTTACCCTTAACTGTAATGTAAGGTCTAAAGATATACTCTTGTTCATCTGTACTAGCTTTATTCATGGCTGATCTTCCATTTTTGCCACAAGAATGTTGATTTTTTAACAGAAAGTTGTACTGTTATTACCAGCAAATCTTGTGGCTTGCTTTCTATAAGCACTTAACTCTGACCTTAAGTGCCACTCACTTCCTGATTTGTACAGATGGGTTTTAACTAAACCCATCTGACTACTTTTCTTTTGTTACCCCTTTAAATGGCGTGCCGTCCTGTTTTACATCCATTATTTGCCCTGTTTTTGAATCCCTTTTCGCCCATAGCCCTGAAGGTGTTTGGAACTGCGAGCGATCCTTGACTGCACCAATCCTTCGGTTATCACCATAAGGTTTATTTGTTGCCATAGATCTTATTCTCCTTTGTTGTTTTATTATGCTAAACTAGTACTCATGATTACAGATCTTGAGTATCAGATCAAGCATTAACCAACATTAAAAATAGGGCATTTAAAATGGAAAAAAAATCCATAAGAAATCAGAATGTTATAGACCGACTCTGGTATATAGAGTGGCTTTTGATGTTCAAGGGTTGGTTATCACGTACTGAATTAACAGAAAAATTTAGTATTCAAGAAGCCGCTGCTACTAGAGATATCCGTAAATATAGAGATATGGCAGAAAAAAACCTTCACCTTAACCATAGCGTAAAAAGATATGAAATAAATCTTGATACATTTAGTCCAGAGTACGATGTTCCTGTTGAAACAGCATTGTCTCGGCTAAGAAATAAACAAGAAGCTATGGCTATGGGATATGAAAATGTCGGAATAGAAGCAATTCCACGCTTACAACACCCGAAGATTAACGTATTAGCAGCTATCTCAAGATCAATCCTTAATAAACGAGCTATTATTATTAATTATCAATCTCTTAAAAATGGACATTCAGTGAAAGAGATTGCTCCTCATTCGATGTTTGATAGCGGTATTAAGACATATACAAGATGTTATGATTTTGAAAAAGAAAAGTTTATTGATTTAGCGCTCAATCGAATAGGTGACATTGAGACAGAAAACGGTCAAGCACCTGATGAAGCATCACAAAAGCAAGACAAGAAATGGAATACATTTATTACTCTTGAATTAGAAGCTCACCCAATGGATGGAAAAATAGCTAATAAGAAAACTATTGAGGATGACTTCGAGATGATTAGTGGGATAAAAAAAGTTCAGGTGAGGGCTTCACTAGCTCAATACTGGCTACAACGTTGGAATGTCGATTGCTCGAAAGATGCACATATGAGTGATTCTCTTTATCAATTACATCTTCGTAATTCCGACATACTAGATAATATTGACGGTTTTTTCCCAGGAAAAAATAACTAATGATAATGACCTTTGGGGATATCCCAAAGGTCATTATTGATTAATTTTATCTTCAAGCTGGAGCTAAAAAAATTCATTCTGACGGGCAGTATTACGTCAATGATAAACATTTTGTTTACAAATATTCTATTATGAAGTGCTAGCTGGTATTGCAAAAAAACAGATAACTTTTTCCATATTTTCGCTAACATTGTAACTTGTCAAAAACCAAGCTAGTGTTCTTTATATTAAATATCGTAAATGTTAACCTCTCTACGCAATCAGGATTATAAGCATCTATAAACTATGAGTAAACTTACAGAACATTCCATCGAATTTGCTAAAAAGCATATTGAATATTATTACGATTCAGATTTTTTTCCAAAAGGTTTTGAATTCGAAGCCATTTGGCATTGTTGGGATGATGTTAAGAAGTACTTATTAGGGAGTAACGTTGGGAAACTTAGAACTAAACATCCATTAACAATGGCGTCCAAAAAACCCTCGGGAAGCTATAGAATAGTCCATCAACTCGAGCCTCTAGATACAATAATTTATACTGCATTGGCATACCTAATAGCCGAGAAAATTGAACAAGTTAGAGCAAATAAACGTATTGCATGTTCATATAGATTTACTGTTGATGAAGGTGTGTTTTTTGAGAAGAACTCCGGCTTCAAGATATTTACTGACATGATCGAAAATCTATCAGATCGATATCAGTACATACTAGTAACCGATATAACTGATTTTTATAATCAAATTTATTTGCACAGACTTAATAATGCAATTGAACGTGCTGATTCAGATTTAAAAGATATTGCAGATGATACCGAACGGTTTATATCATCCTTAAATGATAAAGCATCTAAAGGAGTCCCCGTTGGCCCAGCAGCCAGCATAATAATGTCAGAGGCTGTGTTAATAGATATAGATGAGTATATTACAAATTTTGGAGTGGAGCATACCAGATATGTAGATGATATAAGAATATTTTCTGATTCCAGAGAGGAACTTGAAAAAATACTCGAAAAAACCACATTATATTTACATGAAAATCATAGACTTACACTGGCATCAGACAAAACTTTTATACAAGAAACAGAAAAATATGTTGAAAGTGTGCTTCATAATCAATATGAAATGGAGAAGGTTGAAATATTCGAAACTCTTGAAATATTTAATCCATACTCTGGAACGATTGAATATGAGGAGGTAGTTATCGGAGAGAAGCCTGATTTAGAGGGGCATCTCACGCATATCGCAGAACAACTTTTAAAACGAGATGTTATTGATCTAGGCCTCGCAAGGGCATTGATTAGAAAAGCTAAAGTAAATCGTATTGAATTTATTGCCAATATAATTTTTGAAAATTTTGATTTTTTTTCACCAGTCATAAATGATGTCATTCTTTATTTTAAGGCCTTGTCAAATAGTAAATGGATAAAACAAAATCGAACAAAATTCATTTCTATAATATCTGCTGCATCTATAAATCAAAGTTTGGTTCGATACTGGGTAGAGTGGTTTTTCTCTGGAAACGAAATCCTACTTCAGTTTCCAGAAATACGAAAATTTATAACTCTGAGCGATTTTGTCGAGCATCAATCCTTAGCTGCTATAACCTCAAAAAATGTTTCATGGGTAAGGGATAATAAAAA
Source organism: Morganella morganii H1r (assembly GCF_000633515.1). GTDB lineage: Bacteria > Pseudomonadota > Gammaproteobacteria > Enterobacterales > Enterobacteriaceae > Morganella > Morganella morganii_B. Next base: position 24,778 of record NZ_AYMP01000048.1, on the reverse strand, counting down.
TAAAGTATTTTATGTTGGTGAAAAAGGAAAACGCGCTATATTAAGGTCAACAAGGATACTTCCAAAAGATGAGCGTGATAACTGGCTTAGAAATATAGAAAAAAATACTCCAGAAGAATTAGATAGATGGATTATTAAATGGATTATAGATACAGCTTAAAATAGCCATCCTTACATATAGACATAAAGATGGCTATTTAGCATTAAAAATTCACACTCACCACATTATCCAAACTCCCTTCCAACTCATCCATGTAATCTGCATACCACTGCATCATTTCCCTGCGCCCATCCATATACTGAGCGTGATTATACGTGCCACGGATCGCGTTTTTGTCGATATGTGCGAGCTGGGTTTCAATCCATGCGGAATTATATCCCTTCTCATGCAAAATCGTGCTCATCGCATGGCGAAAGCCATGTCCTGTCAGCCTTCCTTTATACCCCAACAGCTCAATAACCTGATTAATGCTTTCCTTGCTGATCGGCTTCCTATGGTCGTTACGGCCTATAAAGACTAGCTCATAATGCCCTGATAGTGGCTTAAGTGAATTAAATAACTCTATCACCTGTTTTGATAACGGCACAACATGTGGGCGTTTCATTTTCATCACTTCAGCAGGGATCTCCCAGATGCCTTTTTCTAAATCAATATCCTGCCAACGAGCAAAGCGGAGTTCTTGCGTCCGAACCGCTGTCAGCAGAATAATTTTAGTTGCCGTTTTGGTGATCACGCTGCCTGTATACCCTGCTAAATCCTTCAGAAAATAAGGTAGTTCTTCAGCGGTTAAGAATGGGAAATGTTGTTTCTTCGGAGGGGTAAGCGCTGAAGCCAGATCCGGTGCAGGGTTATATTCAGCTCTCCCCGTAATGATTGCGTATCTATAGACCTCACCACAACGCTGGCGGACTTTGCGCATCTTTTCTAAAGCTCCGCGCTTTTCCATTTTTCGCAGGGTTTCCAGCAGCTCTAGGGGCTTAATTTCAGCTATCGGGCGTTTACCTATATAAGGAAAGATATCTTTTTCAAAGGTATCGATAATTTCATCACGATAACGTAGTGACCAGCGATCTGCTTTAGACTTATGCCATTCACGGGCAATAGCTTCAAACGTATTCCCTGTACTGAGCTTTTGAATCGCCTTCTCTTCTTTTTTGATTTGGCTCGGGTCATCACCAGCAGCTAATACTTTTCTGGCTTGATTTCTCATTTCGCGAGCTTCAGCAAGAGTGACTGTTGGGTAAGTCCCAAAAGAGAGCTTCTTCTCTTTCCCCATAAAACGATATTTCATTCGCCAATAGCGCGAACCTTTAACTGTAACTTCAAGGTAGAGACCATTACCATCAAACAATCGATATGGTTTCTCCTTAGGCTTTGCTGCTTCGATTTGACGCGCTGTTAACGTCATTGGGGGCTCCTAATTTTCACCTATTTTTTCAAGCCCCCATATAAGCCCCAACAAACAGATTGATTGGGATTGACCTAAGTTGACCTCAGGAGACTGAGGAATGTATTAATAGCTGGTATTATAAGGGATTAGTTGAGCTTTGTGGAGTTGTATTGAACTTGAGTGGCGGAAGATCACAGGAGTCGAACCTGCCCGGGACCGCTGGCGGCCCCAACCGGATTTGAAGTCCGGCCGCCCCACCGGGGACGATGATCTTCCGTTTTGAGGTTGCACAGTATACGCTTTCCGGCAGGGATTCAAAAGTTCTCTTGTGTTTTTTCCTTTGAGGTACATCAGTATCATGCGATTTTTTACGGGAATGATTTTTAATCAGCATAATAACACTAAAAATCATTGAACTTGCCGCGGTGTATCCCCATCTTATAGAGAGTTTCGATTTTCATTTTTCATGTGTATGTGCGCCGTGGCGGACGTGCACCAGCAGCCAACAGGATGGTTTATGATGAACCCTTTGCTTACCCCGACCCAGAATCAGTTACCGGCATTTTCTGCCATCAATCCGGAATGTATTGTGCCTGCGGTGAAAGAAACGCTGGATAATTATCGTCAGACGGTAGAGCAGGTGGTGAGTCATGCACCTGATTTTACATGGGAAAATGTGTGTGTCCCGCTGGCGGAAGCCGGGGATAAATTATCCCGTGTCTGGTCGCCGGTTGGTCATCTGAATTCTGTCAAAAACAGCCCTGAACTGCGCGAAGCTTATGAGCAGTGTCTGCCGCTGCTGTCTGAATTCAGCACCTGGATGGGGCAGCATGAAGGGCTGTATAACGCCTATAAATCACTGAAAAACAGCCCGGCGTTTGCGTCACTGTCTCAGGCACAGCGTAAATCCGTGGAAAATTCACTGCGTGATTTTGAGTTATCCGGTATTGGTCTGTCACCGGAGAAACAAAAACGCTACGGCGAGATTTCAGCCCGTCTGTCTGAGCTGGGGTCGTTGTTCGGCAATAATGTGCTGGATGCCACCATGGGCTGGAGCAAACTGATTACCGATGAAAGCATGCTGGCCGGTCTGCCGGAGAGTGCGGTTGCGGCTGCACAGGCACTGGCGGAGTCCAAAGGTGAGAAAGGCTGGCTGTTTACCCTGGATATGCCGAGCTATCTGCCGGTAATGACTTACGCTGATAACCGCGAGCTGCGCAAAGAAATGAGCGAAGCCTACGGCACCCGTGCTTCCGAGCTGGGACCGAACGGTGGTAAGTGGGATAACAGCAGTGTGATGGCGGAGATTTTAGCGCTGCGTCATGAACTGGCACAGTTACTCGGCTTTAAAAACTACGCGGAAAAATCCCTCGCCACCAAAATGGCGGAAAACCCGCAGCAGGTGCTGGATTTCCTGAATGACCTGGCGGAGCGCGCCCATCATCAGGGTGAGCAGGAAGTGGCTCAGCTGGCAGCGTTTGCCAAAGAACATTACGGCGTTGATAAACTCGAGCCGTGGGATATGGCCTATTTTGCGGATAAGCAAAAACAGCATCTGTTCTCGGTCAGTGATGAGCAGCTGCGTCCGTACTTCCCGGAAGAAAAAGCGATCAGCGGGTTGTTTGAAGTGATCCGCCGGATCTACGGGATCACCGCCAAAGAGCGTTTCGGGGTGGAAACCTGGCATCCGGATGTTCGTTTCTTTGATTTATTTGATAAGAACGGTGAGTTACGCGGCAGCTTCTATCTGGATCTGTATGCCCGTGAGCATAAACGCGGCGGGGCGTGGATGGATGACTGCATCGGCCGTATGCGCCACAAAGATAATTCCCTGCAAAAACCGGTTGCGTATCTGACCTGTAACTTTAACAAACCGGTCGGCGGTAAACCGGCGCTGTTTACCCATGATGAAGTGCTGACTCTGTTCCATGAGTTCGGACACGGCCTGCATCATATGCTGACACAGATTGATGTGGCGGATGTTTCCGGCATCAATGGTGTGCCGTGGGATGCGGTCGAACTGCCGAGCCAGTTTATGGAAAACTGGTGCTGGGAGCCTGAGGCACTGGCCTTTATCTCCGGTCATTATGAAACCGGCGAGCCGCTGCCGCAGTCACTGCTCGACAATATGCTGGCAGCGAAAAATTATCAGTCTGCGATGTTTATTCTGCGTCAGCTGGAGTTCGGGCTGTTTGATTTCCGCCTGCATGCGGAATATGACCCGGCAACCGGCGCGCAGGTCATGCCGACCTTACTGTCTGTGAAAGAGAAAGTCTCTGTGGTGCCTGCCGCGCCGTGGAACCGCTTCCCGCATGCGTTCAGTCATATCTTTGCCGGTGGTTATGCAGCCGGTTACTACAGCTATCTGTGGGCCGATGTGCTGGCGGCGGATGCATTCTCCCGCTTCAGCGAGGAAGGTATCTTCAACCCGGTCACCGGTCAGTCCTTCCTGGATAATATTCTCAGCCGGGGTGGCTCGGAAGAGCCGATGGTCCTGTTTGAGCGCTTCCGCGGCCGTAAGCCGGAACTGGATGCGATGTTAAAAGGCTACGGAATCAACGGGTAATACGTGAAGATTCGTTTACAGTGTGAACAGGGCGCAGACAGCTGCGCCCTTGATGTATTGGCGGCGCGGTGGGGCCTGGAGCATGATGATACCGCGCCGATGGCGCTGGTGCTGACGGCGGAAGGGCTGGAGCTGCGCAAGTGTGATGAACCGAAACTCGGCGGGATCCGTGTGGATTTTGCCGGGGGAACGATGGCTCACCGCCGCCGTTTCGGTGGCGGACGCGGTGAAGCGGTGGCAAAGGCTGCCGGGATAAAAAAATCCTATCTGCCGTCAGTGGTGGACGCGACAGCCGGTCTCGGGCGTGATGCTTTTGTGCTGGCCTCGCTGGGCTGTCATGTGCGGATGATTGAGCGTCATCCGGTCGTTGCGGCACTGCTGGATGATGGTTTGCAGCGGGCTTACCGGGACAGTGAAATAGGGGAATGGATGCAGGAGAGGATGATCCTTATCCATGCGTCCGGGATTGAGGCACTGGCGGACATCACACCACCGCCGGACGTGGTCTATCTCGACCCGATGTATCCGCACCGGCAGAAAAGCGCGCTGGTGAAGAAAGAAATGCGGGTGTTTCAGTCGCTGGTGGGCGCGGATGAGGATGCCGATCGTCTGCTGGCGCCTGCGCTGGCGCTGGCAACCCGCCGTGTGGTGGTGAAACGTCCGGATTATGCGGAGCCGTTAGCCGGGCAGAAAGCCGCAGCAGCGATTGAAACCAAAAATCATCGTTTTGATATTTATCCCTGCGTGAAAGCAAAGGGATAACACTGAATAATATCTGAAAAGGGGACAGGGCAGTTCCCGTTTCGCGAAGGGGCAACAAGTGAGACTTCCCGCTTGTCATACCCCCTTCGGCACTGTGACGTTTTTCAGTAACAGTTTACAGACTTACAGCACACCCTGCGCCAGCATGGCATCAGCGACTTTCACGAAGCCGGCGATATTCGCACCCTGCACATAGTTGGTCTGTTTTTCCTCACTGCCGTACTCAACGCATGCATTGTGGATATCCAGCATGATGTGATGCAGACGCTCATCCACCACTTCACGTTTCCAGCCGAGACGGACAGAGTTCTGTGACATTTCCAGGCCGGATGTTGCCACACCGCCCGCATTCGCGGCTTTGCCCGGTGCAAACAGGACATTTGCCGCCAGGAAGGCATCGGTTGCCGGGATAGTGGTCGGCATGTTTGCGCCTTCCGCCACCGCTTTAACGCCGTTTTTGATCAGCACTTCCGCATCTGCCAGATCCAGTTCATTCTGAGTGGCGCACGGCAGAGCGATATCCACCGGAACAGCCCACGGGGTCTGATCTTTCAGATACACCAGGCCGAACTCTTTCGCATACTCTTCCACACGGCCGTAACGGTCTTTAATTTCAGTCAGACGCGCCAGTTTTTCGGCGGTGAAGCCATCTTCGTCAACCACGGTACCGGAGGAGTCAGATGCGGTGACCACTTTCGCACCCAGTGACAGGCATTTTTCGATGGTGTACTGCGCCACGTTACCGGAGCCGGAAACCGCAACACGCATACCGTCGAAGCTCATTCCGTGACGTTCCAGCATGGCCTGAGTGAAGTAAACCAGCCCGTAACCGGTGGCTTCCGGACGGATCAGACTGCCGCCGAAGGAGAGGCCTTTGCCGGTAAACACACAGGCGGTGTTATTGGACAATTTTTTCATCATCCCCGCCATGTAGCCGACTTCACGGCCGCCGACACCGATATCACCCGCAGGGACATCCGTATCTGCGCCCAGATGGCGGTACAGCTCGGTCATCAGCGCCTGGCAGAAACGCATCACTTCGCCCTGGCTTTTGCCTTTCGGATCAAAGTCAGAGCCGCCTTTCCCGCCGCCCATCGGCAGTGTGGTCAGGGCATTTTTCAGTGTCTGCTCAAAGCCGAGGAATTTGAGGATGGAGAGGTTTACGGACGGATGGAAGCGCATGCCGCCTTTGAACGGGCCGATAGCGGAGCTGAACTGCACACGCCATGCGCGGTTTACCTGCACCTGACCCTGATCATCAACCCAGGTCACGCGGAACTGAATCACACGCTCCGGCTCAACAAAGCGGGCGAGCAGGTTCTGATCGCGGTACTGCGAATTTTTTTCAAGGAATGGCCATAGTGTGGAGAAAACTTCGCGCACCGCCTGGAGGAATTCCGGCTGTGACGGGTCACGGCGCTGAACATTTTCCAGAAACGTTTCCAAAGAGATAAAGTTACTCATGTTGATTTCCTGTCTGTCATGCCCTTCTCATTCATGCAATAGTTATGCAGGCCGCACTCATCTCCCGGGGCAGGTTCTCCGGAACATTTTCGCGTACGTCATATCTGTGACACAAATGATATCGGGTTACGTTACTTTGTGAGGTATCCCGGACATTTTTGTTTTATTTTTCTAATAATGTGAGATGTGTTTGCATTTACCACTTGAATTTATCTCTTGTTTATATCCTGTTTTCAAGCTGTTTTTTTCATATATAACAAAAAAAATTCGTTGACGGCCTTTTTGGCGGATCCGGCAGCCGCATTTTCAGCCAAATAAAATGCCTGCATAAGCAGGCATTTTATATGAATAATTTTTCAGCAGAGGATTATGCGTTATCATCATCCCGCAGCGGAACAATTAACATATCGACATGAACGGTGTTAATCAGCTGGCGGGCGGAAGACATCAGTTTGCTCCAGAAATCCTGGTGGTGTCCGCAGACAACCAGATCCATATCATATTTTCTGATGGCATCGACTAATACCTGGCCGAGATCACCGCTGCCGCTGAGCATTTCCTGAATCTCATAACCGGAGTTCTTTGCCAGGTTTTTCAGTGAATTACTGGTTTCTTCAGTAATACGCTGCTGCATATCACCCAGGTTTACATCGATAAGTCCGGTGTATAAGTCAGAGTAATTGACATCAACGTGGATCAGAGAAACTTTGGCGTTGTAAGGTTTTGCCATAGAAACTGCTTTGCTTACCAGCACTTCACTTTCAGGCGAAAGATCGACTGCGACCAGAATATGTTTATATGCCATAAGAAACTCCTTCCGTTCAAAAGGTTAAGGGGTTGGCAGGGCTTGCGCCGCTATCCTTTATGAATACTATAACTGCTTAATATCATTAAAGAGTGTAATGCTGATCACAACTCAATGCTTTTATCAGCAGCAGAGAATATCTGATTTATAAGATATACCAGTCTGCGCACTTCTCACAAGGCGGAGTGTGGCAAAACGGATATTTTCAGAAGATTATCGTGAAAGAATGCGAGAGTTTGTGGAACTTCACAGCATTGTCCATACTGAATACATAAAATACTGTCAGTATGATGTGATAGACACTGATATCACCGGTTCCTTCTCCGCAGATAGTCTAAGGAGTGGATTATGTTCAGTATACTTACACTGTTCTGGGCGTTATGTTTTCTTTGTCTGATTAACATGATCCGGTTTTATTCATCCACCCGGGCATTACTCTTCGTCCTGCGTGACAGCGACCCGCTGCTGTACCATGCTGTCGGCGGCAATAATGCGTTTACTGACCACACCCAGTGGCAGAAACAGCTGCGCCTTATCCGCTATATCAATCAGCGGGAATATCTCACTCATCATGATCCTGAAGTGATTTTACGCTGCGGACGTATCCGCCGTCAGTTCACCATGATCAGTGCGATATGCGGGATTGTGATTGCCTCTTTGCTGATGATGATTATCTGGCCGTAAGCGGTAACCGGATGCAAAAAAAAGCCTGACACACGTGTCAGGCTTTTCAGTTTCAGAGGATGGCAACCCGCTGTCAGATAATCTGCAGGGAGATCCAGTAGAGTGTGCCGGACAGGATAATGGATACCGGCAGTGTCAGGATCCAGGCCAGCATGATGTTTTTGATGGTTTTGGTCTGAACACCACCACCGTCAACAATCATCGTACCTGCCACCGCAGAGGAGAGCACCTGGGTGGTGGACACCGGCATCCCGGTATAACTTGCCACACCAATGGAGACAGCCGCGGTGACCTGCGCAGACACGCCCTGGGCGTATGTCATGCCTTTCTTACCGATTTTCTCACCGATAGTCACTGCAACACGTTTCCAGCCGAACATGGTACCCAGAGAGAGCGCCAGCGCGACAGAAATGATGATCCAGATAGGGGCATACTCAACGGTATTCAGCAGGTCATTGGACAGACGTTTCAGGAAACGCGCATCTTCCGGCTTGGTTTCCGGTAATTTCGCCACTTCTGCGGCGGTATCCGAAATACACATCAGCAGACGGCGCATATGGCTGCGCTGTTCCGGTAATAAATCATCATAGGTATGAATATTACCGAGCAGATCCTGAGCCTGTCTCAGTACGATACCGGTACGCGAGCTGTCACAGTGGAACTGTTCATTGAGAACGGTATTCTCCGTGTTCAGTGCCGGTGTCAGCTCAATGGCGTGTGCCAGTGCATCCTTATGCGTGGTGTAATACTGCTCCAGGTTGACCACGGCATCGCGCGTACGGGCGATTTCGTAATCACTGGAATTCATATTCACCATAAAGCCGGCAGGGGCGACACCAATCAGAACCAGCATAATCAGACCGATACCTTTCTGCCCGTCGTTTGCGCCGTGTGAGAAGCTGACGCCGACTGCGGAAAGGATAAGGGCGGTACGTGTCCAGAATGGCGGTTTGCGTTTGCCGTCTTTTTTCTCACGTTCTGCCGGTGTTAAGTGGATACGGCGGCGTTTCTTCGTGCCGCTCCAGTAGCGGCGCAGGAACCAGATCATTAATCCGGCGATCACCAGGCCGACCAGCGGTGACAGAATCAGAGAAAGGAAAATGCTGATCATTTTCGGAATATTCAGCGCATCAACCACGGAACTGTTGGTCACAATTGCGTTGGTCAGGCCGATCCCGATAATGGCACCGATCAGGGTATGAGAACTTGAGGCCGGGATACCGAAGTACCAGGTGCCCAGGTTCCAGATGATAGCGGCGAGAAGCAGGGAAAAGACCATGGCAAGACCATGGGCCGAACTGACATTCAGCAGTAAGTCCGTGGGCAGAAGATGCACAATCGCATACGCCACGCTCAGACCGCCGAGCAGTACCCCGAGGAAGTTAAACACACCCGCCATGACGACAGCAAGCTGTGCGCGCATTGCTCGGGTATAGATAACAGTTGCTACCGCGTTTGCGGTATCATGGAAGCCGTTGATGGCTTCGTAAAACAGCACAAAGATCAGTGCCAGTACTAACAAAAGGCCGGTGTGAAATTCCAGGCCTGTAAATAGATGTAGCATAGACGTTAAGCCAGTTGTTGGACATGAACGCGGCGCATTATCAGCGACAAATGCGTCCCGGGGAAGTGAAATATGGCCTTTTTTTGATTTGATACCTTTATCAAATCAGCTTAAGAAATTATTAGTCCTTGTATATCATCGGATTAGACTCCTTTTTTGAAAAGAATAAATTTTTGGCCTTATTTAATCATTATGACAAATTTAAGACATTTATCGGAATTTCTCCACATTTTAAGACACAGAGAACACTATTTTGGAAAAGTTTGACGCGATTGTAATCGGCGCGGGTGCCGCCGGACTGTTTTGCGCCGCACAGGCAGGGCAGCGCGGGCTGCGTGTACTGGTGCTGGATAACGGCAAAAAAGCCGGACGGAAAATTCTGATGTCCGGCGGCGGGCGTTGTAATTTTACCAATCTGTATACCGAACCGGCGGCGTATCTGAGTAAAAACCCGCATTTTTGTAAGTCAGCGCTCGCCCGTTACACACAGTGGGATTTTATTGCCCTGGTGCAGAAATATCAGATTGCCTATCACGAAAAAACGCTCGGCCAGCTTTTCTGTGATGATTCCGCACAACAGATAGTTGATCTCCTGCTGGCGGAGTGTGAGCAGGGAAATGTGGTTATCCGCCTGCGCAGTGAGGTGACGGAGGTACAAAAACAGGGCGATGATTTCTGTGTGACCGTAAACGGAAAGGTTGTGAGCGCTCACTCACTTGTAGTGGCCAGCGGCGGATTATCGATGCCGGGGCTGGGTGCGACACCGCTGGGTTACCGCCTCGCGGAGCAGTTTGGCCTGCCGGTATTGCCGACCCGCGCCGCGCTGGTTCCTTTCACGCTGCATAAACCGCTGCTGGAAGCCTTACAGACGCTGTCCGGCGTGGCAGTACCTGCTACCGTAACCGCCCGGGACGGCACCCGCTTTGCGGAAAATATCTTATTTACCCATCGCGGCCTGTCCGGCCCTGCAGTTCTGCAAATCTCGAGCTACTGGCACCCCGGTGAGTATGTGAGTATTAACTTACTTCCGGGCACCGATCTGGCGGAATTCTTCACCGTGCAGCGGGAAAAACACCCGAATCTGAGCCTGCGTAATGCACTGGCGAAGCTGTTACCAAAACGGCTGGTGGAGTGTTTACAGGCAACCGGTGACCTGCCGGATACTGCGCTGAACCAGTTATCCAAAGCCGCACAGCAGGAAATCACGGAGAAGTTACAAAACTGGCAGGTGCAGCCGAACGGCACAGAAGGTTACCGGACCGCTGAAGTCACACTCGGTGGCGTGGATACACAGGCGCTCTCCTCCAAAACCATGGAAGCCCGCGATGTGCCGGGACTTTATTTTATCGGCGAAGTGACCGATGTCACCGGCTGGCTCGGTGGTTATAACTTCCAGTGGGCGTGGAGTTCAGCATGGGCATGTGCGCAGGCTCTGCCGTTTTCGCCGGATGTCTAATCCCTGATAACCCTATGGAATTATTTAATTTTATTAAAATAAATCACCGTATCAGTGAGTTAACAGAAAACATCAGTGATTATATGAAATATTGAGCAAAAAGTGCTTTACAAATGATACTGAGAACTATTATCATCAAATCACTTTCAGATGACCACCTTCAGGGTTCAGATGAAAGAACGACATTGCTCACATTGCTTCCAGTGTTTATTTAGCCAGCCCAGTGCTGGCTTTTTTTTCCTTTTTTCCCTTATCCATTCGCGCCGCAGGTGCGTTGGCTTTTCTGCGTCATCCTCCGGTCTGTGGCGGTGTTGGCTTTGTTCGGCTACCCCGGTCACATACTGATGTATGCTCCCGGGGATATCCTCACTTCGCCGCCTTGCCACAAACCGGATGATTTAGCAGATTCATTTTCTGTTTTTCTGCTTTTAACATAATTGAAGTACATGAGGGGTTATCCCGCCGTCCGGGTCTGAAAGAAGATGGTTTGATATTACACTTATTCAAATTTTTTGAATCCTTGCGTTAAACCCGGCTACTGGTGAAATTAGCGGCAGGACGTAAACTTACCCTCATCAGATTGAGGAGAAAAATTATGATCTATGTACGCCCTGCAAATGAACGCGGCCATGCCAACCACGGCTGGCTCGACAGTTGGCACACCTTTTCGTTTGCCGATTATTATGACCGTAACTTTATGGGTTTTTCCGCCCTGCGGGTCATTAACGAAGACTTTATCGCGGAAGGCCAGGGGTTCGGCACCCATCCGCATAAAGACATGGAAATTCTGACCTATGTGCTGGGTGGTGCGGTGGAGCATCAGGACAGCATGGGGAATAAAGAACAGGTGCCTGCCGGTGAGTTCCAGATCATGAGCGCCGGAACCGGGATCCGCCATTCGGAATATAACCCGAGCAATGACAATCCGCTGCATCTGTATCAGATCTGGATTATCCCTGAAAAAACCGGTCTGACCCCGCGCTATGAGCAGCGCCGGTTTGATGCGGCGAACGGTCGCCAACTGGTACTTTCCCCGGATGCCCGCGATGGTTCACTGAAAGTTTTTCAGGACATGACACTGTGGCGCTGGACACTGGCCGCCGGTGAAGAGGGGGAATATCAGCCTCAGAGCGGACGGATGATCTGGATCCAGGTGGTAAAAGGTGAACTGACTGTTAATGACCAGACAGTGAAAGCCAGTGATGGTGTGGCTGTATGGGATGAATCGTTAATCAGCCTGAACGCCGCGCAAGACAGTGAAATCCTGCTGTTTGACCTGCCGCCTGCACAATAAAACAGAAAGCCCCGGATCATCTGACCCGGGGCTACTGTGTTGCTCACACTACTTTTCTTGTTATCCGGTTACAGCGAAGGCCCTGCACTGATCAGAGCCTGACCTGCCGGCGTGTCGGTATATTTATCAAAGTTATTTATAAACCGCCCTGCAAGGTCTTCCGCTTTTTCCTGCCACTGCGCCACATTATCATACGTGTTGCGCGGGTCGAGTATATGACTGTCAACACCCGGCAGTTCGTGAGGTATGGCCAGATTAAAGACCGGCAGCGTATGTTTCGCCGCTTTATCAATATCCCCACTAAGAATGGCGTCTATGATAGCACGAGTATTCTTAATTGAAATACGTTTTCCGGTTCCGTTCCACCCGGTGTTCACTAAATACGCTTTTGCCCCGGCGGCTTTCATCCGTTTGACCAGCACATCGGCGTACTGTGTCGGGTGCAGTGTCAGGAATGCCGCACCGAAGCAGGCTGAGAACGTCGGTGTCGGCTCTGTGACGCCGCGTTCCGTACCTGCCAGCTTAGCCGTGAAACCGGATAAGAAATGATACTGCATCTGTTCCGGTGTCAGTTCCGCCACCGGCGGTAATACGCCGAAGGCATCGGCGGTCAGGAAAATCACATTGCTGGCGTGACCCGCTTTGGAGACCGGTTTAACAATATTTTCAATATGATAGATAGGGTAAGAAACCCGGGTGTTTTCGGTTTTGCTGCCGTCATTAAAATCCACACTGCCGTCCGGACGGACAACCACGTTTTCCAGCAGCGCATCACGGCTGATGGCGTGATAGATATCCGGCTCCGCTTCCGCAGATAAATTGATGGTTTTGGCGTAGCAGCCGCCCTCAAAGTTAAAGACACCGTCATCATCCCAGCCGTGCTCATCATCACCGATCAGTTTGCGTTTCGGGTCGGTGGAGAGGGTGGTTTTACCGGTGCCGGACAGGCCGAAGAAAATCGCCACATCCCCTTTTTCACCCACGTTTGCCGAGCAGTGCATGGAGGCAATGCCCTGTAACGGCAGCAGATAGTTCATAATGGAGAACATACCTTTCTTCATCTCACCGCCGTACCAGGTGCCGCCGATAAGCTGGATGCGCTCACTCAGATTGAACGCCACAAAGTTTTCAGAGTTCAGTCCCTGTGCCTGCCAGTCCGGATTTACGCATTTCGCACCGTTCATCACAATGAAGTCCGGTTCAAAATCATGCAGTTCATTTTCATCCGGGCGGATAAACATGTTTTTGACGAAGTGTGCCTGCCAGGCAACCTCGGTAATAAAGCGGACTTTCAGGCGGGTATCAGCATTGGCACCGCAGAAGGCGTCCACCACAAACAGGCGTTTGCCGGATAACTGATTGGTGATCAGGTGTTTCAGGGAATTCCAGGTATCCTGTGACAGCGGTTTGTTGTCATTTTTGCCTTTTCCCTGATCCGCCCACCAGACGGTGTCGCGGGTGAGATCATCTCTGACCAGATATTTGTCTTTCGGAGAGCGTCCGGTGAAAATACCGGTGTCCACCGCGACCGCACCGCTGGTGGTGACAACGCCGTGTTCATAACCGGTCAGGCCGGGGCGGGTTTCTTCATCGAAAAGTAAGTCATAACTCGGGTTATAAATTATTTCTGCGGCATCACGGATACCATACTGCTCCAGTTCATTAACAGCCATTGTTTTTACGCTCATCCAAAGCCTCCGGGTTGTCAGGATATCTCCGCATATCATAATTGTTCACGACTGATTAACAGCGATTGCTATCAAATAAATGAAAATCCGGAGTTTATTTGGCTTTATTTTGTGAGCTGGCTCGATACCATAAGAAAAAATAAACAAAAAGGCCGCATCCGGGGAGCCCGGTGCGGCCTGGTGTTGCGTCAGCTAAAACGAATCAGTGCAGCGAAGCGTTTTTCTGAGTACGGATTTCATGAATATCCTGTTCATCAAAGATATGATGAGCACCGCAATATTCACACTCCATATCAATTTTGCCATCTTCCTGCAAAATATGATTAACATCGTCTTCCGGCAGGGTAACCAGCGTATCTGCGCAGCGTTCGCGGGAACAACCGCAATGAAACGCTACCGGCGCCGGTTCATACAGCACAACGTCTTCTTCGTGATAGAGACGGTACAGGATGGTTTCGGCATCCAGGGTGAAGAGTTCATCAGACGAAATGGTGGCGGTCAGCTGCATCAGGTGGCTGAACATGTTCTGTGTTTCTTCCTGAGTACGGGCTTCTGCCGATGCCGGCAGGGCCTGTAACAGCATCCCGGCAGCCTGCATTTTACCGTCGTGTTCCGCAACGCGGACAAACAGGCTGGTCGGCAGCTGTTCAGACTGACGGAAATAAGCATCCAGGCATGCTTCGAGGGTTTCCCCTTCCAGCGCCACAATACCCTGATAACGCTCGCCCTGACGCGGTGTAATGGTGATGACCATAAAGCCTTTACCGATCATGTCGTGGAAACCGGCACCGGCAGGCACATCGCCGTTCATACGGGCGATGCCGCGCATCTGCTGGCGGTCGTTACCGTTGATGACGGCCAGACGGACCGGCCCGTCCCCCTGGATCTGAACGGTGATATCCCCTTCAAATTTCAGGGTCGCGGTCAGCAGGCTGGTGCAGACCAGCAGTTCACCGAGCAGGCGGCGGACAGGCTCCGGATAATGATGATTATCCAGAATCTGCTGTAATGTGCCGGAAGCATTGACCAGTTCTCCCCGGACATCACTTTTGTTAAACAGGAACCGGTGTAATGTATCTTGTCGTGCAGACATAATTTTCTCTCGTCTTAACCGCCGGTTATTCAGCGGTATCTGAATTACTGTGTTTAAATTTCAACAATGTCCGTCGTTCCTTTTTATCAGGACGTCGTTCCGGGTGCGGCATCGTCAGGGCATTCATTTTACGTGCAAGTGCGGTTTTTTCACGTTTTTCAATGCTCTCCGGGGTTTCTTCCCAGAGTGTCTGTGCCAGCGGCGCGCTCAGGCGCTTGTCCGTGATCCCCAGCACGCGGATTGTCCGTTCATCATTTCCCTGACGCAGAACGATAACCGCGCCGTTTTCGACCAGTTTTCCGGGCTTGGTTCGCTGCCCGTTATAATGAACCTTGCCGCCGTCAATCATGGTTCTGGCGATAGAGCGGGTTTTATAAAACCGTGCCGCCCAGAGCCATTTATCAAGGCGGACAGGCTCTGTGACCTGTGAAGCCTGTTGCATGGTTACTCCGTGACAGACAGTGCAGCCGTTACGGCTGCACCTCAGAAGAAGGGTAGTCGTGCCGGAAGCAGTTGTCGTAATAACGGCGGATATCCGTCATCCGGCGGCGGCGCTGACGCCAGCGGATAAACGTATAGATGCCGTTGATAATGGCAAGAAGGGAAAAGACGGCCAGTAAAATACAGCTGCCGATAAACCGCGCCAGCATGAGACTATCCGGCTGAAAGTGCAGCAGGATATGACGGGTGCCGTTGGCATCCACAGACACATCCGTGACAATGCCCTGAACCTCAAACGGGGTGTGCAGCAGCATATTGGAGAGCTTCTGCAGGGATTGCCAGTGCGCCAGCGGTGCCATTTCCTCCGTCTGTTCATTGACCGGGGCGTTCTCCACCAGGGATTTGCCTTCATCACTGATCAGCAGCACACCACCCGGCGGCGGACTGTTCAGCCGCATTGCCGCATTTTCCACTTCTTTGTTTATAGCTGTAGATGTGGTGGCGATAACCAGCTTTTCCAAGGCCTCGGCACTTGCCGGACGCAATAAAACATTCGATTGCTCCAGTTTACCGGCTTTGGCGCGGGCTAATAAATTTTCCCAGTTCGGGGAATTTCCCAGATTGACGAGGGCGTTTTTCAGCCGTACACAGTCACTGTTTTCAAATTCACATAACGCCTGGGTTTTCAGTACCAGTGAGGAAAAGTCGTCCAGCAGGCTCATTCCGGAGCGGGTGATAACATTGCGCAGACTGTCGTTCACCTTACGGGCCCCGGCATCGGGGTGCAGCTGGTTATTCAGTTCGGCAAGCAGTGCGGCAGCGCGATCAACCTGTTCGGACTCAGGAACCGGGAGCGGAGAGGTGTTGTTCCAGTAGATACCGGAGCAGTCAAACGCGCGGAAATTGGGTTTGTCCTGCGCGGAGAGGTTCGGTGGCATGTAACACATCCCCACGCCTTTGGCTTCCAGAAAATCCCCCACATAAAGCGGCATATTCTGGAGTTCGCTGAAATTCGTGGAAACTTTGGTTTCTGTGCCGGTCAGCCAGTTCAGTGCCAGTTTAACCGGCAGATTGACCGGCTGATTACAGGCCAGAACCAGCAGGGCTACGGCACTGGTCAGGGCGATCAGCAGATTTTTTCCGTAACGGCGATACGGGAAGCGGGTGGCTTCCTCGCGCAGGGAGAGATATTTCCCCTGGCGGACAACCTGCTGGTCTTCATACATTTCAATCTGTGTGACCGTGCCCAGATCCTGATGCAGCCAGGGTTCCCAGTGGCGCGGGTAAATCAGGTCGATACCGCCGAGTGAAATGCTGTGCTTCTGGCTGTGGTCAAAATCACCGAACAGACCCCAGCGTTTCGGGATCCCCCGGTAGCACTGAATATCCCGCAGACGGCGGCGGTTACTGATCGGGGTCAGGGATAATATGATACCCGGCAACAACAGTCCGGCACCGGCGGCTATCATCCAGTAAAATAAAAACGGCGGCATAAAGACCGCAGTGAGTGCCGTCAGCACGCCGCAGACAATCAGCGTACCGCTGATAAACCCGTGACTGTGCTGCAGGTTATATTCCTGCCGGCTCTCTCTGCGTGTGCCGAGAAACTGAATATCAGCATTGCTGTTAGTCAGTATCGCGGCCTGTACCGGTACGTCATTATTTTTTGTCATTGGCTTTGCCAGCACATAGTCGTCAGTAAACTCACGTAAGTCATGGCCGTTCAGCCCGACAATCATCGGTATTCCGGCAGTAAACATCACATCAATGACATTTGTGGTCTGAATAAATTCATCCAGAACCGCAGGCAGATAAACTTCATTACCCTCAATGTAGTAATGCCACTGCTGTCCGTTTTTCTCCGGGATGGCATACCGGGTGATGCGGTTGCACAGACGATAGACGTGATCACTTTTTTTGGGGAAAGCCGGTAATGTAAAATGCAGGTCATTACTGACCGCCTGCCGGGCAGCACGGGTCAGATGGTGCTCAATGGCCTGAATTTCACAGGTACCCGGGCGGTGGTGTGTCAGACTGGCCAGTGAAGGTAACACATAACCCGCCCGGCGCTGTTTCCGCCGGCGGCTGATAACCGGAACCATTATAAGACAACCGATCACCAGAGCGGTTGTTATAATGAGGGTGATAGTCATTTTTTCCCCGTTGTAATTGCCTGTGCAGCATAACAGTGAAGGAAGCCGTTAAAAAATCGGCCTTTTCTGATTATGCAAAAAGAATTATTTTAAATAACAGTCTGTTATAACTGATTATTTTCACTTTTACCTGCTGATTATGCTGTGTGTCACCGTCATTTAGTTATCCCGTCCGGTGCTTTTCTTTGTCTCAGGAACGGGTAATATGAAGCAGAGCAATAAGTGAGTGAGCCGGGGAATTTACCCCGGTTTTTACTTATTCGCAAAGCGGTACTGTTTCACCCTGTACAGTTTTACGCTGTATGGTAGTACTGCGTTTTTATATTACGTACAGAGGCATACATGGCAGAATTACAAAAACCGAAAATTATCCGCATCGAGACTGTTGCCCAATCCCGTTTGTTTACTGTCCAGTCTGTTGCACTGAAATTCAGTAATGGTGCGGAACGGATTTATGAGCGTATGCGCCCTGCAACCCGTGAATCTGTCCTGATTGTCCCTGTGGTAAATAACGAACTTATCCTGATCCGGGAATACGCGGCGGGTGTGGACAGCTATGAGCTGGGATTCCCGAAAGGCGCGATCGATCCCGGTGAGGATATGCTGACTGCCGCTAACCGTGAGCTGAAAGAAGAAATCGGGTTTGGTGCCCGTACACTGACACCGCTGCGCCGCGTCACCATGTCCCCGTCCTATTTTTCCGGGCAGATGAATATCCTGCTGGCGGAAGGGCTGTATCCTGAAAAGCTGGAGGGCGATGAGCCGGAACCGCTGGTTCAGGAGCGCTGGCCGGTCAGTAAGATGATGGATCTTCTGGCGCATCCGGATTTTAATGAAGCGCGTAATATTACCGCGCTGTTCCTGGCGCAGCAATTTTTACAGCGTACCGGTCACTAAGCTATTTTTAACACAAATCGGTCAGTGTTAATCATCGAAAAAAGACATGCATTTGTCTTAAGTAACAGCGATTGAAAAAAAGGGCTGCCCGCAGGCAGCCCTTCTGTTTTTATCCGCTTAATCAGAACAGTTCTTCCGAACCGCCGTCCTGCTGAATAATGGTCGTTCCCACTTCCGACACGCCGTAATCTGTCGGTTCAGTGCCTTTGATAAAGTATTCGGAACGGGAGTTGGCGCCGGAGCCCAGTTTACCGGTGCTGCGGTTGATCTGAACGGAGATAATTCCCGGCGGCGGCGGATCTTTACGCTCCGGCACACCTTCCAGCGCGACTTTCATAAAGTCGTTCCAGATTGGCTGGGCGCTTTTCGCACCGGCCTCACCACGACCAAGGTCACGGGCGTTTTCATCAAAACCAATCCAGACCGCCGCCACAATGTCCGGGCCGTAGCCGACAAACCAGGCATCTTTTGAGCTGTTGGTGGTTCCGGTTTTGCCGCCGAGGTCGCGGCGTTTGATATCCCGCATTGCCCGCCAGCCGGTTCCGCTCCAGCCCGGTTCGCCGTAGATATTGGAGTTCATGGCGTCTTTGATCAGAAAGGCCACCTGAGTGCTGACCACATGCGGTGCATACGGGGAATCACTCCCTGCCAGCGGTGCTTTTTCCAGATCGGCTTCCGGAGCGGCAGGCTGATCATTTTCCTGCGGCAGGCTGTCTGATTTTGCTACATCGTTTTCCAGCGCGTCTTTATTCAGACTGCTTTCCAGGTCATGTGAGCCTTCGCCGTAAATGACCGGGATGTTGGTACACTGCGGACAGGCAATTTTCGGCTCTGCGGTAAACAGGGCTTTACCGTCTGTGTTATCGATCCGGCTGATGAAATACGGGTCGATCAGATAGCCGCCGTTGGTCATCACGGCGTAGCCGCGCACCATCTGCATCGGGGTGAAAGAGGATGAGCCGAGCGCCATGGATTCTGTCCGGACAATGTTGCTGTCCGGGAAGCCGAAGCGCAGCAGGTAATCGGCGGCATAATTCACGCCCATTGCCCGCATGGCCCGCACCATCACCACGTTTTTCGATTGCCCCAGTCCCTGACGCAGACGGATCGGGCCGTCATAACGCGGTGGTGAGTTTTTCGGCCGCCAGTCTGGGCCTGCGCCGTCGGCACGGACAATCGGCAGGTCATTGAGCAGCGAAGCGAGTGTCAGACCTTTATCCAGCGCGGCGGTGTACAGCAACGGTTTGATACTGGAGCCCACCTGGCGCAGAGACTGGGTGACACGGTTGAATTTGCTCAGTTCGAAATCAAAGCCGCCGACCAGTGCGATCACCGCACCATCCGCCGGATTGAGTGCCACCAGGGCAGAGTTGACATCCGGTATCTGTGCCAGCATCCAGCGGTCTTTATTCTGACGCACCCAGATCTGCTCACCGGCATGCACCACACCGTTTACCGCACGCGGTGCCGGACCCATAGCACGATCAGAGATAAACTTACGCGCCCAGCGCATGCTGTCCATGGTCAGATCGATGGTGGAGCCGTCTTTGAGCATCACCTGTGCGCGGTTAGCATCCGCATTCAGCACAACACCCGGACTGAGCGGGCCGTAGACCTGTAACGTTTTCAGTTTGCTCAGGATCTGCTCTGTATCCCATGCTGTACTGTTCTGCGGCCACAATACCTGCTGAGCGCCCCGGTAACCGTGGCGCATGTCGTAGTCGATGATACCGGTATGAACCGCATCTTCAGCACTGAGCTGATCTTTGCGTTTAACGGTGGTGTAGACCTTATAGCCATCGGTATAGGCATTTTCACCGTACTTTTCAATCATTGCCATCCGAACCATTTCCGCCAGATACGGCGCGGAAAAATCAATTTCCGGGGCGTGATAACGGGCGTCGATCGGCTCATTGCGCGCTTCATCATACTGTGCGCGGGTAATGTAATTCTCTTCCAGCATCCGTGTCAGCACCACATTACGGCGGGCCAGAGCACGGGATTTGGAGTAAAGCGGGTTAAAGGTGGACGGTGCCTTCGGCAGCCCGGCGATCACTGCAATTTCACTGAGTGTCAGCTGATCAAGGCTTTTACCAAAATAGACATAGGCCGCAGCCCCCACGCCGTAAGCGCGCTGACCGAGGTAAATTTTGTTCAGATACAGTTCGAGAATTTCATCTTTGGTCAGCATCTGTTCGATACGGATGGCCAGGAACGCTTCCTTTACTTTACGGATAACGGTTTTTTCCGGGCTCAGGAAGAAGTTACGGGCAAGCTGCTGTGTGATAGTACTCGCGCCCTGTGATGCCCGTCCGGAGGTCATGGCAACAGAGGCGGCACGGAAAATCCCGATCGGGTCGATTCCGTGGTGGTCATAGAAACGGCTGTCCTCCGTCGCGATAAAGGCATTCCTTACCATCGGCGGGATCTGGCTGAGTGTCAGCGGAATCCGGCGTTTTTCACCGAACTGGGCAATCAGTTCGCCGTCCGCACTGTAGATCTGCATTGGTGTCTGTAATTTGACATCTTTCAGCGTAGCCACATCGGGCAGATCTGCCTCGACATATTTGTACATGCCATATATCGATGCTGCTCCAAGAAAAATGCAACAGACAACAAAGATCAATAAATACTTTAAGAACTTCACCTGAAAATTTCCGTTAGCCGTGTGGTGGACAGTTTATAAACAGCGACCCTGTAGTATAAAGGTTCATGCGTTTCTTGAATACGTATTTTATAACCAGCAGAAAATTAAGAGAAAAAAGGTATTTCTTATATCAATAATACAGGGATGATTTATGCGGATTATTTCACGGATGGCGGGAATTTCGCTTCAGGACGGGGAAATCAGGATAGCACTGGCGCGGCGCGCACGCCGGAGGTGGTGTTTTGAGGATTTTATCACGCTGATACTGCCGGAAACGGAATCAGCCGAAAACGGTGTCCCCGGCCTGTCTGCGGTTGCGGCTGCACTGGCGCAATGGCGGCGGCGTATCTGCGGGCGGCCGGTTTGCCGGGCGGCACTGCCGGTGTCACTCTGTCTTCAGCAGCAGATCCGCCTGCCGGAGAGCCGTGTGGCGCAGTCTGCCGTGGTGCCGCTGATTGATGCCTGGCTGGCGCGCACATTTCCGGGACGTCATCAGGATCTTATCTATGATTACCGGCGGTTTTCCGGCGATATTATTCTGACGGCGCTGCACCGCACTGTCCGTGAGCAGTGGCTGTCGCTGGCGGCGGAACTCCGTGCGGATCTGACGGTGCTCGGCATTATTCCCTGTGCGCTGCGCTGTTTTGCCTGCACCCGGGGTGTGGCTGCACAGGACTGGCTGGTCTTCCGCCAGGGGAGCAGTATTTGCTGGACAGCCGGTGAAACGCAGCCGGTACTGAGCGGACGGGCTGATCTGACGTTGCCGTCATTGCTGACGGAGCTGAAAACACAGGGTTTTGATGATGCACAGGCGGCACTGCGCTGCCTGCACGATACCGCGCTGCTGCCGCAGGCATGGCAGCCGGAATGCCGGGGATATGACAATGCAGACACGGATGGTGTCCCGCCGGGTTATGCAGCGGCGGCAGGGATGGTGCTCTGCGGGGAGGACAGACTATGACACACCGGGTAAACCTGACCGCCTGGCGCTCCCGGCTGAAACGGCAAATCTGCCGCCGGATGGCTGTCCGGTTTCTGCTGGCAGGAAGTATGCTATTATCCGCACTGCTGCCGGTTTATCTGCTTCATTCACTGAATGTGCAGCATCTGGCGGTGTTACAGGACACATTTGATGAGCGGGAAATCCGCCTTGAGCCGCAGCGGGCTGAATTTGCCCGTCAGCGCGCGGTACAGCGGCAGGCGGAAGCGGAAAATCTGCGGCAGCAGCAAACCGCACAGGAAAACCGCCGTTTCCGGGATTTGCTGGTTTTTTTGCAGGCGCAATTGCCGGAAGATGCCTGGCTGGCGCGTTATCAGGCAGAGCGGCAAAAGTATGATACAGAAAACAGTGTGCGCCATGTCCTGTCGGTGAACCGCCATCAGGTGATCGCGCCTTCGCATCCTTTATTACACCAGGTTGCACCGGGGCTGATGCCGCTCAGGCTGATCAATCTGCAACATCACAAAACAGCCGGTATCCGGCAGTTTATATTGGTGACCGGGAGGAGCCGGTCATGAATCTGAACACAGTATGGCGCTGTGCGCAGTACCGGCGCGTGCAGTGGGGGGTGATGACCGGGATCTGGTTATCGGCCGGTATGGTGTTCTGGTGTTTTTATCTGCAGCCGGCAGCCGGAGAAACGGAAATACAGCGCCGGCAGTTGCAGAGGCTGGCAGCATTGTCAGAACAGGCGGTGCCGGAAACGGTGATTCTGCCGCCCCCGGATATCCCGCCGCTGTTTACCCTGCTGCCCGAAAATGCGCTGCCGCTGCTGACCGGCTGGCAGCAGGAGCCGCCGGAACAGCCGGAACGCTGGGTGCTGACCTTTGAGGCGCATTACCCGGAGCTGGCGGCGCTGCTTGATACTCTCAGCGGAGCGCTGACTCCGTTGCCGATCACCCGGCTCTCGCTGCACCCGCTGACACCCGGAACCTCCTCATCCCCGCCGTTATTGCAGATGACACTGCATCTGGCATTACCGGGTGCGGATTCACCGGATCCGGAAAAGGAATGGCATGATGATGAATAATGCAACATCAGCGGCCCGGCTGATCACCGTCTGCGGCCTGTTGCTGGCAGCGGCCGCTTTTGGCGGGCAGCATCCGCGGGATCTTTTTCAGCCTGTCATTATTAATGAGGAACCGGCTGCGCTGACAGAATTCCCCGTAATGTACGATCCGCCGCTGATACCGGAAAGCAGTCAGAGCCGCACGTTTCCCCTGCAATATGCGGATGCGGCGGACATGCTGGCTCTGCTGAAACAGCATCACGGGGAATGGTTTGCGGATAACAAAATGCCGGAGGCTGATGCGCTGACAAATTCCCTCTTTATAGAAGCACAGGCGGATGTGCTGTCACGGGCGGAAGCCTGGCTGGCACAGATGGATCAGCCGCAGCAGCAGGTACAGATTACGGCACATATTGTGTCCGGCTCCCGGGAGGGGCTGCATGAGCTGGGGCTGCAATGGGGAACGGTACTGCCGTCACCGGAGTCCGGCAACCGCCTGCAGCTGCATCAGGCGCGGGGAAACAACACGTTCACCTTCAATATCGCCCGTCTCGGCGGTCATCTGCTGGAGATGGAACTGAGCGCACTGGAGCAGGAACAGCAGCTGGATATTGTCGCCAGTCCGCGCCTGACCACCGCTCATGAGCATCCCGCCAGCATCAAACAGGGGGCGGAAATTCCGTACACCACACAAAACCATGAGTCCGGTTCACAGGTGCAGTTCCGTGAGGCAGTGCTGGGTATGGAGGTGACACCGCAGATTCTGCGGGATAATAAAGTGCGTCTGACACTGCATATCAGCCGCAATGCCCCCGGGGTGGCGCTGATGCAGAACGGCAGTGAGCAGTATTCCATTGATAAGCAGGAAATCAGCACACAGGTGATTGTCCGCAGCGGGGAAACGCTGATCCTCGGCGGAATTTTTCAGCAGGATAAAGGCAGACAGGTGACCGGAGTGCCGTATTTATCGTCGATCCCATTGATGGGAAAGCTTTTTACCCATCAATACGATAAACTCAGCCGCCGTGAATTAGTGATATTCATTACACCGCAGTTGATCGATATTTAGTAACAGTATAAGTATCAGTGAGTTGTATCATTTTTCACGGAAAATATGCGCAGAATAACGGATTTTTTTACCGGCTCTGCGGTGTTATACATTTGACGATTGCAACGATTTAGCATACAAGAGTTAGCAAATTTAGCAGGTATGAAATCACTGCCGCCGTAAAATGTGCCGTTAATCCGTTGACGGACAACGTCCTGATTCTCAGATCGCGCCTTATGTTTCTGTACAGCTCCTGTTTTCAGGAGGATTCACGGAAATATAAGGCGCGGTTTTTCGCAGGCGTTATGATAGTATGTGCGGATGTTCAGAGGCCGGATTGCGACAGGCGTCACACAGCAGCACCTGAGGTATCTTTCCGGTTTCGTGCCGGTATGGTTGCAATCGGGCAGAATGTGCTGAGATAATTTCAGGTTACTCACGCAGATTCACTCATGAGGTTTCATTTGAGGTCCCGCCGCTGATCGGGTGAGCGGGGCGGGTTATCATTAACGAATATTCTTAGTTATACCAAAAACATGGCAGAGAAACGCAATATCTTTCTTGTCGGCCCGATGGGTGCCGGCAAAAGTACTATTGGTCGTCAGCTGGCTCAGCAATTAAATATGGAATTCTTTGATTCCGACCAGGAAATTGAACGCCGCACCGGAGCCGATGTGGGCTGGGTGTTTGATGTCGAAGGTGAAGAAGGTTTTCGCCTGCGTGAAGAAAAAATCATCAATGAACTGACTGAAAAGCAGGGTATCGTCCTGGCTACCGGCGGGGGTTCCGTCAAGTCACGGGAGACCCGCAACCGCC
>NZ_AYMP01000047.1 GCF_000633515.1 Morganella morganii H1r | reverse complement strand
GAAAAGTATCAGCCGAAGGGAGATTATGCTTTGGCATCCGACGGCGTACCTGTCGGAACGATAATATTTATGGCGCATGGTAAAGGCGCTAAAGGGAGATTCCTGAAATCACACGGAGCCGCAGTATCACGAACAGTGTACGCGGATTTATTTGCCGTGGTCGGGACAACTTACGGACCCGGTGACGGTAGCACAACCTTTAACCTACCAGATACGCGAGATGAATTCCTCCGGTTCTCGGGTGACTCTCATCCCATTGGATCAAAGCAAAGTGATGCTATGAGAAATCTCACTGGATTTGTGTACGGAAGAACAGTAAATACGTCTGGCCGTGTTTTTGGCAGCAATGCATCCGGTGTTTTTGAAACATCGGGTGAATCCGGTGAATTTATGCAAAGCAGTCCGACAGGAAGCAGCCTGCCAAGCGACCGTTTATCTACATTAAAATTCGATGCGTCAAAACAGGTCGATATTGCTAATGAATTTCGCCCGCGAAACATTGCCCTTGAAGGGTGGATAAAATATTAAGGAATGCAGATGAAAATATTCAACTATCACCCTGTAACAAAAGAGTATCTGAGTGAAGGTCTGGCAGATGCAGACCCAATGGTAGAAGGTAACTGGCTTATTCCTGCATATGCGACTACGGTTAATCCGCCTGAAATAAAGCCTTGGTATATTCCTGTATTTGATGGGGAACAATGGATGCAGAAAGCGGATTACCGTGGCACAAAGGTTTACGACATCATTACCGCGCAGGAGTCTGAAATTAAAGAACTGGGCGAACTGCCGGACGGCGTAACGACTATCGCACCGGATGTTGAGTTTCCGAAGTGGAACGGCAAGAAATGGGTGATGGACAAAGCGGAGAAAAAAGAAAGTGATATCGCTGCGGCTGAAGCTCAGAAGCAATATCTGATAGCCGAAGTCCACACCGAAACCCAGATGCTGCAAACAAAACTGGCACTTGACCGAATCAAAGATGATGAAAAGGCGCGGTTAAACGCCTGGCTGGATTATCTGGACGAACTGGAGGCAGTGGACGTATCCACCGCCCCGGATATTATCTGGCCGGTGAATCCGGCGGTGTAGGCCATATCACATCAGCCCCGGGGGATGTGTCTACCGCCTGCACTTCCTGCACGTACAGCATCCATTCTTTGAGGCTGGATTTATCTTCTTCCGTGATGATGTCGAGCATAAGCTGAGTCTGCCAGAGTTGAGTTTTCTGGTTGGCCTCAGCAATCAGAGATCGCTTTTTCGCTTCGGCCTGCTCCACTAATTCAGCGTGAGTCAGCGGCGGAATATCAACCCAGGCCGGATTTCCTTTTTTATCCGCTCCTAATTTCATTCCTGACGGTGGCGTATCGGCAAATTTTTCCATAACATCATCATCTACCGGCTTTATATCATCAGGCCAGATACCGCTTGCCTCATAATCATCCTGCTTTGCCATTATAAAAAACTGTGATTTTTTAGCACTAAAACCGAACATTCCCATGTTAATACCCCACCGCAATAAATTGAGTCTTTGAATACAATAAATCCAATGTAACCACCTTCATGGCGATGGCATTAAAGCCAGACAAGCTAATATCCTCGCAACTCACCAGTATCTGAACATAACTAGCCTTGGTGCAAACAACAGCAACAACTTTATTAGGGAACGCTGCGGGGAATTGAACGCCCACCTTGTTACCTTCACCAACATTAGCTCCGCTGGCAAATTCACGGGAAAAAGACTGGATGATAAGCCCATTAGGCAATGTAACAACAATGCTGTCAGTTCCTTTTCCGGAAAAAGGGAAATAGCTCATATCCGGTATCTGGCCTGTGCCGTTTCCGGTATTTTTAGCTGCCGCTGTGCCAAACCCAGAAGTCCTATCCATAGGGATTGTGCCATGCGTCAACTTCCCGGCGGAATCAAACCCCCAGAGTAGACGCTGCGCCATTTCATCCCAGACACCAGACGCTTTATTATTGTTAGCCAGCATAGCTATGCTACCGTCCGGAGATAGCATTCTTGATTCAAGCTCCAGAACCGAAAAACTCTCACCGTCAGCATAATCCCCCTTCGGCTGATACTTTTC
>NZ_AYMP01000046.1 GCF_000633515.1 Morganella morganii H1r | reverse complement strand
GAATTCCAGAGTGTTACGAAAGACCCTCTCGCGCTAAGCTGGTGCTGAGTCCAGTCAGGCTGGTAATGCTTCCAGTAACCACCGTGTAGAGGCGCAACGCCTTCTGCTACGGCATCTTCTTCATTGATATCCTGCAACCGCTCAACACGAACACCGGTTATTTCCAGCAGTATGCGAGAAGCCCAGCGGGGCATTTGTGCTGATGATTTCCATCCGTACCTAAGATTATCGTCAGCATCAAAATACTCAGGACATGCATCGCCATCGGCTTTGTATACGCAGTTTTTTATCGTCTGAAATGGCTCCGGGTCTTTATATAATTTATTGGCATTTTCATAATCAACCAGCGGACCCTGCCATGTTTCACGCACCCACAGCCGATCGCCAATTTTTCCAAGTGGGCAGTTAAGGCGAATTGGGTCTTTAAGTAGAGGCGAATCCCCGATAGCCCAGACGGCTTTACCTTCATCTTTCGCGCATGTGCTGGACATTATCCAGCCGTGGAAGTCGTGAGTAGTCGGAACTGATTTAACAATCTGCCGCGTCTGCGTCTTCCGTCCATCGAGAATGGCGCGAACCATCTCTGAGTTGAAAATTACTCCGCGCTCTTTCATGGCCTATACCTCTGCAGTCAGTATTTCAAACCGCGCCATAAACTGGTGATATGCCTGCGGTGGTGTCAGTGGCTGGATAATGATGTCATCATGTGGCGGAGCTGAATCCAGCATCGGCCAGTGTCCGCCGGGGTCTATTTCAAAGTCCCGCTTTTCGGTCGCCAGCATGACCAGATCGGCGTAGTGAACATCAACGGTCATTATCGGCGGCAGGCCGAACTTTTCACGGATAACCGACTCTATGCGTTTTTCCACGGCCTTGTAGTCCGGCAGCATGGCTTTCAGCGGTGAGGGGATATCTTTGATATACGCCTCAGCGGCATCGTGCAGCAGGGCTTCCAGTGCGTATTCCGGCGGCACAATCTGGCTGACGTATACTGAGCGCTGAGCCACGGAATAGAAACTTTCCAGTTGCCCTGCAAAACGGCATTCATTCGACAGGCCGTGCGCGATATCTTCGATACAAATCTGAGCCGGAGTGATATTGGTGAAATCAATATGTTTTCCGGTACTGGTTGCCATATATGACATTTATCTATCCACACAATTTAGATAATAAAAAGCCGTTACTTTTTATAAGTAATTAATTTCCTGGTGCTGAAATATAAAAATGCCGCCGGTTAAAGCGGCATGAAATATAATTATGCTTTGAAAGTACCGATATACGTCTGGATTTCAGTTTCTTCGAATTTATCAGCCAGCAGATCACGGAATTCCTGTGCGATTTTCTCTTCCAGTTTTTCCAGCTGAACAATACGCAGTACCAGCACAGGTACATCACCACCGGTCAGAACGCTGTAACGCAGTTTGATAGCACGCTCAGACAGTTCATCGTATGGTGTGCAGGTAAACTGGAATACTGCAGGCATGACATCACGGCTTTTCGCTTCGACGTTTTCCATTACGGAGCGGCTGGCACCAAAATCACGGTCTTCATGATCTGCGGAGCGGCTTGCTTCAATGGTAATTTTGCGGACGGCATTGATTGCCTGTTTAATATCAATAGCATTACCTTCGGCATCAAATGCCATCAGGTTATCGCGCCAGTCTTCCAGCCATTCTGCCAGTTCTTTCTGACCACAGCGGCGTCCGTTCATATGCAGAAGTGACTCAAATGGTGATGTTTTTTTCAGTGATACCTGGGCGGTATTATCAGCATGCCCCGGCTCGCCGATAGTACCGATATTGAAGATGGTTTTTGCAGCCATTTCATCAGCATCAATAAAGCAGCTGACACCTTCCTCAACACCGTGTTGCAGGGAATACTTCACAAAATCAGCGATACTGGTTGTATCCATCGCTCCACGGAAGCGGTAGCGACCTTCCTGTAAGTGCTCCAGGCTTTTAACATTAAAATCACCCGGCAAAACAACAGCAGGGCAGAGGGATTTTTCTACAGCATCCAGACTTAATCCAGCAACAGCCATATTCTGAATCTGAGAAATAGCGTCTCCGTCTAAATTAGACATACAAAGGCTCCTGTTTAATTAAAAACATAAAAAGTAAATGGAATGATTTATTTGAAAAGTGGAAATTAATTAATGGCTTTTAATTTCCCGTCGATACTGCCGTCAATACCAAATAACTGCCCCTGGTCTTCCGGCAGAATAGTGAGTTTCCCACCTTTACCGACCCACATCGGTGTTTCGGTTGTATCCTCTTCCGATTTTTTACCGCGCTTGGTCGGGGTAACCATTTTCAGTTTGTGAGATATTTTCACACGGTCTTCATCTGACTGAGTGAATTTAAAAATCACATGTACTTCACCGGTACCGCCGTTCTTATTGGTACCGAAAGCGACTTCGTTCAGTGCAGCAGAAAGTTTATTTTCAAACACTCCGGCGTCTAACTCAGAGAGAAAGTCCGGTACACTTGTCATGCGGTTATTCTCGCTCATTGCGTTTTTCCTTTCGTTGTCTCTTCACACAAAGATAAGTCCACCAGCAGTCAGGCAAGGTATCTATCCGGCAGGACGATTTACGCCGGTGGACTTATATTTGTAAAAAATGGCGGCCGGGTGGTGGACTGCACCGTGGTATGCACAGCCGCTAATGGTG
>NZ_AYMP01000045.1 GCF_000633515.1 Morganella morganii H1r | reverse complement strand
ATTCATGTTAAATCGCTGGCTATCAACTCCTCCAATATCTCAACTGAAACCATCGACGGTGACGAGCATATCGTCATTCGCGGCGTTGTGCCTGTTGTTGATGACGTTGTGATGAACGGAGGGCTGTATCCGGCCAGCGAAATTAACAAAAGCTTTAAGTCGATGGAGGGGCGGCAGTGCCCGTACGGACATCCCAAAATCGGCACAGATTACGTATCGGCTGACACGCCGAGGGCGGTAAATCAGTTTCACATCGGTGCATGGGCTGAAAATGTCCGCAAAGATGGCGAAAGGGTCATCATGGACGTGAAGGTTAATCGCCGTTTCGCTGATGCCACAGAGAAAGGCAAAGAGTTCCTTGCCCGTGTGGATGACATCATTGCCGGTAACAGCACGGACCCGATTCACGTATCAACCGGATTACTGCTACAGCGCGAGCAGAATAAAGGCAAGTCAAAGGGAAAACCGTATACATGGGTAGCCCGAAACATGCACTTTGACCATATCGCCATTCTTCCGGTGAGTGAGCCCGGTGCAGCTACACCTGGTGACGGCGTCGGGATGTTCGTTAACTCTGACGGTCAGAAATGCGATATCGAAAATGTCTGTCTGATTGATGCGGCAAACTGTACGAAAGCTGACATCCTCAGCCAGGTGAAATTCTTTTTTACCAATGGCTCTAACTTTTCTTTTGAAGATATCCACAAAGCACTGCGCGACGCCCTGAGAGAGCAATCATCAGGTGACGACTGGCCTTATCCGGAAACCGTCTGGCCTGACAAATTCATCTACTACAAATCCGGTAAAACCTACCAGCAAAAATACCTCATTGACGATAGCGGCGAAGCTGATCTTGTCGGTGAGCCCATTGAAGTTGTGCGCAAGCCAACAGAGTACGAAGTAAAAACCAATAAGGAAAACGACCCGATGAAACAACTCATCACAAACTCGCTGAAGGCAAAAGGCATCGACACAGAGGGTAAATCCGATGCTGAGCTGATGGATGCGTACAACCAGATGATCGCCAATGAATCCAAAGGCGAAGAAACGCCGGAAGAGAAAGCGGCGCGTGAGAAGGCTGAGAAAGAAGCTAAGGAAGCCAAAGATAAGGCAACCAACGTCGATATGCAGACCATGATCACTGCTGCCGTCAATGCGGCTGTCGCACCTCTTCAGGCTCAGTTAAACGCAAATGCTGACAAAGAAAAGTCAACCATGCGTGAAGCAGTGAAAGCCAAGTTAGGCATGTCAGATGTTGCCGTTAACTCGCTCGATGGCGAACCGCTAAAAGAACTGTACGCGCAGTGCGCACCGGTTCAGGGGCTGAATGGTTCGTTCCATTCTCAGCAGAACTCTTCCACCTCAGTATCAGAAATGCCGGAGTAAAACGAAATGGCGAACAAAACAAAACGTGTGATTCATGCGGGAGGTATTTTCCCTAACCCGCTGTTAAATCGTGAAGGCGAGGCGTTAGCAGACATTAAGCCCGGCACGGTAGGCTTTTTCGATGGCGGCAAGTTCAAAGCCTCAGTAGATGGTAAAGAGTCGGCGATCCTGTACGTGGCAAACATGGATTATCTGCGCTGCAAAGGTGTAGATGACGACCTGAAGGCCGGCGATTGGGTGGTGGCAATCCAGCCATTGCAGGGATTATTCATGAACGTCCGCGCTGCTGCCGGTACGTACAAAAAAGGCCAGCCGGTGATTGTTGCCAACGGCCAGATCACAGCGGCCACCGCTGCGGAAGGTGAAGTTGTATTCGCCTATGTCGAAGAAGATTCAGCACTGACCGCTAAGGCGGGTGAGCTGGTTCGCGTTGTGTTCAAGTAAGGAGAACCGAATGTTTTATTTTTCAACCAAAAAAGCGACCGAAACCGGCAACCTTGAAGCTGTTAATGCTCAATTTCGTGAGCTTCAGCTAGCGCGCAATTCATCCTCTCAAGCAGTGGCTGACTTTATCTCACGCGCTCGTTATCGCAGTGAGGATGCACCAAAACTTGATGCTGCAAATGCTGTTGACGACATTAAGCGCTTATACAAGGCGTATGACCAGACTGTAACAGCTGAATTCCAACCCACAACAGAGTTTACATTGTTAAACGACTTAATGGGGCTGTCTCGATCTGTTCGACTGGAAGAGTCGGTGTATGAATACGCCCGCAAAGGCAGTGGTGGTGTGGCTCATACATCAATGTCCGGCCAGATTGGTGCGCTGCTGGATGCAGGCGCGTTCACCTTCGACGGTACTATGGTGCCGATTCACGATACCGGCTTTAAGTTCGGCTTCCGTGACCCGATTTTCGCGAAAGGTTCCGCGCTGGCATCTCTGTCCGATGCGCAGTCTGATTCTGTTGATACTGTCCGCCGCAAGTATGTTGACTTTATCTGGAACGGGTTCCGTGATTCAGAAGGTAATTTCATCAAGTTTGACGGCAAGTCATGGAAAGGCCTTCGTGCTGATGAGCGCGTAGCCCAGGTGGAGCTGACGATTGACTTTGCCACAGAGCAGGACGGCAAGAAAATCCGCGCCGAAATTATCAAGCTGCGTGACGTGCTGAAACTGAAAAACCTGCAATACGGTGAGCAAACCTGGTATGTGTCAGGTGAAATCCTGTCAAATTGGGAAAGCGTGTATTTCGACGTTAACCAGACCCGCACCATCCTGGACGAAGTGAAGAAAATCACCGGCATCAAAGACATCAAAGAAGATTACGAGCTGAAAGGCAATGAAATGGTAGTCGTTCCACTGGGTGCCGGTGTTATCGCTCCGATTGTCGGTCAGGCGTTCGGTACTGTTGCAGACCCGCGTCAGTTCTATAACTCTGATTACGTATGGCGCACATGGGGTGCTGCTGGCCTGATGGTTAAACAGGACATCAGCGGTCACTTCTCAGTCGTTCACGCGAAAGGCGCATAAGGGGGATTTATGGCACTGGTAAAAATCTTAGCAGGAAACATTTTTGCCGGTGCCGACCTTCAGAAACTGGAGGTCGGCGCTGTCTATGATGTTAATGATGACCTGGCAAAAAGCTGGATTGCCAGCGGTAAGGCTGAGCACACAAATGAAAAAAGTGGGGAATTGATTTTTGAAGTTTCCACACCGGCTAAACATGAAGGAGATGACCAATTCACGGCAGAGCTGGCAACAGCGAAACTCCTGATCGCAGAACTGGAAGAGAAAAACGCTCAATTGCCGGTTATCTCTGGCGAGCTTGCCGATGCCAATGAAAAGGTATCGGCTCTCACCGCAGAACTGGAAGAGAAAAACGCGCAGTTTGACGCAGTCACTGCTGAACTGAATGCGCTGAAAAGCGGCAAAAAGGCGAAATAATGCAGATAACTCTTGATGACGTAAAGCCGATGATTGCGGAACTCGGGTTTACATTGCCTGATTCTGTGCTGTCGCTGTTACTGAGTCAGGTTAATGCAAAGTCCGGATGTCTCGAAGCCAATTACGACGAAACCACGCAGAAACTGCTGCTGATCTACACCGTTGTGAGGTTGGCCTCGCTGTCTGGCGCACGAAAGATATCATCACAGAGCGCTCCTAACGGAGCGTCCCGCTCCTTCGCATATGATTCTGCCGGTACTGATTATCTGCTGAATCAGATCCGCGCATGGGACAGCGCCGGGTGTCTTTCTGATTTGCCTCTGTCGAGTAAAACAGTCGGTTTCTTTGGTGTGGTAGGAGGGTATCAATGATTGAAGCAAAAGCACTGGCTGACAAGCTGAATCAACTTTATAACTTAGACCCAGATGGAACGAGTAATCTCGTCAAATCAAGGGTGGAATTTAATTCGAAACTTGGTGATGCGGACATTCCATTTATGTGTTCAAAATCAAGTGATGGCGTACTGACCATGGGTATCGTTGGATTTATTAATGCGCTGGTTAATCCAGGGTCTGGATTTGTGGCTGCTGTATTTGATGATGGCGCATTAAGTGGATTCACAGTCACGGGATGTGAGAACTGTGAACCATACCAATTTGAAAGCTATGCGTTATGAGTTCAGTTGCAAATTGGGCATATACCTCATGGGCGACGCTGTGGCGGTCTGCAGGGAAGGATAAATACGGCAAGCCTGAATTCTCGGAGCCGGTTCATTTCCTGTGTGGCTATGGTAGTGAACTGAAAGCCGGAAAGATTGATATCGGCTCAGAAATCACTATCAAACTGGTGTTCTGGACTGAGTACGCTGATGCGAAGAAAGGTGATTTTATCGCTATCGGCAAGCACTCAGGTGATCCGGTATCTGCCGGTGCTGACGAAATCAAATTCATCAAACGTGATGAGGATGTATTCGAGCACATAGCGGATGATTACACCCTGATAACGGCGGTGTGATATGGCGGCAAAAATCAGAGGTATCGCAGAGGTCAGCGCCAATATCAATGCACTGGTCGGCAATATCACCGGTCGCAAAGTTACCCGCGCAATACAGGCGGCGATGCTGATTGGTGGAGCTCAGGCCACGCTGTTTACGCCTATCGACACATCAACGCTTATCAACTCTCAGTTCCGTGAAATCACAGTTAACGGCACCCGCGTTACCGGTCGTGTCGGATATTCTGCGAACTACGCGGTATTTGTTCATGACCCGAAAGTTAAGCAGACATTCCGGCGCACCACTGCGCGAAAAGAGTTCCTTACGCTGGGATTTGAAGAGAGTCGAGATGAGATTGAAGCAGCCATGCATCAGGAGATGCGCATATGATACACGAAGCGTTTGAGCGTTATCTGAACCGCGCTGGTCTGCTGGATGATTTCACTGTTCAGTACCTGACGTGGACGGAAGAACCGGATTCACGCACGCAGCAATATGCCGTCATTCAGCCTGACGGCGGCAGCGGCAGATTTGCTGACCTTGGCGCTGACGACAATGTAATGCTGATTCTGGTATCTGCACAGAACGATCCGGAGCCGGTGTTAACCAGGGCGAAAGACATTCTCAGTTTCGTATCCGAGTTTCCTGACGATTGCGAACTTAACTCAATCTACAACCTTGGCGGCATGCCGAAGCCGGTACCGACAGAAGAAGGCCGGTTCATTATGCAATTGGCTTTCCGCTGCACATCCTGAACAAACACACTTCAAACAGGTCGCTTATGCGGCCTTTTTTATTTGCAAATAAAGAGGTTACAACATGGCACAATGCCCTGATGATAAAGGCCTGGTGATGGGTAATGCGGG
>NZ_AYMP01000044.1 GCF_000633515.1 Morganella morganii H1r | reverse complement strand
TCCTCAGCGCTGCGGCGGGTATTTTTTATCATACGTTTTCAGCCGTCTGTTGCAGAAAAACATCATGATGATTCGCGTTCAGAGCATAGCACTGCCGCTGTGAAATCGTCATAATACCCGCCCGTGATAGTATGCCCGTTGTGAATAATGCGGTGGACATATTTTCCGGTAAAGGGGCTGTGCCGGTATCGTGCCGGATAACATTGTACAGGATAAAGAAAGATGTGGCGTAGTGTGTGTCTGGTGTGTGTGCTGATACTGACAGGATGCAGTAATCAGAGCCGGTATATTGATCGTGGTGAGTTTATTGTTGATCAGCGGAATATCAAAGAACCGTGGTTATCCAAGCCGAATAATTATCTGGTTTTTCATTATACCGCGCTGAATGATGAGGCATCACTGCGTGTGCTGACCGCTGGCGGAGTGAGTGTTCAGTATCTGGTACCGACAATCCCGGCTGTCCGCGATGGCAAACCGGTGGTATTGCAGCTGGTGCCGGAGGGCAGTGAAGCCTGGCATGCCGGAAAAAGTTACTGGCGCGGCGAAAGCAGCCTGAATAAAAGCTCAGTCGGGGTGGAGATTGTCAATCCGGGGACAGTGAAAATGTCTGTCGGGCAGCGCTGGGTGCCGTATCAGACCGCCCAGATAGATCTGATTGTGAAACTGGCACAGGATGTGATCGCCCGGCGTAATATTGCCCCGCAAAATGTGGTCGGACACAGTGATATCGCGCCGCAGCGCAAACTGGATCCGGGACCGATGTTCCCGTGGGAATACCTGGCAAAACGCGGGATCGGTGCCTGGCCGGAAGCGGCTGATGTGAAACGTTTTCTCGGCAACCGTCATCCGTCGGATAAAATCAGCGTTGGTGAATTACAGCAGGCACTGAAAAAATACGGCTATGAAATGACGGTAACCGGTAAGGCGGACGGAAAAACCCGTAATGTGATTAAAGCGTT
Source organism: Morganella morganii H1r (assembly GCF_000633515.1). Lineage (GTDB taxonomy): Bacteria > Pseudomonadota > Gammaproteobacteria > Enterobacterales > Enterobacteriaceae > Morganella > Morganella morganii_B. The sequence continues at coordinate 70,296 of NZ_AYMP01000044.1, read as the reverse complement.
CCAGATGCATTTTCGCTCTCATAACGTTAACGGGGAAGCGGATGCGGAGACGCTGGCGCTGGTGAAAGCCCTTCTGAAAAAATACGGCGCACAATAACCCTGTTATTTGTCCGGTGATAAATTATGCTGTTTTGTTATGGTAAGGGGATTCACAGGAGCGGTACAACAGGAGTGACAAAGTGAAAAAACGCATTCTGATTGGCTTATCCGGTATTATTTGTCTCTTATTGATAACAATGGCGAAAGGTATGGCAGAAACACGTAAAACTGAGCTGGTCACTGCCGCAGAAAAGGGCGATCTCGTTACGGTTCAGCAGTTAATCGGAGAGGGCGTGGATATTGAGCAGCGTGATAACCGTCTGCGCACACCGCTGATGGCAGCAGTACACGGTAACCGCATCATCGTGGCGCGCTATCTGATTGAACAGGGCGCCGATGTGAATGCCGCAGATGCCATTATGGATACGCCGTATTTATATGCCGGCGCGCGCGGGTTACAGGATATTCTGGAAATGACGCTCAGTCACGGGGCAGACCTGAAAAGTACAAACCGTTATGGTGGTACGGCGCTGATCCCCGCGTCAGAGCGCGGACATGTCAAAACAGTGAAAACACTGATTGATGCCGGGGTGAATGTTAACCATGTCAATAATCTTGGCTGGACAGCGCTGATTGAAGCGATCATTCTAGGTGACGGCAGTCAGAAGTATGCGGATATTGTCACCTTGCTGATTGAAGGCGGAGCGGATGTTAATCTGCCGGATGGCTCCGGAGATTCACCACTGACCCTGGCAAAACGTCATGGCTACCGTAATCTGGCCGCTGTTCTGGAACAGGCGGGAGCACACTGAACAGCCGCACATCATGAATAACAGAAAAAAGCCCGGTCAGATGACCGGGCTTTTGTGTTTTTACGCAGTCACATCCGGTTGCGGTTTTGCCGGTCTCATATTACCGGCAATGAACGAGATGATAAAGGCAATCACACCCGGCAGTAACCAGCCGAGTCCTTCCTTAAACAGCGGCATCCGGTGTAATACCGCCAGCACATTTTCACTGAGCAGACCGATGTTATTCAGGGTATCGAGCGCACTCATCATTACCAGTACCGCAACAGTAAAGCCGTAGGTAAAGCGCGGATTACGCATTTTACGGCGCGCAAACTGGAGGAACACCAGCGCAACGGTGGTCGGGTAGATCAGCAGCAGCACCGGAACGGTGACGCGCAGCAGCGTATCCAGACCGAAGGTGGAGACAATGGTGGTCAGCAGTGTGGATACCACTACCCAGAAACGGTAGTCCAGGCGCGGGTTGAATGTCGCGAAGAAATCCGCACAGGCACTGGTCACGCCGACAAAGGTGGTCATACTGGCGAGCAGTACGATACCGCACATCAGCCAGGTACCGAGCGCGCCGTAAAGGGCATCGACATAACGGGAGAAAATCTGTCCGCCGTTGGTGGCTGTCTGTGACACCGCATCACTGGTCGCACCCAGATAAAACAGACAGATATAGAGTGCAGCCAGCAGGCCGACCGCAATCAGCCCGGCCTTGATGGTAATAACCACCACTTCCTGCGGTGAGGTGATCCCGCGTGATGCCAGGGCACGGGCCACAATACCGCCGAATGCCATTGCCGACAGCACATCCATGGTCTGATAACCATCAACGATGCCGGAGAAGAACGCAAAATCCACATACTGATTGATCGGTTCATTAATCGGTGACAGCGGTGTGCGCACCACGGCGATCCCCACAGCGACCAGCAGGAACAGCAGCGCCGGGGTCATAAACTTACCGATGGCACTGATCATCGTTCCCTGTTTAAGCATAAAAAACAGGGAAACAAAGTTAAACACAAAGGCAAAAATCAGATGGCTGGCGGTGCTTTTCTCAACAAAACCGAGCGGCAGAAAACCCAGTTCATACGCGGTGTTGGTGACACGCGGCATGGCGAATGTTGAGCCGAGGATCAGATAGAGCGCCACCCAGAATGTCACCGAAACCCAGCGCGGCAGATCGACAGAAAGCCGCTCACCACGGCCTTTGACCGCAACAGTAATCAGGGTGAGAAACGGCAGAACCACGCCGGTGACGATAAATCCGAGGGAGGTACTGAACCAGTCAGTACCCGAGTGATAACCCGCCATCGGCGGAAAAATGATATTGCCCGCACCCAGGAAAAGCGCAAAAACCATCATCCCGAGAACGAGCATGTCTTTTGTTGAAAACATAAAACAACCTGTACATGTTAAAATTAAATACTGTGATTTAGTTATTTTTTAAATGAAACCGTCAAAATAGTAACAAAATACAGGTTGATTAAAAGACGCTGAAGAGTAAACGGAACAAATTCCCTGATTAGGGGAATTTGAAAAAATATAATCCCGGTCACACAAACTTTTCTATGGCTGCTGCCACACCATCCTCATCATTGGAGGTTGTCACATATCCGGATTTTTGCTTGATGTGGTCAGCGGCGTTACCCATAGCGACACCCACTCCGGCGTACTCCAGCATAGAAATATCATTGTTCTGATCGCCGATACACATGACTTTGTCCGGTGTCAGCCCCAGTTTTTCAGTGACCAGTGCAACCGCACGTCCTTTGGTGGCATTTTTGGCCGAAATCTCCACAAAATGCGGCGCCGTCCGCAGAATATTGTAGCTGTCAAAGGAGACCTGCGGGATATACCCGGCGGCTTCACTCAGACGCACCGGGTTATCAACCATCATAAACTTGCTGAACTGCATTTCGCTGCTCATTTCCGCCAGCGGGCAGTAGTACAGTTGTGTTTGTGTCAGATAAGCATCCATCAGAGTATAGTGGCTGATATCCCGGTTTGTGGTGAACATTTCGCCGTTACTCAGCACGTGGAAATGTACGTTTATGTCGCGGGCGAGCGCTTCAAAATAACGGTAATCCTCAAAATCCATCAGCGTTTCAATCACCGGTTCGCCGGTTTCAGCATCATGAATCACCGCACCGTTGTTACTGATACAGTAATAACCGGCCTGATCCAGCCCTAATTCTCTGAGATAGGGCAGAATGCCGTTAAACGGGCGGCCGGACGTCAGGATGATATGAAGACCTTTCTCTTTTGCGCGGGTGACAGCAGCACTGACAGCGGGGGTAATCTGATGGTGAGAGTTAAGCAGGGTGCCATCGAGGTCAATGGCGATAAGTTTTACGGACATGCAGGCTCCTGAAAACAGCGGCAACAAAATAACAGACAGTTAAAATGTTATGCCGCCATTCGGGGGGGATGTCAATAAAGTCGCCTGTTGTGCGATAAGATTGCCGTTATTCATCAAAAACAGCTGAATACGCCGTATATTGTGCTGTGGCAGGAATTTCTCCTGCCGATCCGAATGCGGAATGGGATAGTTGAAATCATATGGCTAAATATAATTTTGTTATTAATTGTTTAAGTTGCCTTAGTTACAGTCGTGAGTGAAATGCCACGGCTCTTTGATATCCAGGATGATATCCGGGTTTTGGCGGTAGTCGTAAGGGGTGATGTTATATTCTTTGCGGAACATATAGGTGAAATGAGATTGTGACCCGAAACCGAAATCAAGGGCGATATCAAAGATAGTCTGTTCACTCTGGCGCAGGGCGTTAACCGCACCGGCCAGACGGCGCTGACGGATGTATTTGCCGAGCGAGATACCGGCAACTTCTTTGAAGATCTTCTGCATATGCCAGAGCGAGTACCCGGAATAGGCAGCCAGTTCTTCGAGGTGGATGACACGACCCGTGTGGTTTTCTATCCATTTGCTAAGTGCGCACACAAGTGCGACATGATTATCTTGCGGCATTGATGATTTCGGCTCAGTTTCAGGGTTTTCCAAGTATACAAGTTTATTTCATTATGACAAAACAGGGTGTTATCTGTTTATGCGCTTCCTGCTGATGAAATGAATTTTTTTGTGAAACAGCACACTCATTCCGCTAAAGTATGTGACGATACCGGAATGTAACGAAATCTTGTTAACGGGTATAATTCAGATGAAAATAGGCGAAACATGAAAAAAATCATAATTATCCTGCTGCTGATTGTTGCCGGTGTATTTTTTTATATTGCGGCGCTCGATAAGTACTGCGATCAGCGTGAGGATTTTATGCTGGGAATCTGTGAGATTACGAAATTTATTCCGTCAGACAAGGGCTGAGTTTTGCCTTTTCCCTCTGATTATCTTGTTGCTAACGGTATTCAAGGCAGCAAAATGATGTTTTAATAACGGGCTTAAACTTTTCAGGATGCAGTGATGCACGACGCAGAATAATAATATAGCCGTTACAGAGGATCTAATGTCAGAAGTACAGCAGGAGCAGACGCTCAAGCGCGGATTAAAAAACAGACACATACAGCTTATCGCATTGGGTGGTGCTGTGGGTACGGGGCTGTTTCTGGGAACAGCCACAACGATTCAGATGGCGGGGCCTTCTGTCCTGCTCGGTTATGCAGTCGCCGGGTTTATTGCGTTTCTGATCATGCGCCAGCTTGGCGAAATGGTGGCGGAAGAGCCGGTGAGCGGGTCATTCAGCCATTTTGCCCATAAATACTGGTGTGGTTTTGCCGGCTTTTTATCCGGCTGGAACTACTGGGCGATGTTTGTCCTGGTCGGCATGGCGGAACTGACCGCGGTCGGCGAGTATATCAAGTTCTGGTGGGATGTTCCGACCTGGATCTCTGCGGCGATCTTCTTTGTGCTGATAAACCTGGTTAACCTGGTGAACGTCAAGGTTTACGGGGAAACGGAATTCTGGTTTGCCATGATCAAAGTGGTGGCCATCCTCGGCATGATTGCCTTTGGTGCTTATCTGCTGATCAGCGGTAACGGCGGCCCGGAGGCTTCTGTCACTAACCTCTGGGAGCTCGGCGGGTTTATGCCGCATGGCTGGAGTGGTCTGCTTTTCGCAATGGCGATTATCATGTTCTCCTTCGGCGGCCTCGAATTGGTCGGTCTGGCGGCAGCGGAAGCGGAAAACCCGCGTTACAGCATTCCGAAAGCCATCAATCAGGTGGTTTACCGTATCCTGATTTTCTATATCGGTTCCATTACCGTTATCCTTTCTCTCTATCCGTGGACAAACATTGTCGATAACGTCAGTCCGTTTGTGCGGATCTTCCGTGAAATCGGTCATACCATTGGTGCTGCGGATTCTGTGCAGGGCAATATCAATCTGTGGATTGCCCATGCGCTGAACGTGGTGGTACTGACTGCGGCGCTTTCTGTTTATAACAGTGGTGTTTACAGCAACAGCCGCATGCTCTACAGCCTGGCCCGGCAGGGCAATGCACCATCCTTCCTGCAGCGTATCAGCCCGCGCGGGGTGCCGGTGAACTCGATTATGCTGTCCGGCCTGGTCACCTCCGTGGGGATCCTGATCAACTACCTGCTGCCGAAAGAAGCATTCTCGCTGCTGATGTCGCTGGTGGTCACCACGCTGGTGATTAACTGGATCATGATTTGTATCTCTAACCTGAAATTCCGTCAGGCGAAGATAAAAGAGGGCGTGGAGCCGTTCTTTAAGGCACTGTGGTATCCGTGGGGCAACTATATCTGTCTTGCGTTCCTGGCCTTTATCCTGGTGCTGATCGCGCTGATGGAGCCGTTACGGATATCAGTGATCCTGCTGCCGTTCTGGATTGGCTTCCTGTGGCTGACATACCGCTATTATGAACGCCGCCGTGCCGCGAAAGCATAACTGCAGATAATAAAAAACCGGGGAAAAATCCCCGGTTTTTTATGTTCAAAAGTACTTAAAACTGCCAGCGGGCCCACATAAACAGGACGTTACCGTTATTGTAAGTGCCCGGAATATACGTCGCCTGAATCGCGAAACGGTTATATTCCACCGATGCCAGCGGCAGCGGTACCGGGATCGGGATATAGTGATAGTCATCCCGCGCCGTCACACCAATGGTAAAGCCGACACCGGCTTTGAAGCCGTCCTGTCCCTGCGGCATCCACATCTTCTGGAACCCGTAACCGACAATCGGCTCCCATTTATTGTGTGAATCCTTAAATGCCATGGCGTACAGGCTGTGCCAGTCATTATCCTCATCATAGTAGGATTTGCCGAACCCGGCACCCCACGGCTTTTCATTGTATTTATCTGTTTTTTCTTTGTCGTAGGTCAGACGGTTATGCCATGTCCAGAACGGAACATATAAATCATACTGGTCTGACTCCCAGACGTTGGTGACATTGCGTTTAAATGTTCCCCACAGTCCTTCTGAAGCTGCTGTATCATTTGTGACGCTGTCACTATTTAATGTGTGCTGCTCCTGTGCTGCTGCGGGCTGTCCGGCCATCAGCAGGGAGGTAAGCGTCAGGGCGCTGATTGTGCTTAAAGAAAGCTTCATGAATGACTCCTGGTGTGACAATAATCATTTATCCTAAAACGATTATTCTGCTCATAACAAAAGATGATAATTAATAGATAACAATAATAATAACATAGATTTCATATTATTTTTATACTGCCTGTCCGGCTTAAATCTAAACAAAATATCAACGGACTCCGGCACCCGGCAGATTCTTAGTATGGAAATAATGAAGTAAGACAGCTTATCGTTCTTGCAGGAAAGACACAAAGTTGTAATTTCTTTATATGTTTAAACACAAGCGGTTATCAAATTTTCGTATAACTTTACCGGAACATGTTATTAATATTTCTAAATATGTGCACCAGATCTTCCCGCTGAAAAAATCGCTTGATTTCCGACCTGTCCTATGTGATAACTCAAATGGGTAAACGAGGTACGCTTCTGTTTTTTAAGCAGTAACGACTAGTTTGTATACGCCGGTTATCGGCAAATTTGTAGGATAGGAATTTTATCAATGGCTAAACTTAAAGGCACCGTTAAGTGGTTTAACGAATCAAAAGGTTTTGGTTTCATCACTCCGGCTGATGGCAGCAAAGATGTGTTCGTTCACTTCTCTGCAATCATGACCGATGGTTTCAAAACACTTGCTGAAGGCCAACAAGTTGAATTTGAAGTGCAGGATGGTCCTAAAGGCCCTGCTGCTGCCAACGTCACTAAAGCATAATTATCGCCGGCAGCAATAACTGCCTCTGATAGTTGGTTTTACCAGCGTGGTCAACGCGACAGCCTGATAGCCGTTTCAACAACGAGTGTATATCACTGACGCAAATTCAGACCCTGTGCCCTTGCGGGCATGGGGTTTTTTATTGCCTGTTCTGCGGTGGTTTCCTGTCAGCGGATGCGTATAATTCACTATACAGAATGGTACAGAAAACAGGGGATATCAGGGTGAGAATCAACGCATTAACCATTGCAGGAACAGATCCGAGCGGCGGTGCGGGTATTCAGGCGGATTTAAAAACCTTTTCCGCACTGGGTGTTTACGGCACCACGGTAATGACAGCGCTGGTAGTACAAAATACCTGTGGCGTGAATTCTGTTCATTCTGTCCCGCCGGAATTTGTTGTGGCGCAACTGGATGCGGTACTGACGGATGTCAGAATTGACAGTGCCAAGATTGGTATGTTGTCTGACGGCGGTGTGATCCGCACCGTGGCTGAGAAATTGCGTCAGTATCCTGTGCCGTATGTGGTGCTGGACACGGTAATGCTGGCGAAAAGCGGTGATCCGCTGCTGAAAGCCGAAGCGGTTGATTTACTGATCTCTGAATTATTACCTCACGTTTCGATTATCACCCCCAATCTGCCCGAAGCGGCGGCATTGCTGAAAACGGCTGCCGCCACAGATGAAAACATGATGCAGCAGCAGGGGGAGGCTCTGATGGCCGCCGGGGCAAATGCAGTTCTTCTGAAAGGCGGGCATCTGGATAATGCTGAAAGCCCTGACTGGCTGTTTCTGCCGGAAGGGCGTCACCGCTTTACCTCAACCCGGATTCCGACCAAAAACAGCCACGGCACCGGCTGCACATTATCTGCGGCAATGGCGGCACTGCGTCCGCAGTGTGCGGGCTGGGCGGAAACCACGGAGACGGCAAAACAGTATCTGCACGGGGCGCTGGCAGCGGCAGACAGCCTTGAAGTGGGCCACGGACATGGCCCGGTTCACCATTTTTATCAGTGGTGGTGATATCGCACGATAATTGGTGTATATTGCGCGCTTTTCAGGGGGGAAGATATGGAAACGGGTTCATCTGTGCGTCTTAATAAATACATCAGCGAGAGCGGCATCTGCTCCCGCCGGGATGCGGACCGCTATATTGAGCAGGGATTAGTCCTGATCAACGGCAAACGCGCGGCTATCGGCTCACAGGTGATGCCGGGCGATGTGGTTAAAGTCAACGGTCAGCTGATTGAGGCGCGGGAGCAGGATGATCTGGTACTGATTGCCCTTAATAAACCGGTGGGCATTGTCAGCACGACCGATGAAGGCGAGAAAGACAATATAGTCGATTTCGTCAATCACAGCACCCGTATCTTCCCTATCGGTCGCCTGGATAAAGATTCTCAGGGATTGATTTTCCTGACTAACCACGGCGATCTGGTAAACAAAATTCTGCGTGCCGGTAACGATCACCAGAAAGAGTATGTGGTGACGGTAAATAAACCGATCACCGATGATTTTATCCGTGGTATGGGAGCGGGTGTGCCGATCCTCGGTACGGTCACCAAAAAATGTAAAGTAAAGCAGGAAGCGCCGTTTGTTTTCCGCATCACGCTGATTCAGGGTCTGAACCGTCAAATCCGCCGCATGTGTGAACATTTCGGCTATGAAGTGACGAAACTCGAGCGCGTCCGCATTATGAATATCAGCCTGACCGGGATCCCGGTGGGGGAATGGCGTGATTTAACCGATGACGAGCTGGTTGAGCTCTTTGATGCGATTGAAAAATCCTCCTCTGAAGATAAAAAAGTCAAAAAGCCGGCTGCAAAACCACAGAAGCGCGATAATAAAATTAAAGTCGCTCCGCCGGTTTATCCGGGGTCAGACAAACCGAAAAAGAAAGAAAGCGGTAATGATAATAACCGCCAGCGTTTTGCTCAGGCCGGGCGGAAGAAGAAGAAAAGATAATTATCTGTCTGCTGAAAAGTAATCTGCAGTACAGGTAATGAGCAGATAACGGGCAGGCGGACGAAAAGCATGCGCGTCATGGATGACGCGCCTGAGCTTACAGGGATGTATTTACAGCGGCTTTTCGTTTTGCCCGTTATCAGCAGCCCCCCGGAACAAACAGGGAACACAAAAAAATCAGGCCGGTTATCCGGCCTGTTCTGCATTTACGCAATCGTCACTTTCTTATCGAGATACACATCCTGCACTGCATTAATCAGTGCCACCCCGTCTTTCATCGATTTCTTAAAGGCTTTACGGCCGAGGATCAGCCCCATACCACCGGCGCGTTTGTTGATCACCGCAGTACGGACCGCATCCGCGAGGTCATTATTACCGGATGCTCCGCCGGAGTTAATCAGCCCCGCACGGCCCATATAGCAGTTCGCCAGCTGATAACGGACCAGGTCGATCGGGTTATCCGTGGTCAGTGTGCTGTAAACGCGCTCATCAGTATGGCTGAAGCCGATGGCTTTAAAGCCGCCGTTGTTTTCCGCCATTTTCTGTTTGACGATATCCGCACCGATTGTCGCCGCAAGGTGGTTTGCCTGGCCGGTTAAATCCGCGCTGGCGTGATAATCCACCCCGTCTTTTTTGAAAGCCGGGTTGCGCAGGTAGGCCCACAGTACCGTCACCATGCCCAGTTCATGGGCGCGTTCAAAGGCCGCAGAGATTTCCTCTATCTGACGGCGGGATTCCGGTGAACCGAAATAAATCGTTGCCCCGACAGCCACAGCGCCCATTTCGAAAGCCTGTTCAACACTGGCGTACAGTGTCTGATCATACTGCGCAGGCAGGCTCAGGGTTTCATTGTGGTTGATTTTGACGAGGAACGGGATGCGGTGTGCATAGCGGCGGGCAACAGAAGCCAGTACGCCGTAAGTGGAAGCCACGCAGTTACAGCCTGCCTCGATAGCCAGCTCGACAATGTTTTTCGGATCGAAATAGAGCGGGTTAGCGGCAAAAGAGGCCGCCGCAGAGTGCTCAACGCCCTGATCCACCGGCAGAATGGAGAGATAACCGGTTCCCGCCAGACGACCGTGATTAAACAGCGACTGCATGGAGCGCAGCACGGTATTCGGCCGGTTATTATCAATCATCACACGGGTGACAAAGTCATCGCCCGGCAGATAAAGATTGTCTTTGGGAATGGTGGTGCAGGTGTGTTCAAGAAGAGATGATGCATCATTGCCTAACAACTTAACGATATCAGTCATGGTATATAAACTCCGATTCCTGTAGCGTGTTATAAAATTGTCACGGATTGTCGTGGATTGTGTTTAAGATAACAACCCGCAGTGTGGCGGTAACCGGCACTGGATCGCTTCAGGCAGCACGGAAAAGGTGAATTGCTGACCTGTCAGCGGTTCACCGTCGAGATTAAACACCATCTCATGTGCCGCGCTGATGGTGATCCGTGTGCTGCGCTTCATGATGACGCCTTCAGCCTCGCCTTCATTAAAGAGGGTGTTCCAGAGTGAGCGCGGCCAGTTGCGTTCCGGCAGAATACTGAGGTTAAGCAGACCATCGTTGATCCGCGCATCCGGGCACAGTTTATGCCCGCCGCCTGCCTGGCAGCCGTTGCCGACACCAATCACCAGCGCGTCATCCTGCCAGTGGAAATCATCACAGCTGATAGTGCAGTGATCCGCTTTCAGCAAATCGCTGCGTGTCAGGCCGTGAAGAAAATACGCAGCACCGCCGAAGGTACTTTTCAGGGCTTCCGGAGTATCAGTGGTGATTTTCGGGCCGAATCCGCCGGTGGCCATATTGATAAAATAGTGGGATTCATTGATACAGCCGATATCAATGGCGACCGCGCTGCCTTTGGCGGCCAGGAGCAGGGCTTTGGTTTTATCTGCCGGTATTCCGGCTGCGGTGGCAAAATCATTGGCGGTGCCGAGCGGCAGAATACCGAGAACCGGGCGTTTTTCAGCCGGATAGGTCATCAGAGCACTGCATACGGCATTAATCGTACCGTCGCCTCCGGCGGCAATCACGGTGGCGGCTTTCAGCTGATGTGCTTCGCGGACAAAGCGGGGAATATCTTCCGGTTCCCATGTCACCCGTACCTGAATGTCTTCTCCGCTTTCCCGTAAGTGCCGGACTGCCTGACGAATACCGTCATCACCGGCGCGTTTTCCGTTAAGAACCACTATATGCGTTTCCGCCATACCAGACTCCGTGTTCAGATTACGTCTTTTAAAGATAACAAACACAGACGGATTATGCCCGGAAAAATGGCAGGGGAAAAAAAGGGAAGGGCACAAAAAGAAAAGGTTGGCTCAAGGGAGATTGAGCCAACCAAGGAGGTGGTTCCTGGTATTACATGTTGCGTTTTAGTTCTTCATTTTCTTGTCCGATACTACGAAATAACCAAAGTGATTGTTGTGATCGGATTCGAAAATTCAGAATTTTACCCGTTTGTGGCCGCAGCATCGGTAAATTCCGGCATATGCGGATTACGGGTGCTGGTGCCCGGTAAATTACGGATCAGCAAGGCAAATTCCAGGTTAACGTCATCCGGTACCGGCAGATAGACGATATGACCGTTACCCGGCGCGACATCGGTGGCTTCCCCTTTGCGGTTATTCATGGCATCGAGGATAAAGCTGATATTGCCGTTCGGGGTCATCAGTTCCAGGCTGTCACCGACTGAAAATTTGTTTTTGACATCCACTTCAGCGAGGCCGTTCACGCGGTTGCCGGTAAACTCGCCGACAAACTGCTGGGAATCAGAAACGGAGTAACCGTACTCATAAGTCTGATAAGCGTCATGAGTATGACGGCGCAGGAACCCTTCGGTATAACCGCGGTGTGCCAGGCCTTCCAGCGTGGTCAGCAGAGACGGATCAAATGGTTTTCCGGCAACGGCGTCATCAATGGCGCGGCGGTAAACCTGGGCGGTACGGGCGCAGTAATAGAAGGATTTGGTGCGGCCTTCAATTTTCAGGGAGTGAACGCCCATCTGTGTCAGTTTTTCGACATGCTCGATAGCCCGCAGATCTTTGGAGTTCATAATATAAGTGCCGTGCTCATCTTCGAACGCGGTCATATATTCCCCCGGACGCTGTGCTTCCTCAATCAGGAACACTTTGTCAGTCGGTGCGCCAGCGCCGAGAGTCGGCTCAATATTTTTCACCGGGATAGGTTCCTGCTTGTGAACGATATTACCGACCACATCTTCTTTGCCTTCTTCCACTTTATATTCCCAGCGGCAGGCATTGGTGCAGGTACCCTGGTTAGGGTCACGTTTGTTAATGTAACCGGAAAGCAGGCAGCGGCCGGAGTAGGCCATGCACAGTGCGCCGTGGACAAAGACTTCCAGTTCCATATCCGGCACATTTTTGCGGATATCGGCGATTTCATCGAGTGACAGTTCACGGGAGAGGATCACACGGGTCAGCCCCATCTGATGCCAGAATTTGACGGTTGCCCAGTTTACGGCGTTGGCCTGAACGGATAAATGAATGTCCATTTGCGGGAAATGCTCGCGCACCATCATGATCAGACCGGGATCAGACATAATCAGTGCGTCCGGACCCATGGCGATCACCGGTTCCAGATCACGGATAAAGGTTTTCAGTTTGGCGTTATGCGGAGCGATATTGACCACGACATAGAATTTTTTACCCAGTTCGTGGGCTTCCTGAATGCCTTTGGCGAGGTTTTCGTGGTTAAATTCGTTGTTACGGACACGCAGGCTGTAACGCGGCTGTCCGGCATAGACGGCATCCGCACCATAGGCGAACGCATAGCGCATATTCTTCAGCGAGCCTGCCGGAGAGAGTAATTCGGGTGTAAACATAATGTATTCCGATCTGAGTTCAAGTCAGAACCTTCCCCGGAGGGGGAGGCGTAATCAAGGCGTTGGATTCTAGCGCGTCGTCCGCCCGGTATCAAATGAATTACTGAAAATGGCATGAATATCGGATAACGATTTGATATAGTTTCGTTAAATTCAGTGGCGCGGCGGATAATCACCGTTGCGTTATCATTTACTATAGCCTGTTACAGCGTGGACACATGGAAAAACGTCATATTGCAGTCTGGATTGGTCTGGTTCTTAACCTGATTTTCCTGGGAATTATCGCTTATATTCCGGCGGCACTTGAGCCGTACCGGGATGAACTGGATTATCAGACACAGCAGATGATTGAAATCTTACCTTACGTGAAAATTCTGATGACCGGCGGGATAGCGGCTCAGCTGGCCAGCCTGGCATTTTTGCGTAACCAGCCGAAACTGGGTCTGGTTCTCGCCATGATCGGCGGTATTATTTTTATTCCGCTGGGCTTTATCTTTATCGTCGGTTACCTCTACGACTACAACCGTGTGATCTACCGTTCACTGAAAACAGTACCGAAACTGGCACAACTGCCATTTGAGGTTCTGCTGAAATTCAATAAACAGCGCCAGATCAATATGGTGATGCTGTACGGTGCGATCGGTGTGGTACTGCTGGTGATGGGGATGGATATCGGCGGGATCATGGTTGCTATGAGTATTGTCCTGCTGATTAACGCACGGCGTATCCAGTATTATCCGATGCTGGCAATTGCCGGTGATAACCTGCTGTTTACCCCGGGGCAGTATGCGGTCTGCTATGAAGCGCCGCTGAGTGCTTTCACCGTGATGACAAACAGCCGCTCTGTGCTGAAACTGCATATTAAGACCGGCGAACTGAACCGCGTCTTCCGTATTGCCAAATCCGATCTGGCAGAAGATGAAAATAACACGCTGGATAAAATCCTGGCACGGCTGGAACGTTCCACGCTGATACAGTAATCAGGAACCATAAATAAAAAACGGCGGTCACGTCAGTTTCCGCCGTTTTTTACATCTCACCTCAGTCAGATTCAGATAATCGTGGCGGCAATAATCTCAGCCGGTCCGCCTTCCCAGCGGTAACCCAGCCCGTAGACAGAATGAATAAAATCGCGGTCACCATCTAACTGCCCGAGCTTGCGGCGCAGATTTTTGATATGGCTGTCAATCGTGCGGTCAGTCACCACACGGTAATCGTCATACAGATTATCCAGCAACTGATTGCGTGACAGCACGGTGCCCGGCTGTGATACCATGGTGCGCAGCAGACGGAATTCAACCTGGGTGAGATCCAGACTCTGTGCCCCGAAACGCACCTGATAATTCACCTCATCAATAATCAGGGTGTCACGTCTATCCTCTGCGGTATCGTTACTGCGCTGACAACGGCGCAGAATAGTTTTGATCCGCGCCACAACCTCACGCGGGCTGTAAGGCTTGCAGACATAATCATCCGCCCCGATTTCCAGCCCCAGCAGACGGTCAATCTCTTCGGTTTTGGCCGTGACTATCATGACGGGCACATCACTGAACTGACGGATTTCGCGGCAGAGTGTCAGGCCGTCTTTCTCCGGCAGCATCAGATCCAGCAAAATCAGATCCGGTCTGTTTTCCTGCACCCAGGCCGTCACCTCACCGCCGCGTGCCAGCCAGTGCGTACGGTAATGGGCTGCGTGCAGATAATCTGTCAGTAACTGAGCCAGTTTCGGCTCATCTTCCACAATAAGGATCAATTCAGCATGTTGTTCCATGCAGTCAACTCCTGTCAGTCAGGCGGGGCAGGATCAGAGTAATGGTCACGCCGCCGAGCGGGGACGCTGATGCACTTATCTGCCCGTGATGTGCTTCCGCGATTTTATCACAAATCGCGAGGCCGAGTCCGGATCCGCCGCTGGCCCGGTTGCGGGAGGATTCGCTGCGGTAGAAACGCTCAAAAATCTGTGAAAACTGCGCTTCGGTCAGCCCCGGTGCACTGTCTGACCAGTCAATCCGGATCTGTGTTTCATCCTGCTGCCCGCGTACCACAATCTGTCCGCCGCTGTCGGTGTAGCGCAGGCTGTTTTCCAGCAGATTATGGAACAGCTGACCGAGCCGCGCGTCATCCCCGAAAACCATCAGGGTGTCCGGCAGTTCTGCCGTAACAGCGATATTTTTTTCCTGTAACCGGTGGCGGAATACACCGATTGACCGGCTGATCACATCGCTCAGGTTACATAATTCTTTGCGGTAAGAGAGTGAACCGCGATCGGATAATGAAAGCTGATGCAGGTCACTGACCAGTTTTGTCAGGGTCTGCACTTCCGCCAGCAAAGACGCCAGCGTTTCCGGTGTCGGCTGACGTATTCCGTCCTGAAGGGCTTCAAGCTCACCCTGTAACACCGCCAGCGGGGTGCGCAGCTCGTGTGAGACATCCGCCATATAATCGCGGCGCATCAGCTCATTTTTTTCCAGCGTGGAGGCGAGCTGATTAAAATCATCAGCCAGCCGGGCAATTTCATCTTTGCCGTGAACCGGCACGCGGCTGCTGAAGTTACCTGCTGCCAGCTGGTGTGTGCCTTCCGCCAGCCGTTTGACCGGACGCAGGAAGCCGCGCGTCAGCAGCCAGGTGACCACCAGAGTGACCAGCAGCACCAGCGCCGAGACTATCCAGCTGGTGCGTGCCTGCTGATGTGAAAAGCTTTGGTCGGCGGCACGGTTGATCTTGTCATCCGCCGGCATCACCACCCAGCCGACGATATTATCATTGTATTTTACCGGTTTGCGGTAGAGCTCGCCGGGTGGTACCGGACCGTGCCCGAACAGGCGGCGGTCATCCTCATCCAGCAGCCAGAAGCGCATTTTCCAGCCGCGTTCCATATGCTGCATATGGCGGTCGGTATCCAGCGCCCGCAGTGCCTGCATAAAACCGCGCTGATTATTACGCAGAAAAGACCAGCTGCCGTAATCGGCATACTGCTCAGCGACAACATCGGCGATCATCTCCGTCCGGTCTTCGGCGGAACGCTGAAGATAGCCGAGAAAACCCTGTTCAAAGCTGAAACGGATAGCCAGATGCATGGTCAGTACCACCAGCATACAGGTGGCAAAAATAGCAAGAAACAGTTTGTGACCTATGCCGGTTTTCATACATTTCCCTCCGTACTGATAACGGATTGTCCGGCGGATTCGCCGGTTTTTTTGCGGCGCAGCCGGTCAAAGAACAGGTAAATCACCGGCGTGGTATAGAGTGTCAGAATCTGGCTGACCAGCAGCCCGCCGACTACGGTTATCCCGAGCGGCTGTCGCAGTTCCGCGCCGTCTCCGCTGCCGAGCGCCAGCGGCAGCGCACCGAACAGGGCGGCCAGGGTAGTCATCAGAATCGGACGAAAGCGCAGCAGACAGGCCCGGAAAATGGCATCCCGCGCACTCTGCCCGCCGCGCTGGGCGGCAATGGCGAAGTCCACCATAATAATGGCGTTTTTCTTCACAATCCCGATCAGCAGCATAATCCCTATCAGGGCGATCAGACTGAACGGCGTATCAAAGAAGCGCAGCGCCAGCAGTGCGCCGACCCCCGCTGAGGGCAGGGTGGATAAGATGGTCAGCGGATGAATAAAGCTCTCATACAGCATACCGAGCACCAGATACACCGTGATAATGGCAGCGATAATCAGCAGCACCTGAGACTGTAATGTCTCCTGGAACAGCTGTGCGGTCCCGGCAAAAGTGCCGCGAACTCCGGACGGCACACCCAGCTCCACCATGGTGCGTTCGACCGCAGTTACCGCATCTGACAGAGAATACCCCTGTGCCACGTCAAAGCCGATTGTTGAAGCCGCCGACAGCCCCTGATGGTTAACACTCAGCGGTGCATTCGCCGGGCGCCATTGTGCGAAATACGCCAGCGGAACCGGTTGTCCCTCTTTATTGATGACAAACATTTTGTCCAGCGCGCTGACATCCTGTGTATATTGAGGCGCGACTTCCATCACTACTTTATACTGGTTCAGCGGCTCATAAATGGTGGAGATCTGCCGCTGACCGAAGGCGTTATTCAGCAGGTTATTGGCATCATTAACACTGATCCCGAGCTGCGCCATCACATCGCGGTCATAAGTCAGCGCCATCTCCGCGCCTTTATCTTCTTTATCCGAGTTTACATCGGTCAGCTGAGGCAGTTCACCAAGGGCTTTGCGGATTTTCGGTTCCCATTCACGCAGCAGGGATAAATCGTCTGCGAGCAGGGAATACTGATAACTCGAGTTGGACTGACGACCACCCGCCCGCACATCCTGAACCGGGATCAGGAACAGATTAGCGCCCGGTTCATCCGCGAGAGTAACACGCAGCCGGTTGATCACATCCTGGGCGCTGTCTGTCCGTTCATCCAGCGGATTGAGCGAGATAAACATAAACCCGCTGTTAACCCGGCCGCCGCCGGTAAAGCCGGTGACACTGGCAACATCTTTATCACTGTGAATGCGCTGCATAAAGGTGCGCATTTTCTGCTCCATCGACTGGAACGAAATGCTCTGATCAGCGCGGACAAAGCCCAGTAACCGCCCGGTATCCTGATCCGGGAAAAAGGTTTTCGGCACAGAGATATAGAGCCAGACCGCGAGAGCAATGGTGCCGGTGAAAATCAGCAGTACCCAGCGGCTGTGTGCCAGCACCACGGTCAGGCTGCGCCCGTACCATTGCTGGATGCGGAACAGGATCCGGCCTGCGCCGCGTTTGCGCTCCCGTGCCGGTGCCGCGCGGTTTTTCAGCAGATGAGCACAAAGCATCGGGGTGAGTGTCAGGGAGATCACCAGCGAGATAGCAATGGCGGTGGTCAGGGTGATGGCAAATTCGCGGAACAGCCGCCCGACGAGGCCATCCATCAGCAGGAGCGGGATAAACACCGCCACCAGGGAGATGCTCATGGAAAGCACGGTAAACCCGACTTCGCTGACCCCTTTGAGCGCGGCTTCTTTCGGTTTCAGGCCGTTTTCAATATGGCGGGCGATATTCTCCAGCACCACAATCGCATCATCCACCACAAAGCCGGTGGCGACGGTCAGCGCCATCAGTGACAGGTTATTGAGGCTGAACCCGCACAGATACATAGCACTGAAGGTGCCGATAAGAGAAACCGGCACGGCCAGCGCCGGGATAATGGTGGCGCGTCCGGAACGCAGAAACAGGAACACCACCAGGATCACCAGCCCCACTGCAATGGTCAGTGCGCGTTCCACTTCGGTCAGTGAGGCGCGGATGGTCGGTGTGCGATCCTGCGCGACCTGCAAATCCACACTGGCGGGAATGGCATCCTGTAATACCGGCAGCTGTTCGCGGATACGGGCCACGGTGGCGATAATATTGGCACCGGCTTCACGGCGGATCACCAGCAGGATCGCAGGCTTGCCGTTGCTCATCCCGGCGGCACGGACGTTTTGTACCGAGTCTTTCACAGTGGCGACATCCGCGAGCCGTACCGCCGCGCCGTCATTGTAATGCACAATCAGCGGACGATAATCCTCCGCCGTTTTCAGTTCACTGTTACTGTCAATCTGCCAGCGGCGTTCATTGTCAGACAGCGAGCCCTGCGGACGCAGTACGTTGGCATCAGTAATCGCTTTGCGCACGCTGTCGAGGGAAACCCCCTGGTTAAACAGCTGTGACGGATTAAGCTCCACACGCACGGCAGGCAGCGAGCCGCCGCCGACTGAAACCTCACTGACGCCCTCAATCTGTGACAGGCGCTGTGCCAGCCGGGTGGAGGCGATATCATAGAGTTTGCCGGTATCGAGGGTGTCCGATGTCAGCGTCAGGATCATAATCGGTGCATCGGACGGGTTGGATTTATAGTAGCGCGGGCGTGACGGCATTCCGGACGGCAGCAGGTTCTGCGCAGCATTGAGAGCCGCCTGCACATCGCGGGCGGCACCGTTGATGTCGCGGTTAAGCTCAAATTCCAGGGTAATACTGGTACTGCCGAGCGAGCTGGAGGATGTCATTTCCGACACCCCGGCTATCTGCCCGAGTGAGCGCTCCAGCGGCGTGGCGACAGAGGAGGCCATGGTTTCCGGCGAAGCACCCGGCAGTGATGCCGTGATATTAATCACCGGATAATCCACCTGCGGCAGCGGTGCCACCGGCAGGAACAGGAAGCTGATCGCCCCGCACAGGGTGATGGCGAGGCTTATCAGCGTCGTCGCCACCGGGCGGGCGATAAACAGGGCGAACAGCCTCATGATGAGGCTCCTGTGTTGTCACTTTCCGGGGTAAACCGGGCGTTATCGCGCCAGTGAGACAGGCGGTCAAACAGCAGATAAATTACCGGAGTGGTAAAGAGGGTCAGGATCTGGCTCATAATCAGTCCGCCGACCATACAGACCCCCAGCGGCTGGCGCAGCTCGGCACCGACCCCGGTACTGAGCATCAGCGGCACCGCACCGAACAGCGCGGCCATGGTGGTCATCAGGATCGGGCGGAAACGCAGAAGACACGCCTGATAGATCGCATCATACGGTGACAGCCCCTGTTCGCGTTCTGCGGCGAGGGCGAAGTCAATCATCATAATGGCGTTTTTCTTCACTATCCCGATCAGCAGAATAATACCGATAATCGCAATCACATCCAGCTCATTACCCGCCATCATCAGCGCCAGCAGGGCACCGACTCCGGCGGTGGGCAGGGTGGAGAGGATAGTAATCGGGTGAATAAAACTTTCATACAGAATGCCGAGCACAATATACATCGCCACGACAGCGGCAAGGATCAGCCACAGGGTGTTGGACAGGGCATTTTCAAAGGCGAGAGTCGCGCCCTGGAATTGTGTGGTGATATCTTTCGGCAGGCCGATACGCTGCTCCGCTGATTTCACCGCATTAACAGCCGCTTCCAGCGACCCGCCCACCGGGATATTAAAGGAGAAGGTAGCGGACGGGAACTGAGCCAGATGATTAATCGCCAGCGGCCCGAAGCGCTGCGAGACAGTGGCAAAAGCTGACAACGGCACGGAATTGCCGTCTTTGTTGGTCAGACGGATGCTGCTGAGCGCATCCGCGCCCGGTGTCAGCGCGGTGTTATTTTCCAGCACCACGCGGTACTGGCTGGCCTGGGTATAAATTGTGGAGATCAGACGCTGACCGAACGCATTGTACAGCGCGTTATCAATGTTGGTCATGGTCAGCCCCAGCCGTGACGCAGTGTCGCGGTCAATATCAATATAAGCCACCAGTCCCTTGTTCTGCCAGTCATTGCCGGTGTCGGTCAGGGCATCGCTGCTCTCTAATTCCGTCATCAGACGCGGTACCCACAGATCAAGCTCCTCAAGGGAATTCGCCTGTAAGGTAAACTGATACTGAGTACGGGACGTCTGGGTATCAATTGTCAGATCCTGAGACGGCTGGAGATACAGTTTCACGCCGGGCAGGGTACCGGCTTTTTCCTGTAACCGGGTGATGATAGCTTCCGCGCGGTCAGCCCGCTCAGATAACGGTTTCAGAGTGATTTGCAGGCGTCCGGTATTCAGTGTGGCATTGCTGCCGTCGATACCGGCAAACGCGGCGATATTGGCGACTGCCGGGTCATCCGCCAGCAGACGGCTGACCGCCTGTTGTTTTTCACTCATGGCCTGAAACGACACGGACTGCGGCGCTTCCAGAGTGCCCTGAATCAGTCCGTTATCCTGGATCGGGAAAAAGCCTTTCGGAATAAACAGATAGAGGATGACGGTGAGTGCCATGGTACTGAACGCAACCCCGAGTGTCAGCCACTGATGGCGCAGCACCCATGTCAGCCAGCGGCCGTAACCGGCAATCACCCGCTCAAAAAAGCGTTCAGTGGCGCGGTTAAAGCGGTTATGACGGTGAGCGGATTCGGGTTTCAGGAACCGGGCGCACATCATCGGTGTCAGTGTCAGTGACACGATACCGGAAATCAGGATCGCCACCGCAAGGGTGATGGCAAACTCACGGAACAGGCGGCCGACAATATCCCCCATAAATAACAGAGGGATTAACACGGCAATCAGCGAGAAGGTCAGAGAGATAATGGTAAAACCAATCTCACCGGCACCTTTCAGGGCAGCGGTCAGCGGTTTGTCGCCTTTTTCCAGATAGCGGGCGATGTTTTCCACCACCACAATTGCATCATCCACCACAAACCCGGTGGCGATAGTCAGCGCCATCAGTGTCAGGTTATTGACGGAAAAACCGCAGAAATACATCACCGCGAACGTACCGACCAGTGAGAGCGGCACCGCCACGCCCGGGATCAGGGTCGCGGCCATATTGCGCAGGAACAGGTACATCACCATGATCACCAGCGCAATCGCCAGGAACAGTTCAAACTGCACATCTTTGACCGAGGCGCGGATAGCATCTGTCCGGTCAGTCAGAACCGTCACGGTCACGGATTCCGGCAGGGTTTCCACCAGCTCCGGGATCAGGGCGCGGATGGTATCGGTGGTGGCAATCACGTTCGCGCCGGGCTGGCGCTGTACATTGATGACAATGGCCTGTTTATCATTAACCCAGGCACCGAGCTGGGTGTTTTCCGGCCCTTCCTGTACGGTTGCCACATCCCGCAGACGGATCGGGGCATTGTTTTTGTAGCTGACAATCAGGTTCTGATAATCTTCCGCCGATTTCATCTGGTCGTTGGCGGACAGGGTTACCGAGCGCGCCGGGCCGTCAAGGCTCCCTTTGGCGGAGTTGACGTTGGCATTGTTAATCGCGGTGCGGATAGTTTCACTGTCCAGCCCGTAAGCGGCAACCGCATTGGCATTTAACTGCACCCGCACGGCAGGACGCTGACCGCCCGCGAGTGTCACCAGACCGACCCCTTCCACCTGGGAGATTTTCTGTGCGATACGGTTCTCCACCATGTCCTGTAACCGCGTCATCGGCATGGCATCAGAGGTGACGGCAAGAGTCAGCACCGGCGGATCTGCCGGGTTCACTTTGCTGTAAATCGGCGGATAAGGCAGGTCATTCGGCAGCAGATTGGTTGCTGCGTTGATGGATGCCTGCACTTCCTGCACCGCCACATCAAGCGGCAGGGAGAGCTGGAACATCAGGGTAATCACAGAGGCACCGCCCGAGCTTTGCGATGACATCTGTTTCAGACCGGACATCTGCCCGAACTGACGCTCCAGCGGTGCGGTCACGGCGGAGGTCATCACATCCGGACTGGCGCCGGGATAGAGCGTGACTACGCGGATAGTCGGGTAATCCACTTCCGGCAGCGACGAGACCGGCAGCATGCGGTAGCCGACAATCCCTGCCAGCAGGATCGCCAGCATAAACAGGCTGGTGGCAACCGGACGCAGAATAAACAGGCGGGACGGGCCGCCTGCACGGGTTTCAGGATTATGTCCGGACATCAGGCCTTATCTCCGGCTGCGGCTTTTTTTTCACCGGATACGACTTCCACCTGTGCGCCGTCAGTCAGGCGGTCGATTCCGTCGGTCACCAGGGTATCACCGGCGCTGACGCCGCTTTTGATCACCACGCGCTCCGGGGTCTGTAATTCCACATCCACAATCTGTTTGCGGACTTTATTTCCGGCTTCAAGCAGCCAGACATAGTTGCCTTCGGTGCCCATCTGCAGTGCGGCATTCGGGATCGCCACGGCATTTTCCAGCTGGCCGACCTGCAGCAGTACATTGACAAACTGGTTCGGGAACAGCAGGTCATCATCATTGGCAAACCGCGCTTTGGCTTTTACTGTGCCGGTGGCGGCATCTATCTGGTTATCCAGTGTCAGCAGTTTGCCCTGTGCCAGGCGGACGCTGTTATCTTTGCTCAGTGCGGTGACGGTAAGTGCCGGCAGGGTGCGCTGCGCCATGCGGATCAGCGGGATATCATTTTCCGGAACAGTAAACAGTACATCGGCAGGTGCGGTCTGGTTGATCACCACCAGCGGCATGGCGGTTCCGGCAGTAATAAAGTTGCCGGTATCCACCTGACGCAGTCCCATTTTTCCGCTGATAGGCGCGGTGATTCGGCTGTAGGTCAGTTGCAGTTTCGCGCTGTCGATAGCCGCCTGATCCACCTTGATACCGGCTTCTGCCGATTTGACGGTCGCCTGCTGGGTATCCAGCTCCTGTTGTGAAATGACATTGGTGGCCGCGAGTTTCTGATAGCGGCTCAGATCACGGCGGGCATTGGCGAGCGTGGCCTGGTCTTTGGCGAGCTGTCCCTGTGCCTGGGCCAGCTGGATCTCAAACGGACGCGGGTCGATAGTGAACAGCAGATCACCGGCATTCACTTTCTGACCTTCCTCAAAATGGATCTGCATCAGCTGGCCTTCCACGCGGCTGGTCACTGTCACGGAATTTGCCGCCTGTACCGTACCGAGTGCTGACAAGGTGCGGGGAATGGTCTCCGAAACGGCGTTGGCTACCTGCACCGGTGCCAGCGGCGGCCGGCCGGGACGGTTGCTGTTTTTGCCTGCGGAAGCCCCCGGCTTGCCGGCAGCAGGCGGGGTAGCCGGTGCCGCAGAGTGAAAGTAATGATAGGTGCCGTAACCGGCTGCGCCCAGAAGGAGAACGGCTATCGTAATGCCTGTGCGTTTCTTTCTCTTTTGTACATTATTCATTTTGGGATTACTCATCATTCCTTTTTACCCGGTGCTGCCGGGGTACACGTAAGGGCGCAAAACAGCCTGAATTATGATAGGGATAGTGTACTGGTAAATCTGATTGTAAAAATGGAAGAATTGTGAAAATAACGTTGATACAGGTAAATATATGTGGTTTCAGCGGAGTCTGTCTTTATGTCAGTCGCTTTATCATCCCTTAAGGAAATATTACCGGTGCGGTTTACTCAATTTATGATGTGCAGTAATATTACGCATTCTTAACAAACTTATAATACGCACCATAATGATGAAAAACAGGCTTATTCTTATCTCTGCGCTGCTGCTTTCCGGCTGTTCTTCTGTCTGGGTGGAAGTTCCGGGCGGATCCGAATACACACGGGCAGAGGCAAATGCCTTCTGTGAACCGGAATCACACAAGCTTTATCCGGTCAAAAATGAAGTTGCCCAGCGCAGCGTGATGCGGGATGTGGAGAAACGCTGCAAAAAGGATGATGACTGCGGTAACAGCAAAACCTACAAAGAGCAGACCCCGGTAACGGAAAGTTATGTGATGGATGTGAATGAAGACAGCCGCAACCGCTATTTCTACAGCTGCATGAAAACAAAAGGCTGGGATCGGGAAGACCGCTGGATGTGGGAATAACAGGGATTTCAGGGCAGATATTGCGCTGCCCTGACCAAATATCACCGCTTATTTCTGTGATTTTTGTGCAAATTCCTGTTTGGCTTTCGCTAACTGTGCCTGAAATGCCGGGTCGGAATGTAATGTCGCGACAGCGGCTGAACCGACAATCCGCGCGGCATCCACATCACTCTGCCAGTGATAGCCGCAAATCACACGGCTCTGTCCGAGCTGATAGCCCCGTTCCAGAATCGCATCCTGATTTGCCGGATTGACTTCCGCCAGCACTAATGCCGTTGCCCAGCCGATAGACGTATGACCGGACGGGTAAGATCCGTTGGCGGAGAGTTTTTTCTGATCTTTGGTATTACAGGTTTCTGTGCCGTAAAACGCAAACGGCCGGATGCGCATGTAATGCTCTTTGGCGGAGCGGGTGGCAAGATCACCGGCATCCTCAATCATATTGGTCAGCAGTTTATACAGCTCCGGAGAGTCTTTTTCGGTTATCGGATAGCCGAATGCCCCTGAAAATGCGGTTGCCACACCTCCGGCCGCCAGGTCAGCATCTGCCTGTGCCTGTTTTCCTCGCTCTGTATTGCGCAGCATACGGCCTTTCTCATACATTGCCTGATCATTTAAAAACTGAATACTGCCGACTTCCGGTGGCGGCGGTAACAGTTTCAGACTGTCGATAGCCTGTTCATTTTTCAGATAATATAAATCCGGCTTGGTGGTGGCATCGTTGCCCGGCGGGATCGCGGCCAGTGCGGAAAGGGAAAACAGTGAGAACAGACAACCGGCGATAATATTCTTCTTCATGACATCTCCTTATCAGATACAACAGTATTACTCAGAAACCTGCCTGCCAGTGTAGGGCGGAGAGATGCAAATTGATGTTAACTCTTTCAAAAAAGTGTGACGAAACAGACGGAAGGCAGGTAAGTATTTTTGATGATGATTTTCAGATAATTTGACAGAAACAGCATGGTTTTTGTTAACGAACTGATAAATAAGACCCGGGTGATAGCATTAAAAAAAGATAACACACAGATATTATAAGAAAATATAAAGAATTGGGTTTTGTTTTTGCCGGCATATTCTTAACAATTAAAATAAAGGACGTTTTCCGGTTTTCACCGTCACGGAATGTTACCGCTACCGCTTCGCGTATCACTGCGTATACTCACAATGAGTAAGATTCTCATTCAACAGGGGTATATTATGACAGGTGTAATCAACAGGCTGTTATCACACGACGATGCCGGGAAATTATTACTGCGGCTGGCGGTCGGCGGATTAATGTTGTTTCACGGTATCGGTAAATTACTCACCGGTGCAGCGGGGATAAAAGGGTTGCTGGCTTCTTTCGGGTTACCGGAATTTATCGCTTACGGTACTTATCTCGGGGAAATTGTCGCACCGGTCTTTATTATTCTCGGCATTCTGACGCGGCCGTCCGCATTGCTGGTGTCTTTTACCATGGTGGTCGCCTGGCTGATGATAGGTGTGAATAAGACCTTTATGCTGGATCCGACAGGGGCGTGGGCGATTGAAAGCCTGATGTATTTCTTTATCAGCGGTATTGCGCTGGCCTTTATTGGTCCGGGTAAATATTCGGTGATAAAAAACCCGGCCTGGCGCTGATTCAGAAGACGGAAAGAAAAAGGGCGGATCATGATGATCCGCCCTTGCTGTTTTATCGGTTTCGTTAAGACGGCTGTGCCGCGACCGTTTTCGTACTTTGAGCTTTACGCGCTGTCCAGCCTTTGTGTGCCAGCGGTAAGAAGCCGATGACAATCGCCAGTACGGACACACCTGCCACATAATACGCCGGTGCCATTGCACTTTTCTGCAACCAGGCGCCGGTCAGCATCGGCGTTAAGCCGCCGAATACCGCGTAAGCCATGTTGTAGGCAAAAGATAAGCCGGAGAAACGGATTGCCGGCGGAAATGCCCGCGTACTGATAATTGGTGTGGTGGCAATCGCGCCGACAAAAAAGCCCATCACTGCATAGTTAATCACCAGTGAAGCCGCTGCGATATCCGGTGACAGTGCACTGTAGAAGTGAAATGCGGTGATCGCTAATCCGCCCCAGGACAATGCGAGTGTCACACGGCTGCCGATCTTATCTTCCAGCCAGCCCCAGAAAATACAGCCGAGGGTTAAGGTCAGCGTAGCCACGCAGTTTGCCTGTAATGACAATGTGCGATCAATACCGTACATCTTTTCCACCACAACGGACGGGGTCATCAGAATGATCACCACGATAGCGGTGGATAATGACCAGGTCAGCCCGGCGGTGACAAAACAGGCCATTTTGTGGTTTTTCAGAACCGTTTTTACCGGCATCTCTTCGGACAATGCCCGTTTGGCGGCCATCTCTTTAAAGATCGGGGTTTCCTGCAAAAAGCGGCGCAGATACACAGAAACCAGGCCGAACACCCCACCGAGGATAAACGGAATACGCCATGCCCACGCAGTGACTTCAGCCGCAGTATAAGAGGCCTGAACTGCGATAGCGACCAGCGAACCCAGCAAAATACCGCCGGTGATCCCGGAGGTCAGCGTACCGACACCCAGCCCGTAGCGCTGTTCCGGTGTGTGCTCCGCGATAAATACCCAGGCGCCCGGCATCTCACCGCCGATCGCCGCGCCCTGTAAAATACGCATCAGCAGTAACAGGACGGGTGCTGCCACACCGATGCTTTCGTAGGTCGGCAGCATACCGATGACCAGTGTCGGCACCGCCATCAGGAAAATACTCAGGGTAAACATGCGCTTGCGGCCGATAATATCGCCGAAATGCGCCATAATGATCCCGCCGAGCGGACGTGCCAGGTAACCGGCGGCGAAAATTCCCAGCGTTTTCATCTGGGCGATAAATTCGTTATCACCCGGGAAAAACAGGTGGGTTAGCGTACCGGTAAAAAACACAAATATGACAAAATCATAGAATTCAAGCGTGCCGCCGAGGGAGGATAATCCCAGTGTTTTATAATCGTTTTTATTTAATGGCCTTGCCTGAGGCTGACTTAATGGCGATGTATCGGTTGTCATAATTATGTCCTTTTATTTACTCATTTATTCAATGACGGGGGTCGTGTCATTTTTTTTCTCATTTGTGTTTCCCAAAAGAGAGGTGGCGGCAACACAATCCCGGTTATCACAGGGATAACCGGAAATAAAAAACGGGAATTGTCTGTTACCGGAGGGTATGCTTTGTTATAGCAAGAAATTCCGTATATTGTAAACAGCACCCGCTAAAACAAGATGAATATTCTAATTGCATATCATAGGTTGAACTATTGAACTAAATATGATTTGTGTCACGGATGATAACGTTAAGGAATCCGGAATGACAGCATATTATGAAAACCGGAACGGATAATTAACGGAATAATGAAAGGTTCAGCCCTTATTATTATTTACCGGGAATACGGGTTTATAAAATACGATTAATGCCATTATATGAATAAGGCTTATCAATATACTCACGAATGAACAGCAGTAAATAAATATAAATAAGTGTGAGCGGCATGATGATTATTTCAGAGCAGCAGTAAAGAAGTGATCATATTCACCGGATATTGTCAGTCCGGCATCATAATCCTCTGTGGCGGGGTAATGGCAAGAGGAGAGAAACGCAGCGGGAAGAGACAAAAACGGCCACGGAGAGCAGAAGGAAAACTTCTCTTTCCGTGGCCGCAGAGGATTATCTGAGCAAAAATCAGACCAGGAACAGGGTGGCGAGACCTAAAAAGATGAAAAATCCGCCGGTATCGGTGATGGCGGTGATCATCACACTGGAGCCGAGTGCCGGGTCGCGTCCGAGTTTCATCATCGTCAGCGGGATCAGTACTCCCATGATGGCGGCCATCAGCAGGTTAAGCACCATAGCCAGCGTCATTACCGCACCCATGGCGATATCGCCGTAGAGCAGGTACGTGACGACCCCCATAATCCCGCCCCAGACCACGCCGTTGATAAAGGCAACGCCCAGCTCACGCAGCAGCAGGAAGGAAAAACTGCCTTTCTGGATCTGGTGAAGTGCCAGGGCGCGGACAATCATGGTGATGGTCTGGTTACCGGTGTTACCGCCGATACCGGCGACAATCGGCATCAGGGTGGCAAGTGCAACCAGCTGGGAAATAGTATGCTCAAACACCCCAATCACGCGGGAAGCGACAAATGCGGTACAGAGGTTAATCGCCAGCCACGCCCAGCGGTTTTTCACCGCCTGACCGACCGGGGCAAACACATCCTCTTCCGGGCTTAAGCCCCCCATACGACGGATGTTTTCTTCACTCTCTTCATTCAGGTTATCAACGATATCCTCAACGGTGAGCCGTCCGAGCAGCCGCCCGTTATTATCGACAACCGCGGCAGAGATTAAGTCATAACGTTCGAACGCACCGGAGGCATCTTCGCCTTTTTCATCCGGCAGGAAGGTGACCGGCTCGGTTTTCATCACATCAGAGACCAGTTTGTCCGGTGACTGGGTGAGAATGGTGGTCAGCGGCAGCTCGCCCTGCAAAATATTATTGCTGTCGATAACAAAGATTTTATCGGTGGCTTCCGGAATATTGCTGCGGTAGCGCAGAAAACGCTGAACCGTTTTCAGCGGGACATTACCGCGCACCGTAACAAACTCAAAGTCCATCATCTGGCCGATACTGTCCGCCGGATACTGAAGAACCGTGCGGATGCGGTTACGCAGACTCGGTTCCAGATAGGTCAGCAGGCGGCGCATGGTATCGCGCGGCAGGTGCTCGGCGATATACGCCTGCTCATCCACATGCAGGGTGGCAACGGCGCGCAGCAGCTCTTTGTCTGACATATCTTTAATCAGGCTGTCCCACACGGAGACAGAGGCTTCCACCAGCACTTCCCCGCGCTGGTGGTTATCAATCAGATGCCAGAGCGCGAGACGTTCATCATAGGGCAGGGCTTCCAGCATATCCGCAAGGTCAGCGGCGTGGAGGTCAGTCAGCAGATTTTTGACTAACTTCGATTTTGAATGCAGTTCATCATCACTGAGCCTGGCATGTTCATCGGCGGTGCCCAGAATGGTTTCCACAAACTGCGAGTCGTTGAGGAACAGGGGCAAAACCTGCTGACGAATGTGAGCCAGCCGCTGGGAGTGCGGATTGACCGGTGATGAGTTATCAATGGCGAAAGTGTGTTCAGACATGATTTTCCTTTACACATAAAACTTTTAAACAAATAAGACTGGCCGGGGATTCTCCCTGTTAGACGTCTTCTTCTTTTATACCGAGGTGCCAGCCGGGCACATCATCCCAGTAAGCCTGCTCTTTTTCCAGATCAAGCTGCATTAATGTGTTGATAGTCAGATAGCGGCGCGGAAAAAACAGTGTCCAGTGTCCCTCATTGGTTTCCAGACGCAGTGAGGAGCGTTTGGTGGTGGACTGACGCTGATTATTCAGTAAGACCGCGAGGCGCAGGATCTGTATCAGGGGGATGACCTGTTTACGTTTAAACAGTGTGAATTTCGGGATATCGTCACTTTTTACCGCTTTGCGGTGGTAGCGCACCAGTGTGGCGAGCAGCAGCTGCTGTTCCTGGGTGAATCCCGGTAAATTGGTGTTCTGCAGAATATAGGCCGAATGACGGTGCAGGCCGGAGAGGTTGATGCTCAGCCCGACTTCATGCAGCCAGACCGCCCAGACCAGAATGGCTTCCAGCTGCGGATCAACCAGGGACGGATTCTGCTCCGCCCATTGCCGGTACAGGTTTTTCATGGTGGTGAGGACACGCAGTACCTGGGCGTTGTCCACATTATAGTGCTCCACCAGACTTTGTGCGGTGCGCTGGCGGATGTCCTGATGACGGAAACGGCCTTCCATCTCATACAGTACGCCTTCGCGCAGGGCACCGGCAGACAGGCGCAGTCCGGTGATTTCCAGTGCGTCAAACAGACCGCACAGAATCGCCAGACCCGGCACAAACACTTTTTTGCGATCGTCAGACAGCCCCGGTAAATTCAGGGCATCAAACCGTTTGTAACGCAGCACCTGTTTGACCAGCATTTCCAGGCGGACAGGGGTGATAATGCCGTCCCGCTCCCCCAGTTCACGCAGGATTTCACAGGCCGCTTTGATGGTGCCGGAGGCACCGAGACACACATCCCAGCCCTGCACGCGGAAAGCAATCGCCAGATTTTCCAGTTTGGAAACGGCCATCAGCCGGGCGCGGTTAAAGTTGGCTTCGGTGATTTTACCGTCCGGAAAAAACTGACGGCTGAAACTGACACAGCCCATACGGCGGCTTTCAATTAAAATCGGCTCAAAACGCTCACCGATCACCAGCTCAGTCGAGCCGCCGCCGATATCGATCACCAGTTTACGGCCTTTTTCCGGTTGTGTGTGCTCAACACCCATAAAAATCAGGCGTGCTTCCTCATGACCGGAAATAATTTCAATCGGATAGGGGATAACAGACGCGGCGCGTTCGAGAAACTCGTGCGCATTGACCGCTTCACGCAGACTGTGTGTCCCGACAATCGTGACCTGTGCGGCGGGAAAACCCTGAAGGCGCTCGGCAAACAGCGCCAGGCAGGCCAGCCCGCGTTCCATGGCGTCTTCACTCAGCTCATTCTGATCATTTAAGCCTTCAGCCAGATACACCCGCTGTTTCAGGCGGCTGAGAACCTGGAGTGCGCCGTTGACAATACGGGCAATCACCATATGAAAGCTGTTCGACCCGAGGTCGATGGCTGCGATTTCCAGCGGACGATCTTTTTCCGTGATCAGTGATAATGGCATGAACGGGCCTTTTAATTATCCGGTTGTTCCAGGGAACGAATATAGTCATAAACCGCCATCTGCGAGCGGACTTTCCGCTTGTTGCCGCGCGGCACATAATGGTTGGACATCTCTTTATCGAGATAACGCGCCTTCTCATTATCACTGAACTGAATATCCAGAATATCGAGCACCCGGCGGCGCAGCACCGGATCCAGCAGGCGAACCGCCACTTCAATCCGGTAATCGATATTACGGGTCATCCAGTCCGCAGAGGAGAGATAGACTTTTTCATCCCCTTTATTGGTAAATACATACACCCGGTCATGCTCCAGGAACCGGTCAACGATACTGGTTACCTGGATATTTTCACTGTACGGCACCTGTCCCGGTACCAGCGCGCACATGCCGCGCACCAGCAGACGGATTTTCACCCCGGCTTCTGAGGCATCATAGAGGCGTTCGCTCAGCTGTTTATCCACCAGATTGTTGATTTTCAGCGTGATCCCGGCCTCATAGCCGGCCAGCGCATTGGCGATTTCATCATCAATCAGCTGATTCAGCATTGCCCGTGAATTCTGCGGTGACACCATCAGGTTATCAAAGGAAACCGGGCGGTACGGGTTCTCAATAAAGTTGAACACGCGCCGGACTTCATTGGTGATCTCTTCGTTGGCGGTCAGCAGCGAGTAATCCGTGTAGATGCGCGCGGTTTTTTCGTTGAAGTTACCCGTACCGATATGGGCATAACGGCGGATCACATCCCCGTCTTCCAGCCGCGAGATAATAAACAGTTTGGCGTGAATTTTCAGCCCCGGCGCGGAGAAAATAACATGCACCCCGGCGGCGGTCAGGTGCCGCGCCCAGTGAATATTGGCTTCTTCATCAAAGCGCGCCTGTAACTCAACCACCACGGTCACTTTTTTGCCGTTGTGTGCCGCGTGGATCATGGAGTCGATAATGCGGGAGTCCTTGGCGACACGGTAGATATTCATCTTGATAGAAATCACGCTCGGGTCAAAGGAAGCCTGGCGCAGCAGTTCCAGCACATGCTCAAAGGTGTGGTACGGGTAATAGAGCAGTACATCCCGCTCACGGATAGCATCAAAGCCGTTGCGGTGATGATCAAACCAGACGTGCCGCAGACGCGGCAGCGGTTTGTTTAACAAATTCTTATTGCCTTCATTCGGGAAACGGATGAAGTCCTTGAAATTATGATAGCGCCCGCCGGCAATGACAGAGTCATCATTGGTCAGGCCGAGTTTTTCACGCAGCAGTGTCACCATTTCATCCGGCATATCGCGCTGATAGACAAAACGGACCGGCTCGGCGGTCAGGCGCTGTTTCAGGGTCGAAGACATCATCTCCAGCATACCCGATTCCATTTCGGTGGCGAGGTCATATTCGGCATCGCGCGTCATTTTCATGGAATAGGCGTTGAGGGCATCGAAATCAAAGAAACCCTTGAAGATTTCATCCAGGCAGTAGCGCAGAATATTGTCGATAAGGATCATCGACTGGCGGCGGCGGCCGTTTTCAGTCGGCAGATTGACAAAACGCGGGACTTTATCGGACGGAATTTCCAGCAGTGCATAGCGGGTTTCACGGCCGGACTTGACAATCTCCACCACCAGATAGGTGTAATCGTCTTTGAGGAATTCAACCAGATCGGTACTGGTCTGGATCATAATCGGCGTGATGTGCTGGCGCAGATGCTGGCGGAAATACTGCCGCAGCCAGATTTGTTGTTTCGGTGAAATCTGGCGCTCGTTGATCAGGAAAATCTGATTACGCGCCATTTCCAGCAGCAGGTCATTATACAGGGTATCAAATGCCTGATCCTGTTTTGCCACTTTGGTTTCAATTTTGCGCAGCAGATGGCGCGCACTGGCGCCGGAACCACGCTGTTCCTCATTAATCAGGATTCGGCGTTTAACATCCGCATAGCGGACTTTATAAAACTCATCCAGGTTATTTGAGTAAATGCCCAGAAAACGCATGCGTTCAATCAGCGGGTTGCGTTTGTCGGCGGCCTCCTGAAGAACCCGTTCGTTGAACGACAGCCAACTGAGTTCTTTTTCCATATAGAGCCTATCTTGGGACATTGTTACTCCGGAACGGGTTACGCTGAATCTGGGTTAAACACAGTGTACAGTTTACTAAAAAAACATTACAGGTTCTGCTTTACGCGGGCATTTTTTTCAACGTAGCTTTCCGCATCCGCTGATTTATTTTTCATCACCAGATATTCCGGCTGAAAAATACACATCCGGATGGCGGTGCGGTATTCTCCGTTGACGAAAAACTCATCAATTAACTGGCCTTCGGTATGGAAGCCGAGCTTTTTATAAATATGGATCGCTTTTTCGTTTTCGATATCCACAATCAGATACAGTTTATATAAGTTGAGGACAGAAAACGCATAATCCATGGCCAGACGGGCGGCGCGGGAGGCAAATCCGTGACCCTGATGTGAAGGGGCGATAATGATCTGGAATTCAGCGCGGCGGTGTACATGATTAATTTCCACCAGTTCCACCAGCCCGACTTTGGTGCCGTCACTTTCCACGATGAAGCGGCGTTCTGACTGATCGTGAATATGTTTGTCGTACAAATCACTTAATTCAATAAAGGCTTCATACGGTTCCTCAAACCAATAACGCATAATGCTGGCGTTATTATCCATCTGATGAACAAACGCTAAATCTTCACGCTCAAGCGGGCGCAGTTTTACAGGCGGAACAGCAGTGCCACCGGACATAAATCACCTCGGTATTGGTTGTATTTTATCAGACAGTGTAACACATAACAGAAACGGAATTATCCGGGGATCCGCTTTTCGGCATCATTGCAGGGGGGCGTGTGTAAAATTATAACAATTACCAGTTATTTGAGTACCGGTCGCGGCAAACTGATGATAAAGTATGTGATAATACGCATGCCATTAATAAATACCGGATATTTCTATGAACCCGACAAAAGTGTGCCGCACCCGTCTTAATACGCTTACTGACCTGCCGAATATCGGCGAAGCGATGGCGGAAGATCTGCGTTTGCTGGGGTATGAGACACCGCAGGATATTGCCGGTTCAGACCCGGTGATTATGTATGAAATGCTCTGCGCGGTAACCGGTATCCGTCAGGATCCCTGCGTTATTGATGTGTTCTGGTCAGTGACCGATTTTCTCTCCGGACAACCGGCACAGCCGTGGTGGAACTATACCGGACAGCGCAAAGCGTATCTTAATGAGATGGCAAAACTGCGGTAGTGATGAAAAAACGCCCGGGAAAAACCGGGCGCAGATAATCAGATAGTATTGTGATAGTGTAATTTCCCGTCCAGATACACACCTTCTTCCTTCAACACCAGACGCCCCTGCACAAACCAGTTAACCACCTGCGGATAGATGCGGTGTTCTTCCTGTTGTATCCGTGCGGTGAGGGTGTCTTCGGTGTCATCCGGCAGAACGGCAATGCGTGCCTGCAAAATGACCGGGCCGCCGTCCAGTTCTTCCGTGACGAAATGCACAGAGGTACCGTGTTCGGCATCGCCGTTTTCCAGCGCTTTGCGGTGAGTATGCAGACCCGGATATTTCGGCAGCAGAGACGGGTGGATATTCAGCATTCTGCCGTGGTAATGGCGGACAAAGGCCGGTGTCAGAATCCGCATATATCCGGCGAGAATGATTAAGTCCGGCTGATACTCATTAATCTGCATCTGCAATGCGGCATCAAAATCATCCCGTGAAGGAAACTCCGCAGGACTGAGTGCCAGTGCGGGAATACCGGCCTGTTGTGCGCGGATTAACCCGTAAGCGTCCGCTTTATTACTGAATACCGCGACAATTTCTGCATTGAGGGCTTGTGCATTGCAGGCGTCAATTAACGCCTGCAGATTACTGCCGCTGCCGGAAATCAGGACAACAAGGCGTTTTTTCATCAGCGGATGATGACCTGCGGTTCATCTTCACGGCACACCGCGATATCACCAATCAGCCATGCATTCTCACCCGCTTCTGTCAGCAGGGCGAGGGCGGCTGGTACAGATGCTGCCGGCAGTGCAATCACCATACCGACACCACAGTTGAAGGTGCGGTACATTTCATAGTCTTCCACATTCCCGGCATTTTTCAGCCAGTTAAAGACAGACGGCCACTGCCAGGATGAGGCATCAATCCGTGCCTGGGTACAGGCCGGTAATACACGCGGGATATTTTCCCAGAAACCGCCGCCGGTCAGGTGGGCAATGGCGTGAACATCGGTATTTTCGATCAGTTTCAGCACAGATTTAACATAAATTTTGGTCGGTGCCAGCAGATGATCCGCCAGGGATTTGCCGTCAAGCTCTATCGCTGCCGGGTCAGTTTTGCTGACTTCCAGGATTTTGCGGATCAAAGAATAGCCGTTGGAGTGCGGGCCGCTGGATGCCAGCGCGATCAGCACATCACCGGCGCGGACTTTGCTGCCGTCGATGATTTCTGATTTTTCCGCCACGCCGACACAGAACCCGGCAACATCATAATCATCACCGTGATACATGCCCGGCATTTCAGCGGTTTCACCGCCGACCAGCGCACAGCCTGCCTGTTTGCAGCCTTCGGCAATACCGGTGACCACACGGGCGGCAGTATCAACATCCAGTTTGCCGGTCGCGTAATAGTCGAGGAAGAAGAGAGGCTCAGCACCGGCGACCACCAGGTCGTTCACACACATGGCGACGAGGTCGATACCGATAGTGTCATGACGTGCCAGATCCATCGCCAGGCGCAGCTTGGTGCCGACGCCGTCAGTGCCGGAAACCAGCACCGGCTCTTTATATTTCTGCGGTACCGCACACAGCGCACCGAAACCACCCAGCCCGCCCATCACTTCAGGACGGCGTGTCTCTTTGACAACATGCTTAATACGGGAAACTAAGGCATTACCGGCATCAATATCAACACCGGCATCTTTGTAACTCAGGGAAGTTTTGTCAGTCACTGCGGCCCCCAACGGCGATTGCAAGTAAGTGGGTGTATCGAAAACGCGGCTATTCTAACAGGCCACGCAAACGTTTGCGAGAGGATTTATGCCGGTTTTTGTCAAAATGCGTCAGATCACACTTATTCATGTAACGAACATGAAACTCGTGATAATTGACTATAATCAACAAATCCGGGGTGGCGCTGCGAAAGAAAAGCGGTATAATCTCGCGATTTTTTTGTCCGCCAGGGCTTACACAGTAGGAGAACCCATGAAAGTCACCGAGGTAAAACACCCGCTCGTTAAACACAAACTTGGCCTGATGCGAGATCATGATATAAGCACAAAACGCTTTCGTGAACTGGCCTCAGAAGTCGGTAGCCTGCTGACCTATGAAGCAACTTCAGACTTAGAAACTGAGAAAGTGACAATTGACGGCTGGTGTGGTCCGGTCGAAATTGAACAAATCAAGGGTAAAAAGATTACCGTTGTGCCAATCCTGCGTGCGGGTATCGGTATGATGAACGGTGTGCTGGAAAGTATCCCGAGCGCCCGTATCAGTGTTGTCGGTGTTTACCGTGATGAGGAAACACTGGAGCCTGTCCCGTACTTCCAGAAATTAGCCTCTAATATAGAAGAGCGTATGGCGCTGGTGGTTGACCCGATGCTGGCAACCGGCGGCTCGATGATCGCCACTATTGATCTGCTGAAAAAAGCAGGCTGTACCGCGATTAAAATCCTCGTGCTGGTTGCGGCACCTGAAGGCCTGAAAGCACTGGAAAAAGCCCATCCGGATGTTGAGCTGTACACCGCATCCATCGACGATCACCTTAACGAACACGGTTACATTGTACCGGGCCTGGGTGATGCGGGCGATAAAATATTTGGTACGAAATAAGTTAATGAGCCGACTTGATAGTCGGCTTTTTTTTGGCATATCCCTGAGTAATCATTAAGAGGTTTAAGATGACGCGCCGCGTTATTGAAGTCGATGAACGCCCACCACTGCTGGTCACCATTCCGTTAAGTTTACAGCACCTGTTTGCGATGTTCGGTGCCACTGTTCTGGTGCCGATCCTGTTTCAGGTAAACCCGGCCACGATCCTGCTATTTAACGGTATCGGGACGCTGTTGTATCTGTTTATCTGTAAAGGAAAAATCCCGGCGTACCTGGGCTCCAGCTTTGCCTTTATTTCACCGGTGCTGATTTTACTGCCGCTCGGTTATGAACTCGCTCTCGGCGGGTTTATCGTCTGCGGGCTGTTATTTATGCTGGTGGCGGGGATTGTCAAAATCGCCGGACGCGGCTGGATCAATGTGTTGTTCCCGCCTGCGGCCATGGGGGCGATTGTGGCGGTCATCGGTCTTGAGCTGGCCGGTACCGCTGCCGGTATGGCAGGGCTGAAATTCGAGAACGGCGCAACACCGGACAGCACCACGCTGATTATCTCTCTGACCACACTCGGGGTAACGATTCTCGGCTCTGTGGTATTCCGCGGCTTCCTGGCGATTATCCCGATCCTTATCGGGGTACTGACCGGGTATGCACTGGCCTTCTTTATGGGCGCAGTGGATTTAACCCCGGTAAGTGAAGCGCCGTGGTTTGCACTGCCGACATTCTACACACCCCGTTTTGAGTGGTTCGCCATTCTGACCATTTTACCGGCTGCGCTGGTGGTGATTGCCGAGCACGTTGGTCACCTGGTGGTCACCGCGAATATTGTCAAACGTGATCTGATGAAAGACCCGGGTCTGCACCGCTCTATGTTTGCCAACGGTTTTTCAACGGTGTTATCCGGCTTCTTTGGTTCCACACCAAACACCACGTACGGCGAAAACATCGGCGTAATGGCAATCACCAAAGTCTACAGCTCCTGGGTTATCGGCGGGGCAGCGGTACTGGCGATTCTGCTCTCCTGTGTCGGTAAACTGGCTGCCGCGATTGCCGCTGTCCCGGTGCCGGTGATGGGCGGGGTTTCTCTGCTGTTGTACGGGGTTATCGGTGCATCCGGTATCCGTGTGCTGATTGATTCCAAAGTGGATTATAACAAGCCGCAGAACCTGATCCTGACAGCGGTTATCCTGATTATCGGTGTGAGCGGCGCGACCATTCATATCGGCGCGGCTGAGCTGAAAGGGATGGCACTGGCAACGGTTGTCGGGATTGGTCTGGCACTGGTGTTCCGTCTGGTGAATATTATCCGTCCGGAAGAGCGGGTAGTGGATGTGAACCTGGATGAAGTGAAAAAAGACAGTTAATACGATACCGGTGAAGCCGTTGCGGCTTCACCGGTATTATCTGTGCTATTCAATACTGACTGTATTAAGTCCTGTATCGAAAAAACTGTGCTCGTCAATTGAATAAAAAATATCACTGTTGTTGTATTTTATATTGCTTTTTCCGTTAAAAAACATATTTCCCTGATATGCTATTTTTCCTGTATCTCCGCTAATGGTTCCTGTGTTTTCTATTGATGTATCCGCTGTCTGAAAATCAAGGTTACCTGTTATTGTTCCGAAATTCTTAAAATTGACACCGATTAATTCAGCGCTTAATAAACCGGCATGTATTTGGGTATCCTTACTGATTGTGATTTTCGGGGAGCGGGAATATCCGTCATAACGCTTCAAGAGTGTTTTAATATAAAGATTATTGGCATATAATTTACTTTTACGCATCCGGATATTACTGCTGATTAACGTAGTGTTATTAAAATTACCACGACGGTTTGCACCGGATATGGTTAATTTTCCGCCATTATGTTCGAACTGACCGGGCCGGATGTCATTCCAGTCATTAACCGGGCTTTTCATCCGTCCGGTAATAAGATGGTTATGTATCGTGCCTGATATCTTAAATTTTCTGTTTATAGTGATGCCATTAGGATTAATAATAAAAAAATGAGCCGGATTATGAGTGATCCGGATATCGCCTTCCAGACGGGAAATATTATCTGAGATAACTTCAGTAATGATATGGCTGGCATTAATTTTATTATTAATATTTAATCCATTACGGCCTACATTAAACTGACTGAAAGTCGCATGAGACTCATTGTCAGAACCTTTTTGTTTCAGTATCAGTTCCGGCCTTTTATCACCAGAAATAATTTCTGCTACGTTATTTTTTGGTTTTATTTCATGACCTGACGGATAAGTATACCCGGAGTTTGCTGTTACTTCACAGGTAAATAATATGGTAGTAAATAGTAATGTTGTTTTATTCATTATATTATCTAATATAATAAAAAGAGGGGGATCCCCTCTTTTACAATTATTTTATAAATACTATAGTGTCATATAGAAACGGTTAATGTAATTAACCTATTTAAAGGTAAATAAAAGATCTGATTAAAAAGGTTTAGAGTCTGTATGAACAATAAAGCCATTATTTACAACTGTTGATTTTGAGCTAACACCGCGTATTTTTCCCTCAATTCTGCCATTATTCGTCATATCAGTTTCCATCAGGTGCAGGTCGATATCTCCGGCCTTTATTACTGACGGTTTGTCAATCACTATATTGCTTCTTTCCGGTGATTCATACGTAACCTGAGAAATGCTATCAAACCGGAAGTGGTCAGCAGTGACATGACTGTTGGTAATCTCAATATTCTTACTGCTGATTCTTAATTTTTCAGCGATTTTGTTTTTTATATTTTTGATTGTTAATTTACTGTTACCGGCAGAACGTCCGACAATGTGGTCTTCAGAAAGTTCTTCTATTCCGACAGTCAGATTGACAGAGGTTGTATTTGAGAAGCTGCAACCGGATTGACAAACAATACCGTTAGGATTGACCAATGTAAATTTTGCCTCTTTTCCTTCAATATGAACCTCGCCATTCAGTTCAGAGGCCGACTGAGATATAACCTCATTGACTATAGTATCAGCTCCGATATGGTTATTGAAAATGACACCTTCACTGCCAACGTTAAATTTGTCATATTGAATATGTGACAAATCTGAATTGTTTTTTTCTAAAACAGTGATAACACGTTGCTCTCCGTTATGATTAAGTTTTGCAACATCATTCACAATACTGATATCTGTTGTATTTGCCAGAGCGAATGATAACGGTGATAAAATTAACATTGAAAGTAACAGTCCATTTTTTTTCATTGTATATCCTTTTGGTTGCTTGTTGGTTTGAGTGTATTTTTACCATAAAAAGTCATTTGATCATCATTAAATGATAAGAATATAAATGATATGGTTGTTATTTTAAATTTTAAGGTATGGTGAATCTTTTTTGCGTTGGTGCTATTAATTACATTCAGTGAGGTTGTGATTTTTCTTGGTTTATCTATAGATATAGATCGCTATCCAGGGGTGTCAAAGCTATAGATAATCAGATAGTTATCACTGAAATTAATATTAATACCGGTTCAGAGGAGAGGTGTCATAAATGATATAGGGAATGGTATATTTAGCACCAAATTTGTGATTGATATCTAAACTGTAAATAAAATGATTGAATTAAACAGGATTTATATAAAGGTCAGGTCATAATATCCTATTCTGATATTATCTTTGGATAACCACCCGCATTGCGGGTGGTTATGATTAAATCAGGAAGGTTTATTTTTTACTTTAAATAAGGCAGTATTTTCGTGTTCAGAAAACGTCACTGGTATCATGGTCAGGATTATTTGATTTTTCGCTGTTATTAAATTCGAACGGAAGCAGCGGATGGTCGTCTGGATTGTGTTCACTGAAGTCAGTTAAATTATAGTATTTGAAATCTAATGAACCATTGTTGATATATTTTCCGCCTGCGATATTCGTAATTAGTAAATCATCACTTTTCATTTCACCATTATTTATGAATGTACCTTGATCAAAAGTGATTGCCGTTTTCTTATTGTGATAGCTTCCATAGTTATGGATATTTCCATAGTTAATGAATGTACTTCTGTCCACATTAACATCCATCTTCATTATAGCGTTAATTTCACCATGATTTTCCATATGGCTTCTGTCATGGGCAACTATTTCGATATTTTTTCCTTTGATAGACCCGGTATTATTCATATTGGTAATATCACCATTATTTACAATAGTATAATTTCCTTCATTTTGTTTTTTTGAGGTGATGCGCACATTTTTCCGGCCATAGATTGAACCTTTGTTATTGAATTTAGATTCAAGAAGATTAATGTTAACATCATTTGCTGTTACTTCGGAGTCAGCAGAAATATATAATTCTGATGGTTTTCGATTTAGGTTGGTTGCCTTTATTTTATCGACGCCAGTAGGGCCATACGCATCCACATAGATATCAATATCTGAAAGTGT
Source organism: Morganella morganii H1r (assembly GCF_000633515.1). Classification (GTDB taxonomy): domain Bacteria; phylum Pseudomonadota; class Gammaproteobacteria; order Enterobacterales; family Enterobacteriaceae; genus Morganella; species Morganella morganii_B. The sequence continues at coordinate 29,184 of NZ_AYMP01000044.1, read as the reverse complement.
TTTTTTGCTTTTGGATGAGGTTAATAAATTGAAATTTAATTCATCAGAATTTAATTTGCTTTTTTTTATGGAAATTTTATTAGAGATTAATGATAACTTATCAAGTTTGGCATCAGGAGTGATATTAGTACGTGTAATACGTAATTCACCGTCATTACTGTTAATCATTTTGATGTTATCTTTATTTGATGCGTCAGCAATTTTTGCTGTTGCTAATTCAAGATTTTGTATATTAGAAACACTAAAACCTGAATTTGTTGTAATACCATTGGGATTGGCAATAATCAGAGTGCCCAGTTTACCGATTATATCAATATTACCGTGCAGCAATGACGGAGAATGGCTGACCACTTCGGTGATAATGGTATTGGCACCTTTTTGGTTACCAATATACATACCTTCTTTACCGACATTAAACTCATCAAAGTAATTATGCGAAATTTTGCCTTTATCAGGAGATGAGATAGCCAGAACCGGCTTGCCGTTATATATACGTAAGTCAGAACCGGTGCTTTTTTCATTAAGCTTAATTTTTAAACCATCAGAAAATGTCTGTTCAGTTGCAGAGAAAGCCGTGGCAGAAAGTGCAGTCAGAATAACTGCAGATAATAACTTAAACTTCATTATATACGTCCTTATATAAGTATTGTTGCGTCATGCGGGGATTAAGTTAGCAGAGCGGAATCAAATAAAATATCAATAATCGTTGGGTACTTCAGACAGGGATGTTTTATGCAATTATTGGTATTTTGAATTATTGATGGTGAAACCTAACAGGGAGTAACTGTTGTAATTTTCTGCATCCGGTGAGGTTTTGCCGGGAACAGGTTCATTTAGCTGGTGAATTTATGTTAAACTAACGGCGTTTGTTCACCCGTTGGCCGAGGTAACTCTGAACACGCCATCTCAGCTGTCACTGCCGCTTTCTCTCCCTGATGATGAGACTTTCAACAGTTTCTATGCGGGGGAAAACGCATCCCTGTTATCCGCCATTCAGGCGGCGATCAATCAGCCGCACGGCAGCTATCTCTATTTCTGGTCCCGTGACGGTGGCGGAAAAAGTCATCTGTTACATGCCGCCTGTGCGGAAGTCTCTTCCAAAGACCGGGCAGTCGGCTATGTGCCGCTGGATAAACGTGCCTGGTTTGTGCCGGATGTGCTGGAAGGTATGGAGCATTTGTCGCTGGTCTGTATTGACAATGTGCAGTGCATTGCGGGGGATGAAGAGTGGGAAATGGCGCTGTTTAATCTTTACAACCGCATTCTTGAGACCGGCAAGACTTGTCTGCTGATCACCGGGGACAGACCACCGCGTCAGATCCCGCTGCAATTACCGGATCTCGCCTCCCGGCTGGACTGGGGGCAGATTTATAAACTTCATCCGCTCAGTGATGATGAAAAAATTCAGGCGCTGCAACTGCGGGCAAAGCTGCGCGGGTTTGAGCTGCCGGAAGATGTCGGGCGCTTTATTTTAAAGCGCCTCGACCGTCAGATGCGCACTCTGTTTGATATGCTGGACAGGCTCGATCATGCGTCGATTGTCGCGCAGCGCAAGCTGACCATTCCCTTTGTCAAAGATATTCTGCGGCTGTGACCGTCAGTTAAGCAGGGCAGTCACTGTTATCCCCCACTGAAGCACCATGCAGAGCGCTCCCTGCTGAAACAGCCGTTTTGTGCCGTGCCAGCGTTGTGAGAAGTGGGTGTGCTGTGCTCTGCCGGGAAACAGGGTGGTCAGGGATTCATCAAAAATATCCGTGTCGGACGATTGCGCCAGGCGGCGGAACAGATGGTGATCCAGCCACAGCCGGAAGATAAAGTACGCAGCACACAGGAAGAACAGGATCCCCGCCGCCATCGGATACTCACCGGAAAATCCGGAAAGATAAAGCAGAAACTGCGTCAGGAAAGCCATCACCGATAAGGCAGCCAGAAAACGCCAGCCCGCCGTGAAAATCACAATAATCTGTTCGTCATGAGGTCTGTTATTCATCGTTTTTTCCGTAACGGGCTGCCCAGCGGGTCAGGGCGGCAATTGTCTGTTCCCGCAGGACAATCTGCGGCCGGGCCTGTCTGACAGCTGCCAGCGCCTGCTCCACATCGTCTGCCAGCCCGGCGCGTATCAGCCATGCGACCACAACGGTTGTGCTGCGGGTATAACCCAGTTTACAGTGTACATAAACCTGACCGGATTGCGCCAGGCGGCTGAGAGAATTTACCGCTGATTCAATCTGCATTTCTGTCAGCGGAAACAGATCCGGCTGCGGCTGACAGTGATAAGCCAGCCCGGCGGTATAGCGGCTGCGGGGAAATTCCCCGGTCATATCCAGTACAGCGGCGGCGGTCAGCGGCGCTGCGGGGTAACCGCCCAGCGCGATATGTTCATTGATCACACTGGTATGACGGCACTGTTTTGCATACCAGTAATAGCTGATTTGTGCTGCAATCCGGTAAGGCAGCAGCAGGAGTGCTGCAGACGGTGAAATGCGGCCTGCACTGTCTTTCTGAAATACCGATGCGCCGGCGCCGAGATAACCCGCCGTGATGCATAAAAATGCCAGCCCGGGCCACAGCAGCCACCAGCCCTGACCGCCAGTCACGACAGCAGCCGTTATCAGCACCAGCGAAATAACGGCGTACCGTCCGGCCAGCTGATAGCCGCGGCGGATACGGTGCGGAGCCCACTGCCAGCGTGTTTTTACCGGCAGCAGGTAGCTTATCATCACACCGGTGGCGGCACCGGTGATCACATCAATAAAATGGTGCTGCCAGGTCGTCAGCACAGAAATTAAGATCAGAATTGACCACAGATGCAGAAACCAGTGCCATTTCTGCGGTGTGTGCGTCCGGAAACGCAGCCACAGCAACCACAGCAGAATGATATGCAGAGAAGGAGCCTGGTTAAACGGCAGATCAAACATTTCCAGCCGGTCAAACATCCAGCCGGCGGTGCCGTCCGTCTGCGGGCGGGGAAAACTGAATTTCAGCGGAAACAGCAGAAAACCGGCACAGGCTGCCAGTGATGCAACTGCCAGCCGCAGGCCGTGAATACACTGTTCGCGCAGAGAAGTGCAGATAAACAGGGATAATCCGTAAAAGAGATCGATGCTCCAGTACGGGATGATTGTCCACGGCAGAAACGGGATACGGGTTTCCCAGCTGAACGCAAAAGAAGGGACGGACGGCAGCGAAGCGGTATAGGTATTGACCTGTCCGTAAGTCAGAAAAAAGAACGGTGCCAGAAACAGCAGCCAGAGCAGGGCAAATCCCCACCGTTTACGGCGGGAAACAGGCAGCGGCAGTGCGGCATCAGTCATCGTTTTTCGTTCCCTGTAAAACAGGAGATGCGCGGAAAGGCGCATCTTCATCAGTATGATAACAATCAGCGGCGTCTGGCGACTGAGACACTGAAAATGCCCCAGTTATCAATGAGCTGATCCAGCTTTTCAAACCCGGCGTCATCCACCAGCGCATCCATTTCTCCTTGACTGCGGCAGCGCATCACCCACGCTTTGCCGCCCTGATGGCTTGGCAGAACGCGGGCTATCATCTCTACCTGCGGGTGCCACGGCTGACAGGTGTAGACAAGATAACCACCGCTTTCAATCGCCTGTGCCAGTCCGGCAAGGGAATCGCGCAGCAGATGGTTTTCCGGAAACAGTTCATATAACCCGCTCACCACGCCGAGAGTCGGTTTCGGGGTGATCGCCGCGAGATCGGCGGTATCAAAGGCATTGCCTTCTTCAAAACGGATTTTGTCTTCCAGGAAGCGCTCTTTGATCTGCAAACGGCCCTGTTCCACATTGATGGTGCTGTAATCGCGCATCAGAACAGATTCTATCCGGCTGTAATCATTAATCGCATCAAAGAGATAGCGCCCCTGACCGGCGGCGATATCCATGATCCGCACCGGCCGGCCTTCTTCCTGTAATGCGCGGATGGTGCGGCGCAGAATTTTTTCGATATTAACTTTGCGCTGGCGGATCCCCTGCCAGCCGATACTGCTGAGATACTGACGGTCAATAATGCGGCCGAAAATGCCTTTACCCTGAGCCTGATTGCGGTAGACATAATCGAGTGTGGAGCCGGAATCAAAGCCTTTGTCATAGCCGATACTGACGCCTTCCGAGGCTTTGCCGAGAGTGGACATCGCTTTGCTGAGCAGTTTGTAGCCGATATTTTTCGGGCAGTAGTCAGGCAGCGGAGCCTGCAATTCACGATAAGCATCGGCACCGGCGCTGCACACATCCTCAAACCGGTAGTCGTGCTGATAGCGCGGCTGTTCAAACAGGGTGGTGACAAAGCGGCGGATTTCCGCCAGCGGAATATGACGATCTTTTTCACCCAGCGTATCGTGGTAGAATCCCGGCAGAATATGTTTTTCTTTATACGGCGTGTTAAGCCGCGCATAGAACTGATTCTGCGGCTTCCGGTGTACCACATGGTCGCTGCCGGAGATAAACAGCTGAGTCGGCACCGTAATGGCGGCAGCATCCGCCACCAGGCGGTCGGCGGTTTTGTAGAGTTCCAGCAGGATATTGACGGCAATCGGGCGTGTGATCAGCGGATCCCGCTCAAATGAGGCGATACGCACCGGGTCATGGGTCAGAAATTTGGCTTTAACGTAGGAATTAACATAAAACAGCCCGCGTATTTTCTGCATCAGGGCCAGTCCGCTGCGGGCAAACGGGACATAGAGTTTGACTTTAAAGGCCGGTGAGGCCAGTACCAGACCCCGGATTTTCGGTGCGAAATCATGTACCCAGCCGGTCAGGATGACAGCACCGACACTTTGTCCGAGTACGACCATGTTTTCGGCCGGAATTTCATATTCGGATGAAATGAAATTAATAAATTCATTGATGTCACTGATGGATGTACCCATCGACGGACTGTAGCCTCTTGGCCCGTCATTACGGCCGTGACCCCGGGCATCCCAGGCAAATACAGCGAAATCAGGCAGCGCCAGCTCATCCGCCAGATGCGCCACCCGTCCGGAATGCTCATGTCCCCGGTGAAACAGCACAATAGCTTTCTTTTCCGCCGTTGCGGAAGGCCAGTGGCGGAAAAACAGCTGCTGCTGGTCACTGGTGGTAAAGTGAGATTCAATGCATTCACGCTGAGTCGGATAATCAGAAGATACACTCATAATCAGTCCTTTTGAGATGCGCTTTGTTGCGCAGATTCCTGCAACGCACGCCGGATACGGTGATAGCAGGTCAGAAACAGCAGGGCGGTAAAGACCGCAAACAGCACCGGAAACAGGACGGAGTCAAGGGATGCAGGAAAAACCGCCGCCCACAGACCCAGTGCGCCGAACAAAAAGGCGCGGTCACTTTTTCCGGCAGGGCCGTCATAGCGGCGTGATGCCCCGATAGTTTGTGCCAGTACACCAATAAATTCAGTCAGTACCGAGAGAAACAGGATCAGCAGTATCCAGGTGGCGGCTCCCGGAAACAGCAGGACAAACGGGAAATAAAGAAAGGTATCGGATACCACATCGCCCAGTTCATTGAGGATCGCGCCGAAGCGGCTTTTCTGGTCATATTCACGCGCCAGCATGCCGTCAATGGCATTCAGCGCCATCCGGATAAACAGTACCGGCGGCAGCAGCAGAAACAGGCGCGGATCAGGAAACAGGATCAGGATGAAACCGGTGAGCAGGGAAAGGAACATTGCCGCCAGGGTGACCTGGTTGGCCGTGATCCCGGCATTAAACAGGCGGACTACCACGGGACGCAGCACATTCTGAAACTTCGGTTTTAGATCATAAATGGTCATTTTTTTCCCTGATGATACACAGTCAGTTATCTGCATTATCAATACGTTATTCTGTGATCACCGCAATAAGAGTTTTCTTAAGTTAATACGGTGTGGTCACAGGGCTGTGTTGTTACAGGTATGACAGTCAGGGATGGGGAAAGTTTCTGATAAAAGTAATACCGCCGTAAAAACGGCGGTATTACAGGGGTCAGCGTGGTGAATTTACAGAAATATTATGGCGGATATCCGTCAGACGGTTTGATTTACCCATTTGTTCTCGGGCATCAAAAACCACATCGTTATTCTGTGCGGTATTGATAATCACCGGCAGTGTTTTGCGGTGAGAATAGAGAGATGTATTGGTTGACGTACAGCTCTGACAGACCACACCATTCGGGTTAACAATCAGCAGACTGGCTTTACCGCCTGCAACCAGGGTATTGCCGCGCAGACGGGTTTTATTGTCACCGATCACTTCATTAATAATGGTCTTGGCATTTTCTTTATTATGAATAACCAATCCTTTTTTACCGACATTATAGTCTGAGAAGATATTGTGAGAGATCCCGCGACCATCAGGTGAATTAATGATCAGAACCGGTTTCCCTGTTTCATCTTTAAACAGTTTGGTTTGGACTTCCGGGCTGGTCACCCGGATTTTATCGCCATTACGGTAGGTGTATTCAGTGTTTCCCGGCCCGGCAACAGCGTGTACGGAAAATAATGCAGCAGAAATTAATGATAATGCAGCTAATGTCTTTTTCATGATTTATTCCTTTAATCATTATGTTAAGTGTAAATAACCAAACGAACTTTACCACTTGAAATAAATGACGATTTCATAAAAAGAACATGAGCATAAAATAAAATTTAATTATTAATAAATATAACCATATACAGGATTGTTATTTTAAAAATGAATAAATCATTATTGATAAGGTCATCATGAGTATCAGCAACGATTGTTCATAGGATATCTTCCGGGGAGTGTATTACTGTGTTTCTCAATTAACACGCCGGAGGTGTTATGTGCTTTGCCAGCCAGGTAAAAAAATTATTCATTATATTATTTTCTGTTTTTTACTGTGATCTATATGCATCGGAAATAATTCAGTCTGATAACCGTTTAAAGGTAAATGTCAAAGGAGATGTAACTATTATTAATATTTCAACGCCAGATGGAAATGGATTATCACATAATCAATACAGTAAATTTAATGTTTCTGAAATCGGCGTGGTATTAAATAACGGAACAGAAGACAGTCAATCTTATCTGGTAGGTAAAATAGAGAAAAATATAAATTTACGGGGGAGTAGTGCCAGTTTAATTATTAATGAGGTAATCAGTGGGGCTACTTCTGACTTATCGGGGATTATGGAGATTTCCGGTAATCCAGCTTCAATTATTATTGCTAATCCTAATGGCATTACCTGTGATAGTTGTAATTTTATTAACGCGCCAGATATTACACTTGCCACGGGGAATGTGAATTTTAATCCTAAAAATAAATTTTCATCTCTCAATGTAAGAAATGGAACAATCACGATAAATAAAAAAGGGATGGATACATATGCACAAAAAAACACTAATCTTATCAGCGCTGATACGAAAATAAATGGAAAGATAAATGCAAAAAATCTTGTTATTATAAATGGTGCAAATAAAATTAATTACCAGGATGGCATTCAGGAATCTATATCCGGTTTTATGGTAAATCAATCATCATCAGTAAATATGACTGAGGGTGGTGGAATTTCGGCTGAAAAAATCCACATTATTAATACAAGCAGTGATGGAAATGTACAACTAAATAATATTGAGTCTGTTAATAATGGTATAAGTGTAACAGCAAAAAAATCGGTATTATTATCAGGAGATATAACGTCAAAAGAAAGAATAAGAGTAATAGCCGACAATGTTATTATAAAAGATAAAGTAAAGGTTGCTTTCGGTCGTGATACTACTCTTATATCAAATGATATTTTAAATGCCGGAGAGGTTATATCAAAAGGTAATTTACGTGTTTTTTCTGATGTTGTTAATAATCAGGGCCACGAAGCAATTATACAGGCAGAGGAAAATTTATGGATACAAAAAAATCCGGAAGGTGATTTTAGCAGGAGTGTTGTTAATAAATCAGCTTTACTAAAGTCTGAACGTGGTAATTTAATTATAAAAGCGAAGACATTAACTAACGTCAGTAACTCTGAGCCTGTTGAGTTTTTTAAAATTCCGGCTGAATCTACCGAAGTGCGTAGCGTCGGGAATCAGTTACGTTATTTACCGATGTGGCGGCGAGATGGATTGCTGATTACATATCCGGAATTAAAAAACTTTAAATATGAAAAATGGTTTGAAGAAATAGATTTCTTAACTAATGACAGTGTTAATGTTGAAAAATATGCAGTGAGATATAAGAGTGATTATCATCCTGCGTATATAGATTCCGGTAAAAATTTATATATAAATGCGAATCATTTTGACAATAATGATTCATTTTTATCTGCCGGAGAAAATATAGTTTTAACCGGCAAGAATATCAATATTAAAAATCATGATCTGGGTATTTTAAAACTATGGGAAAGATATGAGCCGGAAGATATTAACAGTGAATGGCTGCGTTTTTCTGTTGAGCCGGATACCATTCCTCCCGGGGTAATGGTTAATGATATTAAAATTCCCTTTCAGAAAAAGGAGCAATTTTATACATGGATTAGCCATGGTGCGGCTGACAGTCCATCTGTAAGTTCAGAAAATCTGATTATAGATTATAGCAATAAAATTAATATAGAGAGTAAGATCCCTGAAAAACACTATCCGGTAAATGAGATTGTCAGAGATAGTTTTAGTCATCATTTGGCTGCAGAAAACATATTGTTAAACTCTTCATCAATAGATTTGAAGTCAAAAATAGGTGCAATTAATAACTTAAATGTTAAGGCTAAAGAGAAAATATATTCACGTGAAAGTACATTGGTCGCGGGTAAGTCATTATCATTAACAGCAGATAGTATTGAACTTGAAAATACAAATATAAAGTCCGGTGAACTGTCTCTTATTGCAAAGAAAGGCGATATAATATACTCAACAGGAATCCGACCTGTATTTACATCTAACATTTCTGCTCTGCCTCTGTTACATGCACCTGGTGGTATTTATGCAGATGCAGGAGGGGATATTACATTCAGAAATATAGCATTTACGTTAAATAGTCATGTGGATTTATCTTCCCGTAAAAATATACTGATTGATTTTGACCAGAAAGCGATATCAGGAATATCGACAAAAAGGACGGATTATGAAATAAAATCACTGTCAGATAAATTTCAGGAATGGGCGCTTTCAGATTATATAACCCTGAATGCCGGAAGTGATATTGCTATTAACGGTACAGATATCAGCAGCAAAAATAATATAGGTCTTTATTCCGGAGGAAATGTAGATATTACCTTTGATAAAAAATGGGAAGGCCGCAGTGATATCTATGCAAGATATTTAAGGCCTAAAATACGCATTCATTCAGAAAGATACTTTATTATTAACTCTGCCGGAGATGTGAATTTATTGAATGCAGGCCTGCATGCCGATGAATCTTTATTGTTGTTTTCTGGCGGGGGATTTAACCTGACAGGAATTCCCTATTCAGCAATAAGGTATTCTTATGATGATTACATTGATAATCGCTATGTAAGTTCTTATCTTACAGCAAAGAAAAATATCACATTAGTGGCGGAAGGTGATGTTAATCTGCATGCAGCAATACTCTCCTCTGATGATGATATATATATTCATAGCAGTGGAAATATTCAGTTGGGATCTGAAAAAATACACTATCGTCAGAAAAAACGTGATTATCTGGAAGATACATATCGCCATGTCAGCACACTGGTAAAAAGCAAGAATAAATTAACACTATTATCTGAAGGCGGTATTTTATTTCAGGGTGCTGAACTTATCTCAGATGGAGTAATGGATATCTCGGCAAAGGGCGGATATTTATATGCACAGGCAATGGAAGAAACGAGTCATTATGAAGATAAGAGAAAGAAATGTAATCGTTGGACATTCTGTATAACAAAAAAAGAGGTTACAAAGGTAAAACATGAAGTAAAAAATAAAACGACAGAATTTACATCGAAAGAAGATATTAATTTAATCGCCCTGGATGATATCACACTTGAAGCTGCAAAAATTTCAGCAGCTAAAAATGCCAGGCTGAAAAGTATCTCAGGAAAAATTAATTTTAAAGCCATTAACGACTCACTTTATGAGCAAACCATCAGCCATTCAAAGGGTTTCTACATTACCCGCCGGGATCAGGGTCACTCGCTTAGCCGCTGGCGGTTGCCGCAGATTTATTACGGCGGAAATTTATCTGTTGATGCAGCAAAAGGCATAACCGCAGATAGTAAAACATTCAGCATTCCTGAATTTAAAGAATCCGCAATGATGCTGAGCAGCCATACCGGAACCGGTTGGCTGAAAGAACTGATAACCCGTGATGATGTTCAGTGGAACCGGGTCGCTGATGCCTATCAGCGCTGGGACTATAAAGAGCAGCACCTTAATCCGGTTGCATCGGCTGTTCTGGCTGTCGCCGTCACCGCTGCGACATCGGGCTCCGGGCTGGCCGTATGGGCGGGGAGTACCGCATCTTCCGCAGCCACAGGAACGGCTGCCGCTGTTATTTCCGGAGCCGCGCATTCCGGAATGATAGCACTGACAACACAGGCTGCGGTTGCACTGGCAGAGAATAAAGGCGATTTATCTGAAACATTTAAGTCACTGGGACGTAGTGAAAGTATTAAATCTGTTATTGGTCAGATGGTTGTCGGAGGGGCGTTCAATGGTCTGGATAAATCGATGGGCTGGCAGAACGGAAATCCGGCACAATCGCGGATCCCGTTACTGAGTGACGGAGACTGGCACAAGGTTGCACAACGTGTTTCCGCACAGTCCGTAATCAGCTCGGCGGTGGGCTCGGCAGTATCAGAAACAAGCTTCAGGGAGAACTTTATTACTGCGCTTCTCAGTAACACGGGAAATCAGTTTAGTGCTGAGGGCGCAAAATTAATTGGTGACCACGGTGAAATATTAACGGAGCCGGGCAAAGCAATTACGCATGCTGCGGTTGCCGCTGTCAGAGCCGAGCTGACCAACCGGAGTGTCAGGGGAGCGGTTACAGGAGCGCTGGCGGCGTCGGCAGCCGGTATTATATTAGGCGATTCTTTAGATCAGACAGTGCAGGAACACGAACAACAGGCACAGCTGGCCCGGATGACAGGTGCTGTTGCCGGATTGATTGCAACAGGCCATATCAACGGGCTGACCACTGCGGCGGATGCTGCTGAGATCGTTGAACGTTATAACCGTCAGTTTCATTTGCAGGAATTAAAGGCGATAGATGAACTGGCTGACGGTGATAATTTTAAAAAAGAGCGCCTGCTTGCAGCAGGTTGCCGTCTGATCAACTGTACTGTACAGGAATCTGTAAATTCACCGGATAAATTACGTTTTGATGCGTTAATGACAAAATATCCGGAGACGTATCTTGAAGATAATTTACTGACAAATTACTGGGTGACAAAAGCGGATGACGGCATTCGTTATTATCCCTGGTCAGTTGCATCTGAAAAAGTACTGCTTTTTACTTACAGTGAAACTGAACGACATGATGATATTGATGATTTTGTCCGTAATCAATATGCGGAATATATAGCAGATTTTACCGGTCTGGAAAAAGCAACTGCCGAAATTATTATCGACAGTATCCTGATGTCATCTGTGAATGGCAGGAGAGGTAATCCTGCCAGAATGCATAAACACATCAGAAAAGTCAGTTATGCAGATTTAAATCAAATCTATACCACCGATAAAAAGGGCAATAAAATCCCGATGAAATGGTATCAGTCAGGTTCCTCTGTCAACCAGCAGGGTATGCCGTTTGAGCATTATATCGGTACACAATTACCGGCAGGCTCAAAACTTCCGGATGGATTCAAAACCTTTGATTATTATGACAGTAAAGATAAAATAGCGATTAGCGTAAAAACTATTAACACTCAAACAGATAGTAGACTAAATAAACCTGATGCCATAAAATATACCATTAATAGCTATGTTAATAAGATGACTCAGTTCTCCGAAGACGATAAGGGAGGGGTATCTTTAAAACCTAATATGATAAATAAAAAAATATTATACATTGGCCTCCCAGAGAAAACTACGTCAGAGCAATGGAATTCAATTAATAGCTCAGTAAAGAATGCGAATGATAAGAATATAGAGATTAAAATAACCATTATAAAAGGTGAATAAAGATGGACCAAAGTACTGAACAGGGGTTAAATGCCAAAATAGGTTTTAATGGCGATTTTTATCACGTTGATACCATGTCCGGGCATGGTATTTTAATTGTGGATAATTTATTTGAGTCTTGTCTGTTATCAAAAGATGTAACGCCGGAAATGCTCGGTTCATGTTTAAAGAAAAGCCTAAAACAAAGCCGGATAGTAGATCCGGGAAATTATGATTTCTTTGACTATAAAAAAGTAAAAGAAAGATATGAAGGATGGATAAAAAATATCATCAAATTACGTGGATACAAAAATAAAAAATCAGTTTTTAAACAAATGAATAAATGCAGTATAGTACAACTTGACGATCTTATTACAATAAGACCTCTAAATCACGTTAAGCTTGAATCCTGGAGCGGTGATGGTATATCAGAAACTGATTATGTCATTATTCCGGTATCGGCTTCAGATGACGAGTTGGGCTATGCCGTTATCGAGGCGTTTTCCCGCTGTAAGGGAAGGCAATTCTGAGCTCTGTCCCCGGCGGTCACCGGGGACAGATGATCAGGCTCAGATAATCTCCAGTACCTGCTCCGGCGGACGGCCGAGACGGGCTTGTTTGCCTTTAATGACAACAGGGCGCTCAATCAGTTTCGGGTTATCATGCATTGCCTGAATCAGTGTTTCCTGATCAGTGACCGCCGCGAGCCCCAGCTCACTGTAAAGCGCTTCTTTGGTGCGCATCAGTTTGCGGGCATCGTCAAATTTCAGTTCGCGGAGTACGGTTTTGATTTCCGCTACTGACGGCGGGGTGTCCAGATAGAGCATTACTGCCGGAGACACGCAGTGTTCTTCCAGCAGTGCCAGGGTTTCACGGCTCTTGGAGCAGCGCGGATTGTGCCAGATGGTGACCGTGTCAGTCATGGTTTTCCTCATTATTTAAATTGTTTGAATTGCAGCTGTAACTGGCGGATCTGGTCTATCCGCGCATCATAACGGGCCTGATCATAACTGCCGGGTTTCGCCTGCCGGGCGGCTTCGGTCAGGCTGCGGATAGCACCGTCAAAGTTACCCATTAAGTTCTGATATTCCGCCCGGGCGGCCAGTTCATCCGTGCGGCGGCCGGCTTTTCCGCCTGCTTCTGCCAGCAGATCCCAGCCACTCGGGTCAGCCGGATGATCAAAGGTATAATTACGCAGGATCTTCGTTGCTTTATCATACTGTTTATTCTGAATATAGGCGTTGCCGAGGTTTATCTGATACACCGAATTCCCCGGTTCCCGTTTCAGGGCATTTTCCAGCCGGGTTACCGCCTGAGAGGTTCTGTTCAGGCCGATATCCACATCAGTCATCACATCGATAAACCAGACATTGTCCGGATCGGCAGCCAGCAATTTCGTCAGAATTTGTGAGGCCGGTTCATATTTGTTATCGCGGTAGAGCAGAATGGCACGGGCATAATCTGCCGCCATCTGCTCCTTATTGTTGCCTTTGCTGTAGTTTTCAATCATCTGGTCAGTTGCATTGCGCAGCGGCTGTCCGCCGTACATTGCCATTGCCCGCGCGCGCGCCAGCAGGAAATCAAAGGATTGCGGCGGGTTTTTACGCGGCATCTGACTGGCGCGGTTACGCGCATCCGCCAGACGGCTGTCCGGCAGGGGGTGGGTCAGCAGCATTTCCGGCGGTTTGGAGCTGTAACGGGACATATCCACCATGATGGTCATAAAGTCCGGCATACCCTGCGGGTCAAACCCGGCGCGGCTCAGTGTGCCCATGCCGATGCGGTCCGCTTCCTGCTCGTTGGATTGTGTAAAGCTGATCATGTTCTGCTGGATCCCGGCCATGGTCGAGGTCATGGCGGCGGCACCGACCGGCGTGCCGGTCATCAGCAGCAGGATAGAACCGAGTGTTGCAGCCCAGGCCAGCGGCGCTTTGTTCTGCTGATCTTCCATCATCCGCGCGAGGTGGCGCTGGGTGACGTGAGCGATTTCGTGCGCCATGACAGAAGCGAGCTCACTTTCTGTCAGACTGTAGCGGAACAGAGAGGTGTGCAGCACCACATTGCCGCCGAAGAAGGCAAAGGCGTTAATATTCGGGTTGGCAATCAGGAAAAAATTAAACGGGGTTTTGACCGAGTCAGCGTTTGAGACCAGGCGCTGGCCGAGATTATTGATATATTGCAGTAAAACAGGATCATAGACCATCGGGGAGCTGCTGCGGATCATCCGCAGATAAAAATCACCCATCAGGTTTTCCTGTCCGATACTGAGTGTACCACCGGCGGTGGTGCCGATTTCCGGTAACGCATCCTCAACGGCAGCCTGTGCGGCAGGCAGCACCGGGAAGGTCAGAGCAAGGCTCAGTAAGACGGCTAACGGTTTTTTCAGAAACGTATTCATAGGATGACGCTTTCCCCGTTGATTATCACTGGTAATAATTCGTGTATCATAGCAAACACTCAAGTAAAATCCTCACACAGTCTGCCCGGTGGGCAGGATTTGTCATATTTTGCCGTTAATCCCGGGAGCAGGTCATGTTAGATTTAATTATTCAGTGGTACCGGCGACGTTTTGCCGATCCGCAGGCAGTTGCTTTGACCGTTATTTTACTGGCGGGTTTCGGAATTATTTATTTTTTCAGCGGTATCTTAGCGCCGCTGCTGGTGGCGATTGTGCTGGCGTATCTGCTGGAGTGGCCGATTCATCAGATGGAAAAGCGCGGCTGTTCGCGTAAGCTGGCGATTATGCTGATCCTGACGCTGTTTATCGGGGTCAGTGTACTGGTGATCTTTATCCTCGCGCCGACGGTTTGGGGACAGGGGCGCAACCTGCTGCTGGATATGCCGAATATGTTCAGCCGTTTCAATGAGTTCGCCCGCGAACTGCCGAACCGTTTCCCGGCACTGATGGATGTCGGGCTGATGGATATGATCCTCGATAATGCCCGCAGCAAGCTGCTCTCGGTCGGGGATTCGGTGGTGAAAATGTCGCTGGCATCACTGGTGGGATTACTGGCGCTGACGATTTATCTGATTCTGGTGCCGCTGATGGTGTTCTTTTTACTGAAAGATAAAGAACAGCTGCTGCGCGGTTTTCAGCGTATTCTGCCGCGTAACCGCTCACTGGCCGGGAAAGTGTGGGTGGAGATGAATCAGCAGATTTCTAACTATATCCGCGGCAAAGTCACCGAGATGATTATTGTTGGTGTCTGTACGTATATCGTTTTCGCGGTGGTCGGCCTGAATTATGCTCTGCTGCTGGGTGTGCTGGTCGGATTGTCGGTCCTTATCCCGTATGTGGGGGCCGTGATTGTGACGGTGCCGGTGGTTCTGGTCGGGCTGTTCCAGTGGGGACTGGATTCGGATTTCTGGACGATGTTTATCGCCTATCTGGTGGTGCAGGGGCTGGACAGCAATATCCTGGTACCGATCCTCTTTTCTGAGGCGGTGAATCTGCATCCGCTGGTGATTATTCTGTCGATTATTATTTTCGGCGGATTGTGGGGATTCTGGGGCGTGTTTTTTGCTATCCCGCTGGCAACGCTGATTAAAGCCGTGATCCACTCCTGGCCGGAAGAGAAAGCGCCGGACGACACAATACCGGACAAAACCATACCGGACAAAACCGTACCGGATAACAATATGTCCGGGCAGGCGTAATCTGACACGATAAAAAAACACCGGTATGATGATGCCGGTGTTTTTATATCAGATAACAGCCATAAAAAAACACCATGGGTAAGATGGTGTTTATAGCGGGGCAGACTGATTAATCAGCTGTGAGCTTTGAGGTATTCAAGCACAACCTGGTCGTGGTCGCTGGTTTTGAATTTATCAAAAACATGCTCGATTTTACCGTCAGCACCGATTAAGAAGCTGATGCGGTGAATACCGTCATAGGTTTTCCCCATAAACTGTTTTTCACCCCAGACACCAAATGCCTGCGCAACCGCGTGGTCTTCATCTGACAGCAGAGTGAAATTCAGCAACTCTTTTTCCGCGAAACGGGACAGTTTTTCGGGTTTGTCTGTACTGATCCCCAGCACTTCAACATTGAACTGTTTCAGTTCATCCATATTGTCGCGCAGACCGCATGCCTGGACAGTACAGCCCGGCGTCATGGCTTTGGGATAAAAATATACCAGCACACGCTGACCGGCATAATCGGCCAGGCTGATTGATTCACCATCCTGGTCGGGAAGGCTGAACAGGGGCGCCTTATCACCGGCGTTCAATGGGCTCATTACACACTCTCCGTAAACGTAATAATAAACACAAACATTAATGATTCATCAGGGTAATAGTGCCTTCGGCCTGTAACTCAGCACAAAGGCGGTAAAACTGCTGCTGCAGCACCGCGTTGTTTTCCCCTGTCGGGTGATGCGCGGTGATCTGAATCTCCAGCAGTACGGCGTCTGTTTCCTCCTCCGGCCGGGTTTTGGACACCAGTTCAGCCAGGGTGTAATCCAGTCTCATAAACAGATTAGTAAAGCGTTCCACCAGCCCGGCGGCATCAGGTACGGTGACCTGTGCACTGACACCGGTGGTGGCCGCAGGCTGATGCCCGCGCTGTGTCCGTTTCATGACCGTCAGCAGGTCAAGCTCCGCTGCCAGTACCGGCAGAGTCGCCTCCAGCATGGCGATAGCATTCCAGCTGCCTGACAGCATCATAATAAACGTGAACTCCTCACCGAAAATCGCCAGGCGGCTGTCTTCGATATTACAGTCACACTCGCCGGCATGACGGGTAATCGCATTCACAATCCCTGCGCGATCCCGTCCCAGTGCAGTGATAACCAGATATTGCTGATCGCGTTGCGGCAAACCCACATTCCTCTTCATGACACCGTGAATCTGTTAAACATAAAGAAAGATAAGGCCGATAGCAATAACCTGTTGTGTACTCTGCGGTAATAATCAAATGATTGCGGCATATCAAACCTGCCGGATACAGACACGTTATCATGTGTTCCGCCGTTTTACCGGTGAAAAAAGCGGGCATTATTACTTCTTTTTAAGGTGCGCCGCCGGGTATTAACAAAATTCATTAAAAACGTACAGTTAGGGTGTTTTTTTCTGCGCTCCGAACAAGTACCATTAAAATGTTGTCCTATATTTATCCGATTATGAGGGTTTCGTCCATGTCACACATAAATGATGTTTTAAAAGGCAGTATTGTTGCGATGGTTACACCACTGGACACACAGGGTCGTGTTGATAAGGCGGGGCTCCGGAAATTAGTGGATTACCATGTCGCGGCAGGTACGTCCGCCATTGTGGCTGTCGGAACCACCGGGGAGTCCGCCACCCTGTCACATCAGGAACATGTTGATGTGGTGCTGGCGACACTGGCGTTCGCGGAAGGCCGTATTCCGGTGATTGCCGGTACCGGCGCGAACGCAACCAACGAAGCCGTCTGGTTTACGGAACAATTTGAAAACAGCGGTGTGGCGGCATGTCTGACCGTCACCCCGTATTACAACCGTCCGTCACAGGAAGGTCTGTATCAGCACTTTAAAGTGATTTCAGAGAATACCGCATTACCGCAAATTCTGTATAATGTGCCAACGCGCACCGGCTGTGATATGTTACCTGCAACTGTTGCCCGGCTGGCAAAACTGGACAATATTGTCGCAATTAAAGAAGCGACCGGGAACTTAAGCCGTGTGAATGAAATCAAAACCCTGGTGAATGATGAAAACTTCATTCTGCTCAGCGGTGATGACGCGTCAGCACTGGATTTCACCCTCCTGGGCGGCAAAGGTGTGATTTCTGTGACAGCCAACGTGGCTGCGGCAGAAATGGCACAGATGTTTGATCTTGCCCTGCGCGGGGATTTTGATCGTGCGCGTGTGATTAATAATCAACTGATGGACCTGCATCACACATTATTCTGTGAGCCAAGCCCGTCACCGGTAAAATGGGCCTGTCATCAGCTCGGTCTGATCGCAGAGCAGACACTGCGTCTGCCGCTGTTACCGCTCACGGAAGCGGGGCAGAATACGGTCGGCCGTGCCATGAAGACGGCGGGCATACGATAATATTTTAGGGAATCTGAATGGCAACACTACTGCAAAAATCAAAGGTTACGAAGCTCGCTGGTCTTTCCGTGGTTTTATTACTGGCAGCCTGCTCCGGCGATCAGCACTACAAGCGTCAGGTCAGCGGCGATACTTCGTACCTGGATGCGCCGCAGTTACAGGCGCTGAATGTTCCTCAGGGGATGATCCTGCCGTTGCAGAGCGGTCAGTATGATATTCCTCAGGTTAAGCAGGATGGTGCGACCGGTCTGGCGCTGGACATCCGTCCGCCGGTACAGACTGTCAGCCTGTTAGCAGGTTCCCGTACTGAAACAGCAGGGGACGCAAGCCGTCTTCTGCTGGAGAATTCAGCGGAAAACAGAACGCTGTGGGCACAGATCAACCGCGTTCTGGCCGATCGCTCAGTGCCGGTCAGCCAGCGTGATGAAGCCGGTGGCGTGATTGTCACTGACTGGATTGTCTGGCAGCGTGCGGATGAAGATCTGCCGTTACAGTCGCGCCAGCGCATCAAAATCGAACCGGCCGGTTCACAGGTGGCGGTTATCGTGACCAGCGAGGGTCTGAAGCAGGGTGAAAACCCGGTGACAGACAAAACGGAAATCACCCGTTATAACAACCTGACACTTAATGAGCTGGTGGACGGCCTTGACCGTATGCGTAATGCCGCGCGTCAGGAAACCAATGCGTCACAGTATACCGCGCCGGATGTTCAGAGCGGCAGTGATAAGACCGGTCTGCCACAGATTATTGTCCGTGCGCCGTTTGATGTGGTCTGGTCCCGTCTGCCTGTTGTGCTGGAAAGTGTCGGCATGAAAGTGGGTGACCGTACCCGTTCCACCGGGAACATTGAAGTGACATACAAAGGGCTGAGTTCTGCAGAGTGGAGCAGCCTGGGTATGGATGATCCGTCAGTGGCCGAAGGTGATTACACCTTACAGGTCGGTGATCTCGATAACCGCAGCAGCCTGCAGTTTATCAGTGCCAAAGGGAAACCGCTGACACAGAAAGAAAACGATGAAATGGTGAAAGCACTGGAAGCGGCATTCAGCAAATCATCTGTAAAATAATATATTTACACGACATATAAGTGTGCAGATATAATTACTGATACCGGTCATTGTTAATGGCCGGTATTTTTTTATTCTGTAATGAATTGATACATAAACTGATAATTTATAAGATAAATTATTATTCTCTGCCTGTCATTCCGCATTATCAGCCACGTTTATATCAGACTGTCCGGTTATATTTAAAAATTATAACTATTTTATTGCCGTATTCAGCCGCACAGTCTGCTGAATATCAGGCTACTTGTAACTGACCGGGCTGCCATGAACGTATTTTCAGACTCTTCACAACCTTTACTGAGCATTGTTGTTGCGGTCTATAACGGGGAAAAATTTCTTCCTCAGTTTTTTGACTGCCTGCTGAAACAAACACTTCCTTCCTGCGAGCTGATCCTGGTTAATGACGGCTCCAAAGATAATACGGATGCTGTACTGCGCGAATGGCAGGATAAATTTCCCTCAGTCACTGTCCTGGAGCAGGAAAATCAGGGCGTTTCTGTGGCACGGAATACCGGTTTTGCCGCCGCAAAAGGAAAGTACGTCACTTTTCCGGACATTGATGATGTTATTCACCCGCAGATGTACGGTCGTCTGCTGGACATTGCCCTTGCCGGAAAGCTGGATGTGGTAACCTGCAACGGTTCCTATATTTATGAAGACGGACGTGAACCGCAACCGATTTTCCCGCCGGATCGTCTGCGTTCCACCGGCGTTATTTCCGGACCGGACTGGCTGAAACGGGCACTTAACTCCCGGAAATTTTTGCATGTCACCTGGCTGAACCTGTACCGCACTGATTTTCTGCGTGAGCACGGCTATTACTTTGAGCCGGGCCTGCACCATCAGGACATTCCGTGGACAACTGAACTGCTGCTGACCGCTGAACGGGTGGAATATATTGATGAACGCTATTACGATTATCTGATCCATTCCGAATCGGTATCGCATACACCGCCGGATGATAAAATCCGGGTACGGACAATTCACAATTACATGAAAATTCTGGAAATGCTGAACGATATCAATCAGCGTCATGCAGATATTGTGAAGCAGATCCCGGCCTGTTACTGGCAGATTTCCAAAGAAGGGCTGGGGATCCTGCACACCATCTGTGATATAGAATCGCCGGAGGTGAAGCAGGAGATTGTGCGCGAACTGTTTGATCGCGGGATCTGGTCACTGATTTGGGATAACGCCAAAGATTTGCGGCTGCGCTGGCGGCTGGCACGCCGTTATCCGCGCCTGAAAGCGATTCTGAAAGACGCTGCGGAGAACACAGCAACACCGGTCTGACGACCGGTGTTTTGCTATCCGTTACATCCTGACTTTGCGCGACAGCAATGCGACCAGCAATAACAGCGCCACCACAGCCAGCAGTGCGGCGGGCAGGGTGAAGCGGTAAGCAATCAGCCCGACAGACGCCGGTCCTGCCAGAATACCGAGATAACCCAGAGTGGTTACCGCCGGAACGGCAACGGCCTGCGGCATACTGGTCTGGCGGCCGATAGCGGAAAACATCACCGGTACCACGTTGGCACACCCCAGGCCGATCAGCCCGTAACCGGTAAGTGCCAACAGCCAGTTGTCACTCAGCACACTCAGCAAAAGACCACCGGCAGCCAGCAGAGCGCCCCACAGTACCACCTGTGGCCGTCCGAGTACGGCAACAATTTTGTCGCCGGTCAGCCGCCCGAGGGACATCAGCACCGCGAAGCAGGCAAAGCCCAGTCCGCCCATGCTTTCCGGCACATGACGATACTCTGTCAGGAAAACCGCACTCCAGTCCAGCACACTGCCTTCGGCCAGAAAGGTGGCAAAGCAGATAACCCCTATCAGTAATACCGCACCGCGAGGCACAGCAAATGCCGGGCCTTCTGACGGCCAGGCGTAATCCAGCAAGCCTTTATAACTGAGAGCCAGCAGCAGAAGACAAATCGCCGTCACGGCAGCGGCGGCCTGTAATACGCCCATTCCCGCCAGCATAAAGCCGCTCATGGCTCCCGCACCGGCAATGCCGCCGACACTGTAGAATCCGTGAAAGCCGGACATCATCGGTTTTGGTGCGGCTTTTTCAACAATAATGGCCTGAATATTCATGGCACAGTCGGTGATCCCGATCCCCATACCGAAGATGATCAGAGTCAGAGCCAGTAATCCGGTGTGATCAATGACCGCCAGCAGCGGCAGGGTAATACTGAGCAGGATAACGGAAACGGTCATCACCGGGCGGCAGCCGAAACGGGTGGTCAGTACACCGGTCAGCGGCATAGCCACCAGCGCACCGCCACCGAGGCAGAGCAGCAATAACCCGAGAACGCCGTCATTCACGCCGGTGTTCAGTTTGGCAAACGGCACCAGCGCCGCCCAGGCCGCAGAGGCAAAACCGGCAACAAAAAAGAGGGCACGGGTGGCCATCTGTTCCCGCCGGGCCGGTACGGCAGGCGATATGACTGCAATTACATCACTCATTCACAATAACCTTTACTATATTCATTTATAACCTGAATCATTATAGGATGATTAATCATTTTTTTTCAGACGGAAGTTACCCTCATTATGGTGTAAACGGGCTGAATAATATACTAACGGAGTGAAGTATCCCTATGGCTGATTTTAACCGTTTACCTCCGGCTCTGGCGCCTTATGCTGACGCCATCCGTGCCACGGAAAAACCGGTGGCAGAGATGACGCTGACACCGGCTGATGATTTATCGCTGCGGGAAAGCCATGTCGGCGGGAAACCTTATCTGCCGCTGACCGAAAGCTATCCGCTGGACAGTGAAGGTGTTCCGCTCAGTCTGCTTATCCAGATTAACTTTGCACAGATGCCGCCGCTGCCGGATTATCCGCGTAACGGTATTTTGCAGATTTATCACGGCGGTGATGATTTGTATGGTGCTGACTTTGACAATCCGCAGGAACAGACGGATTTCCGTGTCCTTTATTTCCCTGAGATCACGGAAGACCCGGCACAATTGCATCAGGATTTCAGTGCTGTGCAGGCGGCCCGCGAAGATGAAAACTATTTCTCGCCGGTAACCGGACAGTACCGCATCCGTTTTACGCCGTCGGTGCAGTATATCAGCACCGGAGACACCGCATTTGGCCGCACCATTTTCAACCGTGATGAACTATATGATTTTGAGGATGAGTTCGAAGGCGAAGATTTCTATGAGGAATGGGTTGAGCCGTATGATGAGCATTTCCCGGGAGAAGGGCACCATATCGGCGGTTATCCGGCATTTACCCAGACCGATCCGCGAGAATACCGTGACGAACTGAAGCCGTATGTTTTGTTACTGCAGCTCGATTCCGGCAGTGGTGATGTCGATATCCTGTGGGGTGACTGCGGTATCGGTAACTTCTTTATCCGTCCGGACGATCTGAAAAAAGCGGATTTCTCCCGTGTGGTTTATAACTGGGACTGCACCTGAGTATTGATAAGGTGTGCGGGATGTGCCGCACACCGGTCGCTTTCAGGGTCTGTATCTTTTCTTACGCAAACGATTGCTTATTGTGTCATTCTGAGGGAGAATATTCCGCGTCAGGCGATACGCCTATTATTAATCCTGTCTGGAGAGTGCAAGATGCAAAAACATGCTGAACTGTATCGTGGAAAAGCCAAAACGGTCTACACCACGGATAATCCTGATCTGCTGATTCTGGAATTTCGTAATGATACATCAGCACTGGATGGTGAGCGCATCGAGCAGTTTGACCGCAAGGGCATGGTCAATAATAAATTCAACCACTTTATTATGGGTAAACTGGAAGCAGCCGGTATCCCGACTCAGATGGAACGTCTGTTATCCGATACCGAAATTCTGGTGAAAAAACTGGATATGGTGCCGGTGGAGTGTGTGATCCGGAACCGTGCTGCCGGTTCGCTGGTGAAACGTCTGGGCGTGGAAGAGGGGATGGTACTGAATCCGCCCATCTTCGACCTGTTCCTGAAAAATGACGCCAAACATGACCCGATGATCAATGAATCCTACTGCGAAACCTTCGGCTGGGTCAGCCGGGAAAACCTCGCAGAAATGAAACGTCTGAGTTATATCGCCAATGACGTGTTATCCCGCCTGTTTGATGACGCCGGTCTGATTCTGGTGGATTTCAAGCTGGAATTCGGTCTGTATAAAGGTCAGGTCGTGCTCGGTGATGAGTTCTCACCGGACGGCAGCCGTCTGTGGGATAAAGAAACGCTGAATAAAATGGATAAAGACCGCTTCCGTCAGAGCCTGGGCGGCCTGATTGAAGCCTATGAGGAAGTGGCACGCCGTCTGGGTGTGGAGCTGGATTAATCATTCCTCTGCTGAATGTATTGCCGGTGATAACAAAACCCGCCTGTCACCGGCGTTAAGCTGATTTATCATTCCCCTGAAAGAAAGAAGCATTTTTCCTCACTTCATTTTCTCTGTACTATGTGGTTATCCGACTATTATCCGATAAGCAGAGAATCATTATGCGTTGGCAAGGGCGTCGCCAGAGCGACAATATTGAAGACCGCCGCAGTGCGGGGAGCAGAATTCCGGGCGGATCGGCGGGTGGTCCGCGTATTCCGCTGCCGCGCGGCAAAGCCGGACTGGTTGTGGTCGTTATCGTGGTCGTGGCCGGTTTTTACGGCATTGACCTGACCGGCCTGGTCACCGGTGACCCGGTCAATATCGGACAGACCACTTCACAGCAGCGTCCGGCACAGAGCAGTGCACAGGAACAGAAACAGGCGGAATTCACCGGCGTGATGCTGGCGGAAACCGAAGCGGTCTGGGGACAGAAATTCGCACAGATGAACCGGCAGTACCGTGAGCCGAAACTGGTACTGTACCGGGGCGCCACCCCGACGGGTTGTGGTGCGGGACAGGCGGTGATGGGGCCGTTTTATTGCCCGGCCGATCAGAAAGTCTATATCGACCTCTCTTTCTATGATGATATGCGCACCAAATTAGGGGCGGGCGGGGATTTTGCGCAGGGCTATGTGGTCGCTCATGAAGTGGGACACCATGTTCAGCATCTGCTCGGTATCGATCGTCAGGTGCGTGAGCGCCAGCAGCGCAGCAGTCAGAAAGAGGCAAACCGCCTGTCAGTGAAAATGGAATTGCAGGCTGACTGTTTTGCCGGGATCTGGGGTCATGAGATGGAAAAAGCCGGGATCCTCGAAAACGGTGATCTGGAAAATGCCCTGAATGCGGCGCAGGCTATCGGCGATGATCGTCTGCAAAAACAGAGTCAGGGACGGGTTATCCCGGACAGCTTCACACACGGAACATCCGCGCAGCGTTATGAGTGGTTCAAACGCGGTTTTGACAGCGGTGATATTGCGCAATGTGACACATTTTCTGCACTGAAATAAGCCTTTCTGCCGGTTTTCCCTGCAAAACCGGCAGAGTTTGATTATCATCGTATAACGGCATACTATTGGCGCCTTTCATTCCCCCCGACACGCAGGATCTGATATGAGTAATATTGACCCGACCCTGATTATCCTCCTGGTCTTAGCCGGGCTCGGGCTTATCAGTAATAATATGACAGTAACCCTGGCCATTCTTTTTCTGCTGGCGGTGCGCATCACCCCGCTCAACGGCTATTTCCCGTTTGTGGAAAAATATGGCCTGAAGCTGGGGATCCTCATTCTGACCGTGGGCGTGATGGCACCGATTGCCAGCGGTAAAATCAGCGCCAATGACGTTTTAGGCTCTTTTCTGAACTGGAAATCATTGCTGGCGATAGCGATTGGTATTCTGGTGTCCTGGCTCGGCAGCCGCGGAGTCACCCTGATGAGTAACCAGCCGTCCACCGTTGCCGGGTTGCTGGTGGGGACGATTATCGGTGTCGCGCTGTTCAGGGGCGTACCGGTCGGGCCGCTGATTGCGGCGGGGATCCTGTCCCTGCTTGTCGGTAAGATGTAGCGGTTTTCTATGTTACCCGCACTGTTTCACGCCTGCACAGAACAGCTCCGCATACAGGGTATCCGCCGTCTGTGGGTACTGAGCGGCAGCGACGACTGGTGTGAATCGCGGCTGCGGGAAATCAGGGACGCGGCTCCCGGCGACTGGCCGGTGATTTCCGCTCAGCAGCCCGGCGGCATACCGGCGGAAAAAGCCCGTCTGTTGCTGGGGCAGGAGTTCCGTCACGGCGTGTTTGATGCCCGGCGCGGGCTGCACAGCGAAGCACTGGCTATGCTGACAGGCACATTGCAGGCAGGCAGCTGGCTGATCCTGCTGCTGCCGCCGGAATCACAGTGGCAGACCCGGCCGGATGAGGACAGTCTGCGCTGGAATGACGGTGGTCAGATGATCCCCGCGCCGCACTTTATGCGTCACGTCGCCCGTACACTCAACAATCCTGCCCATCTCTGCCGGTATGAAGACCGGCCATTTGACATGACACTGCTGCCGCCGCAACCTGAATGGCTGCCGCCGGACGGCACACCGACAGCGGCACAGCAGCAGATACTGGCGCAACTCCGCTGCGCGGAACGCGGCATATTCTGTCTGACCGCTGCCAGAGGGCGGGGCAAATCCGCTGTGGCCGGTCTGTTCCTGGCAGAAGCGCCGGGCCGTCATTTATTGTGTGCCCCGGCGAAAGCCGCCGTTACAGTGATACAGCGCTATCTTCATGATCCACAACAAACGGAATTTATCGCTCCGGATAATTTACTGACACTGGCGGAAACGGCGGATGTCAGCACATACGGCTGGCTGGTGATTGATGAAGCGGCAATGATCCCGCTGCCGCTGCTTACCCGTTTTACGGCGGTATTTCCCCGTGTGCTGCTGCTGACCACTGTTCAGGGCTATGAAGGTACCGGGCGGGGATTTTTGCTTAAATTTTGTCATTCACTGCCGCAGTTTACCGCAATGACGCTGACGCAGCCGGTACGCTGGGCAGAGCATGATCCGGCGGAATCCTGGCTGGATGAAGCACTGCTGCTCACCGAGCCGGCGGAAAAGGTCACCCCGGCGGGCGGGTGTGAATATCAGGCGCTGACACAGCAGGCGTTATGTGATGACCCGGATTTACTGTCCGGGTTTTACGGCCTGCTGACGGCGGCACATTACCGGACGTCCCCGCTGGACTTACGGCGGCTGGCGGATGCGCCGGGACAGCATTTCGCGCTGTTCCGAAACCGGCAGCAGGTGACGGCGGCACTCTGGCTGACAGACGAAGGCGGCTTACCGGCGGAACTGACACAATCTGTCTGGGCGGGTACGCGGCGGCCGCGCGGAAACCTGCTGGCACAATCGCTGGCGGCGCACAGTTACTTCCCGCAGGCGGCACAACTGCGTTCGCGCCGTATCAGCCGTATTGCCGTCCATGCAGGCTACCGGCGTAACGCGCTGGGGCATCAGTTATTACAGCGGGCGGCTGAGGCGGCAAAAAACAGCGGTATGGACTATCTGTCCGTCAGCTTCGGCTATACTCCGGAACTGGCTGCATTCTGGACATCCTGCGGCTTTCGCTTTGCCCGCACGGGCACACATCCGGAAGCAGGCAGCGGATGTTACACCGCTATGCTGTTGCTGCCGCTGACGTCTGCCGGACAGACACTGGCAAATGCCGCAGAACAGCAGTTTGTCCGCGACTGCGCGGTTTTTTCTCAGATATGGGGATTTTCACCGGTACCGCCGGTTCAGGCTGAATCACTCAATGAACGCGAATGGCGGATGCTCGCCGGGTTTGCGTATGCTGCCAAACCACAGGCAGTGGCAGAGCCGGCACTGGTACTTCTGCAAAGGGCATATCCGGCACAGACCGGGGAATTGTCACAGTTGCTGTCCGGTCAGCCGGAGATACTGAAAGCGCGGCATATCAGCGGGAAAAAGGCATTACTTAATGCGCAGCGGCAGGAAACGGCAGTGATACTGCAGACACTGCGCCCTGAGTGGGCGCAGCAGACAGCAGCGGAAATCAGGGCTTTTTAGATTTATTATCCGGCCAGTCATCCTCATCATCCCACTGCGCGTTATTATCACGGTGAGGCGGCAGTTCCCTGCGGTTCTGCAGATATTTTTTGTGATCCACCCGTTTGAGATCTTTAATGGCATTCAGGATCACGCCGACGAACAGTACCAGGATGACCCACCAGTAGTCTGCTAACCAATGCATTGTTGTTACCTTTTTTTATTTATATTTATCAAATAATTAAAAATGATAATTCAATATCATTCAAAATTAGTTCAAAACCATTACTGAACCTTAACCCATTCACTGCCGCGATTGTCCTGATATTTGGCGGTCATCATAGCTGATTTGTGACCCAGTAAGCGCTGGGCGAACTCCCCGCCTTTTTCGTCGGTGTATAGTCTTGCCGCGAGACTTCTGATCTCGTGAAAGCTCGGCGGATTATCACCCCAGCCGATTGATGTGGACTCTCTTGCTTTCACGAACCCTCTGGAAACCGTCGTGGTCGATATCTCTTTCCCGAAAGAGGATGCTATAAGATTATCACACTCGCCATATACTGAATAACATTTCTTAATAACATCATCCAAAGATATACCACGGCATTCAAGCGTTACCGTCATGTCTATAGCAAGCTTATTCCCTGACTTTTGTTGTTCAACCCAAAGCATGCCATCTTTGATATCATCCCATTTCATCTTGCATATGTCGCTTATTCGTTGTCCGGTCAGTAGCGCTAATTCCATACTTAATGACATCCATGGCTGAAGAGATTTTGATGCCTCCAGTATTTTCATATAATCACTAATAGATAAGCGCGAGCGCTTAACTTCTGCTTTAGGGTTTCTGGTCGCCTCGACAGGGTTAAATGATATATGCCCTTCTGCAATGGCTTCTCTGAATATATCAAGTAAAGATATTCTTATTAACTTTGCCGTGGTTGTTTTTCCTCTGTCTGTGTATGAAGAAATAGCGCCAGCTATGTCTTTGGTAGTGATTGCATTAATAGGGATGTTATTAAAAATTGACTTAATTGCTTTTATTTTACCTTCGTACTCTCTGATCGATTTTTCTTTTAGACCTCTGGATAAAATAATTTTATTATAGCAGTTCAGCCAGTCATGAAATAAAACAATGTCAGTATTTGATATTCTGTCAATTAATTTCTCATTCTTCACATCCATTAATTTCATGTTAGCATCAATTGCCTGATTTACTGCGTCTCTTTTTATTCTTCCGAGACCATATTCTTTGCCCGTCCTTGGGTCTCTGTAACTATAATATCCGTTATTTCGGACATATAAATTAGGTGGCAGATCTCGTTTTTCTCGATTTCGTTTCCGTGCCATTATTTATTCGCTCCAACAAGTTATTACTTTTACTTTTATCAGGAACTCCACTGTGTTTAACTGCATTGTTTTCCACGAGGTACCTGTACCCATCAAATAATGGTGGAGGCCATATCTGACCATTTCTCACCCATCTTCGTATGGTTTCCATATTTCTCGGGATTGGTAATCTACTATTCCATTCTTCAAGAGTCAGCATTCTTTCTTCTCCTTCTCTATCATGCGAACGTACACATTCAGCCACAGTGCAGGCACCGATCGCTTAAAGTGATATTCAGTTAACATCCGGGTAAACTTTTCGAGGTAACTCTGTAGGATGGTGCGGCGTTTGTCGTCGTTAAGTGGTCGGTTCGCTTCAAGTTCGTGATAGCATTCCCTTGCTATTCGTCTGCGTCCGTTCTCTGCTTCCTGTGGTGTCATTGGTCACCTCAGAGTTGTGCTTCCAGCAGCCGGTTGCCGATGTCCATCATGATTAGGTAGCTGACTATCAGGGATACAGGAAATACCTCCAGCATATCCTGACTTATACACATAGCACGTCACATGTCGTTGGTCGTCATGGTATATATCGATAGCAGAACCTTCTTTGAGTTCAGTACAGCCTGATAAAAATAATATTGCAGCAGCAATAATTATTAACTTATTCATCTCTCATTTCCTTTTCATTTAATTTCTACGCTTCCGTCCACCTGATCCCCGTACACATCCCAGTCGCCGTATTTCTCCCTGGCAAACAGTTCAATGCGCGGGACATCGCCATATAACTCTTC
>NZ_AYMP01000043.1 GCF_000633515.1 Morganella morganii H1r | reverse complement strand
TGCGGTTTCGTACGTTCAAATTTTTCTTTAGACACGACTCTATTCCTTATGGAGTCCCTTCTTCACTGTGAGAAGGGACTGAAATTAACGAGTTAAACCGGTAAATTACCGATTATTTTGCATTACGAGCTTCAATAACAGCCTGAGCTACGTTGTTTGGCGCTTCATTATACTTCAGGAATTCCATGGAGTAAGAAGCACGGCCCTGGGTCTGTGAACGCAGGTCAGTTGCATAACCAAACATTTCAGACAGTGGCACTTGAGCACGGACGATTTTACCGGTAGGCATGTCATCCATACCTTCGATCATACCGCGACGACGGTTCAGGTCACCAATAACGTCACCCATGTAGTCTTCCGGTGTTTCCACCTCAACTTTCATGATTGGTTCCAGCAGAACTGGTTTCGCTTTTTTGAAGCCGTCTTTAAACGCCAGAGATGCTGCCAGTTTAAACGCCAGTTCGGAGGAGTCAACATCATGGTATGAACCGAAGTGCAGACGAACACCCATGTTAACAACAGGGTAGCCTGCTAACGGACCAGATTTCAGCTGCTCCTGGATACCTTTGTCAACCGCAGGGATGTATTCACCAGGAATCACACCACCTTTGATTTCGTTGACAAATTCGTATTCCATGTTGACGCCATCTGCGTCTTTCTTGTTCAGCGGGTACATGTCGATAACAACATGACCGTACTGACCACGACCACCGGACTGTTTAGCGTGTTTACCTTCGACATCAGCCACTTTCATGGTGATAGCTTCGCGGTAAGCAACCTGTGGTTTACCCACGTTCGCTTCAACTTTGAACTCACGACGCATACGGTCGACCAGAACGTCCAGGTGTAATTCACCCATACCGGCGATGATAGTCTGGTTAGTCTCTTCATCACTTGATACGCGGAATGATGGATCTTCCTGTGCCAGACGGCCCAGTGCGATACCCATTTTTTCCTGGTCAGCTTTGGTTTTCGGCTCGATTGCAACAGAGATTACCGGCTCAGGGAATTCCATACGCTCCAGGATGATTGGTGCTTCAATCGCACACAGAGTATCACCTGTAGTGACGTCTTTCAGACCGATAGCCGCCGCGATGTCACCAGCGCGAACTTCTTTAATCTCTTCACGTTTGTTAGCGTGCATCTGAACGATACGGCCGAAACGCTCTTTCTTGGATTTAACCGGGTTCAGTACGGTATCACCGGAGTTAACAACACCAGAGTATACGCGGAAGAACGTCAGGTTACCCACAAACGGGTCGGTTGCAATTTTAAATGCCAGAGATGCAAACGGCTCTTCGTCAGAAGAGTGACGCTCAGCCGGAGTATCTTTACCGTCGTCCAGAATACCTTTAATTGCAGGAACTTCTGTCGGAGATGGCAGGTACTCAACAACCGCATCCAGCATCGCCTGAACACCTTTGTTCTTAAATGCAGAACCACAGGTTACCAGGATAATTTCGTTCGCCAGTACGCGCTGACGTAATGCTGTTTTGATTTCAGCTTCAGTCAGTTCTTCACCGCCGAGATATTTTTCCATCAGCTCTTCAGAGGCTTCAGCTGCGGCTTCAACCAGATTCTGGTGCCATTCGTCAGCTAATTCCTGCATGTCCGCCGGGATATCTTCGTAGACGAAGGTAACGCCCTGGTCTTCTTCACTCCACTGAATTGCTTTCATTTTGACCAGGTCAACAACACCGGTGAATGACTCTTCAGCGCCGATAGCTAACTGAAGAGGAACCGGAGTTGCAGCCAGACGGGTTTTAATCTGGTCAACAACTTTCAGGAAGTTTGCACCCATACGGTCCATTTTGTTAACGAACGCGATACGAGGTACATGATATTTGTTTGCCTGGCGCCATACGGTTTCAGACTGTGGCTGAACACCACCAACGGCACAGTAAACCATGACAGCACCATCAAGAACACGCATGGAACGTTCTACTTCGATTGTGAAGTCAACGTGCCCCGGGGTGTCGATGATGTTAATGCGGTGTGGTTCAAATTGTTTGCCCATACCGGACCAGAACGCAGTGGTTGCTGCGGAGGTGATAGTAATACCACGCTCTTGTTCCTGCTCCATCCAGTCCATCGTTGCTGAACCTTCGTGGGTCTCACCAATTTTATGGTTCACACCTGTATAAAACAGAATACGTTCTGTTGTGGTGGTTTTACCGGCGTCGATATGTGCACTGATACCGATATTACGGTAACGTGAAATGGGTGTTTGACGAGCCATTTTTTCCTCTCTCTTGGACGTTCGTTTAATTTGGTCGGGCAGCCTTACGGCTACCCTATACACAATTCACTACGGTTTGATTACCAACGGTAGTGTGCGAACGCCTTGTTAGCTTCTGCCATACGGTGAACGTCTTCACGTTTCTTAACGGCAGTGCCTTTGTTTTCAGCTGCATCGGATAATTCATTTGCCAGGCGCAGAGCCATGGACTTATCACCGCGTTTACGAGCAGCTTCAACGATCCAGCGCATTGCTAATGCATTACGGCGGACCGGACGAACTTCAACCGGCACCTGGTAAGTAGAACCACCAACACGGCGGGACTTAACTTCGACAGTCGGACGCACGTTATCCAGTGCGATTTCGAATGCTTCCAGGTGATCTTTACCTGAACGCTGAGCCAGGGTCTCAAGCGCGGTATATACGATTGATTCTGCGGTAGATTTTTTACCGTCTACCATCAGGATATTAACAAATTTGGCCAGCAGCTCTGATCCGAACTTAGGATCTGGCAGAATTTTACGTTGACCAATTACACGACGACGTGGCATGGAAATACTCCGTTGTTAATTCAGGGTTGTCCAAAACTCAATGAGTTTATTTGACATTAATGCGATAAATGTTTGGCCTTACTTAACGGAGAACCATTAAGCTTTTGGCTTCTTCACACCGTACTTAGAACGCGCTTGTTTACGGTCTTTAACACCGGAACAGTCCAGTGCGCCGCGAACAGTGTGGTAGCGAACACCCGGTAAGTCTTTAACACGACCACCGCGGATCAGGATCACGCTGTGTTCCTGCAGGTTATGACCTTCACCACCGATGTATGAAGAAACTTCAAAACCGTTGGTTAAACGTACACGGCATACTTTACGCAGTGCTGAGTTAGGTTTTTTAGGTGTGGTGGTATATACACGGGTACATACACCACGTTTTTGCGGGCAGGCTTCCAGTGCAGGAACGTTGCTTTTCACAACTTTCGAGCTACGGGATTTGCGAACCAGCTGATTAATCGTTGCCATTATAAAAAAAGCTCCTGGTTTTTTGCTTCGTAAACACGGATTTGTGCCTCGTATCTGTCAAAGACAAAACACGAGGACGCGAAATTTTATTGCTGACGCAACAGGGTGTCAAGAAATATACAATGATATTTGCTATTCCCACGCAAAATGTTGCGTGTGTGTGACCGTGAGCGCCACAAAACCAGTATAGTCTGTGATTCTCACTTTGCCCGAAAGGAACGGTAATAAACCGCGTGCTTCGGCATCCTCCCGCAACACACAGGGAATATGACCCGACTGAATAAGCGCCTGCAACAACGGGTTACCTTCCGTTGCTGCGATTACGCCATCTTCGGTAAAAAGGATGTCATCCTCAGGGGATAACAGATTCAGTAATGATTGGATATCAGTACGAAATGGCGATTGGCTGACAGTATATAGCATCTTGCTCACCGTAAGTAGATCAAAATGACACCACGGCGTCAAATGCCGCCAGTTTCCGGGCCAGTTCCGCCGCACTCAGACAGGTGACCGGCAGGATATACGGCGTCTCCGGGGATAACCCGCGCGCAGCCATATCCTCCGCACAGCAGTAGCACTCTTCAATATCGTACAGCGGCAGGACTTTGAAGGTGGCGATATAATCACGGGCGAGAATTTTGGCCGGCGTCTGCTCCGGTAATAACTGCAGCACCCCATCGGATACAAAAAAGGCCGCAACCTCTTCTGTATAATTGCTGGTTGCCAACAGTGCATCCAGCCCTTCCCGGCCGCTGCTGCTGCCGTGAGGTGCGCTTCTGAAAACAAATGCGATACGTTTCACCGGATCTCCCTAAAACTGGATGACACGATCGCTGGTCATCATGGCTTCCGCCAGAGTGCCCAGGCCACTGAGGGAAAACCCGTCCGCCAGATTATCCGCCGCCAGTTTCAGCGATTCTGCCTGCGCGGCATCGGTGACACCGCGGCGCAGAGCGGCGGCCACACAGACTGCCAGCTGAATACCGTTATCGCGGGCAAGCTGCTGCCACTGACGCACCATGTCGGTTTCGTCCCCGGCCGGTGATGTCAGCACATTGGCGTTACTGACCCCTTCGCGGTAAAAAAACACACACTGAATCCGGTGTCCGGCCGCAATCACATGCTGTGCAAACAACAGCGCGCTGCCGGCACGCTGTGTGCCGTAAGCCGGGCCGGTAACCAGCAGGCAGTAAGATAACGGTGTCATTGCTCCGTGCTGCCTTACTCGCCGTTTTTAAACTGGCGGATGTAGAGATAGACCGTGTGTTTGGAGATATTCAGACGCACCGCCACAAGGTTGATGGCATCTTTGATATCGAATATCCCTTTCTCATACAGGTTCAGTACCACCTGTTTGTTCTTCGCGTTGTTTGCCACGTTGCGGTCGGCATTCACTTCTTCGATCGTCTGTTCCAGCGTCTGAGCCACCAGGTCTTCAACGGAAGAGGCAAAGTTCACATTGGAGGTTTCTTCCGCCAGCTCTTTCGGGATAAACGTCTGAACGACCTGGGAGAACGGCACATCCAGGTTCATGTTAATGCACAGCAGCCCGATAATACGGCGTGATTTATTGCGGATAGCAATCGTCAGCGATTTCATCAGTGCCCCGGTTTTCGCCCGGGTGAAATAGGCTTTCGAGGTGCTGCAGTCTTCATCGGTAATATCGTGCAGCATACGCAGCGCGAGGTCAGTGATCGGAGAACCGATTTTACGGCCGGTATGGTGACCGTTTGCGATCTTCACCGCTGAGCGCTTCAGGTCTTCCAGTGAGTGGAGAACGATTTCACAGTGCTCACCGATGAGCAGCGCCAGGCCATCAACAGCCGCCTCATAGGATTTCAGAATCTCATAATCCGTTTCAGTAAACGGATGATTTACAATGTAATCCGAATCATTGTCATTAAATAATACTGGGTTAGACATTTAATACACCACTCTTTGTAACGTGTGAACGTCGTTGGTTTTACTCATCTGTAATCTTTCACTGCAGGAGGAGGATTACCCTGTCATCATCTATCAATTATATACCCGGATTTCACGGGTGCAGGAAAGCAGCAAATGACGGGCTTCCGGTTCTGTGCAGGTACCCGCAGGTTAAGTTATAGCGAAAAACAGGCCGTTTTGCGCCTGAGGTGATCAAATTCTGGTAAAAAATACAAAAAAACACGGATGTTTTGCAAATTTTTCATAATCCTGATCGTGGCGGAAACAAAAACCCGCACAACAGGGCGCGGGTTTTGTCAGTTTCCGGTATCAGCAGGGCTTATTTGGCCGCAGGTTTGATATCCAGTAACTCGACGTCAAAGACCAGGGTCGAGTTGGCAGGGATCCCCGGAACACCGTCAGTACCGTAAGCGGCTTCCGGCGGAATGACCAGTTTGGCTTTACCGCCTTTCTTCATCTGCTTCAGACCTTCGGTCCAGCCTTTGATTACGCTGTCCAGACGGATAGTCAGCGGCTCGTTACGGTCGTAAGAGCTGTCAAACTGAGTGCCGTCGATTAATGCACCTTTATAGTGAACAACAACGGTGTCAGTGTCTTTCGGAGATGCGCCGTTACCGTCTTTCTCAGATTTGTAGAGCACACCGCTTTTGGTTTTTTCAACGCCTTTTTCTTTGGCGAATGCCGCACGGTATTTGTCACCGGCTGCCTTGTTTTCAGTCGCTTCGCGCGCCATTTTTTCCTGAGCGGCACCTTTCACCTGCTCTTCAAAGCCGCGCAGCGTCTGGTTGATCTCTTCATCACTCAGTTTGCTTTTGTTATTGAATGCATCCTGAACACCCGCCATCATCTGATCGCGATCCAGATCCAGACCAATGGATTTCTGCTCATTCAGGGCATTTTCCATATAACGACCCAGTGACGCACCCAGCGCATAGGCATTCTGCTGACTTGCGGTTTTAAATGCGCTGTTCAGCTTTACTTCTTCTTTTTTCGGCGCGGTATCCGCATAAGCCTGTGACATACCTAATGTCATTGCCAGCGAGGTTGCGACAACAGTCGCTTTAAACAGTGATTTCATCCTTTTCTCCATAAATTTTGCAACAGTTACAGGACGTACCGCACAGCAGATCACGTCAGAGAGTCCTTGCAGCCGTCACCGGGCGACATCATAATGTCACGGTTTTGTGATGCTGAGACAACCTTAGCAAAAAGAGGTTTCATAGTAACCCCCCAATAAAAGATATCCTCCCACACTAAGTGTATTTCACAGGAATATTACATACTTTTACACAGGAATCACCGTCTCAGACAGGAGAAAACGATGGACCTTTTGGAACTTGAACAACGCCTCGAACAACTGGAAAGCAAAACCGCCTTTCAGGATCTGACCATTGAGGAACTCAATCAGGTTGTAACACAGCAGCAAATGGATATCACCCGGCTGAATGAAAGGCTCCGCCTGCTGACTGAACGCCTGAAAGCCACCCCGGGCTCAAATGTGGCACCGCTGTCTGAAGAAGTGCCGCCGCCGCACTACTGATAAACAGCGGACATAAAAAAAGCGCATCCGTCAGGAATGCGCTTTTTTTGTCCGGTTCAGACGCGGGTTATCAGTGACAACCGCAGCCGCCGTTACCGTGGCCGTGACCTTTACCTTGACCGCCGCCGCAACAGCCGCCTTCACCGTGTTCGTGACCATGGTCGTGATCGTGGCCGTGACCGCCGCCGCAGCAACCGCCTTCTTCGCCGTGATCGTGACCACCGCAGCAGCCGCCTTCTTCACCGTGAACGTGACCATGCTCCAGCTCTTCTGCTGTTGCTTCACGCACACCGATAACTTCGACGTGGAATTTCAGGTTCTGACCGGCCAGCATATGGTTGCCGTCGACGATCACTTCATCACCTTCAATACCGGTGATTTCAACCGGCACAGGACCCATATCGGTGTCTGCCAGGAAACGCATGCCGACTTCCAGCTCATCAACACCGACGAAAACGTCTTTCGGTACGCGCTGAACCAGGTTTTCGTCATACTGACCGTAAGCGTCGTTTGCGCCGACATCAACGTCGAACACATCACCGGCAACACGGCCGTCCAGTGCACTTTCCAGCCCGCTGATCAGCGCGCCGCGACCGTGCAGATAGTCTAACGGAGCACTTGCCGGAGACTCATCAACTAATACACCGTCTTCTGTTCTTACCTGATAAGCCAGGCTCACTACCAGGTCTTTTGCTACTTTCATGGTATCTCCTACACATCCGCGGGGGATAAGATTTTAATTAACGCGCCGATTGTAACGGAATTTACAGCCACTGTATCTGTTTTGGGACAAATTCCCCCAAATTCTCTGTGAAAAGCAGCGGCCTGTTATTCCCCCGGTCTGAAGATACCAATCACCTGCTCATCTTTGCGCACATGCTGCTCCGCATGCGCGTCCGCCCGGCGCTCAAGATGACCGCACTGCACACACTGCACCACGTCCACATTATCCTCACGCCACATGGCGAGGGTGTCCTGTGCCTGACACTCAGGGCATACCGCGCCTGCAATAAACCGTTTCCGGTTGCTCATTTTTCAGCTCCTGTCTCTGTCCGTCCGCTGCCCGGTGAGTCTTCCGTCAGGTTCCAGCTGTCCGGCTGATGTTTTTCCCGTTTCATTTCATTATCAAACAGATTTTCCAGCTCACGCCGCGCCTCTTTCACGCGGGAGATATGCGAGACCTCCTCTTCCGCCTGCGGGATAAGCTCACGCAGCAGCTGCATATCCAGCCTGCGGAATAATTGCTGCGCCCGGTGCGCTTCCGCCGGATGCGTGCCCAGCCCGATCAGCGTTTTGCGCGCCAGTTCCAGCGCCGACGAGAAGGTTTCACGGCTGAACTGTGTTACCCCGTGTGTAAGCAGCTCGTGTGCTTCCACCCGTCCCCGGGCGCGGGCGATAATCTGCAGGTGCGGAAAGTGCTCCTGACACAACTGCACAATGGTCATGGTATCTTCCGGCTTATCACAGGTAATGACAATCACCTTTGCCGTCTCTGCCCCCGCAGAGCGCAACAATGCGAGTCCGGTCGCATCCCCGTAATAAATCTTATAGCCGTAACGGCGCATGGCACTGACCGCACTGACATCTTTTTCCAGCACCGTCGGATGAATTTTGTTCGCCATCAGCAGACGGCCGATGACCTGCCCCATCCGTCCGAAACCGACCAGAATGACATGCGGATGGTTATCCTCCACAAACGGGGTTTCGCCCGTTCCCGGTTCGGCATTATTGTAACGGCGCGCCAGAATCATATCGATGCCCTGCATCAGCAGCGGCGTGGTCATCATGGAAAGGGTGACCACCACCAGCAGCAGCGCCATCTGATGATCCGTAATCACACGGCTGGCCAGCGCCGCCGAGAACAGCACGAACGCAAATTCCCCGCCCTGACTGAGCACGCCGGCAAACTGTAAGCGCCCGCTGCGGCGGCAGGTCAGATATGCCAGCAGATACAGCACCGTCATTTTGACACTCACCAGCACAATCACACCCAGCAGAATTTGCGGCAGATACTGCCACAGCACGCCGATATTCAGCGACATACCGACAGAAATGAAAAACATCCCCAGCAGCAGCCCTTTAAACGGCTCGATGGTAATCTCCAGCTCATGGCGGTATTCCGTATCCGCCAGCATCACCCCCGCGATAAATGTTCCGAGCGCCATGGAAAACCCGAGCTGCTCCATAAACACCGCAGAGCCGATCACCACCAGCAGTGAAGCCGCGGTAAAGACTTCACTGACCCCGGATTTCACCACCAGCCGGAACAACGGCCGCAGCAGATAGCGCCCGCCGATCAGCAGCCCGGCAAAAGCCAGAATTTTGATACCGATACGATACCAGTCGCTGCCCGCAGCTTCCCCGCCCAGCAAAGGAATAACCGCAAGGATAGGGATCACCGCCATATCCTGGAACAGCAGCACAGAGAATCCCATCTGACCGCTGTCGTTGTTGGTCATGCCCTTTTCATCCATCAGCTGTAACGCCATCGCCGTGGAGGACATCGCCATTCCCAGCCCGCCGACCACCGCCGCCTGCCAGGAGAAATCCGTCAGCCAGAGCAGCACCCCGAGGATCAGGGCGGAGAACACCACCTGCGCGGTACCGGTGCCGAAAATAGATCGCCGCAGTTTCCACAGCTCACGCGGATTCAGTTCCAGCCCGATAAGAAACATCAGGAACACCACACCAAGCTCGGAGAAGTGCAGCAGTTCATTGACGTTTTTGATAAACCCCAGCCCCCACGGGCCGATGGCAATTCCCGCCAGCAGATACCCCAGTACCGCGCCGATACGCAGCCGCTGCGCCACCGGCACCATCACCACGGCTGCCGCGAGAAACACAATACCTGCATGCAGCAGGTTGCCGTCAGCTGGCTCCATTTTTACGTCCTCCGGTCAGTTGCGGTGCCCGCAGCCAGTCACAATACGCCTGCGCCTGTTCATGCAGCATCGCTTTCCCCTGACGGCGCGCGGCATAGAGAATCACCGGTGCCAGCCAGTGCATTTCACACAGCGCAGCGGTCAGTTCAAAGGGGCGCAGCAATTCACTGAGCGGAAACCGGTTATAGCCGCCGTACTGATAAGCTTCCGCCGGTTCCCCGGTGGTAATCACCTGGCGCCAGTATTTGCCGGACAGTTGTCTGCCGCCCTGTTCACCGGAGAAATCACGGGTCAGTACACGGTCAAACCACTCTTTCAGCAGCGCCGGACAGCTGTAGGTATACAGCGGGTGCTGAAACACAATGATGTCATGCTGCCGCAGCAGTTCCTGCTCATGACGGATATCGATAAAAAAGTCCGGATAGGTGCCGTACAGATCATGCACCGTCACATGCCCGAGTTCCGACGCCGCAGAGATAAGCGCCTTGTTGGCGATGGAGTGATGCGGTTCCGGATGGGCGTAAATCAGTAATATGGTCGGATTATTTATCATCACTTCCTCTTAAAAACGTGAGAATCTTTGTGATTTTCGCTACTATGCCCGCTGCAACGATACTCCTCGCCTGCTGACGGGTGATTTGCTGCTGACAACGCACGAATTACATTAATTTTACTCTCAATTACTTACCCTATCGATATTTATGATTGTTTTCTCTTCACTTCAGGTTCGCCGCGGCGTCCGTGTTCTGCTCGACAACGCAACGGCCACCATCAATCCGGGCCAGAAAGTCGGACTGGTGGGAAAAAACGGCTGCGGTAAATCCACGCTGCTGGCACTGCTCAAGGGCGAATTACAGGCCGAAGCAGGCAGTGTGTCATTTCCGGGAAACTGGTCCATGGCCTGGGTTAACCAGGAAACCCCGGCACTGGATGAACCGGCGATTGAGTATGTCATTGACGGTGACCGTGAATTCCGTGAGCTTGAGGCAAAATTACAGCAGGCGAATGAACAGAATGACGGTCATGCGATTGCCGTGATCCACGGTCAGCTCGACACGCTCGATGCCTGGACTATCCGTTCCCGCGCCGCCACACTGCTGCACGGGCTCGGATTCTCACAGGAACAGCTGGACACTCCGGTACGGGCCTTCTCCGGGGGCTGGCGGATGCGCCTGAACCTGGCACAGGCACTGATTTGCCGCTCTGATCTGCTGCTGCTCGATGAACCGACCAACCACCTGGATCTCGATGCCGTGATCTGGCTGGAAAAATGGCTGAAAAGCTATCCCGGCACCCTGATTCTGATCTCCCATGACCGCGATTTCCTCGATCCGATCATTGATAAAGTCCTGCATATTGAACAAAACGGCCTGTTTGAATACACCGGTAACTATTCCTCCTTTGAGGTGCAGCGCGCCGAGAAAATGGCCCAGCAGCAGGCACAGTATGAAAGTCAGCAATTACGCCGCGCACATCTGCAGAAATATGTCGATCGTTTCCGCGCTCAGGCGACCAAAGCCAAGCAGGCGCAGAGCCGTCTGAAAATGCTGGAACGCATGGAACTGATTGCCCCGGCACTGGCGGATAACCCGTTCCGTTTCAGTTTCCGCCCGCCTGAGGCACTGCCGAACCCGCTGCTGAAAATGGAAAAAGTCAGCGCCGGGTACGGTGAGAAAGTCGTTCTGGACAATATCAAACTGAACCTGGTGCCCGGCTCACGTATCGGCCTGCTCGGCCGTAACGGTGCGGGTAAATCCACCCTGATAAAAATGCTTGCCGGTGAACTGGAGCCGTTACAGGGTAAAATTGGTCTCGCAAAAGGCATCAAACTGGGTTACTTCGCCCAGCATCAGCTGGAATTTTTACGGGCGGATGAATCCCCGTTACAACATATGGTGCGCCTGGCGCCGGATCAGACCGAACAGCAGCTGCGCGATTACCTCGGCGGTTATGGTTTCAAAGGTGATCAGGTGACCGATAACACCGGGCGTTTCTCCGGCGGGGAAAAAGCGCGTCTGGTACTGGCCATGATTATCTGGCAGCGCCCGAACCTGCTGCTGCTCGATGAACCGACCAACCACCTGGATCTGGATATGCGCCAGGCACTGACCGAAGCGCTGATCGAATTTGAGGGTGCGATCGTCGTGGTTTCCCACGATCGTCACCTGCTGCGATCCACCACCGATGATCTGTATCTGGTGCATGATGGCCGGGTCGAGCCGTTTGACGGCGATCTGGATGATTATCAGCGCTGGCTGGCAGACAGTCAGAAACAGATGCGCCAGAGTGCGGAACCGGCGGCGGAAAACGGTGAGGAAAAAAATACCGTCACCGCGCAGGATCGCAAAGAACAAAAACGCCGTGAAGCAGAATTCCGTCAGCAGACTCAGCCGCTGCGCAAAGAATCTGAGAAACTGGAAAAAACCATGAGCCGGTTATCGGACGCTATTGCTGTGATTGAGGAAAAACTCGGTGACAGCGGCCTGTATGACCAGTCCCGTAAAGCCGAGCTGAACACCTGCCTTCAGGAACAGGCACAGTTCAAAGCGGAGCTGGAAGAGGCGGAAATGGCCTGGATGGAGATTCAGGAAAACCTCGAAGCCATGACACAGGCATTTGAAAACCAGTAAGTGATAAAGAGCGGCAATTGCCGCTCTCTTTATCTTATCAGCCGTCCAGGCTGTTAATCATGGTGCGGGCATTGATCACCAGTTGCCGCGCCTGCTCTTCCCGTCGCTGTAACAGCGCCATAAACAGCAGATCCGTCACCGTATTCTGTGCTGTCCGCGAGGATATGGACGAACTGCGCCACTCATTTTCTTCTGCGACCGTTTCCAGCACATAATCCGCCATTTTTGCCAGCGGTGACTGACGGTTCCCGGTGATCGCAATCAGCGTGGCATTCTGTTTTTTCGCCGTGGCGGCGGTGACCAGCATATCCTTGCGTTTGCCGCTGAATGACAATACCACCAGCACATCCTTTTCGGTCAGTGTCTGGGAAAAGGCGATCTGGACATGGTGGTCGGCTTCCGCCAGTGTCATCAGCCCGATTTTCTGGAGCTTATAGGCCAGATCTTTCGCTGTCAGCCCGGAGCCGCCGATGCCGGCAACCTGAATACAGCGGGCATTATCCAGACACGCGACAATCTCTGCCATCTGTTCAAAATCGAGCCGCCGGGTGGTTTCTGTAATGGAATTCTGCTTTTCCTGTGCCAGTTTCTGTGCGATCACCAGCAGCGGATCATGTGCTTCTATGCGGTTATGCAGCGCCTGCTGCTGATTGGCTGCCAGCACCCGGTTGCGGCCAATCTCTTCGCTGATCGCGACTTTCAGTGCCGGAAATCCCTTAAATCCCAGTTTCTGACTAAACTTCACTATAGCGGACTGACTCACGCCCACCCGCTCCGCCAGTACCTGGGAGGAAAGTGTGACGGTTTCTTCCGGCTGCGCCAGGATAAAATCAGCAATATGCTGCTGATTGGTCGCCAGCTCTGCTTTTACCCAGCTGATTTTTGTCAGGATCGCCATGTGTGTCTGTTTTCCTTCTGCGGAGAATAAAAAAGGAATAAATTATTTCAACAAAAAAGACGAATTATTCCTGATAAATAACGTATCTGATTAATAAAAATATATTTATATTCAATCAAATATAAAAAATAAAATGATGAGTGAAATGAAACTATTCCTGCTATAGCATCATAGTTGAA
Organism: Morganella morganii H1r; assembly: GCF_000633515.1. Taxonomy (GTDB): domain Bacteria; phylum Pseudomonadota; class Gammaproteobacteria; order Enterobacterales; family Enterobacteriaceae; genus Morganella; species Morganella morganii_B. The sequence continues at coordinate 11,814 of NZ_AYMP01000043.1, read as the reverse complement.
TAGATTACTCTGTGATAATTCTCACACAAAAAGAATATTTAATTCTTTAGCATGCGATTATATCTTATACAAAGGATCACGCATGAAGATTGACTTAACCTCTATGATTACCGAGAGCCGCAACCCGGCCAGTGCGGATATCGACAGCCTGCCGACATTGGATATGCTGCGGGTGATTAACCGCGAAGACCAGACCGTGGCCCCTGCCGTGGAAAAAACACTGCCGCAGGTGGCACTGGTGGTGGATGCGGTGGCACAGGCATTCCGTCTGGGCGGACGCCTGATTTATATGGGTGCGGGTACCTCCGGCCGTCTCGGGATACTGGATGCCAGTGAATGCCCGCCGACCTTCGGCACCCCGGCGGAGCAGGTGGTCGGTCTGATTGCCGGTGGTCATAAAGCCATTCTGAAAGCCGTTGAAAATGCGGAAGATAACCGCGAACTGGCGGTGAGTGATCTGAAAGCGCTGAATTTCAGTAAGAACGATGTCCTGGTCGGGATCGCCGCCAGCGGCCGCACCCCTTATGTGCTGGGCGGTATGGAATACGCGCTGTCGCTCGGCGCAACGGTCGCCGCCGTCAGCTGTAACCCGGACAGTGAAATGAGCCGTCTGGCCGGTATCGCCATCACGCCGGTGGTCGGCCCGGAAGTCATTACCGGTTCCTCCCGTATGAAAGCCGGTACCGCCCAGAAACTGATACTCAATATGATCACCACCGGTGCCATGATCCGCTCCGGGAAAGTGTACGGCAACCTGATGGCGGATGTGGAAGCAACCAACGCCAAACTGGTTGAGCGGCAGAAACGTATTGTGATGGCCGCAACGGAATGTGACAGAGCGACCGCAGAACAAGCCCTTACCGCCTGTGACGGACACTGCAAAACCGCCATCGTGATGATCCTGGCACAGTTGAGTGCCGGTGACGCCAAAGCCCTGCTGGCACAGCATCAGGGGTTTATCCGTGACGCGCTGACCGGCGCGGCGCACTCCTAACACAAGGTAATCACCATGGCCAAAATCAGTCAGTCAACCATCATACAGATTCTGGATGCTATCGGCGGTCCGGGTAACGTGGCGCAGAGCGGCAACTGTATGACCCGCCTGCGCCTGACACTGAACAACACACAGCTGGCGGATAAAATCGCCATCAAGAAAATTGAGGGCGTGCTGGGTGTGATTGAAAGTGATGAGCAGTTCCAGATTGTGCTGGGGCCGGGCAAAGCACAGACCGCCGCAGAGCTGATGCAGAAGCATCTGGATGAGCATGTGCCCGGCAGTGAACCGGACAGCCGCAGCCTGAAAGAGATTGCCGCTGATCAGAAGCAGCATCTGAAAGAGAAACAGACAAACCCGGTGCAGCGTTTTCTCGCCAAATTCGCCACGATTTTTACCCCGCTCATTCCGGGTTTTATCGGTGTGGGTCTGCTGCTCGGCTTTGCCACACTGTTTGAATCGCTCTGGGTCACCGGCAATCCGTCCCCGGACGGTACGCTGGTGGAAGTGCTGAGCTACATGAAGGTGTTCGGCAAAGGACTGTTTACCTTTATGGGGATCCTGATCGGCTATAACGCGCAGAAGGCCTTCGGCGGATCCGGTGTTAACGGTGCTATCATCGCGGCGCTGTTTATCCTCGGTTATGATCCGCAGGCGACCAAAGGTTTCTACTCCGGTATGGAAACGTTCTTCGGTCACGGCATTGACCCGCGCGGTAACATTATCGGTATTCTGATCGCCACCATCACCGGTGCATGGGTGGAACGGCAGGTACGGCGCTTTATCCCGGCGAACCTGGATATCATTCTGACCTCCGCTATCACCCTGCTGATTATGGGCGCACTGACCTTTATTGTGATTATGCCGATCGGCGTCTGGCTGTTTGACGGCATGTCCTGGCTGTTTATGCACCTCAACGCCAACCCGTTCGGTGCTGCGGTTCTCGCCGGTCTGTTCCTGATTGCGGTGATGTTCGGTATCCACCAGGGCTTTATCCCGGTGTACACCGCACTGGTCGGCACTCAGGGTTTTAACTCCCTGTTCCCGATCCTCGCCATGGCGGGTGCCGGTCAGGTCGGTGCGGCGCTGGCACTGTATGTCCGCGCGAAAAAAGACTCGGTGCTGCGTAATCAAATCCGCGGGGCGATTATCCCGGGCTTTCTCGGTATCGGCGAGCCGCTGATCTACGGCGTGACCCTGCCGCGCGTGAAGCCGTTTATCACGGCCTGTTGCGGTGGTGCTGCGGGCGGGTTCTTTATCGGACTTGTCGCCTGGTTCGGCTATCCGGTCGGGCTGAATACCGTTTTCGGGCCATCGGGGATTATCGCGATTCCGGTCATGACATCCGACAGCGGTATTTTCATGGGGATGGCGGTCTATACCGGCGGGTTACTCGTCGCCTATCTGACCGGATTCCTGTTTACCCTGCTGTTCGGCAGTAAGAATGTGGATTTAAGCTGATTTCGATTTCGCTGCAGTGATAAAAAAAACAGACCGCAATGCGGTCTGTTTTTCATTCAGCTTCTGTTTTTGTTCCGCAGGTTATATTATGTCGGCTATTCAAGCCAGATGAGCGGCACACAGGCGGCGGTGAGTAACCCCATCACAATATTAAAGGTGAACCAGGCATTACGGCTGCGCAGAAAACGGCCGATAAAGGCACCGAATCCGATCCAGATAAACCCGGCAACCAGGTTCACTGAGACCATCACGATACTCATTACCCCGACAGACAGCATATAGGCATCACCGCTCAGGCTGTAACTGCCGACCGCTCCGAGTCCCATCAGCCAGGCCTTGGGATTGATAAACTGCAGCAGCGCCCCCTGATACCAGGTAACGGCCTTGCTGACCTGCGGTTCATCAATAGGCTGATACGGCGCGGTGGCCAGTTTTTTGGCAAGCCACAGAAGGTAAAGACTGCCGGCAATTTTCATAGCAGTATGCAATTTGGGATAAATCAGTAAAATAGCCGCAACACCAAAGGCTGAAAGGTATAATACTGTCTGCATACCGAGCATAATACCGGCCATCAGCACCAGTGTGCGGCGGAAACCATACTGCGCACCGGAGGCGGTCAGTAACAGATTATTCGGTCCGGGCGTGACTGCCGCGATAAACATAAAGACAGAAAGCGAGATAAGAAGGTGTGCAGTCATGAGTAATCCGGCAACATGGTCATTTTCTTTACCGGAAATTACCAGCATGTTTTTCATTAAACAAGAGATGTTTTTTCATTACGAATCTAACTATGTCTAGTCATTTTCAACCGATTTCCTGGGCAACAAATCCGCACCTGCAAACGCTGCTGCCCCGGATTTTCCGCCGGAAACCAATGATAAAACCATTCTGGCAGCGCCTGACGCTGCCGGATAATGATTTTATTGATCTTGCATGGAGCGAAGACCCGGATACCGCACGCCATAAACCACGTCTGGTCATCTTTCACGGGCTGGAGGGCAGTTTCCGCAGCCCGTATGCGCACGGTATTCTGGCTGCGGCCGCCCGTCAGGGCTGGCTGGGTGTTGTTATGCATTTTCGCGGTTGCAGCGGCGAACCGAACCGCTCAAAACGGATTTACCACTCCGGTGAAACCGGCGATGCCCGTTATCTGCTGAACTGGCTGCAGGATACCTACGGCAAAGTACCGACCGGCGCGGTCGGGTATTCACTCGGCGGTAATATGCTGGCCTGTTATCTCGCGGAAGAGGGTGAGAATGCCGCAGTGGATGCGGGAATTGTGGTCTCCGCCCCGCTGATGCTGGAGCCGTGCTCTTTCAAAATGGAAAAGGGCTTTTCCCGTTTTTATCAGTGGTATCTGCTGAAAGGGCTGAAACGTAATGCCACCCGCAAACTGGTGCGCTACCCGAATTCACTGCCGACAAACCTGCTGCATATCCGCGCGATTAAACGTATCCGCGAATTTGATGACATTATCACCTCGCGGATCCACGGCTTCCGCGATGCCTCTGATTACTACCGCCGGTGCAGCGCGCTGCCGAAACTCCCGGCCGTACGTAAGCCGATGCTGATCATTCACGCCAAAGATGATCCCTTTATGGCGCAGGAAGTGGTGCCGGATCTGTCACAGCTGCCACCGTGTGTGGAATATCAGATGACCGAGCACGGCGGCCATGTCGGTTTTGTGACCGGCAGCTGGCGCCGTCCGCGTTTATGGCTGGAGGAGCGCATTCCGGAATGGCTTGCGCCGCATCTGGCCGCAAAGGAGACACCATGATTATTCCCTGGCAGGATATCGCGCCGGAAACACTGGAAAGTATCCTGGAAAGTGTGGTGCTGCGTGAAGGTACTGACTACGGCGAACATGAAAAATCGCTCAGCGATAAAGTGGCGGATCTTTACACGCAACTCAAAAACGGCGACATTGTGATTGTCTGGTCGGAATTACACGAAACACTCAACATCATGCCGTCGGCACAATTCCGCGGCTGATTCAGCCGGAGGAAACACAGCATGTCACGGACCCACCCGATTATCGCCGTTACCGGCTCCAGCGGAGCCGGTACCACGACCACCAGTCAGGCTTTCCGTAAGATCTTCCAGCAACTGGATGCGGTTCCCGCCATTATTGAAGGTGACAGTTTCCACCGTTACACGCGGCCGGAAATGGATGCCGCCATCCGTAAGGCCCGCGAACAGGGGCGTCATATCAGCTATTTCGGGCCCGAAGCCAACGATTTTGGTCTGCTCGAAAGCACATTCCGCCAGTACAGCGAAAACGGCAGCGGCGAGCGCCGCAAATACCTGCATACCTATGATGAAGCCGTGCCCTATAACCAGCTGCCCGGCACCTTCACCCCGCGTGAGGCACTGCCTGCCGGAACAGACGTACTTTTCTATGAGGGATTGCACGGCGGCGTGGTCACGCCGGAACATAATATTGCCGGTCATGTGGATTTGCTGGTCGGTGTGGTACCGATAGTCAATCTGGAGTGGATACAGAAGTTAGTCCGTGACACTAACGATCGCGGTCATTCACGGGAAGCGGTCATGGATTCTGTCGTGCGTTCGATGGATGATTACATCCGCTATATCACCCCGCAGTTTTCCCGCACCCACATTAATTTCCAGCGCGTGCCGACGGTGGATACTTCCAACCCGTTCTCAGCCAAATCCATTCCGTCACAGGATGAGAGCTTTACCGTGATCCGCTTCCGCGGCCTGAAAAAAATCGATTTCCCCTATTTGTTATCCATGCTCCAGGGCTCCTTTATTTCCGCCTCAAATACCATTGTCGTGCCCGGCGGAAAATTAGGGCTGGCGATGGAATTAATAATGGCGCCGCTGGCAGAGCAATTATTGCAGGGAAAACAAATAAACAAGCGATAAAAAAACCGGGTAATAATGTATTACCCGGTTAGTGTTCAAAAATAAAAATAATATTTCAAAAAATTATTCAATATTTTTTACGTCGAAGCTATGTGTAATTTTAACACTTTCGCCTAACATTAATGAAACAGAGCAATATTTCTCAGCGGATAATTGCACAGCGCGTCCGACAACATTTTCAGTCAGGTCACGGCCGGTTACAATAAAATGCAGATTGATATGAGTGAATAAACGCGGCGCGGTTTCACGACGTTCAGCGGTGAGTTTTACATCACAATCAATGACTTGATTACGGCCTTTTTGCAAAATAGAGACAACATCAATAGCGCTGCAGCCGCCGGTTGCCATCAGTACCATCTCCATCGGGTTCGGGGCTTTTTCACCGGCATTACCGTCCATTGTAATCTGGTGTCCTGACGCGGATTCCCCTAAGAAAGTCATGTTCTCAACCCACTTTACACGCGCTTCCATTTTTATACCCTCATCATCAATATAATTCACGACAGACTACCCTTTCATTCACGGGCTGGCAATCTCTCTCATAGTTTATTATGCTGAAGCGAGACAGTGGAAGACAGGATAGTTTTCCTGTGTTAAAAACACGGCAAGGATTTATCTATGGCTAAGATCAATATCTTTCCGTGAGGATTATTATACTATTTTAATAAACTAACTTGCCGGAAATTCAGCAAGTTAATATGATAAGCTAAGACTTTATATAATTGCAGAGCGTAAACAACGGTTTGCAATAACTAACAACAGAGGATAACGCGAATGGTTCTCGGCAAGCCACAAACAGACCCCACGCTTGAATGGTTTTTGTCTCACTGCCATATCCACAAATATCCATCCAAAAGCACGCTTATTCATCAGGGCGAAAAGGCAGAAACACTCTACTACATTGTAAAAGGTTCTGTTGCGGTGCTGATCAAAGATGAAGAAGGCAAAGAGATGATTTTATCCTATCTCAACCAGGGTGATTTCATCGGTGAACTCGGATTATTTGAGGAAGGACAGGAACGTACAGCGTGGGTACGGGCAAAAAGCGCCTGCGAAGTTGCAGAAATCTCGTACAAAAAGTTCCGCCAGCTTATCCAGGTTAACCCGGATATCCTTATGCGCCTTTCCGCGCAGATGGCAAGCCGCCTGCAAACCACATCAGAAAAGGTCGGAAACCTTGCATTCCTTGATGTGACAGGCCGCATCGCCCAGACATTACTCAACCTGGCAAAACAACCGGATGCCATGACACATCCGGACGGCATGCAAATCAAAATTACCCGTCAGGAAATCGGCCAGATTGTGGGATGTTCCCGCGAAACCGTCGGCCGTATTCTGAAGATGCTGGAAGATCAGAACCTGATCTCCGCACACGGTAAAACCATCGTGGTATACGGCACCCGTTAATCCGGACCGCCCTTATCACCAAAACAGGCGCAATTGCGCCTGTTTTTTTGTTTCTGAATTCCGCCGTTTTACTGCATTTCCCGGAAATCATTCAGGGTTTTTGCCAGCCGTTTCATCCCTTCATCCACATCCGCTTTTTCAATAATCAGCGATGGCGTGAAACGCAGAACATTGGTACCGGCGTTAAGCAGCATCAGACCATTTTTGGCTGCCAGCCCCAGCAGGGTTTTTGACTGATCGCGGTAGATACCCGCCAGTTCGGCACCAATCAGCAGCCCTTTCCCGCGGATCTCCGCAAATGCACCGAATGTACTGTTCAGGGATTGCAGTGCATCCGTAAACCACTGATGGCGCTCATTCACCCCCGCCAGCAATGCCGGGTCGTTGATCAGATCAAAGGCCGCATTGCCGACCGCGCAGGCCAGCGGGTTGCCGCCGTAGGTTGTGCCGTGTGTGCCGGGTACCATCACCTGTGCAATGTCCTGTTTTGTCAGCATGGCACTGATCGGGAAACCGCCTCCCAGCGCTTTGGCGGTAGTCAGAATATCCGGCTCAATGCCATAATCCATATAGGCAAACAGTTTTCCGCTGCGCCCCATCCCGCTCTGCACTTCATCAAATACCAGCAGCGCCTGATGCTTATCACACAACTCACGCAGCCCCTGCATAAAGGCCGGAGTGGCCGGCGTGATCCCGCCCTCACCCTGGACAGGTTCCAGCACCACGGCACAGGTGTGATCATCCATCACCGCTTTGACAGCATCAAGGTCGTTAAAAGGCACATGAATAATATCCGCCGGTTTCGGCCCGAAGCCATCGGCATATTTCGGCTGACCACCGACAGAAACGGTAAAGAGTGTCCGGCCGTGAAAACCGTGATGAAAAGCGATAATTTTGGTTTTATAAGGATGATGACGGGTCAGTGCATAATGACGCGCCAGTTTGAATGCGGCTTCATTTGCCTCCGCACCGGAGTTGGCAAAGAAAACCCGTTCCGCGAACGTGTGGTTTATCAGCTTCTGCGCCAGTGTCAGCGCCGGTTCATTGGTGAAAATATTGCTGACATGCCAGAGCGACTCACTCTGGGTTTTCAGTGCAGCGACCAGTGCCGGATGACAATGACCCAGCGCCAGCACGGCAATCCCCCCGGCGAAATCAACATATTCGGTGCCGTTCTGATCCCACACCCGGCTTCCCTGACCTCTGACAGGAATAAATTCAGCCGGTGCATAAATTGGCAGCATTACTTCATCATAAGTGCCGCGCGTAACCGCATTCTGTTTTGTCATCGTTCCTTACCTGATCTATCCACAAGTGAAAATATAATCACCAAATATGAATAAAAAATCAAATCAAAACGAATGAAAAAACAGAACCGGGGATAAAAAAAGCGATAACTGATTAGTATTTCAGGAAATTATTCAGGAGTTCATGCCCCTGCTCACTGAGAATACTTTCCGGATGGAACTGCACACCTTCAATCGGCAGGGTTTTATGGCGTATACCCATGATTTCATCCACATTGCCGTCATGCAGGCTCCATGCGGTAACCTCAAATGAAGCAGGCAATGTTTCCGGGGCAATCACCAGTGAGTGATAGCGGGTGACAGTCAGCGGACGGTTCAGCCCTTTGAATACGCCCTGCTGGTTATGATGGATTGCGGTGGTTTTGCCGTGCATCACTTTACGTGCCTTCACCACCTGCGCACCGAACGCCTGGCCGATAGCCTGATGTCCGAGACACACCCCGAGGATCGGGATTTCACCGGCAAAATGGCTGACCGCATCCAGTGAAATACCGGCTTCTGACGGCGTACAGGGACCCGGTGAGATCACCAGATGAGATGGCGATAATTGCTCAATATCACTGAGGCTGACAGCATCATTTCGTTTAACCTGTACATCTGCACCTAACTCACAGAAGTATTGATACAGGTTATAAGTAAATGAGTCATAATTATCGATAATTAATAGCATGATTATCTATATCCGACTGATATATTTATCTTTTTTATTTTCAAACTGCTGTATCAGGCACACGTTGACAATACCCTGCAACCCCCGGGGATTGCACAGACAGTTTCATGAAGCGGGCTATAATACCACAGCCGGACAGAGAAAATAGCCCGAATGCGGCACGGCGCCGCAGAGGCAGATGTCGTCTTATTCAGACTATCAGGGAGTTTGACAGACTTACGGGGAATATCCGGAAATATTCCCCTTAATCTGCACGAAAATACGGTTTATTTTACGATAGTTGCAGAGATAATTTTGATCGGTGTTGACGGCACGTTCTGATACGGACCGATGTTTTCTGTCTTCACTTTTGAGATTTTATCGACAACATCCATGCCGTTCACGACTTTACCAAACACGGCATAGCCGAAATCGCGCTGGCCGTGATCGAGGAATGCATTATCCGCCACATTGATAAAAAACTGGCTGGTTGCGCTGTCTTTATCTGCAGTACGCGCCATTGCAATAGTGCCGCGCAGGTTACGCAGGCCGTTATCCGCTTCATTTTTTACCGGCGGACGGGTCTGTTTCTGATTCATATCCGCCGTGAAACCACCACCCTGTACCATAAAGCCCGGGATGACACGGTGGAATGTTGTATCGTCATAGAATTTATCGGTGACATACTGTTTGAAATTTTCCACGGTTTTCGGCGCTTTTTCATTATCCAGCGCAATTTCAAAATCGCCTGCAGTGGTGGTAAATTTAACATGCGTCTGCTCTGCCGCAAACGCCAGCGACGTTGCACTGAGGGTACAGGCTGCCACAAATGTAACTAAAACACGTTTTAACATTCCCAATTCCTTTCAACGAAATAAACTGACACTAATCTTATCGATTTTAATGGGCAATGACGCTGAGCGCCACCGATTTACTTTAATTTACCTTTACCGCCGGGATAACTAATTAATATAAGAATTTTTCACGTATTTGTACTGATGATATTCTGTGCACAGACCGTATTTTAGCAAAATAAGACGTAACTGCTCATTCTGCTGCATCTTTATTGCATTTAATGCGTAAATATAAATATTACTTTGATTTTTATGGAAAAATTTATTTTTCGATAAAAAACTAAACTTATGTCAAATAAAAAATAGCACCTGTCTGTATAACAGATAATAAACCATTCTGTTTTTTTATCTTTTTGCGAGTAAATATCTGCGTTTTTTTCGCCGGAAAGGCTTTGTTTTCTCCGGATTATATCGGTTGCCGCCCCCGGCCTCTTATTGTTATTACTTTTTCCCGTTCTGAGAATAAACAGGCACAGTAATCTCTCCGCCGCAGTTCTTAAACAACAGGCATTAGGCTATAATCATCCCGGTTTCGACCTGAGGAGAACAGATTTTGACCATTAAAACGCACAACTACCAAGTGACCCATTTTGTCATCAGCGCACCGGATATCCGCCATTTACCGGAAGATACGGGGATCGAAGTGGCGTTTGCCGGTCGCTCCAATGCCGGAAAATCGAGTGCGCTGAATGCACTGACACAGCAAAAAAGCCTGGCACGAACCAGTAAAACACCGGGACGTACTCAGCTTATTAACCTGTTTGAGGTCACTGACGGCTGCCGTGTGGTTGACCTGCCGGGCTACGGTTACGCTGAAGTTCCGGAAGCCATGAAACGCAAATGGCAGGCGGCACTGGGCGAATATCTGCAAAAGCGCAACTGTCTGCGCGGCCTGGTGGTGCTGATGGATATCCGCCATCCGCTCAAAGACCTGGATATGCAGATGATTGAATGGGCAGTGGCCATGCAGGTACCGGTACTGGCACTGCTGACCAAAGCCGACAAACTGGCCAGCGGCGCACGTAAGAAGCAGCTGATGGCGGTGCGTGATGCACTGACAGACCTGAGTGATACCGGTGATATTCAGGTGGAATATTTCTCTGCCCTGAAAAAAATCGGCATTGATAAGTTACGCCTGAAACTGGACACCTGGTTCAGCGAAAGCGACACAGAATGATCCGCTGACATATCCGCTCATGAAGAAACCCGCATACAGCGGGTTTTTTTATGCAAAAAAAATGCTCCGGTCAGACGTTATCTGACCGGAGCAGCTAATATTCAGCTAAATCCGATTACGTGAAGTAAAAGGTCTGAAAGATAGAACATCTTACCTCTGTACCCTACGCGAACAACTTTACCGCAAATTTACGGACAAAAAAACCTTTTTTGTAATTTTTTTTCATATTAAGCACGATTCAGCTTGTCACAAAACGGTCAGATCCCCTTCAAATGTACTTTAATTACATATTTATGCGATCCGGATCTATAGGTAGTTCCGGGCTGTCCGCACAAAATAGCAACAAAACAGCACAAATGGTGCCGTTTTCACACCATACTGTTATGATAGTCTGAGCGCATCCGGGAGTACGTCTCCCCATAATTTTTATTTATATTAGTGAGTTAGCTATGGCATTACTGACATTACGGCATTTTCCTGATCCCTGCCTGCGGGAAACAGCCCAACCCGTCACGGTTTTTGATGACGAACTGAAAACATTTGTCACAGATATGACAGAAACCATGTATACCGAACGGGGTATCGGCCTTGCTGCACCGCAGGTCGGTGTCTGTAAGCGTGTGATTATCGTGGATGTCTCTGAAAACCGCGATCAGCCGATGGCGCTGATTAACCCGGAATTTATTCAGTGCGACGGCGAAATGATGATGATGGACGGCTGCCTGTCTCTGCCGGAGAGTTATACGGAGACACAGCGCTACTCTTCAGTCACTGTCCGTTATCAGGATATAAACGGTACAGAACATACCCTTGAGGCGGAAGGATTACAGGCGGGCTGCCTCCAGCACGAAATCGACCATCTCAATGGCAAGCTGTTTATCGACCATCTCTCGCCGCTGAAGCGCCAGCGCATTGAGAAAAAAGTGAAAAAGACCCTGAAAATGCGGGAAGAAAACGCATAACAGGAAAATTCCCCCGGAACACAATCCCTTTATGCTATAGATTTCAGAGTGTGGTCAATGTGATACCGGATGCTAAGGCTAAATCATTCGGTTGGCAGCAAGGCAGCAAGCAGA
>NZ_AYMP01000042.1 GCF_000633515.1 Morganella morganii H1r | reverse complement strand
TTCGGGTTGTGAGGTTAAGCGAATAAGCGTACACGGTGGATGCCTAGGCAGTCAGAGGCGATGAAGGACGTGCTAATCTGCGATAAGCGCCGGTAAGGTGATATGAACCGTTATAACCGGCGATTTCCGAATGGGGAAACCCAGTGTGATCCGTCACACTATCATTATCTGAATACATAGGGTAATGAAGCGAACCGGGAGAACTGAAACATCTAAGTACCCCGAGGAAAAGAAATCAAACGAGATTCCCCCAGTAGCGGCGAGCGAACGGGGAGCAGCCCAGGACCTTAATCAGTATCAGTGTTAAGAGAACAGTCTGGAAAGGCTGGCCGCAGCAGGTGATAGCCCTGTATCTGAAAGCACTGGTGTTGTGAGTCCGATGAGTAAGGCGGGACACGTGTTATCCTGTCTGAATATGGGGGGACCATCCTCCAAGGCTAAATACTCCTGACTGACCGATAGTGAACCAGTACCGTGAGGGAAAGGCGAAAAGAACCCCGGCGAGGGGAGTGAAAAAGAACCTGAAACCGTGTACGTACAAGCAGTGGGAGCACCTTTATGGTGTGACTGCGTACCTTTTGTATAATGGGTCAGCGACTTATATTCTGTAGCAAGGTTAACCGAATAGGGGAGCCGCAGGGAAACCGAGTCTTAACTGGGCGTCTTAGTTGCAGGGTATAGACCCGAAACCCGGTGATCTAGCCATGGGCAGGTTGAAGGTTGGGTAACACTAACTGGAGGACCGAACCGACTAATGTTGAAAAATTAGCGGATGACTTGTGGCTGGGGGTGAAAGGCCAATCAAACCGGGAGATAGCTGGTTCTCCCCGAAAGCTATTTAGGTAGCGCCTCGTGAATTCATCTCCGGGGGTAGAGCACTGTTTCGGCTAGGGGGTCATCCCGACTTACCAACCCGATGCAAACTGCGAATACCGGAGAATGTTATCACGGGAGACACACGGCGGGTGCTAACGTTCGTCGTGAAGAGGGAAACAACCCAGACCGCCGGCTAAGGTCCCAAAGTCATAATTAAGTGGGAAACGAAGTGGGAAGGCTCAGACAGCCAGGATGTTGGCTTAGAAGCAGCCATCATTTAAAGAAAGCGTAATAGCTCACTGGTCGAGTCGGCCTGCGCGGAAGATGTAACGGGGCTAAATTATGCACCGAAGCCGCGGCAGCGATATGTAAATATTGTTGGGTAGGGGAGCGTTCTGTAAGCCTGTGAAGGTGACCTGTGAGGGTTGCTGGAGGTATCAGAAGTGCGAATGCTGACATAAGTAACGATAATGCGGGTGAAAAACCCGCACGCCGGAAGACCAAGGGTTCCTGTCCAACGTTAATCGGGGCAGGGTGAGTCGACCCCTAAGGCGAGGCTGAAAAGCGTAGTCGATGGGCAACGGGTTAATATTCCCGTACTGGTGGTAACTGCGAAGGGGGGACGGAGAAAGCTAAATCATCCGGGCGACGGTTGTCCCGGTTTAAGCGTGCAGGTGGGCTGACCAGGCAAATCCGGTCGGTTGTTAACACTGAGGCGTGACGACGAGCCACCACGGTGGTGAAGTGATTGATGCTCTGCTTCCGGGAAAAGCCTCTAAGCTCCAGGTTATCATTAATCGTACCCCAAACCGACACAGGTGGTCAGGTAGAGAATACTCAGGCGCTTGAGAGAACTCGGGTGAAGGAACTAGGCAAAATGGTGCCGTAACTTCGGGAGAAGGCACGCTGGCACTAGGTGAAGTCCCTTGCGGACGGAGCTGAAGCCAGCCGCAGATACCAGCTGGCTGCAACTGTTTATTAAAAACACAGCACTGTGCAAACACGAAAGTGGACGTATACGGTGTGACGCCTGCCCGGTGCCGGAAGGTTAATTGATGAGGTTAGCGTAAGCGAAGCTTCTGATCGAAGCCCCGGTAAACGGCGGCCGTAACTATAACGGTCCTAAGGTAGCGAAATTCCTTGTCGGGTAAGTTCCGACCTGCACGAATGGCGTAATGATGGCCAGGCTGTCTCCACCCGAGACTCAGTGAAATTGAACTCGCTGTGAAGATGCAGTGTACCCGCGGCAAGACGGAAAGACCCCGTGAACCTTTACTATAGCTTGACACTGAACATTGAGCCTTGATGTGTAGGATAGGTGGGAGGCAACGAAGTGTGGACGCCAGTCTGCACGGAGCCATCCTTGAAATACCACCCTTTAACGTTTGATGTTCTAACCCAGACCCGTAATCCGGGTCGGGGACCGTGTCTGGTGGGTAGTTTGACTGGGGCGGTCTCCTCCCAAAGAGTAACGGAGGAGCACGAAGGTTGGCTAAGCATGGTCGGACATCATGCGGTTAGTGCAAAGGCATAAGCCAGCTTGACTGCGAGAGTGACGGCTCGAGCAGGTACGAAAGTAGGTCTTAGTGATCCGGTGGTTCTGAATGGAAGGGCCATCGCTCAACGGATAAAAGGTACTCCGGGGATAACAGGCTGATACCGCCCAAGAGTTCATATCGACGGCGGTGTTTGGCACCTCGATGTCGGCTCATCACATCCTGGGGCTGAAGTAGGTCCCAAGGGTATGGCTGTTCGCCATTTAAAGTGGTACGCGAGCTGGGTTTAGAACGTCGTGAGACAGTTCGGTCCCTATCTGCCGTGGGCGCTGGAAGATTGAGAGGGGTTGCTCCTAGTACGAGAGGACCGGAGTGAACGCACCACTGGTGTACGGGTTGTGATGCCAATTGCATTGCCCGGTAGCTAAGTGCGGAAGAGATAACCGCTGAAAGCATCTAAGCGGGAAACTTGCCTCGAGATGAGTCTTCCCTGATTCCTAGAGAATCCTGAAGGAACGTTTGAGACTAAGACGTTGATAGGCTGGGTGTGTAAGCGCAGCGATGCGTTGAGCTGACCAGTACTAATGAACCGTGAGGCTTAACCTGACAACACCGAAGGTGTTTTG
>NZ_AYMP01000041.1 GCF_000633515.1 Morganella morganii H1r | reverse complement strand
AAACACCAACTGAAAAATCAGATGTGATAAAAAAACCAAATCCAAACATCTCATTACTATGCAAAGACATTAGTAAGTAAACATAAAACATAATAACAGGAAAAACCAGCAGGAGAAAAATGATTATTTTTGATATCACTCGAAGAAAACAAAACAACATTGATATATTTTTCATTTCGATACCTGTTCTGTTAAAAATGGCTGGCATAACCAGCCATGATGATTATCTTTCACTGCCAACACTGTGATTTGATTTTTTACGGTCAGGCTTAAATGACTTATTCATCGTCTGTTCCAGCGGCCTTCCCCAGCGTTCTTCTTCATGAACATACTCGCCTGAACCATCGTAAAAAGTTGTTGTGTAAATTTCAGTAGTTGTACAAATAGCTTCAACACCATCATACTTATCATTATTCCAGTAAATGTAACCATTTTCCGGACAATTACTCCCTCTGCTTTCTTTTATTTTCCCTTTTCCGTAGTTGGTATAAGTTCTGTACGTTTTCCTGTAACTGTAGGGTTCGGCAGACTCCCCGACTGAACAGCTATTCCAGCTTGGCAGGGGTGATTTCCCTTTTTTTAAACGGTTTTTAAAGGCACTGTGTGCAGCCCCGCACCCCGTACCGAAACCTGCTGGCAAACATAACCAGATAGCGCATTCATCCTGACTGGCGGCATATGCCTGATTGCCCGGTAATGCACTTAACAACCCGAAAACACCGGCAAAAGCAACAGCAACTGTTTTTTTCATCGTGGTAATCCTTATTAAAAATCAGGTTCAACTACAAAAAGGCTATCCCGCTCTTTTAGTTCAAAAAGCATTTTAGCCAACTCGTTCTGCTCTACATCTAACAATGGAATATCCGGAATATGAGTTTCCGCATACTTTTTGCGGTCACTAAAATACGGTTCATCAAAATAAACGATTTTATCCGCGATAAATGGTCTGACAAACTCACTTTTTATAATTTCACGTAAAGCCATACCAGAAGAATGTTTAATATCACGTAATTCAATAATCTCCTGCGGCAGCATAAGAGCGCGTTTTTGAATGTTTTCAGCCTGAGATGTGGATGATGATTTACCCCGGGTTTTACTTTTATTAGTAATTTTCATGTCATAATAACCCAGCGTTTCACTCATTTTTTTTACAGAATCATCAACTTCTTTTGGCGGATAAACTAACTCAACAGCACAGTTTTTCAGGATAGTATTTCCGCCATTTTTTCCGTACCCCTTTTTTTCATCAAAAAGCTGCTCCTGATTTTGAAGAATGAAGACAAAACGCATGTTATAACCGGCTGTAAATGCCAGTGAAACCTGAATAATGTCTAAACATCCCATAGAGGTGAATTCATCCAGCATCATCAGACATTGATATTTCAAAGACGGATCATGCTCAGGCAGAGTACGCACATTTTCATTAAGAAGCTGACTGAAAAAAAGATTAGTTAAACGTGCGTACTGACTCAGTGCAGCCGGAGCCAAACCAAAATAGACGGTCATTTTTTTTCTGCGAACATCCCGCAAATCAAAATCATTACCATCAGTGGCGGCTGCTGTCACCGGGTTAGCAAACATTTTCATGTTAGCATTAAACGTCAGCATAATACTTTGTTGCTGTTCTGGTTTTTGCTGTGCGAACTGGCGCATCAGTGTCACTGTATCATCAGATAACAAACAAAGCTCGGGGCGTGCAACAGATTCATCCTCTTTCTTTAAATGCTCAAGATAGGTATTCCATGCCGCCTTATTTTCATCCGTATTTCTGAGTGCTATCTCACTTAAAAACCAGTCACCCAGCGTTTTTCCGTCTTTAGGTACAGATAATGAGAACACTTGAGACATAGTGACTTTATATTTTTGTTTTACGCGCTCCTCATAATAAACATTACCTTCTTTTTCAATTTCAACATCCTCAGTAATCGTTTCATTTTCTGTGTCCAGTAAAAAAAGCACAAGGGCATTAAAAACGTTTGCGGATAAATCAGTCCACATATCATTTTTATCCCCTGTCAGAGGAAATAATATAGAGGATATCTTTGTTAAATCACCAAACCGGTTAATCGGGTCACGGCGAATATAAAATAATGGGTTGTAGCGGTGGCTCCGTATGTTTTTCTCTTTCATATCATCACTATTCTGATAACCGTCCGGACAAAATAAAAAAACATCATGACCAAGATTATCTTGCCTGTGACCGGCTGTCGAAATGAAGTTTTCAAGCTTGATATCAAGCACAACTAAAGATTCAAGATAAAAAAGACAGTTAGGAATAACGATACCAACCCCTTTACCACTTCGTGTTGGTGCGTACAACATCAGAAACTGCTGCCCCATGTACTGAATATACTTTCCCTTAAACCGGCCCTTCGGCATTTTTCCGATAAGCACAGCAGTGGATGATTTTTTATTCGGTTTGTTTTTAGCCGGGAAAAAACCTGATTTAGCAAGGTCTATATCACTGGCAAACCGTGCGTTACCGTGAAGTGTTTTTTTCGGTCTTAACCCGGCAATAATAACACCGGTAAAAATCACCCATATGACCAGAGGCGCGGCACCGCCTGCAAACCCTGCAATAATATATTTTCGATATGCTTTTTGTCCTCCGTATGTCTGATAGATATCAACAAACAGATTCCATTTCACGGACTCAAAGGTTATAGGTTGTCCGATCATCTTTAACACTGCCATACCGGACGTATAAAAACCCGCAATCAGGGCAGTGATAAATAAAAATAACAGAAAAATAATAAAAGGCTTTTTGTCAGGCATGGTTTTACCTTTACTGTCAACGTAGATTTAAGGTCATAAATAACTTTGGTTTTATTCAGAATTACATTGATGCCAAAATTTTCATTTTCTCAAACGGATCATAGTAAACCTCAGTCATATAGGTATGGTTAAAAAACAGGATGATATCGATACTGGATTTAATCGTTTTTTGCACTAAATCCATATCCAGCGTTAATCCGACCTCAGACTGTTTAACTATCGACGCAAGCCGGGCAAACGAGGCATAAGTGTTATTAGCATGAATCGTTGTGATGCTTCCCTCATGCCCGGTATTTAAGGCTTCAAGGTAACTCCATGCTTCATCTCCCCGCAGCTCCGCAAGAAAAATATGATCGGGTTTCATCCGCATAGCCGCCTCAATAAGATACCGGGGCTGCATACCACCCTGTTTATAAAACAGGTGAACATGGTTATGGTGATAAGGTAGCGGCATCTCATGAACATCTTCAATTGTGATTATCCGCCGGTCATGAGGAAACAAATCTGCAATGGCTTTTCCTACAGTTGTTTTACCTGATCCCGTGCCGCCGACAACCAGAAAATTACAACGCGCCTCAACACCTTTACGGAAGAAATCAGCGTAAATATCGGGGTTACTCTGAGCCTGCTGATAGAGATCCCACAGCTCCTGTTGTTGCGCCGTAATCTTTCCTTCTGATTTTTTTGCTTGCTTTGCGCGTGAAAATCGTCCCGAGCTGACATAATCCTCTATAGTAAAACGGTTCAATGACGGTTTACGAATAGTCATTGAAATATACCCCGGCATACATGCCGGAGGAATAATGATTTGAGATCGTTCTCCGTGCGGCAAAACCAGTGATTTAACCGGTGACTTCGCATCAAGACATCCGGCGTTATTAAATGTGGTTAATGCTGTTCCCAGCCGCAGGAGATTATCAAATGTAGCTCCCGGGGCATCAAAAAACTCCCAGCCATTTTGACCCTCAATCACAATTTCGCCCGGCTGATTAATAATAATTTCAGTAACACCCTCTTTATCAAGATAATCCTGTAACCCTGTTTCTTTCAGATAATGCAAAGCCGTTTTATCTTTATCAGATGACATTTTTAACCTTTTTAAGTTAGAAGTGAAAATAACCCAGCAAATCAGGAATCACTATGTTAAACGTCACCTTCAAAAACAACCTGCAACGTTTTTCCTTTATTTATTCTCTCATGGTTTTTTATTAAAAAACCGATTTCAAGAATCCCCATGTAATTTTCAATAACAAGAACATCATCTTTGATCCACATGCTATCATCAAGGTCATCACTCTCATTATTACTAAGATAAATTTGCAGCATCTCCGCTAATTTAATTTCCCTCATTTCTTTACCAAGTGCATCTTCGGTCAGAATGTCCTTACCGGTTCTTGCAGCAATTCCATAAAAAACTTCAACCTTTTTTATTATCATAACGCTGACCTCTTTGAATAACATTACCTTTAATTGGCGAGGTATGAATCATACCTCGCCATAATTAATCACCAGCCAACCGCGAATCCGGCACCGGCAATTGAGTTATTATCATTATCCCAGGAGAAATTAACCCGAACGTTAGTATTTTCTGATGGTTTATATTGCACCCCTGCTGCGATGGCATTACCGTTTTTGTAGTTCCCCATTCCCATACCGAAAGAGAACCCATCTTCAGCCACATAAGGAATTGATGATATTGCAGTTACACCGGCAAGACCGGCATTTACACGTTTTTCAACGGTATCAATCCGTTTGTCAATCTGATCAAAACGCATCTCATTTTTTCCGTTTAACTGATTGAAACGATAATCGGTATAGTCATTTGCATTTTTTTCAGAGTTTTTAATATTTTGGTTAATGATTGTATTGTTTTCACTCACTTTGTTGTCAGTGTAATTATTGGCAGAATTAAGCGTATCTTGTGCCTTTTGGTTCATCTGCCCCACATTCACCGCGTCAGTATCCTCGACTCCGGCCTTGACGTTGGTTAACCATTTTTCGTTGCCGCTATCTCCGAAAGAAACAGAGTTATCACGATCTGTTTTTGACCCCGTACCAATCGCAACACTGTTATTATGTGACGCATTTGCCCCGTTACCCAGCGCAACAGAACCATTCTTCGCCGAGGAATTTTCACCTACAGCTGTCGAAAGGTTGTCGCCGGTAGAGGCTGAGCCGCCGACAGACAATCCGTTACCATGACCTTTATCAACTTTATTTCCCGCATCGATGGTAATTTCATTGATTTTCTGGTCTGTATATTTATTGCTAATACTAATTGCATCATTTTTTGCATTGTCGATATTTTGATTAATAATGTTATTATGCTCACTGATTTTACTATCAGTGTAATTATTTGAATTTTGTTCGGCTTTATCAGCGGCATCCTGTCCTTTCTGAATTGCCTCATTTTTTGCATTGTCAATATTCTGGTTAATCACCTTATTATTTTCAGTAATTTGATTATCGGTATAGCTATTTGCGGAATCTAACGTTTCTTTCGCTTTATCATTAAGCTGTTTTACGTTTACGGCATCAGTATCTGCGGTTCCCTTCGCCACATTCGTTAACTGACGTTCTGCACCATCGGAACCAAATGAAACCGTATTGTCACGGTCATTAGATGAATTATTACCAATAGCCACTGCATTATTTGCATTAACATCAGCGGAATGACCAAAAACTAAAGAATTATCACCATTTATACTTCCTGTTCCAACAATAACATTTTCATTACCATTAATGGTACTATCTATACCATGTAATATATTACCATTCCCTGAAACTGTATTTTTATGTCCATAAACACTATTATGTCCACCATCTATATTATTAGATTCTCCAAACACTTCAGTTCCGTTATTCAATGTATTATTTATCGTATTACCATCACCAACAATGGTTACTACACCATCAATACCAGTAATTTTATTATCAGCACCTGCTTGATAAGCAGCCATTGCCCCCGGCATATAGAGAGCCGAGCTGACCAATACACATAACACGCTTAATGTTTTATTGGCAGGTAATTTATTGCCCCTGTTCGGTGCATATGACATCAATTTTTGTGTTACATTCTCACTTGCAGTTTTCATGCTTAATGTTTCCTGTTTGATTGACATTACGTTAATTTGTGAATCTGCACGGTATGCCGTGCTGGAACACGGCATACCACCCTGATATCACTCCGTTTTATATACAG
This sequence comes from Morganella morganii H1r, assembly GCF_000633515.1. Lineage (GTDB taxonomy): Bacteria > Pseudomonadota > Gammaproteobacteria > Enterobacterales > Enterobacteriaceae > Morganella > Morganella morganii_B. Next base: position 36,022 of record NZ_AYMP01000041.1, on the reverse strand, counting down.
ATGAAAAATCGATATTTCGCGGAACAATTACCGTCAGCATTTCGCCCTGATTGACATATGCAGTCGGTGGTATATTGATTGAGTTTTCCAGTGCCATTTCAGCCATATTTCCGGCAGTGTTACGTGTGTTATCGACCGTCACACTACTGTTTTCTTTGCTGGCATGACTCGCAGCAGCTGCTAATGCATCATCAATGAAAGACAACATGATCGCCCCGCCGAAACGCTCACCAAAATGACTGTCAATCCATGCAGGAAGCCCTGAAGCACCAAGACCATCAGCACCCAGCGCATCGATACGCACACGGATATTTCCGTCTTTAACGGTAGACCAGTTAACAAAAACTCTTGCAACGCCCTGCTGCATAACCCGGGTTTGTTCTCCCTGTAATAACGCACCTGCTCTGATCAGAATTGACTTTCCGTCATCGGAAACCACATTCTTGGTCAGCTGACACATTACGACCCCCGGATAACTGGTGACAATTTTTGTTCTGAGTACGCATGACATAGATGTACCGGCAGACAATAAAAACTCCCGGTTCCGGATGATACCGACTTTACCGTCAGCAAAACTCGCCCCTTTTAAAAAATCATTTTCACTTTTTGTAACCTGACGGCTATCAAGTGACTTATTCAAATCAGCTTCATTTTTTACCGGGACCGCGATACTTTTGGCGGATATTAAAATATCACCCTGCATTTTTCGCATTTCAGGGGTTACAACTTTTTTATTCTCCCGGGTATCAGATTCAGCGGGAGGTAAGATAATTACATCCTGTTTTTCCGGGACCTTTTTCTCTTCTTTTACTTTTTCCTCCTGATTGACTTCACTCATTACTTCACCGAGTGATTTTTTTTCATTTTTTTCCTGCTGACGTTTCAAATCGGCAAGAGATTTTGTGCTGGCTTCATTCCGCGCATATTGTTCAACTTCCACATTTTCATGAACAACCTCAACCGGCTTACTGTTTTTTTTGCTTAACAATAATGAACCGATAAGCGAAATAGCAATAATACCGGCACAAAGAACCGCAAACCCGGCTATCAGTTTTTTACCGCCTTTTCTTTGCTTCCCCTTAACGTTATAAAGGCCGCGATCACCTTCTATTTCACTAAGGATTGTCTCTGAGACGTTATTTTCAGTAATAGGAGTAATTTCATTACTTTTTTTCTTTTTATCAAAAAGTCCCATTATTGCCGCTCCGTTAATTTTTCTCCGGTGGTTGTACCGTTATAGTTATAACCGCGCTGAATGATATGATCTGTCTTCACATCCATAACATTTTTCCCTAAACGGATAACAAAACGTGGTGAAACCGTATGAATAACCATGATATTTTTATCCATATGATAATCTGCCAGTTGTTCTTTTCCGTCAGGTAAAACCCGGTAGATAACCGGTAAATCAACAGCATTCGTCCATTTAAAACAGGTAAATTCTCCGTTATCCCATATCGCAGAAGGAGTCAGAGATCTATCGCCTTTGACTTCATAATCAACGTTGACTTTACCGCCGTTAAAACACGGAATATCAATCTTCGATTTACCGAGGAAAACAGTCTGTTTAACAGGCTCCGGCTTTTTCGGGTAAACATACCGCATAATATAAGTAGGTTGTCCCTCGCCGCTGTCGGTCAGCTGAATAGAGTATGTGCGTTTATTTGTTACCAGCCCGATGTTTGTATCCGGCTGCTCTGCCACAGGCCGTAAAAAAATATTATTTCCGCGAACTGACACATTCCATGCCATCGGATCACCCAGCCCCATTCCGGTATAATCCCCTTCAAGAAATTCATCCTGTTCGAGCTGGATCAGGGTTGCCACGCCGGATTTTACTTTAACAACCGTAACATTGTTGGGGTTATACATAATTTCCTGCACTCTTGCATCTGCGCCGCTGGAACGGGGAACCGCCGCAGAATATGCCTGAAAAGAGATCGCAGCTGATACAGCTAATGTGATAATCCGTTTCATCATTTAATTACCTCAGCATCGACCCGGTAAGAGATAATTGACATACCAAGCGGATTTAACAGCCGCTGTTGCTCTGTTTTAATTTGCTTTCCGAAGTCAAATTTAACCGTAGCCAGCCATTTCGTGGTCTGATAGCCGGTTGCCTGCTTTCCGTCCGGGTCTGCAATCATTTTTGTAAACCGGATTTGAGCGGTATCACTATCAAGGAAAGTAATTCCGTTAACCTTCACCTGCATTTTCATACTTTTAGCCAGTTTTTTAACGGGTGAGTATTCACTCATCATGTAATTTTTATACGCATCAAAAACAGATTTTCCCGATGTGGCTTCAACATAATCATACATATTCTGTACAGTGAACCACTCATAACCTTCGCGGTTTTCAATATACCGGGCGAGGAAATAACGAATAACAGATTCATTAACGGTATTACGGCTGACATTATAAGGTTCAACCTTATCAACAAACCCGGTCGTGTTATCGACACGCAGAACAAAAGGCTCGACTGTTTTTAACGGCGTTAATCCGGCAATAGCGACAGAAACAGCAATAACAGAGATGCCCAAAAATAAAGACAGGTTGCGATATATCTTAATCTGTTTGTTTTTCGATTCAATAATATCGGATTCAAACATTTTCGTAGCTTCAAAAACTTTTTTTACTGCATTTTTTTCAGCCTTAATTTCTTCCGGGGATTTTGTTACTTCCCTGATAGAATCCGAAAAATATTCCTGATTATCGTTCATATTATTTTTCCTGTATATCCGCGAGTGTTGTATTTAACTTAATCCAGTTGCCTTTTGCCTCTGGTGCATCAGGCGGATTTATCGCCGTACATCCGGAAAGAACAAAAAATGCCAATAAAACTACTGTTATCTTTTTCATATCATCCGCCTTTAATCTGACCTTTACCTGTTGACGTTCGCAGCGCATTAGCCGCTGCACGAGCTGCATTTCCGGCACGGGAACCCATCATTGGCCCCCTTTCCGGGCGATTACCGAATGCAAACTGCCCCGCTTTACCTGCACCTCTTAAAGCCCCGCCGAAACTTCCGCGAATAGCTCCGCCAATAGCACCAGTCAGCCCGTTAATACCCACACCACCGGTTAAAATACTCATTAGAGTGGCGACCTGTTGCAAAAGAAAAACGCCGACAGCAAAAACAAGGGCTATGGTTGCGATATACCAAAAATTATTAGGCTCATTCTGCAATTTGTTTAGTTCAACAAATTTATTCAGATACTTAATCATGATGGTAAATAAAATTGAGTAACCGACATTTAAAAATATATAGTTAAAGCAACTGCCAACCCATGCCGTAAACATTTGCCGGGTTGCAGGGAATGGAGCAAAACCTATAAAAATACATCCAAGTGAAAGCAATATACCAACCATAACCATAGCAATAATCAGATACGCTGTTGCGTATAGAATAAAGGCACCGGCGAATATAACGAGAATAATCAGTTTAGCCACGTACAATAACGCCTCACCGAATTTATCCCAAAAGCCAGAGTCATTAAAAATCTGTTCTTGCTCTTTACCTAATTCAATAACGGTATCAATCATTTTATCAATCAGCTTTCCTGTTGAACCAGATTCATTTCCGACAAGATACCCTGCGATTTCGGAACCGCTGTTCATGACCATAGGGACAATATCGGTAAGATAAACAGTCCCAGCACCCATAAATACCGAAACAACAGAAAGCACTGCAATATGTTTAAAAAACTCACTGATAATAACCTGTTTTTCACTGTAAATAATTTCAAATACAATCACAGTAAAATAAAGGAGAACAAACCCCGACCAGATAGGCCATACAATTTCGTATAACTTCTGGAAGTTTCCCGCAACCTGTTCTGAAATAGCATATTCCAGTACCTTAAACATGCCATCAATGGTATTACTTTCGCTCATTTTATTTATACCCCGTAAAGAAAATAATTAATCGAGCGGAAAATAACCCGTTATTTTTGGGGATTCCATCTGTTCAGCCATATGTTTTTTCAGAGCCTCTTTCTCTGCAATAGCATCTTCCTGTTCTTGTTTTTTCATCTCAAACTCAACGGCTTTCATCGTATTTTGCATACTCAGATTTTCGAGTTGAATCGTATTCAGGATTTCTTCCCTTTTTTGCGGCGTTGTGGCTCCTTTAAACTCACGTTGCAGAGAATCCATTTTTGCTGATTGCACAGTCAGGTTATCCTGTAACTTTTCATAACGATGAATTTTAGCCGCTCTGCGCTGATATTCAGCCTCTAACCCAGAACCCTTTTCTGTTTCAATTTTTTGTTTAGCTTGCCAATCGTAATAATCTGCATCACTTAAATCTCCCTGAATATCTTTCAGTGTATCTTTAAGATATGCCGTAGAAGAATCAAAAATATTTCCGAAATCAGTAAATCCCTCAAGGCGTTTTTTGGTTTCCTCCGCCTCTTTCCTGAAATCTTCTAACTGACTTTTAGCTGTTGCAACCTGTTCTTTTAATTCTTCTAACTGCTTTTGTGCTTCAGCAACCATTTTAACGGATTGCTGAACATTAAGTGCATCAAAAGTAGGAATACCGTCAGCATAAGAAAAACTGACAGAACAGGTAAATATAACGAATAATGCCATAATATTTTTACGCATAACATCACCTTAAATTTATTCTTTGAAGCTTTTCTTAAATGCAGGAAGTTCTTTCAGAAAAACTGGAATCCAGATATGCGGGTCATCCGTTCCTAACCTCTCCCGGATTATTTCACATAACCGGATTCCTGCCGTAGAACCAGAAATAATCGGTAAATAATCGTCGAACCCGTATAAATCCATTTTGGCAAAGACAGAGCTGTTTGACTGCTTAATCAGCATTGTTCTTGATTCACGCCCTAATGATTTTAAAAGCGCAAATTCTTTCCGTGTTAAACCGATTTTCCGGTATCCATCTTCTGGTGCATCAGGGTTAGGCAAACATATTTTTGTACTGGTCTGCTGGACAATCTCAGCAAAAATGGCGCACTTAATAGCATCCTCCGGACTCTGACTGGTGAGCCATATCATTTCACCTTTCATACGACCCGCTTTCAGTGAATCTTGAATCATATCCTGTGTCATCGGGAAATTCGCCGGCTTCCAGAATTCCTCAATGATTGTCAGCATTAATTGCCCCTCTTTCTGCATACGGTTTTTGTAAAAAAACAGGACGCTGAGAATCATTTCACAGGCAGGGTGATCTTTCCCGTTGACACGTTTCAGAATAACCGTGGTATCAAATCCGACTTTCCGGTAATCCGCCGGATTGAATGTATTGGTTTCACTATCCAGAGCCCATGCCAGCGCACCTTTCCCGCACCATTTTTTTAGTCTGAGTGCAACATCCGAATCAGACGGCAGACTTTCAAGCAGCCGACTGAAACGGCGTATTGACACCGGCATCCCCATCAGGGCATCTACCGCATTATCAATTTGTTCAGCTTCTTTAGCGGTACAATCTTCTCCGGTATTAAAGACAGCCCCCCGTTTAACCCACTGTTTGAGGAATGACATAAGTTCTGCATCATCACTATTCCCAATCTGAAACGGGTTCAGGCCGGAATATTCACCTTCTTTCAGCGAAAAATAACTCCCGCCGAAAGCACGGACGAATAGCTCCGTAGACCGCTGAAAATCAATAACAAACATATCCGGATTAAAACGTTGTAAAAATGCCGCAGCTGAACCTTCAAAGGTAGTCTTACCCACACCTGACGCTCCGAGAATAAGCGCGTGACCAGCTATCATTTCGCCGGTAACAACCTTATGCAGATCGCTGTAGTGGGTATTAAAATAATACAGCGTATCGGAAACGCTTTTGAGCGGCATAATTGCCGTTCCGTCACCAATAGGATTGCCGGTTGCCTTTCCGTAACTGAAATTATGCAGTGAAAAAAGACAGGCAAAATTAGTCAGTGTCCGTTTTGACGGTAAAGGCCGGTACTTATTCATTGGCAAATGCGAAAAATAAGTAATCGGTGCTTCCTGAGTTGATTTCACGAACCGGAATCCTTTGCCGCCAGTGATGAACTCAGAAGATACTTTGATACCGTTATCCTTGGCTTTTTCCGGCGTTTCACCAAATACCGATAAAACCGCATGATAAGAACCAAACAACGTTGTCCCATCCTGGACGCTTTCCTGCCCAACTGTCAGTTCTGCCTGCTGCGTTTTACCGGCATCATTCGCGGATTCCATTTTATTAAGTTGTGAATCTATTAACTTAATTGATTTCGTTACAGACTCAGCGATAAAAGACTGTGTGAGAATAAACTCAAACGGTAATTTAAGCAGAAAATCCCACTGCCCTGAAATAGTTGTCCGGGGAAAATCCTTAACAACATAATTTGTACAATAAGTGTTTTTATTTGATTCTGACGGACGAATTTCTGTTATATCAAAACCAAAGATAACATCACCATCAGAGAGACTGTCACGGATTTTTGTTCCTGATAACGGAATATCTTTATTCTCATGATTGATAAGATATGAAAGATAATCACTTACAATACTACTGATATACTCATCACGTACACCCAATGTTTTCACGTTCATACCAGTCAGAGTAGCTTTGACTTGCTGAATAATTTCATTCAGTTTATCAATGCCATCTTGTACTGAATCTTTAGTGGACGATACAGAAACACTAAGAGTCAATGCATAGTCTGTCCGGAAAAAACGCCCGCTAGATAGTGAATCGATATATTTATCTGCAAAACCCTGTAAAAAATTATTGTCTTTAAATTTATAAAAATTATCCAGAGTCATTCGTCGTTTAATAATATGTGACCATATAGCTAATCCTCCCTGCTTGCCGATACCAACCAAGACATTTTTTAAATCATTAAACCTGATGACTATTTCATTATCATCCATTGATTCAAAAGGAAAACCATCAATAAATAATGGAGCAATCAGTTTACCTTCAGAAAGATAAACAATGTCTTCATCAACATGAAATTGATATCCCGGAATGAAATTACTCATACCTATAGATTTTATACTCATTCATTCCCTCCAACACGTAAAATAGACTTTCCTTTTCTGATAAGGAAACCATTAAATTTCAATAATAAAAATCGCAGAGAGTTAGGATCATCTTCGTTAATTATTTTTATAGCCATCATAATCAACCCACAGATAACCGCCGGAATCATTCCGTAGAATCCAAACGGAGGTATAAGGATAAATAATGAAAAAATAGCGATGCCAGTTAAAGCCAAACCCAAAACAATAGGAATCCCTCCCATAATTGTTGCCGGTCTGTTTAACCCGTTGTAGGTAAGAAATTCATCATTTATCTGCGTATTACCAGGTTCATTTTTTTCACTCATAAAATAACCTCGAAAAACGGGATAAGTTCCGAAGATACTTACCCCCAAGCCAGATTTATTAATCCCACATGCCGAGCATATATTCACCAGCCATTAATACGCCGCCTGCCGCCGCACAATAAACCAGTCCCATCCCGACATCAGACCATTGTTTTCTTTCCATAAAAGTCATAACAACAAGATACAGAAGATAACCAAGTGCAACTATTGCCGCAAAAGAGTTAAGCCATACATTAAGATCACCCGCTATATCATTTGATTTATACAAATTATCCAGCCCGCCGCCGCCAGCAGCTATTGCAGGTTGTGCAGCAATAAGCAAAATAAAAGCTGCTGCTATTAACATAAAATTGATTAGCGCATCTTTGTTAAAAGCATCACGTAACACCGAATTTTGATTCATAATTAATAATCTCCGAACACATCCCATTCCTGAGATGATTTAATTTCTTCATTTTGTTTAACAATAACCGCCTCCTTTTCAGTACGTTTATTTTCGGTACTCTGATTTTCAGAAACGGGTACACTTTTGACGCTGACAGCAATATCAGGAATCTGATAATTTTGTTCTGCTTTCAGTTCAATGCGCTGCACATAACTTTTTCCGTCTGCTTCTTTTTTAAACCCCCTTGACATGTTTCCGGAATAGTAACAACTCATACCCTTTCTGATAGCAATTTGCTTATCATCAGGATTTTCCTTTAAGGCTTTGGCAAAACATTGTTCAAGGATAGCCGCCCCTGCTTTTATATTTGTGCAGTGATCGAATACAGTTTCATTAGTCAGGCCATAAGCACTAAAATTTTTACTGTATATCTGCATTAATCCCGCGCTGTATGTTTTATTTTGAGCAGCAAGTTTATTAATATATAAAACGGCATCATCTTTATTATTAAACTTAGCACTTTTATTGTCCGTAACATTAGCGACAACATAGGGATGCCCTCCAGACTCAACACCAACTAATGCATGTAATGTCACAGGGCTTATATCCGGCGCACACTGTAAAAACAATGCACTTAGCACAGTAGCTTTGAGCATGAATAACCCTTTCAAATAAATGAAATAAAATATTAAATAGAAAAATTAATTAAGAGAGTCTTGCATCCACAAACAAATTAATTTCAGCTCATCCCGCTTACTTTGTCCGTTTTCTTTTGATACTTGCTTTAACCATGAATGAAAGCTTAACGGAAGATCTAACGTAACCCATTTTGTTAATTCTTCTTCATCAATCTTATTGATGTAGTGTTTTCTTTGATCTTGCCAGCATTCCTTGCTGAAGTGAGAGTCTTCAGCCATTAAATCAGCACAAAGAATCTTCAGCTCACCAAGCTTATATCGCTCATTTTTCTTAGCCCGGCTTCCAAGCCAGCAATGGAAACTTATAGGTAAATCAAGTGCAATTCTTCTTTTATTTACATTATCCACAATCAGATCTCACATGAATTGATTTGTTGGTAATTATTCTACGAATATAAAAATCAGTTGTATGTCCCGCAGCGTGGGACAAGAGACAAAAACAAAAAAATCCACCGTTAAAACAGTGGATTACATTACAAAAAAACATTTTATTTACTTATCTTTGCGTATATTTACATAACTGAATTAAAAAAAACCGCTCCGGTTCTCTGTAGAACACCCTGAGCGGTCACGCGAATATTAAAAATAATCCGCAGATCATGTATTGATTCACAATTTAGTTTTCGCCTCGCCCTTTTGAAATGTGTATCAACGGACGATTTCTCAACCCCTCTATCTCTGGCTATATCAGCCGGAGATTTCCCCATACAGAATAAAACAACAGAATCTTGCTCTGCCTCACTCAGTTCAGGAAACAGTTGCGAAAGAAGACGTACATAGGTACGATCCGCCTCAGTCATATTGACCTCCAGTATAGGTTAATGTGATTAGTTACGTGGGAGGCCGGAATCCTCTCACGTAACGTTAATACGGATGTGCAATACTACTCAATCTTTTTAAAAGTAGATTTCTTAGGTGAGTACAATGTAATAATTTCATCCCCTGAAATTTCAAACATTTTTTTATTGTTTTCTCCAACCAAAAAATTACCATCTTTTTTAGCAAACCCTACTAATGTAGGAGTGGAATTTTCATTGTAAAAATACTGCACCTCATAGTCCTTGTCTTTAAATGTAAGAACCATTTTTGAATTTGACTCAGGTTTTTTATAAACCCCCGCCAACTCCCCATTATCGCCACCACACCCAGATAACAAAACAACCACAGATAAAACAAAAGCAAATAATTTATTCATTTTGAAAACCTCCATTGATATTAATTTAATTTTAATTCTATTTAACTTGATAAACAACAAAAATTACATAATGTTTTTATAAAATCTATGGGAATCACAAATTTCCTTGAATCTCAAGCTTGCCATTTTTACTGAGATTTATAATTGGCAACTCTGATTCATTAGGAAGATCTTTTTTTAAAAAGTTGTAACTACATAATAGAATATCTGTATATATTGCTAGCTGAGGATGATTTAAAAAATCAATAACAGCCTTTATATTAATAGATATATAGTTATCATTACTAGCACTAATAATTGATCCTGATATTGCTGGCGCACTTAACCAAACTAATTTTTGTTTTATCAAAGAAAAGTAGCGCGATTTAATTACCATGTTACCATCATACTTAAAATCAAAATCAAAATCACAAGTTCTTTTTTTAATCAAAAAAATACAACGGTTAATATTTTCAACCAATAATAAATTATTTTTTATAACTTCAATTTTTGACTTAATTCTATTTTTAAAAATAACCTCTCTGCTTTTATTTTTTGAACTCAATTTATTTATATGTTTTTCAAAATTAATAGCGGATTTAACCAATGGGAATATATGTTCAATCCGCTCAATTTCCTTTAATGCACTTATTTCAAAAAACTCTGTATAACCATCATTTTTATTCATTTTTTTCTTAAAGGGTGAAAGAACCAGATGTAATGCCCCCTCAAGCTTATATACATCTGACTTATCTACTTTAATTTGATAACTTTTTTCTAAATCCGGAGTCCCCCAATGACCTAATTGCTGAATGCGGTTAAGTATCACATCCGCTTTTCCAACTTTGATCGCATTCAAATGAGGGTATACTAAAACATATACAAAAGAATTAGGCATATGCTAACCTTTTTTTATTTTAACAAGATTATTTTTTGTAATTTCAAAATACCAGCCATTAACATCACAAACCTTTCCAAGAGCAATTTTTAACTTGTATTTAAACTTAGCTAAATTTTTGTCATTAATGCCTGAAAGTTCATTTAGTTTACTTACAGAGTAATCTATCGGTTTATCATGGGATTGATAAAATCTAAAAAGCCACGTTTCAAGCCCTGCAAGAAATTGATTGTCAATCGATAAAGGTAGTCCCGTCCATGATCGCGCCATAAACATTTCAGCAATTTTGCTATTTATATTTAACTCAATGTTTTTTAAAACACGCTTACCATCAATTTCCGGTCTTGATATCAAGGACTCACTAATTAAATGACCTGAGTACTCCAACCCTAGCTTATGATCAACAATCCCCACATTTGCTTTTTCAAGTCTTTTTAAACTCGCCAGAATAAATTCATAATTTTTTTGAGATGGAGAAACCCCCATCATTTTAAAAGCTCTGTGCGGTATGAAATTGATATTATTTTTTTTATCTTCTTCAAATGATTTAATACACGTCATCCAAACCGTCAAATCCCGCTGATCTAACTCCTCGCCCGTAAATGAAATGGAATAATTAGATAATGATGCCCTTATTTCATTTTCTACATAATTTCTTTTTTTAGGCAATTTTTTAGCCGAAAAAAGAGCCCCCCTAAGAAGAGAGTTAGGAGCTAAAAAAACATCCTCCCCAACAACCGGAAACGCCAACGCCTCTATCTTAGGTAATTTAATAACATCTTTTGATTTTTTTGAAACCGATGCCCTTATTTTTTTTTCAGCTATTGAGCTGCTGATTTTTTTTGAAAGAGAATCGATTTTTTTTTGAAAATCGCTAGTCATTCAAAAAACCCTTTTTTCTCATAATTTCTTTTTGATGCCATCGCTGATGGGCATACCTGACAGTAGAAGGCGATATCAAGTGAGCCTTTTCGGCTGCAAGCCACATTGCGATTTCCTCATAGGTATAGCCAGCCTCGTCCTTTAAAAACACAATATCATCAATAAAATCATTCGTTTTTTTCGCATTTTTCAAAATGCATCTCCTTAATTTAAAGCGACTTCAACCAGCATACAATAATTTTATCAAAAAACTGAACGATTACAAGCAGTATTATTTTAAAAAAATAAAACAATAAAAAACAATTAATTACATGCAAATAATCTTCCGGAAATTATTAGATTTCGTACTTTCAGGGATAAATTAAGCAATATAATAATCCTCTCCAAATCAAAAAGACTAAAATGTTACAAATTTAACAAAAAACGAACACGCAGCAGAGATTCATTGTTCAAAAAAAAAGCAAAAATAATAATAACCTCGTTCTTTCAGGGATAATTCTCGTACTTTTAAGGATGCAAGCTCGTTCTTTCAGGGATAATCGTTCGTACTTTCGGGGATAATTGTTCGTACTTTCAGGAATGTTAAATTTTTTCAATCAATTGATATAAAAAAAGAAAATGTTGTTTTCCTTCCCCTATAGTCTTTTTTAGTATTTTTTAATCAAAAGATATAGAGCAATCGGAATAACAAACAAAATGATGATCTGTGGATAAAAAATTTTATTTCCGTAACATAACATCAACAACACAGTGACCGCGCCCTTATCAACTCCACGGATATTACGCTTCCTCGCCCGTTCGCTCACTCCGTTCGGTCTCGGGCTGCGGCGAGCGTTGCGGTTCAGGAAGTAATCCGATTTTTGTATCAAAACGGTGTGACTTAGTGTTACTTCACTGCTAAGATGATACTTGATGAATATGTTTTTTAGGGGGGCATCATGGCTATAACAAAACTGAGACAACAAGGCGGCGCTGTCGTCATGGCTATTCCTCGCGAGATCCTTATTGCAAAAGGTTGGTCAGCAGGAATGCAGATGAAAATTGATTCTGTCGGAGAAACAATCACAACCACGCCATTAAAGCGCATTCCCCGGGGGCGTAAAAGTATTTCTGAGATACTCTCAGACGTAGATCTCGCGGAGATCAAAAAACTCAGTGAACAGTTGGAAGACGGCAACCCGGTTGGTCTGGAGTTAATCTGATGGCAAAAAAAACTCCGGGAAAAGGTCAGATTTGGCATACAAACGGTGATCCTGTCAGTGGTAAGGAATTTAAGGGCAGTCATTACTACCTTGTAATTTCGGATGAGGTATTACACAAAACATTAGGAACCGCGATTTGTGTTCCGATTACGAGCGCAGGACTGAGAGCGCGTTCCACAGGGGTTACTGTAATACTTGATGGGGGAAGTACAGACAGCGGATATATAACAGGATGCGTTTTATGTCATCAACTACGCACACTCGATTTAAATGCCAGAGCCGCGAAATTTAAGACAAATGTAACGCCTGAAATTCTGGATGAGGTTATTGGAAAGATAGTCGATATTATTGATCCTGCGTAACTCCCCATCCGGGGAGACAGGATTTCACAGTTCACCAAGAAAAGATCCGAAGATCCAATTTAGATCCTATAACGATCACATTCAAAAACGCCACCAAACGCACTGTACGCAATTTTTACCACCAAACCCAAACCAACCTACCAATAAATAAAAATAACGTCTCAGAATCCGTTTCAGAGATGATTATTTTTAACCCTCCGGAATAATGAACCAAACAAAAAACATTATTTTATCATCATAAATGTTGTTTTTGAGCCGGTGCTTTGATATTATTTAAGGGCTGATTAAGGGGGAAACTTTGAAATACAGCGAGTTCCGAAGATGGCTTTTAGCTCAGGGTGCAGAGTTGGTAAAAGCGCCAGGCGGAGGGAGCCACTCAGAAAGAAAATACTTAAGGATTTGGGGCTGTAAGCCCCTGCCTTTTTGTGGAGGTGTCAGATGTTTACTTATCCTGTAAAAGTGGAAAAAGACGCTGAGACAGGCGCATATATCGCTTCCTGCCGTGATTTACCGTTGATGAACTCAGTGGGTGATGATTTGCAGGATGCACTTTTTGAATCTGTTTCAGGACTGGTTACTGCCATTTCAATTGAAATGGATGAACGCCGTCCGGTTCCCGTTGGTTCTGCACCAGAGCAAGATGAGCATTTAGTTACGGTTCCTGTTTTGGTGGCATTAAAAGCGTCTCTGCATAACGCTATGATTGAAACAGGAACACGAAAAGCGGATTTAGCCCGGAAAATGGGTAAAAATCCGCAGCAGGTAGATCGACTTCTGGATGCAATGCATTCATCAAAGGTTGAATCTGTTGAACAGGCTTTGTATTTGTTAAACCGAACAGTTGCCGTAAATGTAATTCAACATACCGAGCGATAGGTTATACCTACAGTGTATTTATGATGTATTTACATTGTATTTCTTTGTATACTTTTAATCTGTGAAGGGGGAAACCCCTTCTGATTCTTACCGTGTTTCCTTTCTTTTGCCTCCGGCCATTTTACAACCGTGCTGTTTTGAGTGTATTTCAGGACAAAACCGGCCTTGCAGTGAGTGGAGGTGTTACCGGCCCTTAAATCAATCCCCCGCTTTTATCGGCAAATTTGCAATAGTGATCCCTTTTCTTTCGTGTTGTTGCCTTACATGCCCTGCCGGGCATAAAAAATAAAGATTGTTGTTAGTGATTAATAGTCGAATATGAAAGACTATTTAGTATTGACATGCGACCTAAAGGTCGTAATATATGTGTATCGAAAGGGAAAATTTACGCAATCAAAAAGCCCAACCGGGCAGGGGTATAAAATGGCATCACGTAATCAAGATATTGCAACTACAATCTTATCTCAAATGGGCGGTAATCGTTTTATTGCCATGACAGGGGCAAAACATTTAGGTTTTATAACAAATGGTTTACAATTCAAACTCCCTGCTCGTTTTGCCGCTAATGGGATTAATTGCATTCAGGTTATTCTTGATCCGTCAGATACTTACACAATGAAATTTTTAAAAATCAGAGGGTTAGATTGTAAAAAAATTGCCGAAATACAAGGGCTGTTTTTCGATCAACTTCAGGAAGTTTTTACAGAGAAAACAGGGCTTAATACGTCATTATAATTTTATCAAAAGAGAAAGTATTGCATTGACAATACGACCATAAGGTCGTAATATGTTTATATCGAGGTGGGAAAACTCTGCAACCAAAAGCCCAAACGGGCAGGAGCATGAAATGAGTAAATTACAGCAGGCGTTAAATGTATTTGGATTATCTGGTGAGCTGACAGAGAAAGACATAAAAAGAGCTTATAAACAGGCAGCTTTAAAATATCACCCGGACCGTAATCCTCTGGGCGCAGAACTGATGAAAGCTGTTAATGCAGCGTTTGATTTTCTGATGGCTAATCTGGATAAGATTAACCAATATCAAAGTACAGATGAAACTGAACATTATCACTATGGTGAGGCATTAGAATCTGTATTAAACAGCCTTAGCGCACTTGACGGGATCACTTTTTTTGTCGCCGGTAACTGGATATGGATTGAGGGAGAAACAAAAACACATAAAGAGGCATTGAAAACGCTGGGGTGTAAATGGGCACCTGTTAAGAAAATGTGGTTTTACCGTCCTGATGAATACAAAGCACATAAGAAAAACAAAGAGTACACAATAGACGAAATCAAGGAAAAACACGGGTATAGCGGTAATATAAAAGCTCGCGGTTTTCAGAGAGTTGAAAATAGAGTATGAAAAAACGGGGGCAATGCCCCCGTTAATCTAAGATTTACGATGTATTTACAATGTGTATTCGGTGTGCATATCTTTTATTTACATCGTAATGCTACTTTTATTACTCTGTATTACGCTTAGGTATCTATATGTCCTCTTTTTTTGAACAAAACCGGATCACATTTGATATTGTGTGCCGGTTACTAGGTAACGGCTGGCGCGTTAATTTGCTTGACGATTGCCAATATCGCATCAAATTGAGTTCGCCCGAACTGAAGGGATTCATTATTACTGCCAGACCCGAAAAAGGCAGGCTTAAATTGTGTGGTTTTGTTGATTCCCGACTTTACCGGGGTCAGTATTTTACCTGTTCGCTGTCGCTATCACGAAATACGAATGCTATCGCACAGGCAATTGAACGAAAGATTTTACCGGATGCCCCTGCGGAGTTGGAGAAAGTGTGTATTGCTGAAAAAAGGGAACAGGACGCACTATATCAGGATAAAATCATCAAGGGGATGCTGTCCCGCCTGGTAAAGCTGGAAAGCCACTACAACGCCTTTACGGGCTTTAAGTCTGATAATGGGTTGCATGGTTGTATTAGTGAGCATTTTGATGGTTACGGGTTGACGGTGCGGGGATTGAGTGTTGATCAGCTAATTAGATTGTCGGGTCTGATTAATTCACTGTGATAGTGGGGGGGGGGATGCGTAAAAATAAAGGTGATGTTAGCTATTATATGGAGATATCAGGAGATAAATATCACCTGGTAAAAAAAATAAAAACACGGAATAAGGCATTGTTAAAAGACGGGGCAAAAACCACAAAACTAACAGTTTGCGATATTTTTTTTTCTGCTGGGGACTTATCCCCTGAATTTTTTATCCGGGATGGATTAAGGCCGGAGGATCAAAATATAGTGATACAGTTGATGATTGATATTGAGGATAAATCAGATGGAAATGGCTAATACCCCTGAAAACATTAAAGCATTACGCTTAAAAGCTGGCTATACACAAAAGCAGTGTGCGGAAATCTACGGGATAGGGTTAAGGGGCTGGCAGAAAAAAGAAGAAGTTAACACACAGAATAGCCAAAATTTATCAAAGGTTGAATTTGAGTTTTTATTGCTATTAGCAGGAGAACATCCTGAATATCCCGGGGTAAAACTCATTAAATAGTAGGTAATACTAAATTTTAGTTAAGTTATCCACGGTTTTAAAAATTTGAGCAGGATTACCGCACCCTTAAAAGTGCGGTAATCTGTAGCGTACGGGTAGCCGTTAGCGTAGCGCAGGCGTGCCTGCAAATTTTTAAAGCGGTGGATAACTTTATGCTACAGAAGGAGAATGGGTGCTTAATACCTGGTCTCAGCAATTCGGAGAAAAAGCGGGGGATTGCTCCCCCGCTGGCATCACCTTTCTTCGTAAGAAAGGCTTGCCTTAACTACTGTATTCCCGTTGCTGACGCTGACAGAACAGAGCCTGTCCCGCATCACCACTGAGAAACACAGCACCGTCACACAGACGGCAATCAGCCCTATCAGGGCATATCTGGTCATTCTCCTTGACTCCTAAATTGTAAGGAGGCAGAATCTTAATTGTCGAGTTAAGAGTCTGGCCTCGTTGGTTGAATATAAACAACTAACGGGGCTTTCTTCTTTCTGGTTCTCACAAAATGCTTGAACCAGTCAGGATCAAGCACCCGTGATAACTATATCATGCCTGATATCAATTTTGTTGCACCGCTAATAAAAAGTCATGTCCTGATTTGTAAGTGTCATCAGAAAAATCTCAAAGGGATAAAATATAAGTTGCGAATACGACTAAAAAGTCGTAACATGTTTATGTTGGATGGAGAGAACTTCGGGTAAACAGAAGCCCATACGGGCAGAGGTAAAAATGAGATTTTGCGATTTAAAAAAAGATGAATCTGACTATTCAATTACAGCTATTTTCGAATATAACGGTTTTTATACTTATCACATTCAAAAAACCGGAGCTATTGATCAGGTAATTGAGTTTGATAGTGATGCGAACGTTACAAAAACATCATTTCAAAAAAATTCAATAGAGGAAAAAGAGGCAATAGAATTTATTCGCAGAGTGCGGAGCAATCATATTTGTTCCGTAATTTAAGAAATGATATCAGGGGTTGCCCCCCCTGATATCTGACAAGAAACCATAACGGAGATTTGCTATGTCAGAAAAGATGATAGCAGCGGCTAAAGATTTTGCCAAGAACAAGCGCGGAACATTCCCTATCATGACGTTTAGTGAGCTACCTTTATTTTTTCAACAAATCAGGAAGGAACAGGCCAATTTAGATAATTAGAATGGAAAAAAACCGGGTCCGCCCCGGTTTTTTAACGTAGCTGAAAACGTTGCATCACAAAGGAAAAAGGGTGCCCGATACCTGTCTAAGCAACCAGGAGAAAAAGCGGGGGATTGCTCCCCCGCTGGCATCACCTTTCTTCGTAAGAAAGGCTTGCCTTAACTACTGTATTCCCGCTGCTGACACTGACAGAACAGAGCCTGTCCCGCATCACCACTGAGAAACACAGCACCGTCACGCAGACGGCAATCAGCCCTATCAGGGCATATCTGGTCATTCTCCTTGACTCCTAATTGATTAGGAGGCAAAATCTTCATTGCTTATGTGAAGGATGTTGCCTCGTTGGTTGAAGATAAAAACAACTAACGGGGCTTTCTTCTTTCTGGCTCTCACAAAAGGCTTGAACCAGTCCGGATCAAGCACCCGCAAGCATTATACAACAGCGACACGCAGCCGAAACCACAATTTCGCAAAATTAGAGAAAAGAGTCTGAATTTCACTGGTTTTACGCAAAACTTTGCACTTTTTGATTAATACTTGCTCATTTTTCTGGTGATGTTTTTGAGGGGCTGGAGGGATGAAAACAGAAGAAAAAGCCGGGCTGCCCCGGCTGTTTTAACGCAGAAAAAAAGAGGCAGCAATACCGCAGGCATTAATAACCAAGGTTGCCCCGATTATGAGCCATGCTGTTTGTCTGTTGGTATCTTTAACAACCTCTACTCCCTCTGTAAAAACATTATCTTTTGCCTGACGAAGTTCTTTTTCAAACACAAGAACGTTATCGCGCATAGTCTGAGCAAAGATATTTAGCCCCATTGCATTAATAGTTTCCACTTTTGTTTGCAGGTTATTAACTTCCTGATTTACCTGTTCGCGGGTTTCGGTCAGTACATCCCTGAAAAGTGCAACTTGCTGATCAAGATTCTGAGGCAGATCACCAATAGAATCATTAATGGCAGTCAGATTTTTACTGAGTTCCTCCGCCGATTTTTGGATTTGTGATATTACAGCGGTATTCACTGTATCGGGAAGATTAGCAATGATTGATTCAAGTAATTTTTCAAGATCATAACCTTTCTCTAAAAGGCTATTCATGAAGTAAGCCCGAAGTTCAGGGTTATCCTGTAATGCTTCCAGTGCTTTCGCCGTATCCAACCCAGATAACGGAGTTTCTTTTTTTTCATTTTCAGACATTGATTAATCCTTTTATCAAAAGGGCGCAAATGCGCCCTTTTCTGCTACTGTAAATCAAGCGCGACAAAAACATCTTGCAGATTAGACTGATAGGAGTCAAATCCCATTTTGTAAAATTTCAAAATATTGAGTTCGGTTTTTTTCTTTTTATCTTCTTCATTCTTAATTTGTTCTTCGAGTTTTTCAGAAGAAATATCCCGGATAATTGAATAATCAATATCGGCTTTTTTCAGCGATTCAAAGAGTCCCGCATTGTTAATGCCGGTGTTCAGGTTGTCAAATTTGTAGCCAAGAAATTCAAGTTTATCACTGTTAATCAGTGTGGAAAATTGAGATTGTATATCTTTTTTTGGATTTACACGGTTAAAAACAACCTTGATCTTATCATCGTCTACGCCTAAATTTAAAAGCATGATAATTGTTGCGATAGTATCGCGCTGCTGCTTTTCTTCCGGTGTAACAGGAATGACAAAGTAATCAATAAATGAGTGTGAACCAACAAACTCATTTTTAAGTTTATGGCTGAACATTTCAACGTTTGATGCACCAACATCAACAATAACGTTATCATTACTTAAAATGGATTCGAAAATTTCATCAAACTGATCTGCACCTAACTTCTCACCAGTGCTTTCACCATCATCATTCAAAGTTTCAACCCGGATAACTTCAGAATCTGGTAAGCGAGGTAATAACAGATTTTGACAGATAGTTGTTTTTCCAACGTTACCACTGTTATTGATTACAATTGTTTTCATAAATCATTCCTTTAAAGATTGCTGTATTTTTCACGCTTAGATTTAACTTTTAGCTTTTCGCAAAAGCGGTCTATTTTTTCGTAAACAGCCATATCATCCCCGATTCCGCTGATACCAATTTCCTCTAAATCGTTGAGAGTTAAACCGTGATCTGAAATCAGCTTTAGTGATAGTCTGTTTAAGTTTTTAAATCCTGATAAATCAATGTCGGTATTATTACCTTTTTCAAAACCTGTTGTCGATGGTTTTTTTCCTGCCGTATCCTGATTTTCTCTTAAAGTCATTTTTTTAGGTCTTGAAACCTTACTAATATTTTTTTTCTTTAATGCTCTGTAAAGCATGTTTTGCAAAAAACTTTCTTTTATCTCTTTGCCGGTTTTTTCATTTATAAAATGGGTTATGTCACTCCAGCCATAGAGATCTTTAGCCAGAACTAAATCATCATAGTATAAGTCGATACACTTTTGAATCGACTTATATCGGTTTTCAGATATCGCCTTACATAAAGCATCTAGTTCATTCATTTTTCACCTCTGAGAAATGATAGCAAAAAAAACGATAAAATCAAATGAAAGTGCTTTGTTTTTGCTTTGAAAGTGCTTTGTTTTTGCTTTGTTTTTGTATTTTGTGCTTTGTTTCTGCTTTAGAAGTGCTTTGTTTTTGCATTGAAAATGCTTTGTTCCATTAGCCGAAAACTGATGTTAAAGATATACAGGCACGACAGCGATTGTACACAAACCCTACCGGGTATGTTACAATCGACGTGCTTAGGGGGAATCCCCCCTAATACCCCCGCAGAGCGGCTTTCATTGACATTACAGGGAGTCTCTACGAGCCTATGAAAGATGATAAAAATAGAAAAAACAAAAGTAACCATGTTACTTTTCGATTAACTGATGAAGAGTATCTTCCGTTTAAAAAAGCCATCGATGCTCTTGGGGTTTCCCGCTCAGAGTTTTTTCGATTACTTTGTATAAATCAGCTTGATCCGGATATTCATAACAAAACTAATTCTGAAAAGTATAACCGGCTCTTGTTTTTATTTAACAAAGCCAGTAATAACATAAACCAGCTGGCAAAGCAGGTTAACACGGCACATAAAGACGGATTACTGACAGAAAAAAAATTGGCTGACTGGTATCGTAAGCTGAGTATTATCACAGATAACTTACTGGCGGGGATTAATCGTGCTGGCTAGAATCGGAGGTGGTAATAGTGGGATTGTTTACTATCTTGAAACCGGCCAAAAACAAGGACGGGAATTAGGCCGTGATGATTTGGATTACCGGGTTTGCCTTGATGGTAATATTGAGCAGTTAGATCAGGTGATTGACAGTATTGCTGATAAGGGACAGGAACGCTATTTGCATATATCGCTTTCATTTCATGAAAATCAGATAGATAACGAAGTATTGAAAGCTGTTTGCGATGAATACAAAACGCTTTTGATGAATGCATATGATTCGGATGAATACTGTTTTTATGCAGAAGCACATATCCCGAAAGTGAAAAATATTGTTGATGAAAAAACAGGTGTACTGATTGAACGAAAACCGCATATCCACATTGTTATCCCTGAAAAAAACTTAGTTACCGGGAATAAACTCAATCCTACAGGTATGGTAGAGCATTATGTGAAAAATCTTGATGCTATTCAGGAACACATTAATAATAAATTCAACCTTGCCAGCCCGAAAGATGGGGTAAGGGTCAGTGATCAGAATCACGCTAATGTTTTGTCCCGTATGAAAGGTGATTTATTCAGTGAATCAAAAGCAGAGTTAAAGAAAAATTTACTAGATAATCTGGAAAAGAAAAACATCAGAACGGAAGACGATTTTTTAAAACATTTATCCGGATTTGGTGATGTGAAAATCTATAATCAGGGGAAAGGTAATCAGTATTACGGAGTTAAACCGCCAAAAGACAGTAAGTTTATCAGGCTTAAAAGTCCATTGTTTTCAAAACAATTTATTGAAACCCGTACAATTCCGCTGATCAGACCGACAGCAAAGCAGATTGAAAAAGATGTGAATGACTGGTGCAATAAAACCAGTTATGAAATAAAACACATTCACCCAGCGGGTGAAAAATTACGAAAAACCTATGCGAAACTGAATGACGCTGATAAGACGGCTATGCTGTCTTCTGTAAGGAGCGATTATAATGAACGATATAACCTCAGACGAGAAGAAAAAGAGCTTTCTGGACAACTACGAGGACGGAGAGATACACAGCGAGGTGCTGTTAATCATTCCGGAAGAACTCAATCCCGATCCGCGCCGCAGCGACTGCCACATTTGCAGGAACGCCACCTGGTTTACGAGTTACGGGGATTCGCAAAGCAATCAGGCGGACAATCTGAGTCTGTATTGTCAGCACATGAACGTGGTATTGCTGAGTACCGACAACAAAAGCAGCAATATTCTGATCGGGGAATGCGACGGGTGCAGGATCACGGAGGACGGGGAAGAATAACAAATCCGGTTCAGCAGGTTTTAAATGATATTGAAAATAAACCAACAAATGCTGATTTAGTGCTTATGCGTGATATCAGAAAAAACATCGAGCCGGAACGGTTCTTATCGTATTGCGTCAGTAAGTACAACATTGACCCTGAGTTGCATAAAGTCACTTTTGCAAATGATAACAGCCCGAGGTTTCAGGCCGGTAAGTTGAATTTAAATGCGAGTGATTTTCTCACAAAACATTTAGGTTTATCGTGGCAGGATGCTAAAATAGATTTACTGACCGTTAATGAATCCCAGCAAAAAAACGAACCTTATTTATCTGTTTTATCCAGAACACCTTTAAACAGAGAGCAGGCTGAGGAACGCACCCGTTCAAGGGAAAATGCAAAAAAGGCATTAAACAGTATTTACCGGGAAGCCAAACGGGAAAGTGAATTGGAATACAGAAAATTAGTCAGTGAGTTAAAATACATTAAAAACCCTCAAAAACGTGAAGTTGAAAAAGGATTTTTAATGTTTACCAAAATGAAACAAGATGAATCAATTAATCTTATCATGCGGGAAAAACGAAATGTGGTTAATGCAATACATAATCACTGGAAACCGGGTGATAAACTGCAACAGGAGTTATTGATAATGGCATTAAAACCTAAAAATGAAAAAGTAAACATGATAATGAATGCTGATACTGATTTTTCAGTAACAAAATCTGTTTCTCAGAAAAAACAGTTTAATCAGTATCAGGAGGATTTAAAAAATGGCGTTAAACTTACGGATTTAGTTGCAAATAAAAAAGATAAAGAAATTCAGTATCTGAACCAGAAAACAAAAGAAATAGTATTTAAAGACACCGGAAAATGCCTTGAAGCAAAAGCAGTTATCAGTAAACAAGAAGCAGCTATGATGCTGGAGTATGCAGAAAAAAAATACGGGGGGGCATTGAGGCTTTCCGGGAGTGAGGCATTTAAGGAAACACTGGCTCAGGTTGCCGCAGAAAAAGGCATGAAAATTATTCTTACTCCGGATAAATATCATGACATGATGATTAAACATGCAGAAACGCTGTCACAGGATAAACAGAATCCGCAGCCGGTGCCGGAAGTAAATGTGGTTCAGAGCGATTCACGGACTGTAAGAGCGGAGCAACAGCCAGACATTCCTGTAGTTCAGGAAATGCCACAACCCGAGAATACTGCAACAGTTGATAAACAACGGAATGAGCAGTCCTCGATTCAGGAAGAACAGCCTGAATTGCCAGGTAAATTGCAGGAAAGAGACGCAAAAGAAACGCCTAAAATCGATGGCAGAGACTTTAATAAACTGATTATTGTTCCTGTACATAAGAATGATGGTTTTGAACAAAAAACCGAATTTAAAGTTGCCTTTAAGCAGGATGATAAGATGGTGATTCAGCTTAAAGATCTGACAGAAACTGATTTAAACAGAATGGGTATCGATACTAAAAATATTGATATGCGTAAGGTTGACCCAGTTAGTATTAATGTCAGTACACTGAAGTCTCAGGATGTAGTTTCACCACTCAAACATGCTGAAAAGGAGCTGGTTCATCATGTCGATATCATGAAGTCAAAAGAGTGGCCTAGAACAGAGTTCGACGCGCTTAAAGAGCAGCGAACTAAGTTGGAGGCCAATGTAGAGAAGGCCAGACAACAACATGCACCGGAGCAGAACCAACAAAGCGAGCATAAAAAAGCCCATGAGCAAAATAAAGGGCATTCAATTTAATAATAAATGAGGTAATTTTTGTATTACCTCATTATCAAACTATTCGGATTAATATTATGAATATTAAAGAATTAAAAGAGTTACTCAATGGTTTAACAGCTTCTGGTGTTTCGGAGTACACTCCTGTTACTATTCTTACAAAGCCAATAGAGATTCAAAATGACCTATTAAAATATGCCGATAAGATTAAAGATAAAATAGATGATTCAAATGTTATTAGTAATGGTATTGTAGAGCTTCATTCTGCGGGTATTACTAAAAATTGGTATTTCACCAGACCAAACGAATCTAGTATTAGTTTTGGTGTCGGAACAATTTTAGTTCTTAATGCAGATGGTTCTATAAATATCAGTGAAGATGAAGATATTTAGGCTGGATTCTGACTACCCTATGTTGGAGAGTGGCCTCCAACAGAGATCGGCGTTAATCCTGATTCCGGTGAGCCATAAATGCGCTACGTAAAATCTTTCGGGCATAGCCCCTGGATTTGCCTCAGATTTTGCGTAGCGACACCTCTGAATTTGGTTCCGATAAGACCCATTATGTTAAAGTCTCTGGTTTCACTATAAAAACAGGGCATTCAGTGCTTTTTGATTGCCCGGCGTTTATTTCTATACCCGATCACCCCGCTATACCTCTCAGATCTGAATGTAATTTTATTACAGAATCAGGACATTTTTCTGTGTCAATTCTCCCCCTGATGATTGATCGTAAAATCAGCCTCTGGCCTGTAAAAGGGCATGTTTACTATTTTTATCCGCTTTTTGATGTTTGTGACACTGTAACTCATGGTGTGTAAATTAAATGTATTTACACTGTAAACACCCGCGCGTCTTTACATTGTATTTTTATTGTAAATAATATCGCGTATATACATTGTGTTTACGATGTAAATTACATGGTGTATTTACGTGGCATTTACTATGTAAATGCATTTGTGTGTTTATGTCATCTTTACATTATAAAGATTTCTATGTATAAAGATCTTGTAAAGATGAATCAATCTTTGTTTCGCAAAGACACTGTAAATACAAGGAGCATTTGATGGGTAAGATTTTACTGGTTGTATCAGATAAAGGCGGAGTAGGAAAAAGTACATATGCAGCTAATACAGCCTCAATGCTGGTAAACAAAAATAAGTCGGTAATTGTCCTGAAAACGGACAAAAACAAAGACATGTTAAGCTGGAGTGAAAAACGCCAGGCTAACGGCCTGTTATCTGTACCTGTTTGTGAAGCATACGGGAATGTAACCAGAGAGATAAGTCGCCTGAGTAAGCTCTGTGACGTTCTGATCGTAGATTGCCCGGGGCATGACAGCCAAGAGTTTCGTAGCGCACTGACAGTATCGGATATCATGGTAACACTGGTAAAACCATCATCTGATTTTGAAAGTGAAACACTAACCAGTGTGACAGAAAAAGTCAGAATAGCTCAAAAAACAAATCCCAATCTGCAACCGTGGGTATTAATGACCCGCATTAATCCAAGTAAGCCACGCCACAAACAGAAAGCCATTGAGCTGGACAAAATACTGCGTTCTGACAGTGTTTGGATTCAGCCACTAAAGACAAGAATATCCGAACTGGATGTATTCGAAAACGCATGTAATGAAGGGGCTGGTGTGCATGATGTAGCCCGGGCTTCCAGTCTCAGTAATGCCAAAGGACAGCTTGAGCTGGTAGGTGTTGAATTAGGAATTATATAATTAATTCATGTAATTAACACTATGTTATTTATGTTGTAAATACATAGTAAAGATGCCATGATAAAGATCATCGATTATAGTGTCATAACTAAAGAGAACTAAAATGGCTTTAAAACTCAATACCCCCAAGATTCCTGAATCGAATGAACCAGCGACTAACGCAGAAACAGCGCGGTTCATTGCCGGAGCAAATAAAAAACCTGTCACCTCAAAAGCAAAGCTGCAAAATTTTCGGTTGAATGAAAGCTTTGAAGCGATCCTTGAGTCGGGTTCAGCGAGAACCGGACAAAGCAAAACAACCATACTAAAGGCGGCACTGGCAGCATGGGATAATATGGATGAAAACCAGCAAAACCATTGGATATTAGAATCAGCAAAAATGGGGTAATTTAGCATGATTGACACATTAACTTTTTAATTTCTTATTTTGCTATTTAGAAAAAATAATTTAAAGGGAATTCAAAATGAATGATGTCTATTATACAATATCACATTGTCATAATCATGATTCATGTGTTTATATGACAACGGATAACCACCAAGATTTTACAACGCTACCACCTGAGCCGGGAAAGACCATAATTTACTTTACCAGCAAGAAATTAGCTGAGAAATACATTAAAAACATCATAAATAATGATAAGTTATGTGTTAAAGAAATAAAAAATAAAGATGTGAATAGGTTAGAATGGATTTGTTGTTATGATTATAATATCCCTTTTGAGATAAATTTTTTGGGGATAATTTTACTTGGTTTTTTTATGACTGGTGCCTGTGCATTTATTATATGGGCTATGCCGTCACCTGATGATGTGAAAAACTGGATAGAAGAACACAGGGATATTGCCTCTGGTTTATTAATTACCTTGATTTTACTCTTATCAATACCACTCTTGAAGGGAAAGAAACACAAATGAATCTCATTCCCGAAAAAACTTTTTACACTCTGCTATTCCTTTTATCTAAAATGATATTAAAAGGATAAATCTATTATGATTACATTTTTACTCTGGGCGACTATAGTTGGCATGTTTACCGGACTCGTTGGTCTTTTTATGTTTTTTCATACATCAGATAAATCGGGTACGGGAAAAGATTTAATCTTAATTGGCATGGGGCTTGCCGGTTTATGTGCGACCGGCTTATTGTGGATGAAGAATTTTAGTTAAAAACATATTATTAAGTTTCCCACACCATATATAAACAGATAAGGATATATTAATGAATACTCAACGACTGTCACAGTTAATTTTTTTGTTTGAACGTATAGGCGGCAACGAATTAACCTTAGCGGCTGCTGTCGTCAGAAAGGCGGTTGAGGAAATGGAAGAAAAAGACCTGACCCCGGAAAGAGAATATTTACTGAGTAACCAGTTATGGGGACTGATCAGCACGGCTATCGATCATGCCGGTTATCCGGATTATTTTAACGAAGAACTGGAACAGCTTGAGTATGAGCTTGCCGGGCGCGCTCTGAACTATCGTCTTTTACAGGGTTGGTTAATCCGCGCACCCGATGCACCAAAATACTTTGAAAACTTCATTGACTAATCGTAGAACTGAACAGGACAAGACAGCAGCTGGACGATACCCAGCAAGCGATAGCCGGTTACAAAGACGCACAAACTGCATTGTTTAAATTAGTATGACGTCAGTTTATGCCGGTAGCTGACAACGATACCCCTCAAATAGCATCAAAGAACGATTGGCCAGCTGACCGGCGCCACGATTTTTGCAGTCAAACCAGAACTTGCCCAGCTAGCGGGGATTAATGATTATCACTATTGCTGATGTGGTTATTATCATTATTATTGGAATGTTGTAACTAATTATATTCAAAATAATTGCTGCATAATAACCCATTCCTGATTGCGGCCGCAGATGTTTATCTCACGCCAGCGAAATGCAGATTTGTTGTTTTACAAAAAGTTATGTGAATCTTACCCCTAAGAATATCAGTGAGTATTTTTGATTGATATCCTCGCGCTACGTGAAATCTGAGGTTTTGCAGCAAGGATCGTGTGCCGGATTTTACAGAGAACGGGCAAGAGAAAGGTAGCATTCATTGCCTAACGAAATTTCAACCCTGAACCATCCCTATACGTTTTTGACAGTTACCGCAGTATGCTGTCTTTTTTTCCTTAGTCTTAACGTAATCCCACATATGCGTGTTATCCCCATCTTCTCCATCAAAACGATAAAAAACGGATATGGAGCCGCTGACAGTCGCCCGAACATAAAATTCCTCATATCCACAGTACGGGCATTGCTGAATATTACCTTTGATTTTCTTCATTATATTTATTCCAGCTCAACACCACATTCACCGCATACCAGACTAGCCGAGGGTTTAGCCCACGCATTTAAACCACATCCCGGACACGTAAATTTAGTGCGCGTTCCGGTGCCTTTTGCCGGAGGGCGGATATCAATTACAGGATTCGGATCAGAAATCGGGCCTGTTACATCAATATCATCATCCGGAGATGAATTACGTTTATTCACCGTCCTGGTCAGCTTGCTGATAAGCTCCGACTCACTTTTATCTGTTACCCGCAACCAGTCATCAAGAATATCTCTGTTTATTTTAGATACAGGGATTATTCCGTCAGACCATTTATCGTACCAGGAGATGGAAAAACCATTTTTAAGAAGATCATAAACGGCTGTCTGAAAACGGCCACCACGGATAATAAAATGCGTCATTTGCTGCCCGGTTTTTTTTCCGCCCAGTAAACCGGTATTTGAGGGCATCAAACCAATCTGTTCCATTTTTTCACCCCAAACCCGATCATGGTAGCCCCCACGACATTTTTTTACGCCTGCAGTGTGATACTGCCAAACATGCACCATTTCATGTACAAGCGTGGAAAGCGTATCGGCTAACGAACGCCCCCCGAAGTAGTCCGGATTCATCGCCAGTTCTGACAGATTAGATTCACCGGTGAACCTATCCGGCGCAAAATACCCGAATGTATTTTTTCCGCGCTGGAGCGTGATCAGCATATCCGGAAGCAGCTGATCAAATAAAGTGGTGTTGAAAAAATCATAGGCTTGCTGTAGTTCCGCATATGCCTGGATAGAGGGTTTTTTGTTATTTTTCATGACAAACACCTTTGCAATGTACAATACAAATAATAGCGCAAAAAATTGTTTTGTACAATACAACTTCTGGCGCTATTATCAGATTCAACATTCAACATTGTAACAGTTTTGAATTTTGCCTTATAATCAGTTATGGATTTTTATTATTGTTATCATTAACTTAAATACGCATAGGTAGAGTGAAATATGGCTGACATTATTTATCTAACATTAAAAGGAAATAAACAAGGGATTATATCTGCTGGTTGTTCTTCTTATGATTCAATAGGAAACCGTTATCAAAATAATCATACCGATGAAATTTTAGTATATTCGACAGATTATGATATTAGTCGTCACCAAAATATTTCTCATGCTCCTTTTATTTTTGAAAAAGCCGACGATAAATCCTCCGCATTACTCCTGTCAAGCGTAACAAACAATGAAATTTTGGAATGTGATTTTAAATATTATCGTATCGATAAAAGCGGAGGATTATTACACTATAAAACGATTAAACTAACTAAATCATCAATTATTAGAATAAAAAACACTCACCCCAATTCTTTATTAGAAAACGAATCTTACCCAATGGAAACCATTTCACTACGATATGAGAGCATTACAGTTAATCACATCACGGCTAGCACGTCCGGTTACAGCATAAGTAATAATATCTAAAGGTAGCATTGTGATGAGAAATGATGTCTATAATAATCGTTATCATGTGCCAGTAATCACATCACCAAACCCTGTCAATCAAGCAATGATGAGTGATCCTGTTAAAATTTATATCATGATTAATAACGAATTCATTGGTCATGTAGGATTAGTTATTGGTGAAGGGGAAGAGGCATTGCTATACGATCCCGCAGGGAGCTATACCGGATGTAAAAATAATCAATGTGAAGGTGGCTCCTACACTACAAGGGGATCGGGTGATTTTTTTGAATATCCTGATTTCAATTGGGATGATTACCTTTCTTACCAATTATGGGATGGTAATGATATCGTTATTATAGAATTTGTGATCCCTAGGGAACAAGCTGAACATATTACCAAACTCATTTATGATCTTGGTGGTGCTAATGCTCTATTTTGTGCAACCAGAATTAATGATGTTTTAAAGCTATCAGGTGGTGTATTTAGTAACCTTGATAATCCGCTTTATATACGTTCTCCTTGGGAGCTAAAAAAACAACTCCTTGATATTTACTTCCCGGAACGAGGAGGGATTATTTCAGGTGCGTATTAATAAGAATACCCTAATACCATATATATCAATATTCATCAGTGTGATTTTCTATTATGCTGAAATGGCTCATCAGTTTTTCTTTAAAATATTTCCACATGCAACAAACACCATTGCATTATCCGAACATATCAAAACTATAAGTCACTATTATATAGTCTATCTGATTGTTATAATACCTATATTTATCCTTTTAAATGGAAAAATAAATTTACTATATAAGTGCTTGTTTTATTTTATTTTCCCTTATTTATTATCTTTATTTGTATGGTATGCTCATATCTATTTTTATTTACCAAAAAATCCTAACTTAGGAAGTGGAACATTACTTGGTGAACTTGGGTACATAACTGTGACGATCTATATCATATATGGATCATTCTTAATTCCTTTGATTGCGGTTTTGTGTGAGATATTTATTCGATTACTCTGTCGATATCTAGGCAGAGAGCCTTAATATAATACTGTCTTGCGCACACTTTGTTTTGTAGTGCCGCTACGTAAAATCCGGGGCAAATACAAGGGTTATGCCCGAAAGATTTTACGTAGCGCATTTACATGAATTTTTGAGCAAAAAAACCAATTATTAGAAATAAAGTTGTGGCAACAATAGGCATAATCAAGTCATACCAAATTGAATCTTTGTTTTGCGCGGGCATTCCTCTACCCATGCTCGCCAAACAACACAAGCCTATAGCCCACGGAATAGTTATATTTTCTACTCCAAAAGGAACAATGAACCATGACCAGAGCAAAGTAATAACATAACTGCTATAAAATAAACTAAAGACCCATACCCCTAACCCTAGTAATATCAACATATATTCCCCTCTTTAATTGCCTTCATGATTATCTGTTGAGCATCTGATTTATTCATGCTCAACGCCCCACGCTCCGCATACATCAAGTAATCTGCTGACAATCAAATCAGCCCCTTTTATCGTGTAATGAATACCATCCTGTGATCGCACCATAACCCCCCCCAACTTGTCGCTATACTCAGACCCGATAGCAACAGCAGGATTAAAACAAATCGCGCCTGTCGCGTTACAGGCACGATTAATCGCTATTCTGGTAAGGGTCAGTGATTTTTCTTTCCTCTCATCTTTCATTACCGGCGGCAAAATCCATGTGATCAGGGCATTTTCGTTACGGTTGCTGAGTAACCGGATAAGCCCTGTCGCTTTCTGCTGATAGCTATCTGTTTCCCGCTCAGTGATACCGTCATTTGCGCCAAGTGAAATAATGATATTTGAATAGCCCGAAATATCTACTGATCCGATGTAATCAGGCCAATTAAGTTTACCCGGATTTTTCAGCCCGGTACTCTCGAGGTAAAGACCATCAACAGGCATAACAGTCTTCATACTTTCCGCTACCGGATAAGCAAGGCTGTCTCCGATAACCAGTGTTTTGGCATACACTGATACAGAAAGCAGAAAAAGAGCCAACAATAATTTTCTTAGCATATTCAATCCCTAAATAGTCTTAATAAAAAAAACCCCGAAATTAAACGGGGCTTTGTTGATCAATCGGTTTTACTCAAAACCCATTTCTTTATTGTAGTCTTCAGCATACAGCATCAGTGTTTCATCGGTTTCACCGGCAGCCTTAGCTTGCTCAATCCAGTTAGCCATCCGACCGCGACCACTGTATGTAAGCCATTCACCACTATCAGGCTTTTTCCAGGCAAATTTAGCTTTACCCGGTTTAGATACTGTTTTACTGCGTTTTTTACCTGTAACACCACCAGTTGCCAGATACTCCGCAGTTATTGGCGTAAGAAACTCAGGGGGGATCGGCAATCCTGCATCTTCCAGTAACTTAATAGCCTGAATACGTTTTTCATCACGTTCACCGGCTTCCTGTTCAAACTGACGAAACTCAGCCTGTCTTTCTTCCTTGATGGATGCCAGTTTTCCGAGAATGTCATCCATGATATCAATCGGAGTATGTTTAAAACACCCGCGAATAGAAGACAGATTAGCCAGTACTTTACGTGCTATTTCGTATTCTTCATTTTTTGTTAAATCGTTCATTGTTTCCCTTTTTCTGAATCCGTTAAATTAATACCGTTATTTTTTTTCAAACTCAAATGATACTTTCCCTGATGCTGTATCTAAAATCAGTTTAGCATCAAAAGGTTTATCTGCTTTACTTTTAAAGCCTTTAATCATGCCCGTTTTACCGTCCCGTATCAACATTTCAACCTGTTTTTTGGTTATGCTTTTACCATTGATAACTTTCCATACCACAAATCCGCAGCGGGCTTTACAGGATGCAGCAACCTTACTGTTTTCGGTCAATTCTCCCTGACAAACAGGACACTTAACCGAAAAAGCGTTACCGGATGATGCGGCATTCACTTTAAGCTGGCTATCAATACCTGAACTGATCAGAGTTTGTATGTCAGAATAAAGCTGACTGACAAAATCATCAACAGACAGTGACCCTTTTTCAATATCATTTTGTTGTTCAGACCATAAAGCGGTTAAATCAGGCTGAGTTACATTAGCAGGCAGTGAATGATAAAAATCAAGTCCTGCCTGAGTCGGGATCAGTTTCTGTTTTTCAATCGCGATAAATCCCCGTTTAACCAGCAATGGAACATAACTAGCCCGGGTTGCCGGTGTACCTATACCGCCATGCTCATCTTTATTTCCGGCATCTTTCGCTTTTAGTGCCGCTTTGATTTTCGGATCAGAAACATAATTTGCTATCCGTGATAATGCCTCCAACAATGTTAATTCTGTGAATATTTCAGGCGGTTTTGTTTCACGGTTCGTATAATCACATTGCTCACAGGTTACAGTATTTCCTGTCCGCAGCCCAGATATAACCTTGTAAGTATCTGGTGTTTTTTCAGGTTCATCCGGTTCTGGATCATCATTAACATCACTGAAAAAAGCGGTATAACCTTTATCCTGAATTTCGGTTGCCCGGCAACTGAACGTATCACGATCATATTTCAGCACCGCCATTGCTTCTTTATAAATCTTTGGTGGTAAAAATTGCAGGATATATCGCTCTGCAATCGTCAGATACACCGCTTTTTCATCATCACTGAGTGAGGACATAGCCGGAACATTTAACGTCGGAATAATAGCCGTGTGAGCGGTTATATTGGCACTGTTAAACGCTTTACTTTTCTGATGCTCATTTATCGGATACTCCGAAAATTGTGCCAGTCCTTTTGTCAGGGCAGACAACAGCGCCGGAGCATCATTAAACTGATCATCTGATAAATACTGACAATCAGAACGATTATAGGTGATGGCCTTATGCTTTTCTCTCAGTTCCTGAGTCAGTTTTAAGGTTTTCTCTGCTGAAAATTTATGTGATTTTGCCATTGCCTGAGCCAATTTAAGTGAATTAAACGGCAGAGGTGCAAATTTATTTTTATCACATACAGCAGCTGATACAACATCAAATGTTTTTCCTTTAAAATATGCTGTCAGTCGTTTGGCATAATCTTCATCATTCAGGCGTTTTTTATCATCCTGTGGTGCATCCTCACTGACTTTCCAGTTAGCAGGAAAAACCATCCCACCTTGTGAAAATTGCCCCTGAATTGTCTGATAATAACTCACCTTGTGATTTTTATTATCCTCATAACGTTTACAGATCAACCCTAAGATTGGTGTCTGTACCCGTCCGACAGACAGAACGCCCCGATACCCTTTTGATTGTGCCGCCAGTGTATACGCCCGTGTCATGGATTTACCGTAAATATCATCCCCGACACTCCGCGCCAGTGCTTTTAAAAAGAGTCCTTTAAATTGCTTGTTATCTTTAAGGTTATTGACCGCTCTTTTAACGGCTGCATCCGTGTTATCGTTAATCAACAGGCGTTGTACAGGTTTTTTATAGCCCGCATAAATCAAAACCTCATCAACCAATAACTGACCCTCATCATCCGGATCGCCGGCATGGACAACACTGTCCGCCTTTTTCAGTAAATCAAGAATGATTTTTACCTGTTTTTTCGCGCTATCTTTCGGCACGTATTTTACCGGGTATAATTTCAGTGGTAAATCGTCTGCTTTCCACTGTTTATACTCAGGGCAATAGCTTTCCGGCTCCGCGCTGGATAATATATGTCCATAACACCACGTAATCACATCATTACCCAAATCAAAATACCCGTCTTTTCTTTCGGCCTTACCGCCCAGAGCTTTAATAATGTCTTTTGCAATATCAGGTTTCTCTGCAATCCATAATCTCATAATTCACTCTCCTAGAATAATCTTCGGTTTAAAAAATTCGCTTTTAATTAATTTAAATTAAATTTTCGGCATTAATTTCATGGTGAACCAGTTCACCACCCAGCAAGACAAACAAATAAGAAAAGGTTTTACCTTTATCAGCCAGCCATTTTTTATAAGTTGAAAGGATAAGCTGCCAGTCGGCTGAACCATAATGAGATTCAATAACACCAGTCTGACAACGGCTACCATCATCCTGTTTTTCGCCAGAAAAAACCATCCCTTCCCCTGAAATGGCGAGGTAATGACCACTGCCATCTTTAGGAAATGGCGAAGTATCAACCTCCATTGTTTTGTAATCAACAACTGTTGTGCCAATAATGATTGTTGTCATAATCGCCATTTATTTATCCTTTGCATCGAATTAATTTGTTAGCGCAACGAATAGCTCTTTCTTCTGAAACAAATCGCTTCCAGTTTTCTTCACTTACTGAATCCTTAAATATCATCTCCACACCATTAAATGCAAAGATACCTTCACGATTAAGTATGTTGGTTGCAATATCATATTGTGCAATGCGAAGGAATGCAGTGACCGAAAAACCAGATGTATCTGAAATTTTAGAGATAATGCATTCATCTGATTTAATTAATGCTGCGAAAGGTACGATTCTTTGATAACCAATCGACATTACGGGAAATGACCGAATAGAATAAAATGCAATCTGGTGACAATACTGCCCATAATCATCAATAGCAGCCAACCAGAAATTCTCTATTGACTTTAGCTTTTCATCAATATTTTCATCTGACATTTCAGGATTTAACAGATACCCCCCGTAGCACACATAATAAGGGTGTTCAGATTCGCAAAAATCCGTTAGTTCTTCAACATGGTTATCTTTCCAGTCTTTCAACAAACCAAACTCATTGGCATCAAGCAAAAATTTTCGATTTCCAGCATCAAATAGTGCATATTGCATAATCACTCCTTCACTAAAAGCGGAAAACTGATCTGTACATCACTGACATAGTTATCAAACCATATATCGAAAAAGTCATGCGATTGTTCGTAGAAACCATTCTCCTGATAGAATTTTTCAGCTTGAGCATTTGCATACATAAAGGAAAACTGCATAAACTCGATGAACTGAACATTACCTGGATCAACAAAACCCTTCATATACTGCCTGCCATCCCGCATAAAAGAGTCCTGCAAGTCATGAGTATCGGTAAAAAGCTGTTCAAGAATTGCAAAATCGGCAGTTTTGCCCGTAAAAAACAGGCCAGATAATGAGCCGTAATCACCAACATGTAAATCAACATAACAATCATGATTAAAATCAAATTTACTAAAATCTATACTAACAAGCTCATCAGTATTTTTCATTCCAAATCCCCTCCATCATATTCAGTAAAATTCACCTTTAAACCGTTATAGTTGAAAACTAATACGGAAACGTGACCAACAATCTTTCGCGCATTCAAAAATATCAAATGATTGTATTAAATCATTTTTTTGTACAAAAATAGAATCATCAATAAAAAAAGATACATACGGCAGATTGTTTATGGTGCAAACATCTGAATCAATAATATATGTGCGTTTACATAGTAAAATTAATTTTTTTATTTCATCTTCACTTGTAACCTCTAACACTCCATCCTTATTATAATAAGATTCATTCAAGCAATCAGAAAGCGTAACCTCATGCCCTGCATCGACAATATCAACAAAAGCATCAAAATCATTACCGCGATTTACATTAAAAACCTCGATCAAGGCTTTTTTATTTTATTTAAGTAACTCAAGTTGATTTTTAATTCTTTCAATTTTTAAAATAGTGTTCATTTTTACTCACCTCTGTCATATTCAGGAAAAACAACTTGCAACGGCATTCCGTTAGTTTTAACCATATAGTCTTTAACCAAACACCCGATTTGTTCCTCAGTCATGTAAACCTCAACTGTAAGCATTTTATCGTCCATCCATGATTCACTATCATTCATCCATGACTTAGCACTTTCAGGAGATTCGATTATCAATGGTGATTTTTTATTGTCAGCTCTATCCTGCAACCCGACTTTGATAGTTAAAACCGCCAAAGAAATAACAACAG
>NZ_AYMP01000040.1 GCF_000633515.1 Morganella morganii H1r | reverse complement strand
GTTTTTCGGGGGGATTACCGCACGGCTGCAAACACACTAGATTTTATCGATTGTGTTATTGAAGAAATGCCTTTCCCAATACAGCGCTTTCAGACAGATCGGGGGAGAGAGTTTTTTGCCGTTAAAGTTCAGGAAAAATTGAAAGAATACGGAATCAAGTTTCGTCCAAATAAACCAGCTTCACCTCATCTTAATGGCAAAGTTGAACGTTC
Source organism: Morganella morganii H1r (assembly GCF_000633515.1). Taxonomy (GTDB): domain Bacteria; phylum Pseudomonadota; class Gammaproteobacteria; order Enterobacterales; family Enterobacteriaceae; genus Morganella; species Morganella morganii_B. The sequence goes on along the minus strand of NZ_AYMP01000040.1, from coordinate 19,433 downwards.
CCAAAAGACAGATAAAGCTGAATTTTATGCTACCGTCGACATCTCAGCGGATGGCTTGGAAGCGCTGCTGGCAGAATGGCAGCATTATTATAATCGGGAACGACCTCACAGCGCTCACAACGGTAAAACACCGATGGAGCGCTACTTTGAACTTGCTGAACAAACGCCATATTCTGATGCTGTTCACGCAAACTATCAGCCTAATGAAGAGCATATACAGGAACAGAATTACAAGCTTGAACTTGAACTGAGAAAATTGAAGTGATATCTATGAATCACACATATTATCACTTATATAAAAATTTAAGTGTGGCAGCACCTTGATATTTTCCTGGTGCGGTTATAGATGTTCCACATGCAATCCAAGATAATGATGTTTTCATATTGGAATAACGCACCGGTAATGCCCCTCCTTTTCCTGGCGAATTCCAATATAAAATATTATCGTCTGCAGATACTAAACATGAAGCATTCCCCCCTGTTTTCGTCGTACCCCTCACAATGATACCGTCCCCATTAATTGAAGGGATACCTCCAGTTGGTACAAGTGCCATTCCTGTCCCATCACTTGTTGGTAACCCACTGATTACTGTCATTTCAATTCGCATTTGAGTTGGCTCAGGGCCCACGCATGTCCAATTTAATGTAGACGACGCAGGTGTATTTAGCTCCAAATCCACTGAAGCCGGGTGACTAATTGAACATGAAGTCACTCGCTGAGGAACTGTAAAATAATCATTCTGGGTGAGATACATGTAAGAAAATTTATTGCTGTTTGTATCCACAATTCCTTGAACAATACGAACATTTGGCAAGGAATACGTGCCTGGAACAACACTCATTGGTACATACACATTTACCGTAAGTGCTGTATCCATAGTTTCATTTAGATCATATCCCATCCCAAGCCAATCGGCATATCCGCTATCACCGATAGTCCGGTTACTACTGCACCTATCCGCCGCTTTGGGTGTCGCGTATCGGTTGTAGACTCCGGCACGACCACTCGCGTTAAACTGCCCCTGTGCGGAAAACCAAAATCCCCCTCTAGTTCCATAATAACCATTACAGCGTAAACGACTCCACCCACTCCAACTGCCGGTTAAATACATCACGCACCCAGAACAGCCGGTGATTGCCCATCCTGTATAACCGTTAGCGATAAATGGTGCTATTCCCCCAGTGTTTGGCCCAGAGTCAACTCCCCCGAAAATCGGAATCGTATATGCACTTGACGATGTCAACGTACTGTCAGGGGACGCTAGTTGTGCAGGAAAGCTGTTTAATTTTATCGAAATTGTAGCTAATTGAGACGTTTCGCCATAGCCATGGTAAGCATAAGTTGCCCCGTAAGCATTATTAATAAAAACACAAGTAATAAGCACTGGCCAGCCTATTTTTTCTAAATTAATACTAACGTTATTTAAAATTTTCATGATATCTCTATTGTCTGTTAATGACTCATTTCCACTGGAATCATAAATCATCCGTCATATACATTTACATTATGTTAATAACAGTTAGAAAGTGTGTTTTTCGCAACTTGGGAGTAGATTTTCATGCGAAGGCCAAGATAAGTCATCAAACATTGCCTCAGGAGCTCACTCTCGGCCAACATTTGACGTTTCAGGTTTACATTACCTTCGACTACTCCATTACTCAATCTGCTGCTTATCGCTTCGAGTATTGCTGTTGTATTGGCCTCCATACCAAATACAATACTCTGAAGATCAATGGCTCTACTTTGACTGTTGTCGAAGAGATATTGATTTAATTATAATTTATTCTTCGTTTTCAACATTCGATAGAAATCTAGCGGCAGCTGTTGCTCAACTTTCAGTTGCGGTTCTTTCTGGCACATTGATTCGATGAAGCGGGATACATAGTTTTTTCCTCTGATCATTCGCCAGGGTATTAACCAACAGCCAGCCCATTATGCTGAGGGGAGTGAGTCCCTGGCGATAACGGGACTGTTAACTGGCTTACGCAGCTTAGCCACAGAAACTCTGTCCGTTGTTTGACCAAGCATTAACCACCTCCACATAGCTGCCCGGTGTTATGGTTACCGTTTATCCATAACTTAAAGCAACTTAGATCTTTGTTAACTAAAAAGCTTCATCAATTTTTGTCCACCTAAGCAGCAGAGGGCTCAGTTTTGCAGCGTTGGTCGCACATTACTCATTGAATACATTATTGGAATATCTATTACGTCTCATTCATGCACCTCAACGTTATCTGACGTAGACCAATACCCGATGAAACTGCAAGCTTACTTAAATCAAACGGTACCTCACATCGCTGTTTCTTCGCGTTTCCCCATGTCACCGCTAAGGTGCCATTTTCTGGTAAACCCGACAGATACACCTGGCCACCATCTCCCACAATACTTTCGGTCTCTTTACCATCTGGCGCGTTCATCAAACTTACATTCGCTCCAAAGGGAACAACACTGTCCTGAAATTTTAACGTCATCAATACTTGGTACCCTACCCGTGTCGCAAATGTTGCTTCAACTACAGCGCCTTGGGTCGGGTAGACATTGATATTCGATTGCACCAACTCCACATCGTCGGGTAAGGTACTCGGGTCTAATCCAATGCTATTCTTGCTGTATGGCGTTAAGTACGGTGCAATAGCATAACCACGCCAATCAGTTTTCGTACCCCCGTTCATCACGCTTACACCCGGTGCATCTGTAGCATGCACTATCGCTATAGAATCCCCCAACGTATCGGCAAACGTGATACCACCACGGTGCAACACTGCCCCACCGTTAGCACTGAGGTTAAGAGTCCGGTTATGGCTGCTGTAGCTGTACCCCACATTCACATTGCCTTTGGTTCCCCTATAACCAATGTTCGCGTTACTGTTTGATTCTTGCCCCTGATTTCCCCAACCTTGAGACAAACTGTAGTTGAACCCTGAGTCCGGCACATTACCACTCAAACCCACCTGATTTTGCGTACGGCCTTCGTTATCATGTGTTATCGAGGCCGTTGCATAAATCGACTGCAGCGCAGGGGAATATCCGAACAGGCTAAACGGTACACTGACGCTGAATGAGATTTGACGGTTTTCAGGCCAATTCCCTTCACTATCTTTGATGCGATCAATATTGTAGTACGTGCTAAAGCCAATACCTTTCCACGTATTACTGTAACCCAGTGACAAACCAGTTACGGTCGGGCTACTGCCCCAATAATCATCGCGGCTTAACCGACCGTTCAGTGCCCCCCATTCGGCGAGACTTTGGCTGAGTTGTGTTTGGAAACTTGATCGGCGACGCTGACTAGACCACGGATTGGTCCCGTCTCTGAGGTGATACCCTTCGTTGTTAAATTCACTGAAGTTATAGTAATGCGCCGTCGAATAACGCAGTGCCGTTAAATCCACCGACGTTCCCGTCGAGGTTAAGCTTTTTGAATACCGCACGCGATACGATTGCCCCATCTGTCGCTCACCGTCCTGGAAATCAGAGGATGAGTGCGTCACATCGGTGGAAAGGGCCCCCGCCCTCGCTAACGATATTCCTGCCCCCGAACTGACCGCATAAAAATTTTTGGACAATAATGTCCCACCGTAGGTGGTAATGTTATTGGATAATCCATATACCCCAGTCAGTAATACAAAATCCGATTGACGCGACTTATCCGTCGTATTCCCCGAATAGCGGCCAGCGGACATTTCATACCTCCAACCGCCTGTACGCAGCATCACCGGTAAGGATGAATACGGCACCACAAATTTACGCTCCGCGCCATCCGCCTCGGTTATCGTGACATCGAAGTCGCCAGATAAGCCCGATTGCTGAATGTCTTTGATGTCAAACGGCCCCGGCGCCACATAAGTTTCATAGACAATACTTCCGTTCTGGCGGACGGTAATGCGCGCATTGCTATTGGCTATCCCCGCGATAGAAGGCGCGAAGCCACGCAATTGGTTCGGTAACATCTGCTCATTGTCACTCAGCTTAAATCCTTTAAACGGAAAGCTGTCTAAAATATCGCTGCCCGTGGTCGTTTCCCCCGCTTCCAACGTACCTGCCCAGCGTCGAATATCCCGCGATAAATAGGTGTTTGAGAAGTTAGTTTCACTGTGACGCTGATTATTTTGGCGACCACGCCCCTGATAATTTAAATACGTGTAGGTCAGGGTACTGTGCAATCTCCAGGGTCCCGCGTTACCACGTAAATATAAGGATGAAAAGATGTTCTCTGCCGTGGTACTCATGTTTCCGGAGGTACTTTGAGTCTGTCCACCGCTCAGGGTGTAGTTGGTTAACAGCGCTGACACCCCATCCTCCCATTGACTCGCATCAACCCAATTACTGTAATCGGACTGCATCGCCACCTGTGGTACACTGAAGTCTACGCATAAGTTTTCCAAATCAGGGCGTACCTTAGCCCCGGCAATATAATGGGCTAAATCGTCAATTCGTTCCGTGCGGGGTAACTTATTTAAATCCGGAATTTGCGGGACATTGACCCCCCACACCTCAAGCTGCTTCGGGGTAAACTGCGGCATTAACTTCCCGTCAGCATTGAGTTTAAATGTGAGCGTTGCGTCCCCCACCGCACGTTGATTTATGTAAACGGTGACTTGGTATTGGCCTTCCTTCCCTCCCCCCGTATGGCTAAATGCGGATAAATCGACACCATTCAGGTTGCCTGCGCCCCCTAAGAATGTGGGGTCAAAATAATCTGCGGCCCACAATGCCTGTAAATGTAAATAAAGTACTAAGGTGATAACTGAGTAACAAAAAACGCGGTGCATTCTGGTGTTGAGCGGGAACGATGTCATAGACTGAGTTTCCTTTAGCATGATTTCACTCCCCTTGTTGCTTTTGGATAAGTGAAGCCGAGGAGCTCAACATCCGTGTCAGAGGTTCTGTTTTTCCACCAATGTCAGTTATGATACGCCAAGTCAGCATTCCTTGTGCGTCGGAGGCAGGTAAAGGATACGTCCGTTGTCCAAAAGGGGGGACCATGTCAAAAAGCGCATCGCCATCAATTTCATGAGCAGCAAACGCCAAGGTGTCAAACGTCACGTAAAATGCGGAGGGATTTTTCACCACAAGTTTTTTGTCGTGATAACTAAACTGCAAGGCTTTAGCAACCTGTACCGCGTCGTAGGGGGGTAATTCCGAGGGCCGGTAAAACAGCTTTAACGTATACTGCAAGGCGAAGACCATCTTCACGTTTTGCTTCGGAAGTGTTGCCTTTGAGGCCTTGTCAGCAACTGAAGGTAATGGCTGGCCGGGTATCCCCTTAACGTGGAATCCAAACACCGATTCGCGGTCGGTCGGCAGTGCTTTTTGGGTCTTGCGAATACGTAATGTCGACGTCTCTCCCGCGTCAAGGCGTTTGAGCGGAGGCGTTACGATAAAGGGAGATGCAAGAGTAGTATCATCTGAGGTTTTAGCATCCCACGGTGTTACCCGTGACTGAATTAAATAAGACTCAGGTGCGTTATTGGTCACCGCAAACGTGATACCCTGCACTGCCTTTTCTGGGTAAATTACACGCATTACCGATAGCTGCAATCCTTTTTGTGGTTGCGCATTTGCCGGCAACGTACCCTGAACCCCCAGTAAAGAAAGAAGCCACGGAGCCCAAAAAAATTGCCTCAATGTTACAGTGGTCATTGGTGCAGCTCCTTCAGATGGGGGGGCGCTAATTGCACAGTTGTAAGGTAAACTTGACTATCCCCTCCCAAATCATTAATCACGCTGTAACGCATTTCACGTCCGGGGGACACCCCTTTCAATGTCACTTGTGAATATGGAGCCAGCATAGGCCCCGCCAGTGCAACATCCAGTTCCCGACCATCGCGCTGCAAGGAACTGAGTGTGATGTAATACGGAGTTGGGTTATGCACCACCGTCTGTCCCGATTGAGCGTAAAATGTCAATCGCTCTTGCGCAGCTTCAGCAGCAGAAATTAAGCCACTTGGTCGATAAAACAATTTAATCACGGTGTTCAGTCCGATAGAAACTTGAGTACTGTTCTTGTCGGTTGGCTTTGTCGCTGGGATAGCTAAAAAACTCAAATAAAAGACCGACTCACGATCTGTGGGGAGTGATGTAGTACTTTGTGTGAATATGCGGACCGAATAACGAGCTTGCGGCTCTAAACGAAATAACGGAGGGGTCACCACAAATGGGGTTGATACCATTAATGTATTGTTTTTTTCTGTTAGTGACGTGATAACTTGTGCTTTTATCAAGTAGGTATTGTCCCCCTTGTTATCAATACCCGCAATCACACTTTTTTGCTTTTCAGGAAAGATGACTCGCGTTTGTGGCAAACTCAATCCTTCAGCCAAAACGGACGAAGATATCCCCATCATCAGCAAAGCTAAACCCAATGCGCGGATTGAAAATAAAAAAGTCTGAAAACCAAACATTCTGTCCTCTGATAAAAATTAATCGTACACTAGCTGAAACATAATACTGGCTTTAAAGCCCCCGGCAGTATGTCCCGGACTGCTTGTGCACGGTGAGTAATTGCCACACGAGAGCTGAGCCAGAAGCGTTAAGGTCGAGTTATCGAGTGACCCCAGCGTTTTTCCACTTTTAGCGGTAAGCTGCCCCCCTCCATTATCCCCACTGATGGACGCAATATTTGCCATATCAGTAAAATTAGTGTTGCCCATCACCGATAACTTAACGCCATATCCCACCGAGGGGGTTGTCGTCACCGGCTTGTCAGCAAAATACAGTTCACTTCCCCCTAACATCACGGTGCGTCCTGTCACGGTAATGGACGGTGTTCGGATAAGGCTCCCGTTGGCACATCCAGAAAAAGTGATATTGACCTCATCGCTGACCGTTCCAATCTCAACCGCTTCCGGTGAAATGATTCCCCCTGGCTGTTTGGTGTTGAGGTTCAAGGTGTTAGGTACGTTAATGGTGCACGTTGGCGCAACCACCGTTGTGGCAAAGTTGATATTCACTGAGTCGGCCGCCAGGGTAGTGAGGCTCCATCCGGTACTGATGGCAAGGCTTAAGATAACTATCCATGAAGAGAAACGGTACGCAGAAGCACAACATAATTGAATACGTTCTCTCATCAATGTCTTCTCCTCGTTAAGGAATTGCTACTGTGATGGTTAATGTGCTTTTAAATTTCCCTGCCAGAACATTGGTTGTTGGCCATACGCCCACTAATCCAACCCATAACACCTGCTCAACAGGGTTTTGCGTCTGGGTGACGGGGATAATATTTGCCTGCACTCCCGCTTGCACAGCATCACCCGCCATACCTTGGCTGTAAAACGAGCTTAATGCCGGCGGAGTATCTCGGGTCTGAGCCATCGTGGCAGGGTGCACCATAAACCCCACGCCATTACCACCCGGTTGATTGGCTGGAGGGTCTAAAAAGACCCGTGCATTATTGGCGTATGTTATTCCCTCAATACTCACGGTTGGCGTGCGAATGTAATTGCACTTTACTCTCATTTTCAGGGGTAAAATTTCTACAGTCGCGCCTGCTGAAAACTGTGCAGGTACCGTCGGGGTAAAGGTCAGGGTAGAGGTATCAAACACCACTTCACACATCGCATCCATAATGGTAGCCGTCACCTGTAAGGTGCGGGGTGTTCCGAGTCCAGTGCTGGCAATTACCTCAGTCATTGACAGGACGATGAGTAGTCCCCCTAAAGCGTCACCTTTAGTGAGCCTCATCAGAAAATTCCTCACGGCCACCAAAATCATTAATCGCAGCCCACTGAATCAATCCCACTTGTGTTGGCACATTGGCGACTGTTATCTGTGAAAATGGGGCTATCATGCCTTTAGTGGTCGTTTTAGTGATCGGGACCCCTTTGCCCCCGAGCAATAACCACGCCAGCGTGATGTAATATGGTGAGGGATTTTTGATCACGAGTTTTGTCCCCTGATGGGTGAATTGCAATTGCCCCATGGCATCACGCTGCGTTATTAATAAACCATTAGGTCGATAAAATAATTTTATGATGTTCCCGGTCGCCACAATAAGCTGCCCCTGGGAACGGCTGTTGTCCGTCATAATCACCTCTGATGTTGCCGGCAGGGCAGAGGCGCTCAAATAAAACAGGGTTTCACGGTCTGAGGGTAAATCTGTCCGAGTCGGCATCACGCGCAGTTGTTGGGTATGCCCAGGCTCTAATCGAAAAACGGGCGGCACAACCACAAAAGTGGCATCACCTTGGGCTTCTTGTACATGCGTTGTGGTTTTTACCCGCACCAAATAAGGGGTTAAGGACTCAGGTTCACTCATAATCCCAATCCTCGCCCCTTTTCCCTGATCCATTGGGGTGACTATCAGGCGGGTGCTATCCAAAGATATTCCCGCGGACACTAAGACGGGCCACAATGCCACCAAAAGTAAGTAATGGGTATAAGGACGTATAGGATGAAATAAGGTGGTCATATCGCTCTACACTCACATTTGAAGCTAATCAACTGACGACTCCCTCGCCGTAAGGAAGTAAAACAAAGGAAAGGCATTCCCTTTCCCCCTGGCAATTTAAGTTATCACTTGACATCACGTCACAAATTAAGGGGTGACATAAGAAATGGAGATAGGTGCCGTATATACACCTGCAGCTGGTGTGGCGACCATCGAGGCCATCCCAACTTTATAGGTATAAATCAACGAATCATTACCCGTACCCAGTGGTTTGTTAACTTTTTCGAGATTTTGTACAGCATCGGAACTGCTCGAACCGCCTTCTTTTAAGACCATAAAACCGGTTTTCGTGTCGCTTCCCACGAAAATATTGTTATTTCCGTTCGCTGCCACATTACCCGTGATGATAAGATCACCATCGGTTGCAATATCATAATCGCCAACTGGGTTTGGTGTGGTACAGTTTTTCAAATCAACCACCATCGGCACTAACGGGCTAGTTGCAAGCCCGTTAACGGTGGTAAAGGCGCCAACCGTATGGACACCGGTATCCACTGTAGTACCGCCGGCAGTCCCGTTAATATCAACCGTACACGTCACTGAAGATATAGTGCCCATTAGGGTGACTTTACCTGCGTTAGGTGCGGGTGCTGTCGCAGCGAATGCACCCGCACAGGTCAAAGAAGAAAAAACAAGCGCAGTTAGTACGTTTTTAGTGTACATAATCATATCCTTAAATTTTAATTATAGATAAAACAACCTTATTTATTATTGGCAATAATCCCAGGCGTCATTTAAACGTTACAATAGTGCCATTTTATTCCCGTGTAGTTTGTCGTATTTTTATTATCATAAAAAAACACCTCAAGCATTTTCATAAATTCCCAGATACTGATATTAAGCGCACCTGCTATTTTACTTACCTGGTCCAACGTTAATCTTGTTTCACCACGCTCGTAGCGAGAAATCTGCTGCTGGCTTATCCCCACCAGTCCGCCTAAAATCTCACCGCTCATCCCTCTGCCTGTCCTCAGTTCTTTAATCAGGACACCGGCGTTTTTATATAATAATGAATCATACGGAAATTCAGTTCTGCTCATGATAACTCCCCCCTGTTTTCTGTTTATTCCGGAATATATGTAGCCATAACAATCACCGTCAGGAAAATATTCTGTCACCGGAATAAAAAGATAAATAATGTAACCGGTCCGGTAATAACATACTCTGAGCTCCCGGCGGGGTATTGCCGCAAAGAAATTGCGGTATTATTGTACAGAAAAAACAGTGATGTCCCGCAGGAGACGTTACTGTAAAGCGTGCTCAGTGATTAAAATTAAAACTTAATGCCTAGGTGTGCGCCTATATCACTGTAATCATTTTCCCCTTTAGTCCCAGAGACTTCCGCTGGGTACTCAGGCGACCCGCGGTTTTCGCTTCCACAGCAATTTTAAGCTCCATATTTAATGCATCATTACCGTTTCCGTTCATCTGTACCGCATACTCTTTGGTGTTTATGCAGCCAGTTCGACTCAATACGGTAAGCTTGCTGTGGGCTAGCCCTGCCTGCGGTATTATTTTCTTCGTTATCCCTACCGAGAAATGTTATTTTTTTAAAAATCGATGGGGTTTTTATTTAATATCTGGGTTAGAGACCACAAATAAAAAACAATTATATTTTAATAAAAAAATATTATCGTACATTGAATAATGCACGGTAAAATCACACAATTAAGAGAAAAAAAATAAATAATATAATGAAAAAAACCATAAACCAACTTTGTCTTTCTTTAACTAAAATATATCCTCCCCCCTGAAAGGGGTAAAGACGTTTGTACCATTGAATAAAACTTATTTGATAGTTAAAAGCTATCAATTAATTGAAATTGATCGTTAATACAGATCAAAAGTAAACCGCATCGTCGATGAAAATCGACGTATCGATATGTTATTTAACAAAAAATATAAAAACACACGCATTGATATATCCATAACGATCGCTCTGTTATTTTTTATTTTTCCACATCAGTACATAGCGCACTGAAAACAAGAAATACAAAAAAAAACATTTTGAAATAAACTTGGAGCATAACTACCATTTTATTTTTTCATTATTTACCTATTTTTTTTATATTTGATCTATTCCCTAAATCAGAGCCAGGCTAAATCAGAGATCTGAGCCTTTTGATCTCCTCCCAAAATCAGCGCCAGGTTAAATCAGAGATCCGGACCTTTTTGCAGACTTCGGATGAATTCCTCCGGAGTCTGGTTATTTAATGAGGAATGGGGTCTTTGCCGGTTATATTCCTGCCGCCAGCATTCGATCTTTTCCTGCGCATCTTCCAGCGACAAGAACCAGTGAACGTTCAGACACTCGTCACGGAAGCTGCCATTAAAGGATTCGATTAACGCATTGTCCGTCGGTTTTCCGGGCCGGGAGAAGTCCATCGTTACCCCGTTTTCATATGCCCATTTATCCAGCGCCTTTGAGATAAATTCGCTGCCGTTGTCGGTCTGAAACCGTTCGGGAACGCGGTGCTGTAACTGCTTCAGACGCGCCATTACCGCAACCACATCGTCACCCCGCAGACCCTGTCCAACTTCTATCGCCAGACATTCCCGACTAAAATTATCGACTACAGTCAGCGCCCGGATCCGGCGCCCGTTGAACAGATTATCAGCAACGAAATCCATACTCCAGCACTGATCGGCTGCCGTCACTGCCGGACGCTCCTGTCTGTGCCTGGCTGTGACATGTCGGCGTGGCCGCTTTGTCCGCAGGTTCAGCCCTTCCTGACAATAAATACGGTGGGTTTTCTTATGGTTAATCAGCCAGCCTTCCCGGCGCAGCAGGATATGTATGCGCTGCACGCCGTAGCGGATGCGGATTTCCGCTATTTCCCTTATCCGCTGCGTGACTGCGCGGTCGTCACGCCGGCTTTGATAGTGGTAGACCGTGCGGCTCTGCATCATCAGACGACAACCACGCCGCAGCCCGATAAGGTAGGCCTCCAGCAACCAGGTTACCGCCTCCCGCTTCTGCGCCGGTCTCAGAACTTTTTTTTGATGACCTCCTGCAGCATCTCTTTGTCCAGACTCAGATCTGCCACCAGGCGCTTCAGACGCTGGTTTTCTTCCTCAAGCTGTCTCAGGCGGCGAAGTTCCGTCACACCCATACCACCGAATTTTTTCTTCCAATTGTAAAAAGTGGCTTCAGAAATACCCATTTTTCTGCACACTTCCTCTACCCGGGTACCGGTTTCAGCCTGTTTCAGGGCAAATGCGATCTGTTCTTCGGTATAACGTGTCTTTTTCATGTCAGATGACCTCTTTTTTCAGGAGAAGAAAGGCCGGAAACTCTACTTTATACCGGTACTGAAGAAAGGGAAGAGATCACCATTAGCCCTAAAACTCTACCTATTATGATGACTCTATATTGAATACATCACATTAATTTGAAATGAATGGAAAATTATTAGTTAAATAATACCTTAATAAGATATTATTTTTCTTATTAATGCGATAATTATTTACCGTCAACATCAATAGAGCGTATACTTGTATCAACAAACAAAAATAACATCATGATAACTTAACCATTATAAATCAATCCATAATTCATCAGTAAGCTTAGCTTGTAGCTATTTGTAACTTAGTTTGACTTGTAACGGTTAAAGATTAATATAGCGGTATTAAAGGTAATTTAAGCATGGAAAATAAAACTTATTTCAATGAGGCTGAATTAAAAAAACAAACCATAGGGTTTTAGTTTTAGCTACAATTAAAATGAAAGAAGATAAAATCAGAAAGATTGAAATTAAAAAAGCCATCGGAAAGACAATACGTTTTTATAGAAAACGTATTGGATTATCAGGAAAGCAGCTTGCGGATTTATTGAGAATATCTCAGCAGCAGGTTTCTCGTTACGAGCTAGGTTTTTCATCTGTTGATGTTTATACACTAATTACAATTGCTGAATTATGTGATACATCTTTTATTAATTTATTAAATCATATGATTGATGTGGCGGGAAATAATAACTCAATAAAGGAAGGTAAAATATTTTAGTTAAAATCAAAATGTAAATATATTTAGTTAATGGGGGTGTGTTTAATTATCAATACCACATAAAAATACAATAATTAGTATTTAATTTAAAAAAATTTATTAAAAATAATATCGATAAACCATAAATAAAGGTAATGTAAAATGAAAAAAACACTATTGGCGTCTTTATTGACTTCAGTAACATTTATATGCAGTTATGCGAATGCAGCTGATGGTCAAATCAAATTTAGTGGCTCTGTAATTGATAATGCCTGTGATGTTACTAATAATCTAGCTAACCCATTAAATGTAAACATGGGGAAAATCAGTAAATCCGTATTTAATAATGCGACAGGGGTTACAGCCTCCAGTTCTACCTTTAGTTTAGTTCTTAAAAATTGCCCGAATACCGTGAGTGGTGCTCAAATCAAGTTTGATGGCACCTCCGCTAGTGGTGATAATAATGTTCTATCTCTTACTCAAGAAACAGGCGTTGCAAAAGGTATAGGCATACAATTAACAGATGATACGAATACTGTTATTCCTTTATATTCCGCATCTAAAAATTATGAGCTTAAACCAAATAAAGAAAATGAATTAAATTTTATAGCAAGATATATTTCAATTTCTGATGATGTTGAACCAGGAGCTGCGAATGCCGTAGCTAACTTTACAATAAATTATAACTAAAATATAGTTATATTCCAAGCTGCCATAAAACCATGGCAGCATACATTGAATTATGATATATATGAAAAAAATAATCAACCTAACAATTATATTATTATTAACCTACTCTAACTTTATACATGCTGGCGTTATTGTTGGAGGAACTCGTATTATATATGATGATTCAAAAAAAGAGTCATCATTAAGTGTAACTAACACAGATAATAATCCATACTTAATTCAGGCATGGATTGAATCAACTGATGCTGTAAAGCCTCCGTTTATCATTACCCCCCCACTATTTAAGCTAAATGAAAAACAGCAAAATATACTCCGAATTGCATATATTGGAACTGATTTACCTACAGATAGAGAATCTATGTTTTGGATTAACATCAAGGCAATCCCATCATCACAACATAGTGACAAAAATACACTACAAATTGCTGTGAAAACTAGAATAAAGCTTATTTATAGACCAAAACAATTAAAAGAAAACCCAGAAAAAGAAAGCAATAAACTTATTTGGAAACGTGTAGGAACGGAATTACAAATTACTAATCCATCTGCATTTTATATGAATTTCCATGATGTCACTATTAATGGTAAGAAAATTAAAGAAATAAATTATATGGCTCCTAATTCTACGAAAACATTTCTACTCCCTGATAACTATTCAAATACTGTTAGCTGGAGCCTAATTAATGATTACGGAGGTAGAGGGATAGTGCATCAAAATAGTTTTTAGGCTCGTATTGAAAGGTTTAACCAACATAACCCCCCCCATCAATATAGTTAATCATTTTTATTTATTTAATGATACGGGTGTAGTATGAATAAAATAATAAACAATGCAAAAATTACATTTCTTATTCAGGGTTTCTTTCTTTTTTTTTATATTTTCAATGTAAATGCAAAAGAATATTTTAATCCTGAATTTATTTTAATGGAAGGGAGTGATACTAAACACGTCGACCTAAGTTATTTTGAAAAAAACAACTACGAAGTACCTGGTTATTATTATGTTGAAATTTATATAAATAACAAATACCTCAAGACTGAAAGTGTTTTTTTTGAATTTAATAACAATGAGAAAAATGAAAGTCTACAACCATGTATAAGCATAATTGAGCTTAAAAACATAGGTATTAAAACAGAGATGTTCCCTGAATTAAAAAAGGAAGGTTCAAAATGCGCTATACTAACTGCTATACCATATGCTAGCGCTAATTTTTTATTCAACACGCAGCAACTTAAATTAAATATACCACAGTCGGCCTTTGTTGTTGGCGCTCGAGATTATATACCTGAAAAAAACAGAGACAATGGTATAAACGCATTTTTACTTAATTACAGTATTAATGGTAATAATATCATTCGAAATTCAGAAAATACTACAAATCGCAATTTTTTTTCTAATGTTCGTCCAGGTCTAAATTTAGGAACATGGAGAGTAAGAAATTATTCAACTATATTTAATAATCCAACGGTTGGAACCCAGTGGAAAAGTATTTATACATATATAACTAGGAATATAAATATCATTAATAGCCAATTAGTAATAGGTGATAGTTCGTCACCTAGTGATATATTTGATAGTGTACCATTCCGTGGAATTCAATTAGCATCTGATGATGAGATGGTTCCAGATAGCCTTAAAGGTTACGCACCTATAGTTCGCGGTACTGCGCACACAAATGCAGAGGTTATTATTCGCCAGAATGGATATATTATATATCAAAGCTTTGTTCCAGCAGGCCTTTTTGAAATTAAAGATATGTATCCTACTGGAGGAAGTGGTGACTTATTTGTTACGATAAAAGAATCTGATGGTAGTGAGCAAAATATTGTGGTGCCATATGCATCTCTGCCCATTTTACAACGTGAAGGCAGTATTAAATATTCTTTAACTAGTGGTCAGTACAGAAGTTATTCAAATTCTAATGATACTCCTTTGTTTACGCAAGGAACTTTAATTTATGGGTTGCCCTATGGTTTAACTATATACGGTGGGGCTCAATTATCTCATTTTTATCAATCTGCAGCACTCGGAATTGGTAAAAATATGGGTAATTTCGGTGCCTTATCACTAGATATGACTATGTCAAATGCATTAAGGGAAAACAGCAATGTAAAGTACAAAGGACAATCTTGGCGGATACGATATAGTAAAAATATTATTGAAACTGGAACTAATTTATCTATCGCTGGATATCGCTATTCAACACCTGAATATTTAGATTTTACCGATGCTTTGAATACTTATGAATTAATAGCTCAAAAACGAAACCGTTCAGAAATGATAGTAAATCAGTCATTAGGTGAAAAAATAGGTTCTATCTCTTTAAGTTGGGTTGAAGAGGATTATTGGAATGAACGTAACTCAATGCGTTCGATAGGCTTGGGCTACCTTAATAGCTGGAATGGTATTAATTATGGTATTAATTATTTTTATAACCAAAATTCCAGTTCTAAAATTGGACACCATTATGATGCTGATCAGCAAATTGCTATCAATATTAGTCTTCCATTAGATAAATGGATGAATAATAGTTATGGAAGTTTTAATATTAACTCTAGTAAAAATGGAAACTCCTCGTATACCACCGGAGTTAACGGTACTGCCTTTGAAGACAATAGTTTAAGTTGGGGAATACAACAAAGCCATACTAATAATGGTGGCGGTAATAGTGGAAGTATTAACACTAACTATCGCTCAACCTATGGTGAAATAAGTAGTGGATATAATTATGATAAATATAATCAACAATTCCAATATGGAGCACGTGGTGGAATTATTATACATGAGGATGGTATTACTTTTGGTCAATCATTAGGAGAAACTATTGTTCTTGTTAAAGTTCCAGAAGCATCAGGAGTCAGTCTTAATTCTGGGGTTGGAGTAAGCACTGATTGGCGCGGTTATACAATAGTTCCTTATGCAAGTCCTTATCGAAACAATTTAATTCAATTAAATACAGAAAGCTTACCTGAAAATATTGATATTGAAATAGCAAGTCAGAGTGTTGTCCCTACTCGAGGTGCTGTTGTTAGAGCTAATTTTGATACACAGGTTGGTAGACGTGTATTAATGACAGTACATAAGAAAAATGGCGAAGTTGTTCCATTTGGAGCATCTGTGACTGATATTAAAAATAATCCCATTAAATCATTTATCGTGGATGACCATGGTAAAGTGTATTTAACAGGAAGTCCTGAGACTGGTTTGTTAAATGTACAGTGGGGAACCGGCACTGAACAGCATTGCCGAGTTAAATATTCATTGAAAAATACGAAACAAGTAAATGGCATAATTCTACTTGAAGGGCTGTGCGAGTAACCACTTATGAAAATCACATTATTTATACAAAAGATATGCATTATACTAATAGTATTAAGTTCTGGGTTTGTATCATCTAAATCAATAGCTAATGGCTGTGTTCCTGATAGTAAATCCCCGCAAATCTTTCGACCCTATTTTTCTTATTCATTAAAAGATCCATCAGATAATCAGTCAGGAACAAAAATAGACAATGCTTATATCTGGTCGTTAGGAGGTACTTACTCCGTGACTTGTACTCCTATTGATGCTCCAGGTACTGTACATTTTACTGCATTAGCTCCTAACCTCACCTCTGGAATAAGTATTGGCGATTTACATTATTTCCATGTAAATAAATACCTTCAGGTTTCGACAGAAATATTTATCGGTGGAAGTAGATATGAGTATTTACCTGTACCATTTAATGACGAATCAAATCTAAGGGAAACTAAAGGTTCTATTAATTTGCCTTTTGATTCTGGTAGTAGGGGTCGAGTTAATCTATATTTTACTAGACCTTTTGTTGGAGAGGTAATTATACCGCCAACTGAAATAGCAACACTCTATGGCTCATTTCCAGGTAAAGGTCAGTTAGGAGATATACCCCTTTCGCGTATTTTTTTATCCGGAAAAGTTATTGTTCCCCAATCTTGCAATATTAATGCTGGGAATATAATTACTATTGATTTAGGAAATATAGGGGCGTCGAGTATTACTCGAAAAGGAATGCCACCAGAAGGATATAATTATAGAGATCTTAATATCACTATGAAATGTAATAATATCTCAGATGGAGTAGATGTAACTCTTAGTTTAAGTGGTTCGATTTCAATAAGTGAACCTAATATGCTAGAAAGTTCCAATAAAGATATCGGTATTCATATTACTGATAGTAATGGTAACACCTTAAAGCCAAATGAATCTAACTTACCTGTTTTAATGGATTATCCATCGCAAACAGGGAGTGCTTTAATGAGATTATCTCCCGTAAACACTACGGGAAAACTACCAGAAAGTGGTAGTTTTCAATCTTTACTGATACTAAATGCTGAAATTAACTAAATTAATATATCACTTATTTTAATTTTCGTTCAATTAATATTGATAGGTTTAATAAAATGAAGATACCAATAAAAAAAATATTACTTATACTCGCAATTAACAATACTTGTTCTCTTGCTGCCTCAACTAGTGTTGAAATAACAGGAGAAATTTTTGCTGAACCATGCAAATTCACAAATAACAATAGTGAGCTTAAAATAAATTTAGGGAATAATATTTTTTCTACATCTCTTGCTTCTGCTGGTTCAGGTTCTCAACCAATACCTTTTAAATTAGAATTAACAGAATGTCCTTTAGGAGTATCTCATGTTACAGCTACCTTTAATGGAAATCCGGACAATAATATTCCTACAATGTATAAAAATATTGGTGACGCAACCAATTTAGCGATTGAAGTTTCTGATATTACAACAGGGAAAATTATAGGTAATAATGAATCAATTACGCAGCCTATTGATATTAATAGGAGTGTGACGTATTTATTAAGTAGTCGAGTATATACTGAAAAAGGTAACGTGAATCCTGGATCGATAAATTCACTTGTACAAGTCACCTTCACATATAATTAAGGTACTGGCAATACCTGAGTGAAGGGCTATCCTGAGCTAAAAGATTGGGCTTGTTGCAATAATAAATTAGCGTGTTTTTTGCTCAAAACTCATTAGGGGTTTCAGGCTAAAACGGCCTCTACATTGAATAATCGATTCATAAAGGGGGTTTGCATTTAATTTTCTGCTGGGTGGTCCTGTGGGACTTCTTGGTTATGGATTGATAATTGCCTGATCGACGATAAATTAGTTGAAGAGGCGAATAAATTGATAGGTATTTAATTAACAATCATAAAAAGGCTGTTTATTTTGCTGCTAACAGCCTTTTTATAAATAAAGTAATCATGAAAATCATCGGCACATTCATAGAGCGTGAACACTACCTATGGTGATGATCTCTATATTTAATACACGATCCAAACTTTGGACTTTTCGATGAAATGAGCGCGAAGCCCATTTATGGATTTGTCTTACAGTAAAGTACGGGACTTAGTCCTTGATAAATAATAATATCATCGTTATCTAGTTTTTTGATTGAAAAGGCAATCTCTGATTTCTCTGCTATAAAAAAAATAGGGAGAATGTTAATAATATCAATGTTTTTAAGAATAGATTTAGGGGATACAGATATATTATCAGAATAAAGATGAAATATATTATCATAATAATCATAACTATAAGTTCTTGATATTTTAAATGGTAAATTTACCGCATCATTATCTTTATAATCAGCTACAATTAAAATATATCCTTTGTTATCTTTTTGCTTAATACTTATAGATGTGAATATTGTTTTATTTTCAAGTACAGCCTGATACTCCGCCGTGCAATTTATGACCTCTTCATTTTTTAATGAAAAAAAAATAATAATTATTGACGCAAAAAAAACACTAAAATTAATTTTAGTTTCATTAATTCTCACTCCTATAATAGGATGAACCACAATCTAAATTTTCATCAATTTTATTTTTATTGCAAGAAAATACTCTAACTTCTTTTTGAAACCTAGATATATATACATATCTGTATGGGTATTCTTTACATGATATAGTTTTTATATTTGAGTTAATCCAATTTTCATTCTTTTTGTTAAATTCAATATTTTTTTCATTTATATAAATGTTGCACCCATTTTCTGATTTGATGTATTCATATCTATTAATAAAATCATTTTTTTTATTAAAAAAATGGGTTATATTCTTATTAAAGAAAAATACAAAAAAAAACGCAATGTAAGATATAACGATAAGATTTAAAGAAAAAGGCAATATCTTATTCTTTAATTCCTTCCGATTAAATCCTATATAGTGCTTTATATCTGTATCTGTATCTGTATCTGTATCTGTATCTGTATCTGTATCTGTATCTGTATCTTTATCTTTATCTTTATCTGTATCT
>NZ_AYMP01000039.1 GCF_000633515.1 Morganella morganii H1r | reverse complement strand
AAAAATGGGGGGATTACCCCGTGACGTTACCGAGCATGGCAGTCAGTACCATCGTCACCAGCATCGATTTCACTTCCGCGCGGTTCTCTTTCTTCGATGTTTTATAGATAGCTAATGCGATTGCCGGGAACAGGAACAGCGTGACCAGCATTTGCTGCTGCGCCATAAAGCGCGTCAGGCTTGGCATCATCGCCCAGTATTCAGTTCCGGGGCCCTGTTTGAATAACACTTCAGTCAGCGCCGGAACAACACCGACATAGGTTTGCCCGTCGATTACATAAGTACCGCCGGCTTCGGTAAATCTGAACAGCACGTTCCAGACGTGGTGCAGACCGAACGGAATAAACAGACGCTCACCGCCCGCCGTAAAGAACGGACCGACAGGACTGAGGAAGACGGCTGAGAGTTTCATCAGCCCCTGAACCAGCACTTCCCAGATAAACGGTAATGTCGCGCCGACCATAATCATCAGGCCGACCATGATAATGGAAACGGATTTTTTACCGGAGAAGAAGGCGAAAGCGGTCGGCAGTTCAAGGTTATAGAACTTATCCGTTGCCCAGGCGGCAATTAAACCGGTGATGATCCCCCCGGCGGCACTGATATTTAAGGTCTGGATCCCCAGAACCTTAATTTGCCCGACCTGTCCCATAATGGCCGGATCCGCCAGTTTACCGGTGAGTACCAGCCAGATATTCATGGTGATAATCAGCGACAGATACCCCACCACAGAGGCAAAGACCGCGATCCCCTTATCACGCTGGCTCATCCCGTAGGCAACCCCCATGGCAAAGAGCAGCGGAATGTTGTCAAAAATGACCCCCGCAATAGAGCGGATGCTGACAAGCAGTGCGTTAACAGTTTCATTTCCGAGGAAAGGGAACCGGGCGATCATGTAGGTCTGCACTAATGCACCACTGATCCCCAGAATCATACCTATCGGAGCCAGAACCCCGATGGGCAGGAGCAGTGTCCGGCCAAAGCGCTGGATCGACTCCCCGAATTTTCTTTTAGCCATATTATTTTCCCTGCGACGAAGAATATTGATATTACCCGGAATACTAGCACTGCGTTTTTGAAATGAAATGATGGTACGGTTTTAAATATTATCTCAGGTCTTACATTATGACCCGGGTCATTTTAAGGCGATAATGATTTAAAAATCATGGTGATAATGATTTTTAAGACGTTCTGTTAATGATTTTCTGAATAAACAATTATTTTAAAAACAGCAGGAATTATTGAACAAAAAGCATTCAATTCAACTTAAGCTAAATAATAAGCGCATTTATTTACAGCAAACTTTCCAGCTCATTAATTAATAAATCCACCAGGATAAAAAATCCCGTTCTGGACTTTGAGTCATCCCGTTTTGTGTCATAACTGTCAGAGAAGCAAAAGAGAGTGTTATTTGCGTATGTGGTCAGTTCATTGGTGTGGAAGGCTGTCATACTGATGATATGGGCATCTTTCAGCTGAACAATTTTTGCGGTTTCAATGATCTTTTTGGTTCCGCCGGAGAGGGAAATAAAGATCACCGTATCGTCCTTGCTGACAAGACGGGTAAAGGAGTCGGAAAGGTTATAATCATTAATAAAAAAGCAGTGCAGCCCCAGCGAAAATAATAAATGCTCCAGATAGTAACCGACCGCCTTGCTGGTTCCCCGTGCCACCAGAAAGATATTCCGTGAACCGTGCAATATTTTTGCACAATCGCGGATCTGATCTTCATTAATCAGTGTGAAGGTCTTATGGATATTATTTTCGAGCTGCTTTTTATAGGATGCCGGTGCTTTTTTCTCTGCTTTATTTTGTGAGAGAATATGATTGTTGATCTGAAATTTAAGTTCTTTAAACCCGCTGAAACCTAATTTCTGGGATAAATTGATAATCACCGTTTTGGACACAAACGTTTTGGTGACTAATTCATTAATATTCAGCCAGGGGATATCGGCAATATTTTCGGTAAGATATTTTAATACTTTCTTCTCACTGACGGTTAAGTTGTCGTAATTCTTCAGAAAATCCAGCATATCCGCACTCCCCCATTTCAGCAGCGATATTCGTCAATAATACCTCATAATGAGGATAAGCAGTCGGATATTATGAAAGACAAACCGGACACACAAAAAAGCCCGTAACCAATCAGGTTACGGGCTTTTTCAGCAAACAAGTGCAGTCAGACTACATGATTACATCATGCCGCCCATACCGCCCATGCCGCCCATACCACCGGCTGCACCTAAATCCATTTTGTCGTCTTTAGGCAGTTCAGTGATCATCGCTTCAGTGGTGATCATCAGACCCGCGATAGAACCGGCGAACTGCAGAGCAGAACGGGTGACTTTAGTCGGATCCAGGATACCCATTGCGATCATATCGCCGTATTCTTCGGTTGCTGCGTTGTAACCGTAGTTACCTTTGCCGCCTTTCACGGTGTTAACAACAACAGATGGTTCTTCACCTGCGTTTTCAACGATCTGACGCATAGGTGCTTCCATTGCGCGCAGCGCAACACGGATACCCACATTCTGATCTTCGTTATCACCGGTCAGCTCAGTCAGAGCCGCCGCAACACGGACTAATGCAGTACCGCCACCGGCAACCACACCTTCTTCAACCGCTGCGCGGGTTGCATGCAGGGCATCGTCAACACGGGCACGTTTTTCTTTCATTTCAACTTCAGTTGCCGCACCGACTTTGATGACAGCAACACCGCCTGCCAGTTTCGCTACGCGCTCCTGCAGTTTTTCACGGTCGTAATCTGAGGTTGAATCTTCGATCTGCTGACGAATCTGACCAACACGTGCTGCGATAGTCTCTTCGTCACCCACACCATCAATGATAGTGGTGGTATCTTTGTTGATAACGATACGTTTTGCCTGACCCAGGTCTTCCAGAGTTGCTTTTTCCAGCTCCATACCGATCTCTTCAGAGATAACAGTACCGTTGGTCAGGGTTGCGATATCCTGCAGCATCGCTTTACGGCGGTCGCCGAAGCCCGGTGCTTTCACCGCAGCCACTTTCACGATACCGCGCATGGTGTTAACCACCAGTGTTGCCAGCGCTTCACCTTCAACATCTTCTGCGATGATCATCAGCGGTTTGCTTGCTTTTGCAACGCCTTCCAGAACCGGCAGCAGTTCACGGATGTTGGAGATTTTTTTGTCGACCAGCAGGATGTACGGGTTTTCTAATTCAACAGAACCGGTTTCCGGTTTGTTGATGAAATACGGGGAGAGGTAACCGCGGTCGAACTGCATACCTTCAACAACATCCAGTTCATCTTCCAGGCCGGTGCCTTCTTCAACAGTGATAACACCTTCTTTACCGACTTTATCCATTGCTTCCGCAATCAGTTTACCGACAGTTTCATCGGAGTTTGCAGAGATAGTACCTACCTGCGCGATTGCAGTGGTATCAGAGCATGGTGCAGACAGTTTTTTCAGTTCTTCAACGGCTGCAACAACGGCTTTATCGATACCGCGTTTCAGATCCATCGGGTTCATGCCCGCAGCAACGGCTTTCAGGCCTTCAGTGATGATAGACTGAGCCAGTACGGTTGCAGTGGTGGTACCGTCGCCCGCAGCGTCGTTCGCTTTGGAGGCAACTTCTTTCACCATCTGTGCGCCCATGTTTTCGAACTTGTCGTCCAGCTCGATTTCACGCGCAACAGACACACCATCTTTCGTGATAACCGGTGCGCCGAATGATTTGTCTAACACAACGTTACGGCCTTTCGGGCCTAAAGTAACTTTTACTGCGTCTGCCAGAACATTGACACCACGGAGCATTTTAACACGGGCGTCGTTACCGAATTTTACGTCTTTAGCTGCCATTATTTCTATTCCTTCGAATGCTTTTATGGTTTAAGAAGATCTGAGTACAACCAGTACGGTGTAATTATGCTTCGACAATCGCCAGGATGTCGCTTTCAGACATAATCAGCACTTCTTCATTATCAATTTTTTCAGCTTTTACGCCGTAACCATCATTGAAAATCACGATATCACCGACTTTAACGTCGAGTGGTTTCATTTCGCCGTTTTCCAGGATGCGACCGTTACCTACTGCCAGCACTTCACCACGGGTCGATTTACCTGCCGCTGTACCGGTCAGGACGATCCCGCCCGCTGATTTCGCTTCAACTTCTTTACGCTTAACAATAACACGGTCGTGCAAAGGACGAATTTTCATTGATAGATCTCCTGTAAAAAAATCCGTATCAAATAACGTGGATTAAAGGTTCAGGCCGGATACTAATACCATTGCCATGTTTGAGCAGATGGGGTCAGTACCGGACAAGTTCAAGGGGGCAGAGACGAAAAAAATACGAAATTTCACGGTCTCTGTCCAAACTGTTCAGATATCAGGGTTTATCCTGCGGATTATCATCATTGTGCGATGCCGGTGACTGGTTGAGCCGCTGAGATGGTGTGTCACCCCGGCGCTCAAACTCCCCTTCATAGACATTCCCCTGGTTTGCCGCATTACCGGCGAACGGGTTCGTCCGCGGCTGATACACACGGATAAACGGCAGCACACGGGACACCAGCAGTTTCTGTACCGGCGGCAGCAACAGCAACAGACCTAAGAAATCAGTGAAAAAGCCCGGCAGAACCAGCAGGATCCCGGCCAGCACCAGAGAAACGCTTTTGATCATCTCTGCCGCCGGGCTTTCACCCGCCTGAATTTTCTGCTGAATCAGACTCAGATTACGCATTCCCTGGTTGCGTACCAGAGACACGCCGAGACAGGATGTCAGCACCACCAGCACCAGTGTCATAAACACACCGATGGCGGATGCCACATGAACAAAAATGACCGCCTCAATATAGATCAGCAGACAAATGAGGATAAGGGGTAACCAACGCATAACGTCTTCCTTATGTGGTGCACTGTGATGTAAAAAACCGCCCCTTTGTCAGCCTTTGTGAACTACTTCTAAGAGACGCGCTGTAAATTCGATTTTTAGTCATAGATGTTCATAATGATGGGGTCATTTTCGATGTTTTCAAGCGCAGCATGTGCCGGAATCGCACATGATATTTGTGATTTATCGCACATAAGAGTGATAATAGTGCAAACATTTCAGTTAATAAGTGATCTGGCTAAAAGGATTCAATGCAAATTCAGCATATCATCACTGTGAATGCAATAAACTAAGTGATACTCACTATTAATATCGGACAAAATAATATAATTGCTGTTCTTACTATTAAGTAAGGCAACCATTCAATCAAAGAAGGTTCTCATGTCAAATAATTTTCGTATCGAAGAAGACCTGCTGGGTAAACGCGAAGTGCCGGACGATGTGTACTATGGTGTCCATACACTGCGGGCTATCGAAAATTTCTATATCAGCGACCGTACAATCAATGATGTCCCGGAATTTATCCGTGGCATGGTGATGGTGAAAAAAGCCGCTGCCATGGCGAATAAAGAACTGCACACCATTCCGCGTGCGATTGCGGATACCATTATCAAAGCCTGCGATGAAGTCCTGATCCACGGTAAATGTATGGATCAGTTCCCTGTGGATGTTTTCCAGGGCGGTGCCGGTACCTCACTGAACATGAATACAAACGAAGTGCTGGCAAATATCGGCCTGGAACTGATGGGCCACAAAAAAGGGGAATATGAGTTCCTCAACCCGAACGACCACCTGAACAAAGCCCAGTCCACCAACGACGCTTACCCGACCGGCTTCCGTATCGCCGTCTACAATTCAATTACCCAGCTGATTAAATCTGTTGAGTATCTGAAAGGCACCTTTGATGCCAAATCCGATGAATTCAAAGACATTCTGAAAATGGGCCGCACCCAGTTACAGGATGCCGTTCCGATGACATTAGGCCAGGAATTCCATGCCTTTGCTGTCCTGATGAAAGAAGAAATCAAAAACCTGCATCACACTGCTCTGCTGGTGCTGGAAGTTAACCTTGGCGCCACCGCGATTGGTACCGGGCTGAACACCGCACCGGGTTATCAGAAACTGGCGGTGGAGAAACTGGCGGAAGTCACCGGCCTTCCGTGTGTACCGGCAGAAGACCTGATTGAAGCCACCTCTGACTGCGGTGCTTACGTGATGCTGCACAGCGCGCTGAAACGCCTGGCGATGAAGCTCTCCAAAATCTGTAATGACCTGCGTCTGCTCTCTTCCGGTCCGCGTGCGGGTCTCAAAGAGATCAATCTGCCGGAAATGCAGGCGGGCTCTTCTATCATGCCGGCTAAAGTGAACCCGGTGATTCCGGAAGTGGTAAATCAGGCCTGTTTCAAAGTCATCGGTAACGATGTGTGCGTCACTATGGCGGCTGAAGCTGGTCAGTTACAGCTGAACGTAATGGAACCGGCTATCGGTCAGGCCATGTTTGAATCTATCTCTCTGCTGAGCAACGCCTGCCGCAACCTGGGTGAAAAATGCGTTTCCGGTATTACGGCCAACAAAGAAATTTGTGAAGCGTATGTATTCAATTCTATCGGTATCGTGACCTACCTGAACCCGTTCATCGGTCACCATAACGGGGATATCGTCGGTAAGATTTGCGCGGAAACCGGCAAAAGCGTGCGCGAAGTGGTTCTGGAGCGCGGCCTGCTGACAGAAGCTGAGCTGGACGATATTTTCTCGATTGATAACTTAAAAAACCCGGCCTATAAAGCAAAACGTTTTGATGATTAATATAATAATAAGAAATACATAGAATACGAAAGCACGTCATCGCAAGGTAACGTGCTTTTTTATTACCCTACTACAAAAATTTAACATTTTTCTACGGGATTTTACAGGAGCACTTATGCTAGCCATCGAATTTATTATCGTACTGCTGGCCATTTATCTCGGGGCCCGCCTCGGAGGGATAGGTATCGGTTTTGCCGGCGGACTGGGGGTTCTCGCCCTCGCCGCCATCGGCGTGAAACCGGGCAGTATCCCGTTCGACGTGATCTCCATTATAATGGCTGTAATCGCTGCAATCTCTGCTATGCAGGTCGCGGGCGGGCTGGATTATCTGGTTCAGCAGACTGAAAAACTGCTGCGCCGCAATCCGCGCTATATCACCATCCTCGCCCCGATCGTCACCTATTTTCTGACACTGTTTGCCGGCACCGGTAATATTTCACTGGCTACCCTGCCGGTGATCACCGAAGTTGCCAAAGAACAGGGGATTAAACCTTCACGTCCGCTTTCCACTGCTGTTGTGGCGGCACAGATTGGGATCACCGCATCACCGATTTCAGCGGCGGTGGTGTATATGTCATCGGTCATGGAGCCGATGGGCGTCAGTTACCTGCATCTGCTGATGATCCTGCTGCCATCGACCTTTGTCGCAATCATTCTGATGTCCTTTATTGTCTCCTGGCTGTTTGATGACAAACTGGCTGATGACCCGGTCTTTAAGAAACGCCTTGCCGAAGGTGTGGTGGAACTGAACCGCAGTGAAAAAGCCGCCATCAAACCGGCTGCCAAGCTGTCTGTTCTCCTGTTTCTGCTCGGTGTTCTGTCTGTTGTGGTCTTTGCGGTTGTGAACAGTAAGAGTGTCGGGCTGCTGTCTGAACCGATTATGACAACCACTAATGCCATCCTGATTATTATGCTCAGTGTCGCGACACTTATTACTCTGATTTGTAAGGTAGAGACGGATATCATCCTGAACTCCAGCACCTTCAAAGCCGGGATGAGCGCCTGTATCTGTATCCTGGGTGTGGCGTGGCTGGGCGATACCTTCGTTCAGGCGAACCTGGACTGGATCAAACTGACCGCCGGTGATTTAATCACGCAGCATCCGTGGCTGCTGGCGGTTATTTTCTTCTTCTGTTCTGCCCTGCTTTATTCACAGGCCGCCACCGCCAAAGCACTGATGCCGATGGCACTGGCGCTGGGTGTCACACCACTGACTGCCATTGCCTCTTTCTCTGCGGTTTCCGGTCTGTTTATCCTGCCGACCTACCCGACACTGGTTGCGGCGGTTCAGATGGATGACACCGGTACCACCCGTATCGGCAAACTGGTCTTCAACCACCCGTTCTTTATCCCGGGCACCATTGGTGTTGCCCTGTCGGTCTGCTTCGGCTTCCTGATCGGCAGTGTCGTTCTGTAATTCCCTGCTCTGACAATCCGCCCTCCGGGGCGGATTGAGATTGCAGACAAAGCAGGATAAAACGTGGTTTTTCCTGCTTTGTGTTATCAGCCGAAAATCAATAAATTGATTTTCCTGGTTTATTTTTACAACCTCTGTCGGTCGCCGCCAACCCCTGCGGGTTTGTCAACGGCCTGAATCCGCCCTCCCGGGCGGATTTTATTTTTCTGCGTCTCTCGCCTTTCCCCGGTACTCACGTTATTCTGGATTATATGCCTCTATCAGGGAGAACCTGCTGTGCAACGTGAAGACGTCCTCAATCAGGCACTGAGTCTGCTGGAAAACCGCGGCCTTCTGATGTCTGAAGCCACCCTCAACGATAACCTGAACATTGATCCCGAACGCCTGCGGATTTTCTGGCCGACCCGTAATGACCTGCTCTACGACTGCCTGCGTTACCACGGTAATCAGATTGATATCTGGCAGCGCCGCGTTCTGCTGGATGACTCTCTGTCCTGTGAAGACAAACTGCTTGCCCGTTACACGGCACTGGCGGAACGTGTCAGGGAAAACCGTTTTCCGGGATGCCTGTTTATTGCGGCCAGCAGCGCATTTCCTGATACGGATCACCCGATCCATCAGTTATCCCGCCAGCAGAAACAAAGTGCCTTTGCATTCACTACAGAGCTGCTCAGAGAGCTGGATATTGATGACTGTGATATGGTGGCCCATCAGCTGGAACTGATTCTGGAAGGATGCCTGAGCAAGCTGCTGATTTCCCGCAGCACCGGTGATATTGATACGGCCCGCCGGCTGGCGGAAGATGTGCTGACTATCGCCCGCTGCCGTAAAAATGGTGCACTCAGCTGATTTATTCATCACCTGCATAAATTGCGTCCGCATTCTGCATAAAAAGAGCACACTCACACTTTTTTTATGGTTTTTTGACAGAAAGGCATTGACGCAAACCACGGAATACGGTTTAATGCGCCCCGTTGCCCGGATAGCTCAGTCGGTAGAGCAGGGGATTGAAAATCCCCGTGTCCTTGGTTCGATTCCGAGTCCGGGCACCAAATTCATGTCAACGGACCTCTACGGAGGTCCGTTTTCGTTTATAAAGCCCGCCAGATATCTACTTCTCCGTAGTTCTTCATTCAACCCAACTCAACCAAATTCTACCCGCATCAAGTCACTTGCGCGGGTACAAATGAGGGTATACCCTGATTCGACAGGAATTTGTACCCTCTCGCCTTCCGGAGACCCCTTTTATGGCACTTACTGACGCTAAGATTCGGGCTGCAAAACCGCAAGAAAAACCCTATAAACTTGCTGATTCCGGCAACATGTTTTTACTTGTTCATCCCAACGGCTCACGTTACTGGCGACTCCGTTACCGCTTTCAGGGAAAAGAAAAAACATTGGCTCTGGGAATTTATCCTGAATTGTCCCTTTCTGACGCACGTGATAAAAGAGACAGCGCACGTAAGCAGATTGCTGAGGGTATCGACCCTTGCGAACAGAAACGGATAAAGAAAGCTTTACCAGACGCTTCACAAAGCTTTGAAGCCATTGCCGGACTTTGGCATAAAAGCAACAAAACCTGGTCAGAATCCCACAGGGAAAAAACCTGGAAAAGCCTTCAGACGCATGTTTTCCCTTATATTGGTTCACGGGATATTACATCACTGAAAACACCTGATTTACTTATTCCGGTTAAAGCTGCTGAAGCAAAAGAGATTTATGAAGTAGCAGCCCGTCTTCAACAGCGAATTTCCGCTATCATGCGATATGCCGCACAGTCCGGAATCATTGATTATAATCCCGCTACCGATATGGCGGGGGCGCTGGCCACAGTTAAACGACAGCACAGACCTGCATTGCCACTGAGTCGGATATCTGAGTTACTGGAACGTCTTGATACTTACCGGGGACAAATCATGACCAGACTGGCAACACAGCTTTCTTTGCTGATATTTATCCGCTCCAGTGAATTTCGCTTTGCCCGCTGGCCCGAGATAGATTTTGAAAAAGCCATGTGGACTATCCCCTCTGAACGAAAACCAATTAAAGGTGTAAAATTCTCTCATCGTGGCTCAAAAATGCGTACAGAGCACCTGGTACCGCTTTCAACTCAGGCGCTGGATATTCTCCGGGTGATTCACACTATCAGCGGTGAGCATGAATTGATCTTCACGGGTGATCACAATCCCTGGAAGCCGATGAGTGAAAACACGGTAAATAATGCATTACGACTTATGGGATACGATACGAAAGTTGATGTTTGTGGTCACGGCTTCAGAGCTATGGCCTGTAGTTCATTGATCGAATCAGGATTATGGTCAAGAGATGCGGTAGAGCGTCAGATGAGCCACCAGGAGCGTAATGGTGTACGTGCAGCTTATATTCACAAGGCGGAGTTTCTTGAAGAACGCAGACTGATGCTGCAATGGTGGGCTGATTTTCTGGATGCTAACCGAGAACAAACTATTTCACCTTTTGATTATGCGAAAGTGAATAATCCTTTTAAGTAATCATAGTTAACACTTTATCGTAATACGTCTTATTCAATAAACTTATACCACTGAAAGCCCCTGTCCTGATGGACAGGGGCTTTTTTCGTTTTGGCCAACCCGGAAGGAAATCATGACAGAAAACATATCGTATTGTCGGCTCTATGAGCCAATCCATCATCCTGATCTAAAAAGTTATTAATTAATTTTAAAGCCCGTGGCTGTTTTTCAGCCATATCGACATCTCAGTTTTGAGTGAAGGGGGATCGTCCCCTTTCTCAAAATATCGCTGTTTATAAAAACGCAAGACATCAGTAATAAGGTATTTATATGCACATAACTGCGGCGTCTTCCCCATACCCAACGTCAGGGATTATTTCTTTTTTTATCAAGAATTTAGGAAAATATAACGAAGGTGTACTGGTTGGTGAGTGGCTTGAGCTTCCGGCAACCTCAAAAGAGATCGAATACTGTTTAGCCCGTATTGGTATTGATGACATTCGCTATGAAGAGTATTTTCTGACGGACTATGAATCCTCGGTTGATGGCCTTTCTTCCTATATTTCAGAATTTAACGCTTTAGAGGAGTTGAATGAATTAGCTACTCAGTTAGCTGCATTATCGCATGATGAAATGCGTCTTTATCAGGCAGCGATTGAAATCGGTGACTCAGTGAGCTCAATTCATGATTTGATTAATTTAACCGGTAATTTAGCGGTTATTCAGCGATTAGACCATGTGAATAATGAATACGACCTGGGCTATTACTGGATTCAGGAAAGCGGCTGTTATGATTTGGCACAATTCGGTGGCTTAGCACATTACTTTGATTATGAACGCTATGGACGTGATATCTGCATTGAACAAGGGGGAATTTTTTACGGTGGGGGATATGTTTATCATACGGACGGGTAGACAGGATAACCGTGTTATAGCGAGGAAGCTCATTATCGTAACACAACATTCTGAACGCCCTCTTCCGGAATAGCTTACGGCTAAAAATGTAATCATGCTCACTATTTATCCATAACATATTTTATTGCCTAATACCTATCTGACAGAAAGCCCTTCTCTTCATCGAGAAGGGCTTTTTTATTTTAACCAAACCAAAAAGGACACTATTAATGGAAAATTTTATCCGTTGCCCGTTATGTCATTCTGTTTATACCCATGAGCGGCATATCGGCAAAAAAGGAGGTGCGATCCTCGGAGGCGTATCCGGTACCTTAAATGCAACAGAGACTGAATCAGAACAACCTGTTATCAATACACTGTCAGGGTCTTATATCACCATGCTGCTCAGCCGTTTTGTCGCCGGTGCTGCTATCGGTGCCGTCACCGGCTCTTCACTGGACGGTATGGTCTTCGACCGTTTTAAATGCGCATCCTGCGGACATACCTTTAACTAGCTGACAGAGTCAGTAAACGGATACCTTAAAGGTATCCGTTTTACCGTACATTTATTTTTTTATATTTCCTGACGCGGGAGCGATGAGATAACAAGAGATCTGAGGTAAGCATATATCACGCTGGTTTCATAAATAAGCCAGCAACCATGCTACAGCGCAGCCAAATAGCTCACAGTAAAAAGATGGTTTCCATCCCGGATAATACCGGTATGTGCAAATACCTTCACAACACTTTAGCTGAGTACCGTTATCCACAGACAGAATACCATCATCTTTGTCAGCATCAGGTCAGCGGCTCACTCACAGATTATAAAAAACCAATATTATCAGCTATTTTCGCTATTTTTTACGCAATTGATTATGTTGACGCTTTTATCTCTGCCTTAATATGAATTGATCTGCGATACCGATCGACAACAACAAAACGATAGTTATTAACTATTAATTTCAATTAATTGATCGTCATTATTGATAGAAAACACAGATCAATTTCATTATTTCGATCGTTAATAACGATTTTAACTCTCTGTCAGGTTTCGCTATGCTGTCACTTAAAGCATCTAATTTTGTCTGTTTGTATATAGGCGATATTTTCGGAGAGTAAATCATGTCAGAAGACTTTAAAGACAGTCAGGAATATGAAGAGTGGATTGAAGAGACTGGTGGACGGGATGAGGAATATTCAGACTATTATAATGAATGATTAAAAAAACAACAGAAAGAGTTGTTCTCTTAAACAGCTAAACATTCTCTTTTTGTAAAACATGAGCCGGTATTATTCCGGTTTATTTTAGTAAAAAAAATAATAAAAATTATTACTACTTTTACAATCAAAGAGACATAAATTAAAGTGACGCTAATAAAAAAAACCGAAACTACCCCCCCCCACCAAACATAATGGTTAAATATACTACATAAGGTAAAGTATGAAAAAATATACGTTATTGCTATCTGCATTATTATTTTCATCAATAACATATGCAGAGCAACTTCCTATAAAAATACAGGAAGGTTTACGGGAAAATATTGTTCACAAAGGGTTGTATTATAAATATATAAATATTGTATCATTAACCGATGAAATAATAATTGATGACGTTATTGTAAACCGGGGTAACTGCCAAAAAGTCATGGCCCCAACAGGAAACAAAAAATTGCATTATGGTCAGTCTATCCGCTATGAATATCCGAAAAGTTGTCAAATTATGGAAATAACGGTCACAACTAACAAAGGTTCAGGTACATACTCAAAAAATTAAAACGACTCTATACACTTTTAACACAAATGACATGCAGAGCTCGGGCTCCCGGTGGTTATATCGTATCGATACGGCCCCCTGAGAGGGCCCGCAGCAGAAAATAATTAATAACATATCAAAGCACGTTGAACAGCAGCTCCCGAAAGCATCGATGTTTAAAACAACCCTCGGTTGTATCAGCGGAGCTAAGAAAAGTGGCTTAGTGTCAGATGGCGGACCAGAATCCTCCCCAAAATAATAAGGACCTGTTGATGAATAAATTAAGTGTCTTATTGGACATTCCACAAGAAATAAGTGATGGATTAAAAAGTGGTATTTATGAAAGAGTAGGCGGAGTTATTGTAACAAAAGATAAAAAAACTATTGTTGGCTGGCTTAGAGAAAGTAGTGAAGCAGAAACAAAAAACAAACCATCACTAATTCAAACCAGCAATCTATTGAGTTGTGCTAATTTAGCCATATCAGCAATAAACTTAGGCGCCACATTTTATTACGGGAGTAAAAACTTACAAAACACAAACAAAACACTGAATGAAGTCAGCCTGACAAATATTGAAATAAAAAAAACACAAGAGATGATTGACCTCAACTTTAAAAAACTCAATTCAAGAATAAATGAAATTGTCAGCGTATCAAACAAAACAGATTTATCAATATCTCTGATAAAATTAAGAGATGCGTTCTTATTAAAAGAAGATAACAAAGAGATAAAGAAAATAATTTTAGAAATAGTCAGATATATACCAAATGAAATGTCCACCATCATATCATCATCAAGCTACTGTAAAATAAATGAATTCTTAGAAAACACGGTGTCTTTATTAAAAGTCATTTATTTAACCCAGGGATTAACAATAAACTATTTTGATAGCACATCAACATGTATTGATGTAATGAAAGTTATACAGCATGCCCCATTAATTGAAAGGCTACACTCAGCTATCGCTGAAAATGAGATTTTTAATTTTAACATCTTAGCATCTGCTTATATGTCATTAGATAGTTACACATCGGTTAATGAACATGACAGAGAAGTCATATTCGATCTTTTCTTAAAATCAAATAAAAGTTTTGAAAGTGATAAGGCAATGATTGAAGTATCTGATAGTGATAATATAAAATCAAACATAATACATGATAAGTACTCAATCCTTGCAGGTACAGGAACGCAATCCGATCTAATTAAATTTACTAAAGATAGTGTTTGTTCTGACAATGACATTGCCAAATCTTATATATTCGGAATAATTAAAAGCGGAAGCGAAACAAAGAAAAACACGTTTTTTTAAAAATAGAGCTCAGTTATTAAACGACATGCTCTTTAACGGAAACAATCCCGTTTCATTTGAAAATATGAATGCTGATAAAATAAAGGAATTGCTATCTGCAATATCTAATGTAAGCATAGCAAATGAATTATCTGATAGAATATCGGGAATTAATATTGAATTATCTTATTGCAATGAAAAAAACCTTTCTATTCGTGAGTATCAGAATAAATTCATAGTGAGCAATAGTTATTTTGAACAACCTGAATATGCTTTCTTTGAAAGATAAATAAATTTAAAGAAAATGGGTCGAATTAAAACCTGGGTTGATTTGACCTGTATATCCAGGCTCATATTTTCTCTTACGATGATAATGATTTTCTGCCTATATATTCTCACAATAAGTGGTGTACCAGGATACTGTGCATATGATGTTTATAGTAATGACTGCACATCATAGCAGGGTTAGCCAAGGCAGTCCTGCTGTCCGGTTTTGATATAATGCATATGGTAATCCCGTTTTATTGCCTTCGCAAAGCTTTCTGGTATACCATTACTCTGCCTGCTGTTGTGCAGGGCTCCGGATATCCTGCCTCCATTGTTTCTTTGGTATAGCCTCCGGCACCAACTACCCAAGCTGAATTTTTCAGCCACATTAATGACTTTTTCAGTTTGGTAAAGCTGCTGCAAAGTAGCTCTACGTCACAGCAAAATCAATAGCAGAAGCGCAGGAGCCAACCAAGTAACCTTAATGATTGTTGACAGAGTTGACCGGGATATGCTGAGATTATGGATACAATAAATTATACATGCAAAATTACCGGTTTTATGATATGTCTTAACTCAATTAAATAATC
Organism: Morganella morganii H1r; assembly: GCF_000633515.1. GTDB lineage: Bacteria > Pseudomonadota > Gammaproteobacteria > Enterobacterales > Enterobacteriaceae > Morganella > Morganella morganii_B. The sequence goes on along the minus strand of NZ_AYMP01000039.1, from coordinate 10,537 downwards.
TACAGCATTAATCTTTCTTGCTGACAGAAATTTCGAATTATTTATTTCATTAACCATCGGTTCAAAACAAAAAATTTCATTTTCATCCAAAGTACCAAACCGATTAATTAATTTATCAAATAGAGAATCCTTATCAATATTTTCTTTTGTAATTGATTGAATCAGACTTTCCACATGACTATTTAACAATTTTTCAGTTAACTTAATTGAATTAGAAAAAACCTCAATGACACCACTCCGGGATAATATTTTACATATTAAACCATACCTTTCACCAAACAAGTAAAAATCACCAAATCCTGTAGAAGCAATAACATGAAAATTATCCATTAAAATTAAATAGGTTTCATCTAACCATTCAAGTACAGCATCATGATACAGTGATGGATCAACAAGAGAAAACAGACCATTATTATAACTACTCCAACCTTCATCATTCCAGTAGCTAAGCAGTTTCTCAGGAAGAGTGCGCCCCCATTTCTGTATAGCAACCTGAGAAACATACCGGGAAGTGGTCGCTTCTCCGAGCTCTTTAATCAGTGAATCGAAATAGTGATCCCTCATCACACCACTCCTTAAAAAATCAAAAATTTATCTCATCAATTTCAGGATCTGCGAGCTGAGCAAGAATAGATAAATGAATACGTGCATCTACTTTTTGAATATATTTTATATCCAATTCACCACCTAAAATTAATGCCGGTTCAAATCCGAATATTTCATTATCACCGAGAGGTCCGAATTTTTTTACTGCTTTTTCAAAAAGGCCCTTTTTATTATGCCCCTCTACTTCAGCAAACCCAAAAAGTGTCTGTATACTAATATTTCTACTTTTATTTGCATGTTCTCTTTTGATTTCTTTTTTTTGAATAAATATAGTATTAAACATAGGTGATATAACAACAGACTGCCCTGTTCTTTCACCACATAAATATAGATTACCAAAGCCATTAATAGCTATTGCATGAAAAACATCGATATCTTCTAAGTACGTATCTTCCAGCCATTCATCTACAACATCTTCATAGTCCGCTGGATTTACTATGGTAAATAATCCGTTATAGTAGCTACTCCACCCTTCATCATGCCAATACATCAATAGTAGCTCTGGTAATTTTTCTTCCCACTTTTTTATTTCTTCAACAGAAGCATACCTTGATATTGTAGCATCTCCAAATTCATCGATAAAAGCCTCAAAAAATTCATTTCGCATTTTATTTTCCTTTTCCACGACAAACTTCTAGTTCCACATTCATTTTAGCACTACCTTGCCCATTTTTTATAGCTTCATTTGCTGTTTTTTCCATACTAGCTATCCTGCTTTCTTTTATTGTCTTGCTCGTGGAACTATCAATAACCTCAACCTTCCTGGGCCATGACCCTCCTATAGAGCTATTGACTTTCGTATCGCCTAGCCCCCTTGGTTTCGGATCATGCCATCCACCGGCAACCATGTCAGGCTCATGTAATGCCGCCATGTTACGCATAATTTCTTCTGTTCTTTCAGCTGCTCTTTTTTTAATATAATCCCTACCAGTTACTCCACTATTTTGCAATGATTTTTGAATTGAGTTTTCAATTATTTTTTTCTGTTCATCTCTATACCCTTCCTGCATTTTTCTAGAAATTTTATTCCGCCCTTCATTTTTATAAGCTTTCCGCGCTAATGAAAATTCCTTGGCACTCATATCATTAATCGCATCCTGTTGTCTTTTTAATTGCCGATTATATTCTTTAAGATATTTTTTTTGATCAGCAGGGGACATACTTTTAAAAAACTTATTATCATACGGGGAAAAACATTTCAATTTTTTCTTCGGTAGTTTTGTGGGTTTTATTTTTGCTCCGGCTTTATCTTTCCCTTTTTTAACCACCTGCTGCTCTGCTTTGATTGCTGATTTTTCTGTTTTGACTGATTTTATAATTGCTTTTTCAGCCTTCATTGCATATTTAGCGCCTTTTGCCCCCCATCCTGCAAAAGGAACCATTGCAGCAGCTGACAATGCTGCATTACTATAATCATCGCGTGCAGTATAAATAAGAGCGTTAAGCCCATCAGCTGCAATACTGACAACCGGAATCAATCCGACAATATCAAGCCCTACCTGTACACCATCAAGAACATCTGTCCAAAATTCGGCTTCATCATCATTTTCTGTCGCAACAACCGGATTTGCATTTGCAGGTGAAACGTTTTTCACCGGAGCCTGATTTTGGATAACACCGGTTGTATTGCCATCTCTAACCAGAGATTTTCCTTCAACTGAGTAACCGCCCGAGGGATCAATGACGGGTAAACCTAATTCCGGATATTCATGCCGCAAAGCAATATATTCTGACTCGCTGTAATCTCCCCAAAAAATTGTTTCGTCCTGCCGGTTATATAAATCAACGGCAATTCCTTTTTCGGAATCAATACGGTCTTCATTACTGAGACGAAATACTTTCCAGGTATTCACATCGGATAGAATATTTTCTATCGGCGGACTGGGTAAAATATCATCAGCCCGCGCCGTAACCGTAATATTATCAATATCCTCATCCATATGAAAATCAGTCCTTATTTTCCGTTCATCCAGAACTCATCACCATGCCGTAATACAGGCAAACCTTGTACAAAAAAACTTCCCGAATGTTCTTTGGGGTAACATTTGCCACCAACCGTACCGCTTTTGACGCCTTTTGCTATTCCTGCCTGATCACCGATTGTTTCCGGTATTAAACTTTGAGAAAATACAACAACAGGCTTACCGTTAGCTTTAACAGAGGGAACCGCTTTTATTGCATTATCTAATTTAGCAATAACCGGATAAGGCACCGGAGGCGTTGAAGAACCTACCGGTGTCTTACATACATCAGGTAATATTCCTATAACCAACCATTCACTATCCTGCCGGGCTAAATAATTATCAGCCATGTTTATCTCCTGTATTTTTATCAGGCAGTGAGACACTGAAAAGTGGTGCGTTCAGATTAGTCTCAAAGCGCGCTTCAAGTACACGAAGAGGCAAATCGGTACTTAATTTCTGACGAAAAGTGAGTAACAAACTCAGTGTGTCTGTATCCAGAATAATTGTGTCTAAATTGAGCGCTACGGGAAGAATCGGACCATTCTCCAGTCTGGCCAACAGGAATGCTCTGTGACCCGGTAGTGTTACCTGTAAGGAACCACTGTGCGTCATATTTGTTACACGGATAGTGATATCATTTCCCGGATAAGAGATTTGCTGATCTGCCGGGGCACTGTTCCAGTAATTAAAATCAAAATCCTTTGGCAGATAAGGATGCCTGTTATTAATCCATGTATCATCATACGTACCGGCTTTGCTGAGCCGGGGTTGCCAGGATCGGGTAATTACGCCAAAACCGGCAGGCATAAAACAAGGAGCATTTAAATCTTTGTCAGCCGTTATCACATTAATATATTCATTGATATCAAAAGGATATTTAATGTCTTCTATACGATGAATTTCAATATAGTCAATATCCTTTGCTTTTATATACCAATTTTGTATATAGCCTTTTCCTGCCGGATTGAACGGATGATAATCATGAGCAATTGGCGGCAGTGGATTTTCAGGATGAAAACGCCGGTTATTTTCGGAAAGTAAGTAGTGCTCATCAATTTTGTTATAATGCTCGTCAGTATATATTTTACATTCACCTCCGAAGGCATATTCATACCCTAATGGCAGGGTGGTAAATAGCTCCGAACTCTGTAATTCCCAGCGCTCATTTATTTTTTTCAGACAACGTTTGCCAAAAATATTTATTGTCTTGTCAATCAGCCTTATATTGTTTTCAGTAACGGTTAAAGATACCGGAAATTGTGTTACAGGCTTTGAATCCGGGGCTATTGCAGAGCCGATAATGATAACATCACAGTATGGTTTGAAAGGTGAGAGATCACTTTCACTCCTGACTCCGCTGCAAAGAGGTGCTGATAAATACTGATCCTGTATGCAGAGACTTTCATTAGTTTCTATTTTTGCCTGATATATATCATCAGAGAAATGAACTAACGAATATTTTACTTTCATCGCAATAACATGATGTTCTTTATCATCAGTATCCAGCATTTTGTAATTCATCACTGAAAATGGTGTCAGGTTGCGAAATTCCATCTGATTCCTCCTCAGTTAATATCCACATCTTTGCCGGTGATCTGCACCGGACCACTGGCTTCAAAGCTGAATGCAGTGCCGTTGATCGTCACCCGTCCGGCACTGTCCATCCGCAATACACTGGCACCGCAGCGCAGTTCGATCACATCACCGGCGGTCACTGACAGGGTATTTCCCACCGCCACAGTTTTATGCTGACCGACGGTTTCTTTGTTGTTTTCCCCGATCACCTCAGTCCGGTGACCCAGAACAGTCATGCTCTGATCTTTCTCAATCCGCTCACTGTGGTTCGCTTTCACCAGTGTGCTGCGGTCATTCAGTACCACCGTGTCCATATCCCGCTGGGCATGAATAAAGACCTGCTGCTTCCCGTTTTCATCCTCAAAGCGCAGTTCGTTGAATCCTTCGCCCTTGTGGGTTTGTGTCCGGAAAGCCGTTTGTGTTTTACTACCCGGGAATGCCGACGGCGGTGAATTACGACCGTTATAGGTACAGCCGGTGATAATCGGGCGATCAATATCGCCGTTAAGATAAGAGACGATAATTTCCTGCCCGATACGCGGTACAGCAGAAAAGCCATAGCCGCTGCCGTTCCAGCCCATTGCCACCCGCACCCAGCAGGAAGCGCTGTGATCCGGTCTGCCGTAACGATCCCAGTGGAAATACACCTTCACCGCGCCCTGTTCGTTGGTGTAAATCTCTTCCCCTTCCGGGCCCACCACCGTTGCCAGCTCGTCGCCGTCCGCCTGCGGGCGGAAACGGAACGGCGGCCGCCATTCGCGGGTGCCGGGGATAAACTTCACGGTGTTGCTGAACGTTGTCCCTTCACCGCTGCTGTTATCCGCCAGCGGCTGGGTACCACGATGATTAACCGTAATCACCTGCCACGGCTGATTCATCACCGCCGACGGGTGGTTGCTCAGGGTGAAGATTTTACCCGGCATCAGGGCAAAACAGTTGGTGCCTGCGGTACCGGTCTGACGCTCATTCTGTGACTGTTCGTAACGCAGCCGGGTGAATGGCTTACCGGTTTCATCATCACGGTAACGACCGTAACTTTCATACACCGGATGCTGTTTATGCACCTCACCGGTCACTTCATGTTTAAACGGATAAGACGGACGATCCGGGTTGTAATCTTTCTGGATAATGACATCACTGCACAGCTGTTCGGCGTAGCGCCATGAAAAGGCCGTACTGTCACCGGTGTCTGTATCCGCCTGCGGGTTATAGGTCAGGTGAATACCGGCGGTCATACCAAGGTGATTGTCACTGTAAAACAGTTTCGGGCCTTCCTCGAACCAGAAGTTAATCCCCTCTTCGGCCGCCAGACGGCACCAGAAATCATAGGCGGATTCCCGTTTCTGGGTGATGTAATCCCGTTTCTGATGCAGTTCGTCCTGATAGAATTTCAGGTCATTTTTGACATGGGCTTCTTTAAGTAATGTCGCCAGCACTTCCGGCACCGATTGTTTCTGGAAGATGCGGCTGTCCTGGTTAAGGGTCATGATCCACATTTCCGGGCGGATCAGAAAGTGATACCAGGTTTTGTTGCCGTCGGTATTGCCCTGTTCCGCAGAGGCCAGCAGTCCCTGCACGGTACGGACTTTGACGCCGTCACGGGTGACCGTCAGTGACGCGGCGGAGCCGAGATGCTCCTCAAAGGTGATCGACGGCAGCAGGCTGACGGCGCTGAGGGTCAGCGAAAACAGCGAGGACAGGGATTCACTGAGGGAAAACTCCGTCACCTGAAACGTCTGCTCCGGTAAGCGGCCGATTTTACAGGTAAACACCAGCCCGGAAGGTGAGCTGCCGGAGAGCAGCGATAACGCCGACTGTACCGGCTGTTGAACAAGGGAGTCTTTCAGTGCGGCAATATCTGCCGCCTTCTTTTTGTTGGGATCTTCAGCAAACATACCGGCTCCGGAACAAGTCTGGCGGATGAACACCCGGCAGACCGGTGTTCTCTGTCATAAAGCAAAAAAAACCACAAACCCCGGACGGGATTTGTGGTGTAAATCAGTACATTATGCTTCGATTGGCGCACGCCAGTCGTCAGCACCTGAGGTGCCTGCAACGGTGTGATCCCAGCTGATTTTGCGGTAGGCCAGTGAGACTTCAATCAGCTGCGTGTAATCCGATTTGGACGGATCCTGGCAGTGCGGCATTTTGCAGTCGATATTGACGATAGTGGCATCTTCCAGCGCGGTGGTGAAGAAGTGCTCCTGCTTACCTTCAACAGACGTGCGGTACCATTTCAGTTCAACAGTCGGCAGCATTTCACCGGATGCCAGGGCGTTGTACAGCAGCGGAACGGCTTTGTTCATTGCCACGGTGAATTTGAACGGACGGTGCGCACGCTGACCGGACGGCTGACCGGACTGCGGATCTGTCGGAACGGTGACGATATGATCAAACTGCTGCACCAGCATCTCATCTTCATGACCCTGCACATAGATGTTACCGACAGACTCAGCCGTAAAGGCACCGGCAGTGATGTTGCCCTGGGTTTTACCTTCGATGGCGATATAGCACGGAGTTGGCATAGTAAATTCCTTATAATATAAAATGATAACAATGAGTTATCTGACAATGTGTAGTCATCAGCCAGTGCGCATGGTGTTGAGTGGCGAGATAATAAATTTCACGTACCGGTCTGTAAACAGCAGAGGGACGTTGGTATCTCACAGGATCCGTCACTTAAGTTAAAATCGTTGCAAAAACAGGATATTTGACTACTAAGAGAGATAGATTGAGAGTAGTAAGGCGGAATGATTCAGATCACAAAAGAAACAAATCACTACGTTTTTTAACATAGTTATCTAACGTACTGTAAATAATAAGAAAAAAGCAATTTTTTTTCAGATCACAGAATAAAATATGTAACAAAGTACAAAATCAATATAACACAATGAATAATAACAATAAAAATTCACATCAAAACGAAAATTATAAAACACCCTTAATTTCCTCTCTGAATGGTTAATCACAAGCAGATGAAATCAGCATATTCAACTGACTGATATTCTCTGACAGTCGTTAAGAAAAAAAACATGAAGCTAAACAGTAAATTATCAGCAGGACTATTCCCGAAAAACCGGTATATTTATACGCAGTATATTCATGTCATCAGAAATGAAGAAACCGGCGGGACAAACGACAGCAATCCAAACCGGTCATGCTGCCGGTATCACCATGCTCCTGCACACAAAACTGAATTCGTATGTACAATCACTGGCACCAACCATCAGCCAGGGCTTCAGCCTGACTCAGGACTAATGTAATCGCGTCTTCCGCAGCATCCGGCGGATATTTCCAGCGCCGTAATAAACGGCGTACAAGATTACGCATACGGGCCCTGACGCTATCCCGTTTCAGCCGTTCCGGCAACTGGCTATATCTTCCGGCCGATACCTTTGAATTTCTCAATAGCAGTTAAATCTCTGAGCTTTCATAAACAGCCGCCAACTCTTCCATTTTCTCTCTCACCAGCTCAGCTACGGCTTTGCGGGCTGTGACCTTTGGCCTGACAGATAAAACAGCGAGCAGTTCTTTAATATCGGGTAGCCTGTTACGGTAGATGTACTCTTCATACAGGGTCTTAAAACCCGCTAAATCTGCATTGAGTTCTTCACAGACCAAAGCCATGGCTTCTTTTCGTTTCTCAGCCACGAACAGATTGAACTGTTTTTTGACAAAACCTTCGACCTGATCTTCTGATTTTGGCTTCAGCCCGGGTAGCTTGGTATCGATGAAGTCCCTGAACAGTTGCTTTTTATGACGTAGTTCAGGGTCGGTCTGTAAGACGTTCAGGATCATGTCACGGGTGAGGTCATAAGTTTTCTGATTAGCGTCACCTTTCTTCAGCTTCTCAATCAACTGAATGATGTAGGTCACGTTAACCTCATCACGTTTGATCAGATCGATCTCAAAGTCAAAATCAAAGTTGAACTGCTCTGGATTAGGTTCATCTGACCCCTTTTCATCACCGGTACCGACATCAGGTTTCTTCTTCCTGCGTTCACGCTGAGCGGCTTCTAAATCTTCACGCTTATCAAGGTATTTACTCTGGTAATCCAGTAATGTTTGCTCATCGATATCCAGTACTTCACTCTCAAGGTCTTCATGGAACTCACTGAAAGTCTTCAGGGTATTTTGCAATCTCAGGACATCACGGAATTTAGCTAAGAATTTTAGCTGGTCTTCTTCTTTGTAAAGCTCATCCACCGCATCCGGTGTTTCCGCGATGGCTTTGAGTTGTGCCACTCCATCTCTGAAGGAGTCCACCAGATCAGGATAAGGTTTCATGATCACAGTGCTGATCACCTCATCGACACCACCAGCCTTGGCATCACGGTTCGCAAAGATCGACAGGGCCTCATCGGTGGCATCTTTCAGACGACGATAACAAACGATATTGCCGTGTGATTTCCTGGCATCAAAGACACGGTTAGTCCGTGAAAAAGCCTGGATCAACCCGTGGTGTCTGAGGTTCTTATCCACGTACAAGGTGTTCAGGGGGGGACTATCAAAACCGGTGAGGAACATATTCACCACCAGCAGGATATCGACCTCTTTTCGCTTCACACGCCTTGAAAGGTCCTGGTAATACTCATAGAAAGACTTACTGTCGGACGCATCATAGGACGTGGAGTAGAGGCCGTTATAATCCGACACACAGGCTTTGAGAAAATCCATGCGACCGGCATCGACGCTGCGTGTGGTCATCACCGGTACGCCGGTGTCTTCCAGTCCGGTAAACTCATCAGCGTCATCCGGTCCGCTGCTAAAGATAGTAGCGACTTTCAGCCGTTCTTCTTCGGGTAGATCCGCTTGCTGCTTTCTAAAGGATTCGTAGTATACACGCAGCAGATCCACGCTGCTGACACACATCATCGCCGTGTATTCACGCCGGAAGGTCTTGGATGGATGCAGTGCCAGAATATCGCTGACCACCTTATCGACACGCTGAGGCGCATTGATGAAGGACTTATGGTTTAACTGCTCTTCACTCAGTACACTGGCTGGGGCATGGCTACCATCGTTCATTTCCACTACATCTCCGGGCTTCACCATGTCGCGGTATTCAACCGAGAAACGCAGTACGTTGCGGTCTTTAATCGCATCGGTGATCACATATTTGTGCAATGCCTCACCAAACAGATCCCGGGTGGTTTTATTGCCATATTTGGTTTTGACGGTATTGGCATCAAAGATCGGTGTTCCGGTAAACCCGAACATTTGTCGGTGACTGAAGAAGTCACAGATCCGGTGATGGGTTTCTCCAAACTGGCTGCGGTGACACTCATCGAAGATGAAAACCACTTTCTTACCGGCCACGTCCTTACACTGGTCTTTGAATTTCGCTTTAGAGATGGCCGCATTGAGCTTCTGAATGGTGGTGACAATCAGCCTACAGGCATCATCATTTAACTGTTCAACCAGCTTTTTGGTGTTTTCAGTGGTGTCCACGCTGTTCGCACTGAAGGCGTTAAACTCCAGTGCGGTTTGGTAATCCAGGTCACGACGATCGACGACAAACAGCACTTTATCGACATTCTTATCCTGGCTGAGAATCTGACTGGCTTTGAAGGAGGTTAAGGTTTTTCCTGAGCCCGTGGTGTGCCAGATATACCCATCCCCACGACCGTAACCTACGCGCTCCAGAATTTTTTCCACCGCATAATACTGATAGGGTCTGAGTACCATCAGATTGCGCGAGGTTTCATGCAGGACGATGTAGCGAGCGATCATTTTGGAAAGGAGGCAGCGTTCCATGAAGGACTCCGCAAACGCATCCAGACGGTTGATCCGTTCATTGGCCTGATCGGACCACTCAAAAGTGAATTGGTAGTTCAGCTTTTGGTTATTCGAGAAGTAACGGGTGTTCACTCCATTGCTGATAATGAACAACTGGATGAAGCCAAATAACCCACTGTTTGTGCTATAGGATTTACTGCGATAACGGTCAATCTGATCGAAGGCCGACCGGATTTCCGAACCTCTGGCCTTCAATTCAATCTGCACCAAAGGTAAGCCATTCATCAGAATCGTCACATCGTAACGACTGTGATCAACAGCTGATCGGTTTGTCACCTGACGGGCAACCTGGAAGCGGTTCTGGCACCAGTGTTTCACTGAAAAGAGTTCGATGTACTTAGGAGTACCATCGGCACCGATGACATCAATGCGACCGCGCAGCATCCTCGCTTTATCGAAGACATCACCCTTTTTCAGCTTGTCCTTGATTTGCTCAAATTCATCACCGGTCAGCTGGATGCCGTTATGCTTTTCCAGCTGAACCTTTAGGTTCTTCACCAGGTCGGCTTCGTTGCACTTTTCCACCCGCTCGTAGCCCATGCGTTCCAGCTGCTCAACGAGTTTCTTTTCCATGGGTAATCCCCCCATTTTTA
>NZ_AYMP01000038.1 GCF_000633515.1 Morganella morganii H1r | reverse complement strand
TACTGGGGATTCCTCAGCGCATTGGCGGGATTTTTTATATGTGCGATCTGAAATCAGTCTGCGGCGTCGGTGATAATACCGTTAATGGCGCGGGTGACACAGGTTGCGCTGAGTTTTGAGTAACCACCTCCGCCAAGAAAAACAGCGGGGATTTGTTTCTCTGACAGGAACTGCCAGGTTGTTTTATCTCTTTGTGCAATATCACTGATTGTCAGTGAAAGGCCGCCGAGTTTATCTCCTTCAAGCGGATCTGTGCCGGTAACGACAAATGCTATTTTATAGTTACCGTTTATCTTATTTAAGGCATTACGGTATTGGTTCAGGTAATGGATGCCGGGGGTTTTCTCCGGAAGCGGAACAGGGATATCAACACGTTCGCGGGTATATTGTGATTGCGGATAAATATCCCGATTATAAATATCAAGGATCGTTACCTGGCGGTTATCCATAAAATCGACGGCATTACCATTGCCGTGATGTGCATCCGTATCAATAATTAATATTCTGTCATCTGCGGACAGGATATTTCTCCGGCGTAATTCCTGATAGCAAATCGTGATGTCATTATAGATACAGAATCCCTCCATATTCTGGTGAGATGCGTGATGATAGCCACCGGCAAGATTCCAGAAAATAGTATTTTCCTGTATGGCTTTTTGTGCTCCCAGCAGTGTACCGGCGATACCAAAACGCATAGGGGTTAATACATGCTTATCCAGATATGAATAGCTGAGGAAGGGGATCGGGGGAAACTCAAGTGCTCTCAGGATGCCTTTTTTATTTTTGACTCTGTATTTCATTATCCCGGAAAGATAATCGTCTATGATCTGCTCATCTATAGCGGAATCAGGCATGTGAAAACGGATTTTACTGTTATTTTTCAAATCATTAAAAATAGATTTGAATTTCATCCCGTAAAACGGATGGAAGTAACTCAACAGTCCGGTGTCAAAATTATAATTCTCACTATAGATTACATTCATACTATATTTACCGAGAGTTCCTGTGCATACCGTAAGATATCATGAGGTGTCCAGATCCCTCTACCCAGAGTTGAACCTAAATATTTAGAATAATTACTGGCTGATGGTGTAAAGCCGGGTTTTTTATCACAGGCAACAGCCAGGCATTCAGCAACAATATGAGAGCAGTTATTGCGGGCCAGCTGATATCTCGGTGTGTTACTCATTAGTTCTGCGATATGAAATGCAAGTTTTTCTTCATTGATTTCATTAATAGTGACAACCAGGGGTTGCCTGTTGCCTTCATTTTCAATATCTTCCTTTAAAGCGCCCATAAAGGCACCGGGGTGACTATTGGATTTAATTTTCAGATCTTTTTTTCCTGCACTGTCTTTTGGCCAGAAACTGACGTAGTTTCCCTGAAACGAAAGAGATGCATGTCCGATATATTTTCCTTCCGGTAGCCAGATATAAACTTTTAACATGTAACACTCCTTGTTTTTAACTGAGTGCTAAATGTATTTTTTTATCCGTAAAGCGAAATAATGATTAATCTTAATCTTATTTTTTCATGCATATCGTCTGCATATGAAACATGAAATGTACTTTGCTGAAATATCACAGATAAAAATAAGCGGTTATCAGCTCAGAATAAATAAGAAAAAAATTATTTTTCTGCGTAATTCTGCATAGTCAGTGGCAAAAAAATACCCCTTACGTCTGATGACAGTAAGGGGTGATGTCTCATGCCGTTGGATGAACACATGAGATTGCCCGGGGTTAACAGGCAGTGAAGCTTATGTTGTTATAAGTTCTGTTTTTATCCTGTTCGTCTGATTTTTCATCATAACGGATATTTTTAGTGTAAATAGCTGTCGTAATCGGATGTGTGTTTATCTTTTTAAAAGAAAAAACCCAATAAAATCATTGGGTATCAATAAACGATATACTCAATTTTTTATTAAAATGCGATAAGAGGCTTAAAGAGCATGTGTCGGATTACGTTTTATCGGTAAACCTGAAACGTGACAATCATAATAGTCATTATATGTGATTTAAATCACATAAATGTACCCATTTCAGCTGTATTTGTAATTTATATGTAATTTTATCTGTGTTTTTGCAACAAAAAAATCACATAAAATGTATCCTGTCACGAATGTTACCGGATGAGTAAGACCTGTTTTTTATCATACTGAACAATAAAACTGATAAAGAAGCTGTTTTTAGTGACTGACAGCGATAATGTGAACAGATGCTGACAAGTTACTTTGCTGTAATATATTCCTCTGCTGTTTACTGATATTGGTTTGTATAGCTCCGGATAATCGTTCCTGTAACCTTTTTTATCGCTGTTTTTCCGGTGTAATAATGCTATTTCCCGCTGAAGCTATTAACAGAGTGTTTTGATTTGTTATTATAAATCAAATGATTATGTGATTTTGATTTTTATGTCAGTGATTTATCAGTGATGGTGATCACAAATCAGCGGCTGAATAAAAAATAAATGAAAAAAGGCTTGTACAGATTTCATTCTTATGTTTTTTTAAAGTACGAACCGAATTTATTCACACACAATTTACTGTTGAGAGATATCCCGTGAAACCATTCACCCGTCCGCAAAACGTACTACTAACAACCGCGCTATCAGACGCGGTTGTCGTCGTGCGTGTGGTAGTGGTGGTGGTCGTCGGCAGCGCGCCGTAACGGGCCGGGATCAGCAACAGGATCACTAACCCCGCCGGCGTAAACCGAGCGGGGTTTTTTTATGTCAGGCTCCGCGAAACTGAACCGGTTGTTAAGAAAAGGATGATGTTATGGGAGCTTCACAGCAGACTCAGGCAAAAACCCGGATGACGGGGGCGGAATTAATTATCCGCATGTTAGAACAGCACGGGATCACCTCTGTATCCGGTATTCCCGGTGGTGCGGCGCTGCCGCTGTATGATGCACTGGGCAAAAGCCGCATCCGGCATATCCTCGCCCGTCACGAGCAGGGCGCCGGGTTTATCGCACAGGGTATCGCCCGCACCACCGGCAAAGCGGCGGTGTGTATCTCCTCCAGCGGGCCGGGCGCGACCAACCTGATGACCGCCATTGCGGATGCCAAACTGGATTCCGTTCCGCTGGTCTGTATCACCGCCCAGGTCTCTTCGCCGATGATCGGTACCGATGCCTTCCAGGAAGTGGACACTTACGGCATGTCTATCCCTATCACCAAACACAACTACCTGGTGCGCAATGTTCAGGATCTGCCGGGCATTATCGCCGATGCATTCCGTATTGCGGAATCCGGCCGTCCGGGCCCGGTCTGGGTGGATGTGCCGAAGGATGTTCAGGCCGCCATCATTGAGATTGATGAATTGCCGCCAATCATGCCGAAAGATCCGTTGCCGTTGTTTGATGCGGAAAAAGTCACTGAAGCTGCCGCGATGATTAATCAGGCAAAACGCCCGATTCTGTATATCGGCGGCGGTATTGTCGCGTCGCAGTCTCAGCAGCTGGTGCAGAGTTTCGCCGAACGCGCCGGGTTGCCGACCACGATGACACTGATGGGGTTAGGCACCATCCCGCAACAGCATCCGCTCTATCTGGGAATGCTGGGGATGCACGGTGCGCGTTATACCAATATGATTTTGCAGGAATCGGATTTACTGATTGTGGTCGGGGCGCGTTTTGATGACCGTGCGATAGGCAAGGCGGAACAGTTTTGCCCGGATGCCAAAATTATCCATGTGGATATCGACCGTGCGGAGATCAGCAAGATCAAACAGCCGGATATCGCGATCAACGCGGATGCCGGACAGGTTCTCGCCATGTTGCTGCCGCAGATTGAGGTAAATACCCGTCAGGCGTGGAATGATCATATCACGCAGATCAAACAGGAATTCCCGCTGGAGCAGATGAATAAATCCGATCCGTTAAGTCATTTCGGATTGATCGCTGCCGTGGCGGATGCGGTGGATAATGATGCCATCATCACCACGGATGTCGGCCAGCACCAGATGTGGGTGGCGCAGGCGTATCCGTTATGCCGTCCGCGTCAGTGGCTGACCTCCGGCGGACTCGGAACGATGGGCTTTGGTTTACCGGCGGCGATTGGTGCCGCACTGGCAGAGCCGTCACGCAAGATCGTCTGCTTCACCGGGGACGGCAGTATTATGATGAATATTCAGGAAATGGCGACCGCCGCCGAGCATAACCTGGATATCAAAATTATTCTGATGAACAACCAGGCGCTGGGGATGGTTCATCAGCAGCAGACACTGATGTTCAACGAGCATATTGTGGCATCTGCCTATCCGTATCAGACTGATTTTGTGACAATTGCCAAAGGCTTCGGATTACACACCTGTGATCTGAACAAAGAGAGCGATCCGCATGCTGCATTGCAGGCGGCGATTGATCGCCCCGGGCCGTGTCTGATCCACGCATTAATCGATGTCAGTGAAAAAGTGTGGCCGATGGTATTGCCGGGTGATGCCAATATCGATATGGTCACAGCCTGATGACGGAGAACAGAATCATGGAAAAAAATAATCAGCCTATCGCTCTGGAACTGGTGGTCCGCAACCACCCCGGCGTGATGACACACATTTGCGGTCTGTTTGCCCGGCGGGCGTTTAACGTGGACGGTATTCTGTGTCTGCCGCTGCCGGGACAGGATCACAGCCATATCTGGCTGCTGGTGAAATCGGATGACCGGCTAAGCCAGATGGTCAGTCAGGTGGAAAAACTGGAAGACGTGCAGGACGTGAAATACAACGAAGATATCAGCATCTTTGAGCAACTGAATAAATACATTCAGTAGAATGATGAAACCGGGCAGATAAGCCCGGTTTTTTGTCTGCGGTTACGGCGATGTCTGGCCGATATGGGAATAGGACATAATCAGCGTGCCGCTCAGCTCGCCTTCCATGCAGATATAAGAGTGGGGAATATCACAGGAGAACGCATAGAAATCCCCCGGTTCCAGCAGCACAGTCTGATCTTCATTAAAGCGCATCATCAGGGTACCCTGATGGATAAGAATATGCTCATGGGTGCCGGTGCTGTGTGCGGGGCTGTTAATAATCGCGCCGCGGATCATCTTCAGGTGCCAGATCTCCGAAATATTTCCCATGCCGACACGGAATTTAAAATCTTCCGCATATTCCCCTTTAAAGACTTTATTTTTTTCGTAACGGGGATAACCTTCATTACTGGCGGTAAACAGATCCCCCAGCGGAAAACGCAGTGCAACGGCAATCGCCTCCAGTGTATCGATACGCGGATTGGAATCACCGGATTCCAGTTTGGACAGTGCGGCTTTCGAAATGCCGGAGAGTTTTGAAAGATCGTTGAGCGACAGGTTACGCGCCTGACGCAGCAGTTTGACTTTCTGGCCGATGTGGGCACTGGTTTTTAGCATAATGTAATTGATACCAATGAAATTTGCAGGGAAACCCTGTTAGTATTGCACACTTGTTGTACAACGGTAAGCCGTGATTTTCCGGAAAAACAGCGCTGACAGGTAATACTATCAGATGAAAGGATCCGGCATGGTGATAATTAACATAAGTCATTAAACGGGTGCTCACCATGATCTACACCCTGCCATGGGCAGATTTTTTCATCTGTTTTACGGTTCTTTTCGCCGGTTATCTGGTCTTCGGCATGGTCGGTTTTGGCTCTGCGCTGATCGCAAGTCCGGTGCTGGCCTTCTTTATTCCTGTCTCACACATTGTGCCGATGCTGGCGCTGATGGATCTGGGCGCGGCGGTGATTAACGTCACCCGCGACGGACGCAAAGCCGATTTTGCCGAGCTGAAATGGATGGTGCCGCTGATGATCGGCGGCAGTCTGATTGGCGCGGCGATCCTGCTGAAAACACACCCTGATTTGCTGGCGGTGTTCCTCGGCGCCTTTATTGTTCTCTATGCGCTTTATTCCCTCTTTATTAAGAAGACTGCACGGCATTATCCGCAGAAATACATCATTCCGTTCGGGATTGGCGGCGGCATCCTGAGTGCGCTGTTCGGGGCGGGCGGATTTGTGTATGCCATTTATTTTGCCGGGCGGATTGAGGACAGAAACCGGTTCCGTATCACACAGACCACCCTGATCGGCTTCAGTACGTTAACCCGGGTGATTATTTTCCTGATTATGGGCATCTACCGGAACAGCGAAATTGCTATTACCGCGCTGCTGTTCCTGCCCGCGATGGTGGCGGGGATTGTCCTCGGGCGGCATATCACCATGCGTATCCCGAAAGAGGCATTTTTCCGTTTTCTGAATATGGTGATCCTGCTGGCCGGGCTGACGTTGCTTATCAGCAATCTGGTGCACTGACAGCTGTCAGCGCAGCACGTTTTTAGCACATTGCCGGGCGCGCAGCTGTTCGTCCGGGGTTTTGCTTTTACGGAAACAGTCGCGGTAGCGGGCGGCATAGGCGCTGTATTGTGCCTGTGCTTCCGGCAGCGGCAGTGACAGCAGGTGATTGATAAAGGTAAAACTGCCGATCTCCGCATGCTGATAATCCACCGGATTTTTCCATTCCCCGCCCCAGCGGAGAAAACCGTGGCTGAAAACCAGCGGCAGCACCGTTTCCATTTTTCCGTTACGGATATTTTCCCTGTTGGTCAGCGCTGCGGCGGATTGCGGCGGACTGATGGTCACACGGCCGTTTTTCTCACGGAAACGGTAAGGGTTTTGCTGCGGATTAATGTCGATCGCCATGCCGTAAGCGTGTTTTGACCAGGCTTTCTGACTTGCCTGACGGCGGCCGTTAAATGCCGACGTATTATTAGCCGCCATGGATGCCTCATCATCGCCGCCGAAGGTCTCTATCGGCTGCACACTGTGCAGAGGGAATTTCTGCCGGTACAACTCATCGAACAGCGCTTCCGTTTCAGGGGCAATAATATCGGCGACAGTAATGGTGCCGGTGCGGGTTTCGCCCTCAAAGGTGATAAACCGGACATCCACATTGACCAGCCGTTCGCAGGGTACCGGGTTTTCTGCTGTGATAATACCGAGTGCGGTCATGGCACGGCAGGTGTCCGGGCTGAGCGGGGTGATTGCCGCCTGGGCTGCCGGTAATGCAGAACAGAGCAGGCTCACAGGGAGGAGAAAAGCAGTCAGTTTCATCATAGATTCCGTCATCAGGCACCGGGACCGATGATGATAACCCGTCAGCGGCACAGAGGTGAAAAAATTCCCGGATTTGGCCTTGATTATCAGGATTTTTCCTAAGATAATCGTTTGCCTCAAAAAATCACATCTTTTCTCTGTAAAAAGCCAAACGTTTGCGTCATGTGTGTCCGGTTTTCAGATCCGGAAACCAGAGAATTTCTTCTGAAAACGCAATCGTTTACGTGATGTGACACAAAATTCATTAACACAGGTGATGACATGTCTGCGACACAGCCGCAAAGCGGGTGCAAATTAGACCAATTTTTTAAACTGACTGAGCGCGGCACCACTGTCCGCCGTGAAGTTCTCGCCGGACTGACCACATTCCTGGCGATGGTGTACTCCGTTATTGTTGTGCCGGGCATGCTCGGCCAGGCGGGTTTCCCGCATACGGCGGTCTTTATCGCCACCTGTCTGGTGGCCGGGTTCGGTTCTCTGCTGATGGGGTTATGGGCAAATCTGCCGATGGCGATCGGCTGTGCGATTTCCCTGACCGCCTTTACCGCATTCAGTATGGTGATTGGTCAGAATATCCCGATCCCGGTCGTACTGGGCGCGGTGTTCCTGATGGGGGTGCTGTTCACCCTGATCTCTGTCACCGGTATCCGTACGTGGATCCTGCGCAATATCCCGCTGGGGATTGCCCACGGCACGGGGATTGGTATCGGCCTGTTCCTGCTGCTGATTGCCGCCACTAATATTGACCTTGTGATAAAAAACCCGCAGGCAGGCATGCCGGTGGTGCTGGGGGATTTCACCTCTTTCCCGGTGATAATGGCGCTGGCGGGTCTGGCGGTGATTTTCGGTCTGGAGCGCCTGAAAGTGCCGGGTGCGGTACTGCTGGTAATTATTGCGATTTCCGTTATCGGGCTGATTTTTGACCCGAATGTGAAATATCAGGGTTTTTTCAAATTACCGTCCCTCGGTGATGACGGGCTGTCACTCTTTTTCAGCATGGATATCATGGGCGCACTGCAACCACTGGTGCTGCCGACGGTGCTGGCGCTGGTCATGACGGCGGTGTTTGATGCGACAGGCACGATCCGCGCGGTGGCCGGTCAGGCGAATCTGCTGGATAAAGATAATCAGATCATTAACGGCGGTAAAGCCCTGACGACAGACTCCGTCAGCAGTATCGTGGCCGGTGTTGTCGGCGCGGCTCCTGCGGCGGTGTATATCGAATCAGCAGCCGGTGCCGCTGCGGGTGGCCGTACCGGTCTGACCGCAACGGTGGTCGGGGTACTGTTTCTGCTGATCCTGTTCCTCTCTCCGCTCTCTTATCTGGTACCGGCCTATGCTACGGCACCGGCGCTGATGTATGTCGGTCTGCTGATGCTGAGTAATGTCAGTAAACTGGATTTCAGTGACTTTGTTGGTTCTATGTCCGGTTTATTGTGTGCGGTCTTCATTGTACTGACCGGTAATATTGTGACCGGGATTATGCTGGGCTTTGCTTCACTGGTTATCGGTCGTATCGCCGGAGGGGAATGGCGTAAGCTGAATATCGGCACAGTTCTTATCGCAGCGGCACTGGTGGCATTTTATGCTGGTGGCTGGGCGATTTAAGTCATAAATCACCATTTAACGGAAGCTGTTGGTGAGGATACGCTTTATTTATACGATTTATCTTAAAACACTAATTAATTGCCCGAATTAATGGCCTGAGAAGATAAAATAGCAGTGGCGGATAACGCATCCGCCGCTGCTTTTTTTTGTATGATAGTGGCAACCGGCGGTAATTTTTTCTCCTCCGGGCTCTTATTGCGGTTTTTTTGCCGTTATTAACAGTATCTTTTTGTCAGCGGGCTGATTAAGCCCTAAGTTCAGTAAGGGTAATATGGAAATATTCTTTACGATTCTTATTTTGATTCTGGTCGTGTCGGTGTCCGGTGTTCTCACCAAAATGATCCCGTATCGTATTCCGTTACCCATCATTCAGATCGCAATGGGGGCCCTGCTTGCCTTCCCGCAGTTTGGTCTGCATGTCACGTTCGATCCTGAACTGTTTCTCGTCCTGCTGATACCGCCGTTGCTGTTTGTTGACGGCTGGAAGACCCCGACCCGGGAATTTATGCAGAAAGGGCGGGAAATCTTCATCCTGGTGCTGTTCCTGGTGCTGGTCACCGTTATCGGCATCGGGTATCTGATCTACTGGCTGATGCCGGGGATTGAGCTTATTCCGGCCTTTGCCCTTGCGGCGGTGCTGTCTCCGACAGATGCTGTGGCGCTGTCGTCGATTGTCGGCAAAGGGCGCATTCCGAAACAGATGATGGGTATTCTGGAAGGGGAGGCGCTGATGAATGACGCCTCCGGTCTGGTCGCGCTGAAATTTGCCGTGGCAATTGTCATGGGCACGATGATTTTCTCCGTCACCGGTGTCACCCTGGAATTCTTCAAAGTCGCTATCGGCGGCCTGCTGGCGGGGGTGGCAGTCACCTGGCTGTACAGTAAATCGCTGCGTCTGATGAGCCGCTGGAGCGGGGATGACCCGGCCACGCAAATCGTCTTTATGTTACTGCTGCCGTTTGCCTCTTATCTGATCGCGGAACACATCGGTGTGTCCGGTATCCTGGCGGCCGTGGCTGCGGGGATGACTATCAGTAAATCCGGGGTTATCCGCAATGCACCGCTGGCGATGCGTCTGCGGGCGGATAATGTCTGGGGGATGCTGGAATTTGTCTTTAACGGCCTGGTCTTTATTATGCTCGGTCTGCAGCTGCCGGGGATCTGGCAGGTGTCGGTCATTGAGGCGGAACTGGATCCGACCGTGGAAACCTGGATGCTGTTTACTGCGGTTATCGTTATCTATTTTGCCCTGCTGGTGCTGCGTTTCTGCTGGCTGTGGATGATGAAAACCGTCAGCCGCCTGACCTTAAAACGCAAGCCGCTGGACTTTACGTTTTACTCCACCCGTGATCTGTGGCTGGCATCATTTGCCGGGGTACGCGGGGCGATAACGCTGGCGGGTGTACTTTCCATCCCGTTGTTCCTGCCGGACGGCACGCCGTTCCCGGCCCGTTATCAGATGGTGTTTATCGCCGCCGGGGTGATTATCTTCTCACTCTTTATGGGGGTGGTATCGCTGCCGTTCCTGCTCAAAGGGATGAATGTCGGGGATAAACAGGCGGATGCCAATGAAATCCGCGCGGCGAAAGCGGCGATGGCGGAAGTGGCCATTGTCAGTATCGGCAAGATGGAAGAGCGTCTGTCCGCCAGTTCGGATGAAGCGCTGGATGCGGAAGCTATCAGTGAGGTGGCCTCGCGGGTGGCCGGACACCTCAGGCGGCGTACCGCCGGGGGGGATGAGATGGAATATAACCTCCAGGTGGAAGATCTGGAGCGCCGTTTCCGTCTGACCGCATTGCGTGCCGAGCGCGGGGAGCTGTATCACCAGCGTGCGACCCGTAATATCAGCAATGAAACCCTGCAACTGCTGCTGCATGACCTGGATCTGCTGGAAGCCCTGCTGGTTGAGAAAGAAACATAACCGATGCCGTTACTGATTATTACCACGATCCTGTGGGCCGCATCGTTCAGCCTGATTGGCGAGTATCTCGCCGGTCAGGTGGACAGCTGGTTCTCTGTGTTAGTCCGTGTGTCGCTGGCGGCACTGGTTTTTCTGCCGTTTCTGCGCTGGCGCGGGATCGCCCCGAAAGTCATTCTGATGTATATGGCGGTGGGTGCCTGTCAGCTCGGCATTATGTATCTCTTTGTTTTCCATGCCTACAACTACCTGACCGTCGCGGAATTCCTGCTGTTTACCGTGCTGACGCCGCTTTATGTGACACTGATTTATGATCTTCTGGAGCGGCGCGGATTGCGGTGGGGATATGTGTTCAGTTCGCTGCTGGCGGTGATTGGTGCGGCGGTGATCCGCTATGACCACCTCAGTGACTCTTTCTGGACAGGGCTGATTCTGGTGCAGCTGGCGAATATCTTCTTTGCTGTCGGCCAGGTCGGTTACAAGCGGCTGATGGAAGTGCATCCGCTGGTGCAGCGCACGGCATTCTCCTGGTTCTACCTCGGTGCCTGTGTGGTGGCGCTGGCGGGCTGGCTGCTGTTCGGCAATTTCGCCAAAATGCCGTCCACGCAGTTACAGTGGGGTGTCCTGCTGTGGCTGGGGATCGGGGCATCCGGGATCGGCTACTTTATGTGGAATTACGGCGCCACGCAGGTGGACGCCGGAACACTCGCGATCATGAACAACATGATGGTTCCGGCGGGGTTACTGGTGAACTTTGCCATCTGGCAGCAGCATCCAAACTGGCTCACGTTCAGCATT
The DNA here is from genome assembly GCF_000633515.1 of Morganella morganii H1r. Lineage (GTDB taxonomy): Bacteria > Pseudomonadota > Gammaproteobacteria > Enterobacterales > Enterobacteriaceae > Morganella > Morganella morganii_B. The sequence goes on along the minus strand of NZ_AYMP01000038.1, from coordinate 25,879 downwards.
GGCGCAACCCTGATTGTGGCATCCCTGTGGGTGCACCGGGTATGGATACTGAAGCCGTCTTTACAAAAGGCAGATTGTCCACCGCGTGCTGACGCGTCGCGCGAATAAACGACTCAACAGCCGGCTGACGCTGTTCTCCGCTGCGGTTTGCGGCATACAGCCGGCTCCACAATCCCTCACCTAAGGTTTTGGTCACCACCATCCCCTGTCTTTCAAAATTCTCCACCGCCCAGTGCGGCAGTGCGGCGATCCCCATGCGGGCGGCGACCATCTGGATCATCAGCAGGGTGTTATCCACGGTTTTTATCTGCGGGGAAACACCGGCCGGTTGCAGGAAACGCCGCCAGATATCAAAGCGCTGACGCTGTACCGGATAAATCAGCAGGGTTTCTGCAGTCAGATCCTGCGGCTGAATATGCAGACGGCGGGCCAGCGGATGATCCGGTGCCACCACCAGCTTCACCTCATAATCAAACAGCGGCGTGTACGTCAGCTTCCCGTTGTGCTGCTCATCAATATCGGATGTCAGCACCACATCGAGTTCGCGTTTCAGCAGTTCCGGCTGCGGATCAAAACTGACCCCGGAAGTGAAATCGACATTAATCTGCGGCCAGCTCTCACGGAAATGCGCCAGAGCCGGGGTCAGCCACTGAATGCAGCTGTGGCACTCAATCGCCACGCGCAGTGCGGTCAGTCCCGGCTCATTGCATTCACGGATGGCATCTTTCACCAGCGGCAGTACCTGCTCCGCCAGCTGTAACAGTACTTGTCCCTGCGGGGTGAACTGCAGCGGCTGGGTTTTGCGGATAAAAATCCGGTAGCCGAGCCGGTGTTCCAGTTCACTGAACTGATGGGAAAGGGCGGATTGTGTCTGATGCAACGCACCTGCTGCTCCCGCGAGCGACCCTGACTGATTCAGTGCCTGAATCGTTTTTAAATGTTTTATTTCTATCATGAGGAACCTTCAGGTTAACGATGAAGAATTTGCGCTTGTTTCTTATACAGTACCCGTTGATTATGGATGTGTAAACATCTGGATGGCTAAATGATAGGATTTTTTATGACGACACATAATCACACTCTGGGTTTTCCGCGTATCGGTCTGAAAAGAGAACTGAAAAAAGCGCTTGAAGGTTACTGGGCAGGGCAGATTTCACAGGATGAGCTGCGCGATACCGGCCGCGAATTACGCCGCCGTCACTGGCAGCTGCAAAAAGAGGCCGGGGTTGAATTATTACCGGTCGGGGATTTCGCCTGGTACGATCATGTTCTCGGTACCAGCCTGCTGTTCGGCAATGTGCCGCCGCGCCATGCCGGTGCGGACGGGAAAATTGATCTCGATACCCTGTTCCGTATCGCCCGTGGCCGTGCGCCTTCCGGTGAACCGGCCGCTGCGGCGGAAATGACCAAATGGTTTAACACCAACTATCACTACATTGTGCCGGAGTTTCAGCGCGGTCAAACCTTCACCGTGAGCTGGCCGCAGCTGTTTGATGAAGTGGATGAGGCGCTGGAGCAGGGCTTTGCGGTTAAACCGGTGCTGCTCGGCCCGGTGACCTATCTGTGGCTCGGTAAAGTGAAAGGGGCTCAGTTTGACCGCTTATCATTACTGCCGTCACTGTTAGAAGCCTATAAAATCGTGCTGGAAAAACTGGCGCAGCGCGGTATTGAGTGGATTCAGATTGATGAACCGGCGCTGGTGCTGGATCTGCCGCCGGAGTGGCAGGATGCTTACTGCACGGCATATGATGCTTTGCAGGGACATGCAAAACTGCTGCTGACCACGTATTTTGACGGAGTTAGTCATCACTTACCGCTGATCCGTGAGTTGCCGGTGCAGGGGCTGCACGTCGATTTCGTCGCGGGCGGTGATGATATTCAGGCTATCCACGATGCATTACCGGCGGACTGGCTGCTCTCTGCCGGTCTGATTAACGGGCGCAATGTCTGGCGTGCCGATCTGCGGCAAAAATATGATGTAATCGCCCCGCTGGCCGGAAAACGTGACCTGTGGATCGGCACATCCTGCTCATTGCTGCACAGCCCGATTGATCTGCGTGGTGAAACCAAACTGGATGAAGAAGTCAAAAGCTGGTTTGCCTTCGCACAGCAGAAATGTGAGGAACTGGCTCTGCTGACCCGCGCGGTCAACAGCGGCTCGGCAGATGATATCGCCGCGCTGGCGGAATACAGTGCTCCGATTACCCGCCGCCGCGATTCTTCCCGCGTTCACAATGCGGCGGTGGCCGCCCGGCTGGCTGCGGTAACCGCCCGCGACAGCGAACGCGCCGCACCGTATGCCGAACGTGCAGAGGAACAGCGCCGCCGTTTTAATCTGCCGCTGTGGCCGACCACCACAATCGGATCTTTCCCGCAAACCACGGAAATCCGCGGGCTGCGCCTGAACTTTAAAAAAGGGAATATTGATAAAGCGTTCTATCGTACTAATATCTCCGAACATATTAAGCAGGCGATTAATGAGCAGGAACGGCTCGGACTGGATGTGCTGGTTCACGGTGAAGCGGAACGTAATGACATGGTGGAGTATTTCGGCGAGCATCTCGACGGCTATGTCTTTACGCAAAACGGCTGGGTGCAGAGTTACGGCTCACGCTGTGTGAAACCGCCGGTGATTATCGGGGACATCAGCCGTCCGGAACCGATCACCGTTGACTGGGCAACCTACGCGCAATCCCTGACCAGCAAGCCGGTGAAAGGCATGCTGACCGGGCCGGTGACCATTCTCTGCTGGTCATTCCCGCGCGAGGATGTCAGCCGTGAAACCATTGCCAAACAGATTGCTCTGGCGCTGCGTGATGAAGTGGATGATTTGCAGAAAGCCGGGATCGGTATTATCCAGATCGATGAACCGGCACTGCGCGAAGGGCTGCCGCTGCGCCGGGCAGAATGGGCGGAGTATCTCACCTGGGCGGTGGATGCCTTCAGGCTGAATGCGGCGGTCGCGGAGAATAACACTCAGATCCACACCCATATGTGTTACTGCGAATTCAATGACATTATGGATTCTATTGCGGCGCTGGATGCGGATGTGATCACCATTGAAACATCCCGCTCGGATATGGAACTGCTGGAAGCATTTGAAGATTTCGATTATCCGAATGAGATCGGGCCGGGTGTTTATGATATTCACTCGCCGAATGTGCCGGAAGTGGAGTGGATTGAAGCCCTGCTGCGCAAAGCGGCGGATAAGATTGCCGTGGAGCGCCTGTGGGTTAACCCGGACTGCGGCCTGAAAACACGCGGCTGGGATGAAACCCGCAAGGCTCTGGCAAACATGGTGGAAGCGGCGCGCCGTCTGCGGGAAAATCCGCTGACATCCCGCTGAGTTTATTATATATAAAAGAAGAAAAAAGCCGGTCAGTGATGACCGGCTTTGTGTTATGCGCTGTCAGCTGACCGGACGAAAATCCGGCCCGCTGAAACAGCGTGTTGCCCGGCCGCGTTCGATCTGGTGATGTGACCGGTGACGCTCGCCGTTCAGTGATGCGGACTGCTGTTGCTGATACTGGCTGAGATGCCATTCAATCAGACGGCAGGCCAGTTTTTTGTTGGCGTGCTGGCTGCGTTCAGACTGCACTTTAACCGTAATACCGGTGGCAATGTGCGTGGCACGGACAGCGGATTCTGTCTTATTCACATGCTGGCCGCCCGGCCCCTGTGATTTCAGACGTTCAAAGACAATCTCACTGTCTGATACCGCCTGCGGCGCAGTAAAACGGCGGATGCCGATAAACCAGTTTTTACGCCGGTGTTTCGGGCGGAGCGGGCTGGCACACTGCCACTGCAATGTCCCGCACCAGCGATCTGCCAGAGCATCAGCAGACTCTCCGTCCAGTGACAGCAGGACGGAATGCAGGCCGTCCTGTGACGGCATTTCCTCCGCGATAGTCACGGTGACCGCTGACTGTGCGGCCTCCTGCAAAAAGAGACGCAGCGCGTGCTTCACTGCCAGACAGCATTCCTCAGGGCCGTGAGCGGCAGAAAACTGTAATAACATCAGCAGCACTCCCCGCTCGTTTTGTAGGTCAGCAACGGTTTCAGCCGCGCCACCACGGTAATCAGCCCGGCACCTGACAGGCTTTCAATCACTGTCTCAATGGATTTATAGGACTGCGGTGCTTCCTCATAAATCAGCTGCTTATTGGCACAGATCACCCGGCTGCCGAGATCGGTGCGGAATAACTGTGCCGGGGTATAGCGGTGAGAAAGGCGTCCTTTGCACTCGGTGCGCATCCATTTACGCCCTGCGCCGTGTGCGAGAGAGTAAAGGCTGTCAGCGGTTGCCTGCGGTTTCACCAGATAACTGTAATCACCGCGTGAGCCGGGGATCACCACATAATCATGATCCACCGGGGTGGCGCCTTTACGGTGCAGCCAGCCGTCACGGCCGTTCACCGTACAGGCCTCCACCAGGTTGTGATTGATATCGAGTACCGCCTCTCCTTTGGTACGCAGCTGCTGCATCATCCGCAGTGCAATCAGCGCCCGGTTGTGTTGTGCAAAATCCAGCGCCTGCTGATGTGCAGTCAGGTATTCTGCCGCTTCCGTCGTGTTCTCTGTCAGCCCGTTGTGGCTGAACTGCTCAACATGATGACGCAGAACCCTCTGCCCCAGTCCGCGTGAACCGCTGTGAACCAGCAGTATCACCCGCTGTTTATCCAGCCCGGACGCAGCAAACAGCCCGTCATCACAGACCTTATCGATTTGCTGAAACTCAGCAAAATGATTTCCGCCGCCGACAGAAGACAGAGAGGCGGCAAACGGATGTGATGCGAAGTGATCGCTCACATGCTCTGCCAGCCAGTCTGCATCCGCATGGTCATGCATGCTGCGCAGTTGCTTTTCCGCTTTGTCTGCGTTGAGTTTGCTGATTTTCAGCTCAGTCTGATACAGCGCCATACCGCAGCCGATGTCGTTACCGACCAGCGCGGGATAAAAACGGCCTTCAGAGAAAAATGCCGCACCCACCGGATAGCCTCTGCCGGGATGCAGATCCGGCATACCGGCAACTGCCGTCATACCCGGTAATTGTGCGGTGGTGATCAGTTGCTGAATCGCGTTACTTTCGATCCACGTCGCATCCGAGGCGATATAAGAGACGCCCGGCGCGACAAAATGCATATAATTGCCCATAATCCATTCCGGAAAATAGTGAAAATTCGGGTTTACGGCGGGCAGTCAGGAAGAAACAGACAGGAAACAGGGACGGGTAATACGGAAAATAACGTTGTAATACCGGTGTGATAATCAGTTCTGCAGGAGCCCGCAAAGAGTGCACAGTAATGTTGTCATATGAACCTCCTTACGTTCTGAAAGTGACAGGTCAGCACGCATCGCGTGCCGGAATGGTGCGGATAGTAGAGTGAGGCGGATAAAAAAGCAACCCGTGTTTTGCTTTTTCACAGAGCAGTCCGGCGACATTTTCAGCATAAACTGCTGTTTATGTGATTTGAATCTCATTTTTATGTAATTGATTCATAGAAACGTATCAATGAAGTGATAATAATCACTAAATTTTGTGCAGTGGCACGCTACAGTATCCTCAATAATCATTTTTTCGCTAAGGAGTTCAGGATGGCTGATGTATTTCATTTAGGTTTGACTAAAGCAGATTTACAGGGTGCAACGCTGGCTATCGTGCCGGGCGATCCGAACCGGGTCGAAAAAATTGCCCGCCTGATGGATAACCCTGTTCATCTCGCGTCTCTGCGTGAATTCACCTCATGGCGCGGTGAACTGGACGGCAAAGCGGTCATCGTCTGCTCAACCGGCATCGGCGGCCCGTCCACCTCTATCGCGGTGGAAGAACTGGCACAGCTGGGGATCCGCACGTTCCTGCGTATCGGTACCACCGGTGCGATTCAGGAAAGCATTAATGTCGGTGATGTCCTTGTGACCACGGCGGCGGTGCGCCTGGATGGTGCAAGCCTGCACTTTGCGCCGATGGAGTTCCCGGCCGTGGCTGACTTTGAATGTACCACCGCGCTGGTAAATGCAGCGAAAGCAGCCAAAGCCACCGTTCATATTGGTGTGACCGCTTCTTCTGATACTTTCTATCCGGGCCAGGAGCGTTATGATACTTTCAGCGGCCGTGTGACCCGCCGGTTCAAAGGATCAATGAAAGAATGGCAGGAAATGGGCGTGATGAACTTTGAAATGGAATCCGCCACACTGCTGACCATGTGTGCCAGCCAGGGGCTGCGTGCCGGGATGGTTGCAGGGGTTATCGTTAACCGCACCCAGCAGGAAATTCCTGATGAAGCGAAGATGAAGAAAACCGAATCCAATACCCTGGATATTGTGGTGGAAGCCGCCCGTCATCTCATCTGATCGTTACCGGTTTCATGAATCAAGCCGTATCGCCGGGTTTTCCGGTGGTGCGGCTTTTTTTTTAATCATTCATTCTGTATATCTGATACAGTGATCGTGCCGAACATACTGATAATAATGATAAAGAGGTATCAATGACCAGACAGACATTACCGCATCCTTCCGTACTGCCGCTCGACGGCGGGATCAATTTCCGGGACCTGGGAAACAAAGTGCTGCCGGACGGCAGTAAAATCAAACCCGGCCTGCTGTTCCGTGCCGGGGCGCTGGATCGCCTGAGCGACAACGACTTAACCCGGCTGACCGCGCAGAATCTGTTTCAGATCCTGGATTACCGCGACAGCGGCGAAATTGCGGATAAACCGGATCGCCTGTGGAATGGTGCGCTGTACACGAACGCACCGGCAAATCCGATGTCAAAGGAAGTGGATGCAAACCTTGAGAAGCTCGGCAATGAAGCACTGACGGAGTTTGATCCGAAAGCCTTTATGCTGCGCCTCTATGAACTGCTGCCGCTGGGCAACCCGGCGTATCATGCACTCGGTGATATGCTGCGCAACCCGGAAAAAGGCGGCATTGTGCAGCACTGTGCGGTCGGCAAAGACCGGACCGGTGTGGGGTCGGCACTGGTGCTGTTTGCACTTGGCGCGGATACCGATATGGTGATGGAAGATTACCTGCTGACCAATGACACGCTGGCGCCGTACCGCCATGAACTGCTGGCAGAGCACGCGAAAAATATGCCGGAAGCGGTGGTGGAGAAATTCGCCTATGTGTACTCCGTACAGCCTGATTTTCTGAATACCGCACTGAAAAGCATTCACTCGCATTATGGCAGTATTGATACCTGGCTGGCGAAAGATATCGGGCTGACAACAGCAGTCCGCGACAAAATCCGTAACCATTTCCTTGAGTAAACTCAGACAGTAAGGGGGATTCTCTGGCACCGGCAGATATTATTACCACCGTCACCGCATTTGTCCGTGAACATGAGTTCTGGGCATTGCCGATTGTTTTCGTGCTGGCATTCGGTGAATCTCTCGCATTTCTTTCCCTGTTGTTCCCGGCAACGGTGATTCTGCTCGGGGTCGGGGCGCTGATCGGGGAAGGCGGGCTGAATTTTATGCCGGTTTTCCTCGCGGCGGCCACCGGTGGCTTTGCCGGCGACTGGATCTCCTATTACATCGGCTACTACTACAAGGACAATGTCCGTCATATGTGGCCGATTTCACGCTCCCCGCAAACCCTGGTCAGAGGGCATCAGTTTTTTGAAAAATGGGGAATATGGGGGGTATTTTTCGGGCGCTTCTTCGGACCGTTCCGCGCCGTGGTACCGCTGGTGGCCGGGATCTGCGCGATGCCGCAGCGTCACTTTCAGCTGGCGAACCTGTCCTCTGCCGTGATCTGGGCATTCGGCCTGCTGGCTCCCGGCGCGTTCGGGCTGAAATGGATGGCCGGACTGATGGGCGGATAGCACCGCATTTTCACCGGATTACATTGAATTTTGCGTGACGCGCCGAAAAAAACGGCGGACAGCAAAAAGACAGTGGACATCTGTACAGTGCTATTTTACCGTAAGCGGCGTAAGTGACTCGCGGAGGAGACGGCCATCGTGGATATTCAGTGGCTTTATGGTTTTATCGGCATTCTGAGCGGAATTCTGCTGGGCGGCGGTGTGGTCTGGTTCAGCCTGCAACAGCGGCTGACGGACAAAAACCGGCTGTTACAGGACAATATTGCGCAACTGGCTCTGCTGGATGAAACCCGGCGCCAGGCTGCGTACTGGCAGCAGGCCAGAGAGCAGAGTGAACAATCACTGGAAAATGCCCGTCATATCAGCGCACAGCAGGAAGCGGAAATCCGTGAGCTGACCACCCGGCTGGAAGAAAGCCGCCTGGCTGCTGAAGAAAAACAGCGGTTGCTGCTTAACAGTGAGCAGCGCCTGAATACTCAGTTTGAAAACCTGGCCGCCCGTATTTTTGAACAGAGCGGCCGCCGGACAGATGAACTCAACCGCCAGAGTCTGTCCATGCTGCTGCGTCCCTTCCGTGAACAGCTGGATAACTTTAACCGGCAGGTTCAGGAAAGTTACAGCCAGGAAAGCCGTGAACGCCACACTCTGACACATGAAATTCAGCGCCTGCAACAGCTTAATCTGCGGATGGCGCAGGAAGCGGTCAACCTCACCAATGCTCTGAAAGGTGACAATAAAATGCAGGGTAACTGGGGGGAAACCATTCTTGCCCGTATCCTAGAGGCCTCCGGTCTGCGCGAGGGCCATGAATTCGCCACCCAGGTCAGCCTGAAAAATGAACAGCAAAGCCGTTATCAGCCGGATGTGGTGATTTACCTGCCACAGAACAAGCAGGTGATTGTGGACGCCAAAGTATCGCTGGTAGCCTACGAGCGTTACTTCAACAGTGACACCCCGGAAGCCCGGCAGACGGCACTGACGGAACACATCAACTCTGTGCGTCAGCACATCCGGGGTCTGAGCCGCAAAGAATACCAGGATCTCAGCGGGATTAACTCACTGGATTATGTGCTGATGTTTATCCCGGTCGAGCCGGCATTTCTGGCGGCAGTCGGGCAGGAAAGTGTCTTACTGGATGAAGCCCTCAGAAGCAATATCATGCTGGTCAGCCCGTCAACACTGCTGGTGGCACTGCGGACAATCGCCAACCTCTGGCGTTATGAACATCAGCATGAAAACAGTCAGGCGATCGCACAGCGGGCTGCCCGTCTCTATGACAAGCTTCGCCTGTTTACCGAGGAAATGGACGGTATCGGCCAGGCGCTGGATAAAGCCCAGAGCACATACCACGGGGCGATGAAAAAACTGACCACCGGCCGGGGAAATCTGCTGTCACAGGCAGAAGGTTTCCGTGAACTGGGGGTTGAGGTAAAGCGCCCGCTGGATGAAATTCTGGTACAGAAAGCCCGCCTCAGTGAACAACAAGATACCGGCGCGGATGAACTGCCGGAGGTTCCGGCTAATTTCGCAGAACAACACAATGGGCATAGGGTTTTGCGGTAAAGGCTGATACACTTTTCCGATCACTAATTCATGCACACAGGCAAAACAGGCAAGAAGAGAATGGAAGAGCAATCCCGGGATACAATCGATTTTGGTTTTCGCACTGTTAACAGAAACGAAAAAGCAGGTATGGTGGCAAACGTCTTTCATTCTGTTGCCGCAAAATACGATCTGATGAATGACCTGATGTCTTTCGGCATCCATCGTGTCTGGAAACGTTTTACTATTGATGCCAGTGGTGTCCGTCGTGGTCAGCGGGTGCTGGATCTTGCCGGGGGAACCGGTGATTTTACCGCAAAATTCTCCCGTATGGTCGGTGAAAACGGGCAGGTGATCCTTGCGGATATTAACGACTCCATGCTGAAAATGGGCCGGGAAAAGCTGCGTAACCACGGGGTTGTCGGCAATGTGAATTATGTTCAGGCGAACGCCGAAGAACTGCCGTTCCCGGATGATTACTTCAACTGCATCATCATCTCTTTCGGGCTGCGTAATGTCACTGATAAAGACAAAGCACTCCGCTCCATGTTTCGTGTGTTAAAACCGGGCGGTCGTCTGCTGGTGCTGGAATTCTCCAAACCGGTGATTGAACCGCTGAGTAAAGTATATGACGCATACTCCTTCCACGTGCTGCCGCGTATCGGGCAGGCGGTTGTGAATGACGCGGACAGCTACCGCTATCTTGCCGAATCCATCCGCATGCATCCGGATCAGGAAACCCTGAAAGGCATGATGGAAAATGCCGGCTTTGAGCATGTCTCCTACACCAACATGACCGGCGGTATTGTGGCACTGCATAAAGGGTTCAAATTCTGATATGTCTGATACGTTTGCAGAAAATATCCCGTCTCCTGTCAGTCCGCAGGCTCTTTATCCTGTGGTTGCCGGATTTCTGGAAACGGTGCTCAACCGGCTGCTGTACAGCGAAAGTGTACTGAAACCGGCCCGCGCCCGTCTGACCGGAAAAACACTGACGCTGCGGCTGACAGAACCGGATATGCAGTTCACGCTGATTTTCAGTGAAAAACAGCTGGATGTGATTTCCCGCTGGGAAGACCCGGCGGACTGTGTGCTGCAAACCCGTTTTCTCACTCTGCTGAAACTGAAAGACAAACAACAGCTTTCCGCCCTTATCCGGCAGGGTGATGTCATTATTGACGGCGATATGCAGGTCATTCAGCACTTTTCAGCGCTGCTGGATATGGCGGAATGGGATCCGGCACATTATCTGGCGCCGTATACCGGTGATATTGCCGCGCAGACCCTGACTCAGATTGCCGTAAAAGGCGGGCAGTTTATCCGTCGTACGGTATGCCGTCAGCAGGAGTATCTGACCGGTGCGGTCACCCGTGAGTGGGCGCTTGCTCCTTCTGCACTGGAAGCCGCTCATTTCTGTGATGAAGTTGCGGATGCTGCACAAACCGCAGATGAACTTGAGGCGCGCCTTGCCCGTCTGGAAAAAAGAACAGGAAGCGGGTATGAGACCGAGTGAAATAAAACGCCTCTATTTTATCATCCGCACTCTCCTGAACTACGGGCTGGATGAGCTGATCCCCAAAAACCGCCTGAGCTGGGCGATACGTCTCTGGCGGCGTTCACTGTTCTGGATGCCGAACAAGCATAAAGATAAAGTGCTGGGTGAGCGTCTGCGTCTGGCGCTTCAGGAGCTGGGGCCGGTATGGATAAAGTTCGGGCAGATGCTTTCCACCCGCCGGGATCTGTTCCCGCCGGCCATTGCTGATCAGCTGGCGCTGTTGCAGGATCGCGTTTCATCATTTGACGGCAATCTGGCAAAGAAAACCATTGAGGATGCCCTGGAAGGGCCGGTGGAAACCTGGTTTGATGATTTTGATATCACACCGCTGGCATCCGCCTCGATTGCCCAGGTGCACACTGCGGTTCTGAAAGAAAACGGACAGGCGGTGGTACTGAAAGTGATCCGTCCGGATATTTTGCCGGTGATCCAGGCTGATATCCGCCTGATGTACCGCCTGGCTGATATGGTTCCCCTGTTACCGGACGGCAGACGTCTGCGGCCGAAAGAGGTCGTGCGCGAGTATGAGAAAACACTGCTGGATGAGCTGAATCTGCAACGCGAAGCGGCTAATGCCATTCAGTTGCGGCGTAATTTTGAAAACAGCCCGATGCTCTATGTGCCGGAGGTTTATCCGGATCTCTGCCGCGAAAATGTGCTGATCATGGAGCGGATCTACGGTATTCCGGTTTCCGATATTGCGGCTCTGCATGAGCAGGGCACTAATATGAAGCTGTTAGCCGAGCGTGGCGTTCAGGTCTTCTTCACTCAGGTTTTCCGCGACAGTTTCTTCCATGCGGATATGCATCCGGGCAATATTTTTGTCAGCCGTGAGCATCCTGACGATCCTCAGTATATCGGTATCGACTGCGGTATTGTCGGTTCACTGAATAAAGAAGATAAGCGCTATCTTGCGGAAAACTTTATTGCCTTCTTTAACCGTGATTACCGCAAAGTGGCCGAGCTTCATGTGGATTCCGGCTGGGTGCCGCCGGATACTAATGTGGAAGATTTTGAATTTGCTATCCGTACGGTATGTGAACCGATTTTTGAAAAACCGCTGGCAGAAATCTCTTTCGGCCATGTGCTGCTGAATCTGTTTAATACTGCCCGGCGCTTTAATATGGAAGTACAGCCGCAGTTGGTTTTATTACAGAAAACCCTGCTGTATGTTGAAGGGCTCGGGCGTCAGCTCTATCCGCAGCTGGATCTGTGGAAAACCGCGAAACCGTTCCTGGAGTCGTGGCTGAAAAGCCAGATTGGCGTGAAAGCCGTGATCCGCAACATTAAAGAAAAAGCACCGTTCTGGGCAGAAAAGCTACCGGAATTACCGGAACTGGTGTATGACAGTCTTAAGCAGCAGCGCCGCCTGCAGTCCGGTGTTGATCGGCTGGCAGAGCAGATGAAACAGCAGCAGGCCGCTCAGCGGAAAGCGAATTTTGCACTGGGTATCGGCGCGACATTGTTTATCTGCGCCGGGCTGTTCTATCTGGCCGGTGCACCTGTTGCACCATGGGTTCTGATGTTTTTTGGTGGTCTCACCTGGGTAACGGGATGGTGGCAATCCGGTAAAATGAAGTAAAGATTGAGTTAAAGCAAGGTTTCAGCCGATGTTGTGTATTTCCGTATACGGCTGTGGTTGTATATAATGAAGTAAGTAGGTCCATATCAATTTGAGGTAAAACTAATGGCCGGTATTAATATTTGGCAATTGTTAATTATTGCTGTGATTGTTGTACTCCTGTTCGGGACAAATAAACTCCGTACCCTGGGATCTGATTTAGGCGCATCTATCAAAGGCTTTAAAAAAGCCATCGGTGATGACGATCAGAACAAAGCAGATACAACAACAGCTGGAAAAGATGCGGATTTTGAACAAAAAAATATCGCAGAAAAGAAAGCTGATTCAGCTGAGCAGCCAGAGAATAAAAACAAAGAGCAGGTATAACCCGTGTTTGACATCGGTTTTGGTGAACTGATCTTAGTATTGGTTATCGGACTTGTGGTTCTGGGGCCTGAACGCCTTCCGGTTGCTGTGAAGACAGTAGCCGGCTGGATCCGTGTGATGCGTTCAATGGCTGCCAATGTGCAGAATGAGCTGACCCAGGAACTCAAACTTCAGGAGTTGCAGGATAACCTGAAAAAGATGGAAGAGCAGGCCGGTAAAGCGATTTCACCTGAATTGAAGGCGTCGATGGATGAACTGAAAGAAGCCGCTGATACATTACGCCGCTCTTATCAGGAACCGGCGGATACACTGAAAAAGCAGCTCGATCCGGAAGCACTGGCTGATCAGGAACTTGACATCCCGTCTGCCCGCCCGGCATCAGCCGGTTCTCCGGCGGCGGAAAATCCGGCTCCGGCAGCACCATCCCCGGTTGCTGCAGAAGAAATCCCGGCCCGTCCGTCACCCGAAGTCAGTGATACAGAACCTGCACCGTCACCGGTCACCTCTGCGGCATCAGATTCACAGAAACACTAATAGATTACGGTAAAAGTACGTTATGGCTGTTGAAGACACACAACCGCTGATCACTCATTTAATCGAATTACGAAAACGCATTCTCAACAGCCTGATTGCAGTCTTTGTTGTGTTTGTTGCGCTGGCGTATTTCTCAAATGATATCTATCAGCTGGTATCCTCGCCGCTGGTGAGCAAACTGCCGCAGGGATCGAACATGATCGCAACGGATGTTGCATCACCGTTCCTGGCGCCGATTAAGCTGACCATTATGGTTTCCATTTTTATTTCGGCACCGTACATTCTGTATCAGGTCTGGGCTTTTATCGCACCGGCACTGTATAAGCATGAACGCCGGTTATTAATGCCGCTGCTGTTTTTCAGCACTGTGCTGTTTTATATGGGGATGGCATTCGCGTATTTTGTTGTCTTCCCGCTGGCGTTCGGGTTCTTTACCTCGACAGCTCCGCAGGATGTGGTCATTGCGACAGATATTAATAACTATCTCAGCTTTGTCATGGCGCTGTTTATGGCGTTTGGTATCTCCTTCGAGGTGCCGATTGCCATTATTCTGTTGTGCTGGAGCGGTGCGACGACCGTTGCCTCACTGAAGCACAAGCGGCCGTATATTCTGGTCGGGGCTTTTGTGGTGGGGATGCTGCTGACACCACCGGATGTGTTCTCGCAGACACTGCTGGCGATTCCGATGTATCTGCTGTTTGAAGTCGGTGTGTTCTTTGCCCGTTTCTATGTACCGCGCAGTAAAGAACAACCGCAGGATGAAGAAGCTGAAGAGTAACGCGATACTGCGTCAGGTAAAAACCGCCTTAACAACAGGCGGTTTTTTTGTTTCCGGGAAGCGGAAAATACTCAGCGTTTCCGGATAAAGCTGGTGTTGTCCACCTTTTTGGTCAGTTCTTTGCTGATCAGTGTCAGCAGCAAAACTGAGCGGGTATCGCCGTCCGGTTCCTGATAAATCGCTTCCAGTCCTTTAAACATCCCTTCAGTGATTTCCACAATATCTCCCGGCTGCGGTACATTTTGCTCCGACAGACTGATACATTCGGCATTTTTCAGCTCTTCAATCAATGATGCGGGAACAACTGCAGGCAGCGGCCCGAAACGGACGAAATGATTGACGCCGCGCGTTGAGTTAATCGTGGTTGTATGAATAATTTCGGGATCAAAAGAGATAAACAGGTAATTCGGGAACAGAGGCTCATTGACTGTCGCACGTTTGCCCCGAACCACTTTTTCAATGTTCGCCATCGGTGTCAGGCATTCCACCTGCTGCCGCCGCAAATGTTCCATTGCCCGCGGAAGCTGTCCGCGTTTGCAGTACAATAAATACCAATCCTTCATTACGCTATCCAACACAAACGGGGCTTATATAAAGCCTGATAATAACAAATTTGTTTTACTATGAATGCAACAAATGGCTATTTAAGACAAATGAGTGTGAATTCAGTCCCTTATTTGATTTGCTTTTTACCGTAGAATGATGTCATTTAATGAGTTATAAACTAATTACTATATTTATAATGACAGAATAATAAGGGCAATGTCGATGGACATTTTTTTACTCAGTAACGGCAAACTTTCCGGTAACCCGCAATGGCTCAGCTATGCACAGGATCGCATCCGGACAATGATAGAAACCCGCGGGATCCGCTCTGCAGTGCTGATTGCCTATGCGGTTATCCGCGCTGATCACGATCAGCGTGCCCGTGAACTCTCTGAAGCGCTGGGGATTGATGTTACCTGCATCGAACATTTTGATTCCCCGGTTCAGGCTGTCGAAAATGCGGAATGTATTCTTGTCAGCGGCGGAAATACCTGGCTGCTGAATCAGTTACTGCATGAAAATGGTCTGGTTGTGCCAATCCAGCGCGCGGTTCGTGAACGGAATATTCCGTATATCGGCTGGAGTGCCGGGTGTAATGTTGCCACGCCGAGCATCCGGACCACCAATGATATGCCGGTACGTAACTGCGTGGTGATGCCGTCTCTGGGGCTGTTCCCTGTTCAGATTAACCCTCACTATATTGACGCGGTCATCAGCGGTCATATGGGTGAAACCCGTGATGAGCGGATTGCGGAATTCTGTGCCATTAATCCGGATGAGATTGTTGTGGCGCTGCGTGAAGGCAGTGGTTTCCATATTACCGGAAATGAGCTGCACTACTTCAGCGGCAAAAATGAAGGATTTAAACTCTTTCAGCACAACAAAACATTCCCGGAACAATTCGATACCAGCGCCCTGGCAGACCGGGTTCCGTTCCGCTGCCGCTGATCCCTGTACTTGTAACAGTGGGCGGGATTCCTATAATAGAGTCCCTTCCACCTGCTGACAGATTAATAACATAATGAAATATCGGGACCTGAGAGATTTTCTCACCATTCTGGAAAGTCAGGGCGAGCTTAAACGGATCAAAACTGAAGTCGATCCTTACCTCGAAATGACGGAAATTGCTGATCGCACACTGCGTGCGGGCGGCCCTGCATTGTTGTTTGAAAATCCGAAAGGTTATTCAATGCCGGTGCTCTGTAATCTGTTCGGCACAACCAAACGGGTTGCGATGGGAATGGGGCAGGAGGATGTCAAAGCATTGCATGATGTCGGTAAACTGCTGGCTTTCCTGAAAGAACCGGATCCGCCGAAAGGGTTCCGTGATCTTATCGATAAGCTGCCGAAGTTTAAGCAGGTTCTCAATATGCCGACCAAGCGGCTGAGCTCCGCGCCGTGTCAGACGCATGTTTTCACCGGCGATGATGTGGATCTGACAAAAATCCCGGTGATGCACTGCTGGCCGGATGATGCGGCACCGCTGATTACCTGGGGACTGACCGTCACCCGCGGGCCGTTTAAAGATCGCCAGAATTTGGGCATTTACCGCCAGCAGGTGCTGGGGAAAAATAAACTGATTATGCGCTGGTTATCGCATCGCGGCGGCGCACTCGATTTTCAGGAATGGTGTCAGGCACACCCGGGAGAACGTTTCCCGGTTGCAGTGGCGCTGGGTGCTGATCCTGCAACAATTCTCGGCGCGGTGACGCCGGTTCCGGATACCTTGTCCGAGTACGCCTTTGCAGGGTTACTGCGCGGTAATAAATCCGAAGTGGTGAAATGCATTTCTAATAACCTGGAAGTTCCTGCCGGGGCTGAAATTATTCTTGAAGGGTATATTGAGCCGGGTGAAACCGCACCGGAAGGGCCGTACGGGGATCATACCGGTTATTATAATGAAGTGGATGATTTCCCTGTCTTTACGGTCACACATATTACCCAGCGTGATGAACCTATCTATCACTCAACCTATACCGGCCGTCCGCCGGATGAACCGGCAACTCTGGGTGTGGCACTGAATGAAGTGCTGGTGCCGATCCTGCAGAAACAGTTTCCTGAAATTGTCGATTTTTATCTGCCGCCGGAAGGGTGTTCATACCGCCTGGCCGTTGTCACCATGAAAAAGCAGTATGCGGGACATGCAAAGCGGGTCATGATGGGAGTCTGGTCGTATTTACGGCAATTTATGTACACTAAATTTGTCATTGTCTGCGATGATGATATCAATGCCCGTGACTGGAATGATGTGATCTGGGCGATCACGACCCGGATGGATCCGGCCCGGGACACTGTCATGATGGAAAATACCCCGATTGACTATCTCGATTTTGCATCTCCGGTATCGGGGCTGGGGTCGAAGATGGGACTGGATGCAACAAATAAATGGCCCGGCGAAACCTCGCGCGAGTGGGGCAAACCGATTGTTATGACCGATGAAGTCAGACAGCGTGTTGACGCCATATGGGACGAATTACATATTCTCGATAATTGAGGGAGCACATGGCAACGTTAAACTGCAAAGTTACCTCTGTTGAATCTATAACGGATACGGTATACCGCATAAAATTATTACCGGATGGTGATTTTTCATTCAAAGCCGGGCAATACCTGATGGTAGTGATGGATGAACGGGACAAACGCCCGTTCTCAATGGCATCCGCGCCGTCATCCCGGCAGGAAATTGAGCTGCACATCGGTGCATCCGAATTTAATCTTTATGCGATGGCGGTGATGGATCGGATCCTGGATAACCGGCGGGTGACCATTGATATCCCGCACGGCAACGCCTGGTTCCGGGAAAACAGTGACGCACCGATGCTCCTGATTGCCGGAGGAACCGGTTTTTCTTACACCCGTTCTGTTCTGCTGGCGGCACTGGAAGAAAATCCGCAGCGTGACATCACATTTTACTGGGGTGCCAGAGAGCATGTTTATCTCTATGACCTTGGTGAATTGCAGGCGCTCGCCGAAACACATCCGAACCTGAAAATTATCCCTGTTGTTGAACAGCCGGATGATACCTGGCGCGGTCGAACCGGTACTGTGCTCAGCGCGGTTCTGGATGATTTTGGTTCGCTGGCCGGAAAAGACATCTATATTGCCGGACGTTTTGAAATGGCCAAAATCGCCCGTGAGCGTTTCTGCCAGGAGCGCGGTGCGGATGCCGATCACCTGTTTGGTGATGCATTCGAGTTTATTTAAAGAAAATCCCGCCCCCTGACGGCGGGAGAATGCTGATAACAGGTCAGCCAAACGGTTAAAGCAGTGTCAGCGACGTTCTTGTGTGGTGAGATGAAGCAGAAAACGTCGCTGTTATTTATAACGTTCTCAGTGATCAGCCACGGACACGTTCAATCACGGTTGCTATCCCCTGACCAAAACCAATACACATCGTTGCCAGCCCGAATTGTGCATCCCGCTGCTCCATGACTGTCAGCAGTGAATTAATGATCCGGGTGCCGGAACAGCCGAGCGGGTGCCCGAGAGCAATCGCGCCGCCATGCAGATTCACTTTGTCATCATAACAGTCGGATAATCCCATACCCTTCAGGCAGGCAAGTGCCTGTGCCGCAAAGGCTTCGTTCAGTTCGATAACATCAATATCTGCCAGCGTCAGCCCGGCCTTTTTCAGAACTGCCTGTGTTGCCTGTACCGGGCCGTACCCCATCAGTGCCGGTTCACAGCCGGTAACACTCATTGCCCGTATCACTGCCCGCGGAGATAAACCATGCTCACGGGCATAGTGCTCCCCGGCCAGCAGCGTTACTGAGGCACCATCTGAAATTGCGGAGGAATTACCGGCGGTGACCGTACCGCTGACCGGATCAAACACCGGACGCAATGCGACCAGCTCAGCAAGACTGCCGTTATCGCGGACGGTTTCATCCCGGGTGACAATGACAGGTACTCCGGCCTGGTTATGCCCCTGAACCGGATGGATTTCACGGCTGAATCTGTTATCCCGGAATGCCTGTGCGGCCCGCTGATGTGAACGCAGAGCAAATTCATCCTGTGACTCACGGCTGACAGAAAATTGCCGCGCCAGTGCTTCGGCTGTCAGTCCCATCATGCCGGACGCTTTGGCGGTGTGCAGTGCGGCGGCGGGGTTGATATCGATACCGTGTGTCATCGGGATATGACCCATATGTTCAACGCCTCCTGCAAGTGCCAGTTTGCCGTCACCGGTCTGAATCAGACGGGTGGCATCATGCAGGGCCTGCATTGATGAACCGCACAGGCGGTTAACGGTAACCGCCGGCACCGTATGCGGAATATCTGTCAGCAGGGCGGCATGACGGGCGATATTAAACCCCTGTTCCCCGGTCTGCTGCACACACCCCCAGATAATGTCATCAATATCAGCCGCATTGATATTGTTACGTTTTATCACCGAACTCATCACTTCTGCCGAGAGAGTTTCTGCCCGCACATGCCGGAAAATACCGTTTTTTGAACGTCCCATTGAGGTGCGGAGACCATCAATTATCATGACTTTTTCCATATAAACCTCACTGTGCAGTAACAAGGTGACTATCCGGTTGCGGATAATAAGGTGTGTTATTAACAGCATGTGCCTGCAGACTGTCCGGAATGGCATAAAGCGGACTCAGTGCGCTGTATTGCTCTGCTTTTTCACAGAAAGCGCGGGTGCCGGTATCATCCAGATAACGGAAAATACCGCCCCGGAACGGCGGAAAGCCAAGACCGTAAACCAGCGCCAGGTCTGCTTCGGCCGGGCTGCTGATTATGCCTTCCTCGTAGCAGCGGATAACCTCGTTCACCATCGGAATCATCAGACGGTCGATAATCTCGTCTGCCGTAAAGTCACGGGGCGTGCGTCCCAGCGGTGCAAGTACTTCTTCGAGCTGTTCATCGGGCTGTTTCTGCAGGCGGCCTTTGCCGTCATCAGTATGGCGGTAAAACCCGAGACGGCTTTTCTGCCCCAGTCGTTTCAGTCCGGCAAACAGACTGATGACATTGCGCTCTTCAACGACCATCCGTTCCGGATAGCCCTCAGCCATCACATGCTGTACATGATTGGCGGTATCCAGCCCGACAACATCGAGCAGCAGCGCCGGTCCCATCGGCCAGCCGAATTCCTGTTCCATCACACGATCCACAGCTTTAATATCCGCACCGGCGGACACCAGCAGAGAAAACGCGTTCAGATACGGAAACAGTACGCGGTTGATAAAAAACCCAGGGCAATCCCCCACCACAACGGGGGTTTTTCCCATTTTGTGGGCATAGTGCACCACAGCGGCGATTGTGTCGTCTGAGGTTTTCTCTCCCCGGATTACTTCAACCAGCGGCATTTTAGGTACGGGATTGAAAAAATGCATTCCGCAGAAATTGTGCGGGCGTTTCAGCGCCTGAGCCAGTTCACTGACAGGGATCGAAGAAGTATTTGATGTCAGAATACAGTGTTCGCTGACCTGTTGTTCAATATCGGCCAGCACTTTTTGTTTGATGGCTTTGTTCTCAACAACCGCTTCAACCACAATATCGCAGTCACTGAGTTCATTATCATGGCGGACGGGGTGGATAGCGGCGCGTATCCCGGCGGCCTGAACCAGTGTCATTTTTCCTGACTGACACTGTTTTTCCAGCAGCTTTACCGTTTCATCAATACCGGCCTGCAGGGCTGCAGGCTGAATATCTTTCAGGTATACCGGAATGCCGCTGTAAGCTGACTGATAAGCAATACCGCCACCCATAATACCTGCGCCGATAACGGCAGCGTGTTCCGGTGCATCACGTAACGCGGTCTGCCGGCGGGTAAGACCTTTAACATATTGTTCATTCAGGAAAAGTGAAACCAGAGCCCCGGCGGTGAGTGTCCGGGTCAGCGGAACAAAATGAGCCGTTTCGCAGAGTAATGCCTCATCACGGGGTAATCCGGCTCCGGACTCAATGCTGTTTACCGCAGCCATCGGCGCGGGGTAATGTTTACCTGCTTTTTGCCGGACAAGGGCTTTGGCTGTGATTAAACTCATCTGCAGTTCTGCTGAGCGTAATTGTAACGCCGCTTTTTTCTGCCTCCGCCGTGCCTGCCAGTCCATCCGGCCACTGATAGCCTGTTCCAGCAGTATCAGTGAGCCGTTAATCAGTTCATCATCCTGCACAATGCCGTCAGCCAGACCGAGTTTCAGTGCTTCACCGGCAGTCACGATTTTTCCCTGTGTGATCAGTTCAAGAGCATTATCGCAGCCAATCAGGCGGGGCAGACGGACTGAGCCGCCGAAGCCCGGCATTATCCCGAGTTTGGTTTCCGGCAGGCCGATACGCAGATCGTCAGTGGCGAGGCGGTAGTCTGTTGTCAGTGCGCACTCACATCCTCCGCCGAGTGTAAATTTCCTCAGTGCGGTGACGGTCGGCACGGGCAGATCTTCAATCCGGTTAAACAACCGGTTGGCAAAATTCAGCCATTCAGTGAGTTGTTCAGCCGGTGCATTAAACAGAGTCAGAAATTCTGTAATATCCGCGCCCAGGATAAAGCTCTCTTTGGCGGAGGTAATAATCAGGCCTTTCAGCTGTGATGTTTGTTCAAGGCAGGCAACGGCTTCATCCAGTGAGGCAATTGTCCGGGTATCCAGTTTATTTATGGCTCCCTGCGCATCAAAAACAAGTTTTGCAATTCCCTCTTTTTCCCAGCTGACCTTTATTGATTCACTGTGATAAAGCATACGGTTCTCCTTAAATATCGCATCGCTCCGGTAAAGGATGAGAACACCATGTGGTATGACCAGATGAGGTAATTGTGATTTTTTTGTTAACGAAAGCAAATGAAATGATGATTTTTTGCGCTGAAGATCACGCAAAATGTCTCAATATGCAGAAACAGAAAAGAAAAACGTCGTGACGCGCCGAAGATTCCCGGTAAATAACCGGGATGACATAGCCTGCCATATCCATCATCGCGGAGATCATGCTAAGCTTTTGTCACTATCATAATGAAAAAAGGTTAATTCCCATGGAAAAAATGGCATCCCTCTACCGTGAGCACATCGCAACATTATTACAGCGTACCCGCGATATTCTTGCGCGTGAGAAACTGGACTCGTTACTGATCCACTCCGGTGAACCGATACGTATTTTTCTCGATGATCGTGACTATCCCTTTAAAAGTAACGTGCATTTTAAAGCATGGGTGCCGGTAACTGATGTACCGCATTGCTGGTTGTGGACTGATGGTGTGAATAAACCGAAATTATGGTTCTATTCTCCGGTTGATTACTGGCACAGTGTCGAAGCGTTACCTTCTTCTTACTGGACAAACGATGTTGAGGTTATCCATCTGAAGAATGCCGGTGATATTGCCTCCATGCTGGCATCACAGGATAAAACCCGCACTGCCTATATCGGGCCGGATACCGATCGTGCCGCAGCGCTGGGGATCAGCAGCAATCATATTAACCCGAAAGCGGTGCTGGATTTCTTTGCGTTTCATCGTTCATATAAAACAGATTATGAACTGGTCTGCATGCGTGAAGCACAGAAAATGGCGGTTAACGGGCATCTTGCCGCCCACGAGGCATTTTTATCCGGCCTGAGTGAATTTGATATCAATATGGCGTATCTGATGGCAACCGGCCATCGTGATACTGATGTGCCGTATGACAATATTGTTGCTATTAATGAAAACGCCGCTGTTCTGCACTACACCAAACTGAATAAAAAGTCACCGCATACACGGCACAGCTTCCTGATCGATGCCGGTGCGGAGTTCAATGGTTATGCCGCAGATTTAACGCGGACGTATGCTGCGGATGCTGATAGTGATTTCGCACAACTGGTCTCTGATCTGAATGATGAGCAGCAGTCACTGATCAGTGATATTAAAGCCGGGATCCGTTACACCGATTACCATATTCAGATGCATCACCGCATCGCGAAGCTGCTGAAAAAACATAAGATCATCACCGGGATGTCTGAGGAAGCGATGGTCAGTGAAGGGGTAACCACACCGTTCCTGCCGCATGGGCTTGGCCATCCGCTGGGTCTTCAGGTTCATGATGCTGCCGGGTTTATGCAGAATGATCAGGGAGAACATCTGGCAGCACCGGCAATGTATCCGTTCCTGCGCTGCACCCGTATTCTGGAGCCGCGTATGGTGCTGACCATCGAGCCTGGACTGTATTTTATTGAATCTCTGCTGGCACCGTGGCGTGAAGGTAAGTTCAGTCAGCACTTTGACTGGAAACGTATTGAGCAGTTTAAACCTTGTGGCGGCATCCGCATTGAAGATAACATTATCATCCATGACAACAGTGTGGAAAATATGACGCGGGATCTGAATCTGCCCTAATGAAATCGTACCTTATACCGGCTGAGCCGGTTACGTTTACTGAAGAGATAAAAAAAAGCCGTTTCATCACCCTGTTGCAGCATACAGACGGGGTGGATGAAGCAAAGCAATTTATCCGGTCTGTCAAAGATGAATACCCCGATGCCCGGCACCATTGCTGGGCATTTGTTGCGGGGCGTCCGGATGATTCGCAGCAACTGGGATTTTCCGATGACGGTGAACCGACCGGAACAGCCGGTAAACCGATGATTGCACCGCTGCTCGGCAGCGGCATCGGGGAAATTACGGCGGTGGTTGTCCGCTATTTCGGCGGAATAAAATTAGGCACCGGCGGGCTGGTCCGTGCATACGGCAGCGGGGTTCAGCAGGCACTGAAATTGCTGGTGACGAAAACCAAAATCCCGCAGGTGATATGTGAAATAACCTGTGATTACAGCTTTATCAGCCAGGCAGAATTAGTGGTTCGGCAGGTGGATGGCACGATAATCAACAGTGATTTCGGTGCGGATGTGACGTTACGTATTTCGATTCCTGCTACCTTACTGAGTGAGGTTAGTGATAAATTACGTGACCTGAGCCGGGGGATGTTTGAGCTTAAATGCCCTGATGACACCACCGGAAACTGATTTCTGAGGACTCTGCTGCAATGCATTTTCGCGCCATAACCCGTATTGTCGGGTTACTCGTCATTATTTTTTCTGTCACCATGATCATTCCCGGGATTGTGGCGCTCATCTATAAAGACGGTGCAGGTAAAGCATTCAGTCAGACATTTCTGGCGGCACTGATTATCGGCCTGCTGCTCTGGATACCGAACCGCAATAAAAAAAGTGAGTTAAAACCGAAAGAAGGTTTTCTGATTGTGGTGCTGTTCTGGACGGTACTGGGCAGTGTCGGGGCATTACCTTTTATTTTTTCTGAGCGCCCGAACCTGTCGGTGACCGATGCGTTTTTTGAATCATTCTCCGGCTTAACCACAACCGGTGCCACCACACTGGTCGGGCTGGATACACTGCCCAAAGCGATTTTATTTTACCGGCAGATGTTACAGTGGCTGGGCGGGATGGGGATCATCGTATTAGCCGTTGCTATCCTGCCGCTGCTGGGTGTCGGGGGAATGCAGCTGTACCGGGCGGAAATGCCGGGGCCGCTGAAAGACAATAAAATGCGCCCGAGGATTGCGGAAACGGCAAAAACGCTCTGGCTGATTTATGTGTTCCTCACCATCGTCTGTGCAATTGCCCTCTGGTTTGCAGGAATGGATGTTTTTGATGCGATATCCCACAGCTTCTCCACTATCGCCATCGGCGGGTTTTCCACTCATGATGCCAGTATCGGTTACTTTAACAGCCCGGCAATTAATACCATCATTGCCATTTTCCTGCTGATTTCGGGCTGTAACTATGGCCTGCACTTTGCAGTACTGACCGGACGCAGCCTGGGTGTCTACTGGCGTGACCTGGAATTCAGGATGTTTATTTCCCTTCAGCTTGTGCTGGTCGTGATCTGTGCGTTGGTTTTGTGGAAGTTTGATGTCTATGCTACGGAGGGACAAACCCTCAACCAGGCATTTTTCCAGGTTGTTTCGATGGCGACAACAGCCGGGTTCTCCACTGACAGTTTCTATAAATGGCCGCTGTTCCTGCCGATGCTGCTGCTGTGTGCGGCATTTGTCGGCGGATGTGCGGGGTCAACCGGCGGTGGTCTGAAGGTTATCCGCATTATGCTGCTGTTCCTTCAGGGCGCGCGTGAGCTGAAACGCCTCGTGCATCCGAATGCGGTTTACACCATCAAACTGGGCCGCAGGGCATTACCGGAACGAATCATCGAAGCTGTCTGGGGATTCTTCTCCGCCTATGCACTGGTCTTTGTGGTCAGTATGCTGTTACTGATAGCTACAGGTGTTGATGAATTTTCCGCTTTCTCTGCGATAGCCACCACACTGAATAACCTGGGACCGGGGCTGGGAACGCTGGGTGAGAACTTTACTACCCTGAATCCGGGCGGGAAATGGATCCTTGTCGTGACGATGTTATTTGGTCGTCTGGAAGTCTTTACTTTGCTGGTATTGCTGACGCCGACGTTCTGGCGTGATTAACGGAGTGTTTCATGTCGTACTTGTTGCTTTATTCCGGCCATGACGGGCAGACAAAAAAAATCATTACTGAAATTGCCCTGCATCTGCGCAAAGCAGGGGCAGAGTGTGATGTCCGCTCTTTGCAGGATAATCAGCCGCTGAATCTGGCACCGTATGAGAAGGTGCTGGTCGGGGCATCTATCCGCTACGGTCATTTTAACCGCGCGCTGGATAAATTCGCGAAGTTGCACGCAGTGCAGCTGAATCAGATGAAAACCGCCTTCTTCGGTGTGAACCTGACAGCCCGCAAGCCGGAGAAACGGACACCGGAGACAAATGTGTATGTCCGGAAGTTTCTGGCCGCAACCCCCTGGAAGCCGACCGTCTGTACGGTATTCGCCGGGGCATTGCTATATCCGCGTTACGGCTGGTTTGACCGCATGATGATCCGCCTGATTATGAAAATGACAAAAGGTGAAACGGATACCACCAAAGAGGTGGAATACACGGATTGGCAGCAGGTTGAAGCCTTTGCTGCTGAGTTTGTTCAGATTTAAAGCAAATCACCGGGATTTTGCCGGATAAAACACCGTTGTGGTGAAAAAAGTGGCGAACAGAAAAAAAGTTGAAATAAACACTTGTCTTCTGAAAGCGACTCCCTATAATGCACCTCCACTGACACGGAACAACGCGCTAACACGCGGTCCGGCAGGAAAAAAGAGAACGGCAAATAAGAAATTATTGCTTGACTCGAAGGGGCTGG
>NZ_AYMP01000036.1 GCF_000633515.1 Morganella morganii H1r | reverse complement strand
TTCTTCAAAGGCTACCGTCCACAGTTCTACTTCCGTACCACAGACGTAACAGGTATGATCGAACTGCCGGAAGGCGTTGAAATGGTAATGCCGGGCGACAACATCAAAATGATCGTCACCCTGATCCACCCAATCGCGATGGACGATGGTCTGCGTTTCGCAATCCGTGAAGGCGGCCGTACCGTTGGCGCGGGTGTTGTAGCGAAAGTAATGGGTTAATTCCCCGCTGATTATTAAAAAGAGAGCTGCGGCTCTCTTTTTTTATGTCTCTCTTCCGGCAGCGGCTGACAAAATTTACATAATCGCAATTGTAATAATACTGATTATCATTTACTCTTTACCGCAGTCAGGAGGAATGATATGTACGTATGTTTGTGTAATGCCATCAGTGATAAAGCCATCCGGAATGCCGTGCGTCAGAATAAGGTTCATTCCATCGGTGAACTGCGTAAAATTATCCCTGTCGGCACTGAATGCGGCAAATGTATCCGCCACGCCAAAGCCGTTATTGCAGAAGAGCATATGTCTGTCCCGGTTGACCGCGTCGCCTGAATCTTCTCTCTGAAACCCGCCGGAATTTTGAACTGTATCGCTATTTTGTCACTGTAATCACTCCGTGAATTATTTCCTGTGTCTATACTGAACAGACAGGAAACAAAGGAGGGTACATGAAAGGCGATAAAAAAATGATCTCGCATCTGAACAAATTGCTGGGAAATGAACTGGTTGCCATTAACCAGTATTTTCTGCATGCCCGTATGTTCAAAAACTGGGGTCTGATTAAACTCAACAACAAAGAATATGAAGAATCCATTGATGAGATGAAACACGCGGATGAATACATTGAGCGTATCTTATTTCTGGAAGGGATCCCGAACCTTCAGGATCTCGGCAAACTTCATATCGGCGAAGATGTGGAAGAAATGCTGAAGTCTGACCTTCAGCTGGAACTGGACGGCGCCAAAGATTTACGCGAAGCCATTGCCTATGCCGATTCCAAACATGATTATGTCAGCCGTGATTTAATGATAAAAATTCTGGCGGAAGAGGAATCTCACATCGACTGGCTGGAAACCCAGCTGGATCTGATAGCCCGTGTGGGCCTGCAAAATTATCAGCAGGCTCAGATGGCGGACGCAGACACAGAATAAAGAACAGAGAAATAATCACTGAAGTAAGCAATGTGCAGAACCGCCGACAGGGAAACCCGCGGCGGTTTTTTCTTTTCTGATTTTTTGTCATGGCGCCGGAGATAATTTGCACAAATCCCGGTTTGCGGCTTGCTTTCAGGGCTCATTCACGTATAATGCGCGGGCTTGCCAATTGTGCAAGCCTGGTTGATACCAGCATTGGACAGTCTGCTTTTTCGCTGTTCATGAAAATATCCCCGATATGGGGATTACATCGAGAACGATTACACTCCCCCGTCAATCGAAATGGGTGCGAGGAGTAATTTTTTACGTTTATAAAATAGTTGGAGCTCTGGTCTCATGCAGAACCAAAGAATCCGTATCCGCCTTAAAGCTTTTGATCATCGTCTGATCGATCAATCAACTGCGGAAATCGTAGAGACTGCTAAGCGCACTGGTGCGCAAGTTCGTGGTCCTATCCCGCTGCCGACCCGTAAAGAGCGTTTTACCGTTCTGATCTCTCCGCACGTCAACAAAGATGCGCGCGATCAGTACGAAATTCGCACTCACAAACGTCTGGTTGACATCGTTGAGCCAACTGAAAAAACCGTTGATGCTCTGATGCGTCTGGATCTGGCTGCCGGCGTTGACGTGCAGATCAGCCTGGGTTAATCAGGTATCAATTGATTGAGAGGTTGAAACAATGATTGGTTTAGTCGGTAAAAAAGTGGGTATGACCCGCATCTTCACTGAAGAAGGTGTGTCAATCCCTGTTACTGTTATCGAAATCGAAAATAACCGCGTTACTCAGGTTAAATCTGACGAAACGGACGGTTATCGTGCTATTCAGGTTACCACTGGCAGCAAAAAAGCTAACCGCGTGAACAAACCTGAAGCAGGACATTTCGCAAAAGCTGGTGTTGAAGCTGGTCGCCTGTTACGTGAATTTCGCCTGTCAGAAGGTGAAGAGTTCACTGTTGGCCAGAACATCAGTGTTGAAATTTTCGCTGACGTTAAGAAAGTTGACGTTACTGGTACATCTAAAGGTAAGGGCTTCGCCGGTACTGTAAAGCGCTGGAACTTCCGTACTCAGGATGCTACTCACGGTAACTCCTTGTCTCACCGTGTTCCGGGTTCTATCGGTCAGAACCAGACTCCGGGTAAGGTATTTAAAGGCAAGAAAATGGCAGGTCAGCTGGGTAACGAACGTGTAACCGTTCAGAGCCTGGATGTCGTTCGCGTTGACGCTGAGCGTAACCTGCTGCTGGTAAAAGGTGCTGTCCCGGGTGCAACCGGTAGCAACCTGATTGTTAAACCAGCTGTCAAGGCTTAACGTCGAGGAGATAGGAATGGAATTGGTAATGAAAGACGCGCAAAGCGCGCTGACTGTTTCCGAAACTACCTTCGGGCGTGATTTCAATGAAGCGCTTGTCCATCAAGTAGTTGTTGCGTATGCAGCTGGTGCTCGTCAAGGTACACGTGCTCAGAAAACTCGTGCTGAAGTTACTGGGTCTGGTAAAAAACCATGGCGCCAAAAAGGTACTGGTCGTGCCCGCTCTGGTTCAGTTAAGAGCCCAATCTGGCGCTCTGGTGGTATCACTTTCGCAGCGAAACCACAGGACCACAGTCAAAAAGTTAACAAAAAGATGTACCGCGGCGCGCTGAAAAGCATCCTGTCCGAACTGGTACGTCAGGATCGTCTGATCATTGTCGAAAAATTTGCTGTAGAAGCACCTAAAACCAAGCTGCTGGTACAGAAATTGAAAGATATGGCTCTGGAAGACGTGATGATCGTCACTCACGAAGTTGATGAGAACCTGTTCTTAGCAGCTCGCAACCTGTACAAGGTTGATGTGCGTGATGTCACTGCAATCGATCCGGTCAGTCTGATCGCGTTCGGTAAAGTAGTGATGACTGCTGAAGCAGTTAAGCAAGTTGAGGAGATGCTGGCATGATCCGTGAAGAACGTCTGCTGAAAGTACTGCGCGCGCCGCATGTATCTGAAAAAGCGTCTACCGCGATGGAAAAAACAAATACCATCGTGCTCAAAGTTGCTAAAGACGCGACTAAAGCTGAAATCAAAGCTGCAGTTGAAAAACTGTTCGAAGTCAAAGTTGAAGGTGTTAACACTCTGCTGGTTAAAGGCAAAGTGAAGCGCCACGGTCAGCGTTTCGGTCGTCGTAGCGACTGGAAAAAAGCTTACGTCACCCTGCAGGAAGGCCAGAATCTGGACTTCGTCGGCGGCGCTGAGTAAGTCGGAGGAGTAAAGAACAATGGCAATTGTTAAATGTAAACCTACGTCTCCGGGCCGTCGCCACGTCGTTAAAGTGGTTAACCCTGAGCTTCACAAGGGCAAACCTTACGCACCACTGCTTGAGAAAAACAACAAGTCTGGTGGTCGTAACAACAATGGCCGTATCACTACCCGTCATATTGGTGGTGGTCACAAGCAAAATTACCGTATTGTTGACTTTAAACGTAACAAAGACGGTATCCCGGCTGTTGTAGAACGTCTGGAATATGATCCAAACCGTTCAGCAAATATTGCTCTGGTATTATACAAAGACGGTGAACGCCGTTACATCCTGGCGCCTAAAGGCCTGAAAGCTGGTGATCAAATCCAGTCTGGTGTTGATGCTGCAATCAAAGCGGGTAACGCTCTGCCAATGCGCAACATCCCGGTTGGTTCTACTGTTCATAACGTAGAAATGAAACCAGGTAAAGGCGGCCAGCTGGCACGTTCTGCCGGTACTTACGTTCAGATCGTTGCGCGCGATGGTGCTTATGTCACTATTCGTCTGCGTTCCGGTGAAATGCGTAAAGTTCCTTCAGACTGTCGCGCGACTTTAGGTGAAGTGGGTAACGCTGAACACATGCTGCGCGTTCTGGGTAAAGCCGGTGCAAGCCGCTGGCGTGGTATTCGCCCTACCGTTCGCGGTACTGCGATGAACCCGGTAGACCATCCACATGGTGGTGGTGAAGGTCGTAACTTTGGTAAACACCCTGTAACACCTTGGGGCGTTCAGACCAAAGGTAAGAAGACTCGTAAAAACAAACGCACTGAACACTTCATCGTTCATCGTCGTACTAAGAAATAATTAGAGGATAAGCCATGCCACGTTCTCTCAAGAAAGGTCCTTTTATTGACCTGCACTTGCTGAAGAAGGTAGAGAAAGCGGTGGAAAGCGGTGACAAAAAGCCTGTTAAGACTTGGTCCCGTCGTTCAACGATCTTTCCTAACATGATCGGTTTGACCATCGCTGTCCATAATGGTCGTCAGCATGTTCCGGTTTACGTTACCGACGAAATGGTTGGTCACAAACTGGGTGAATTCGCGCCGACCCGTACTTATCGCGGCCATGCGGCTGATAAAAAAGCCAAAAAGAAATAAGGTAGGAGGAAGAGATGGAAACTATTGCTATGCATCGCCACGCTCGTTCTTCTGCTCAGAAGGTTCGCCTGGTGGCTGACCTGATCCGCGGTAAGAAAGTGTCGCAAGCTCTGGAAATTTTAACCTTTACCAACAAGAAAGCTGCTGGTTTAGTGAAGAAAGTCCTGGAGTCTGCTATTGCTAACGCAGAACACAACGATGGCGCTGACATCGATGATCTGAAAGTAGCGAAAATTTTCGTTGACGACGGCCCAACCATGAAGCGCATCATGCCTCGTGCCAAAGGTCGTGCAGATCGTATTCTTAAGCGCACCAGCCACATCACTGTGGTTGTGTCCGATCGCTGATACCTGGAGACTAGCAATGGGTCAGAAAGTAAATCCAAATGGTATTCGCCTGGGTATTGTTAAACCTTGGAACTCTACCTGGTTTGCGAACACCAAAGAATTCGCTGACAACCTGGACAGCGACTTTAAAGTACGTAAGTACTTAACTAAAGAACTGGAAAAAGCGTCAGTTTCACGCATCGTTATCGAGCGTCCTGCTAAGAGCATCCGTGTGACTATTCACACTGCGCGTCCTGGCATCGTGATCGGTAAGAAAGGTGAAGACGTTGAAAAACTGCGCAAAAGCGTTTCAGATATCGCTGGCGTTCCTGCGCAGATCAATATTGCCGAAGTACGTAAACCTGAACTGGACGCAAAATTAGTTGCTGACAGCATCACTTCACAGCTGGAACGTCGTGTTATGTTCCGTCGTGCTATGAAGCGTGCGGTACAGAATGCTATGCGTTTAGGCGCTAAAGGTATCAAAGTCGAAGTCAGCGGCCGTTTAGGCGGTGCTGAAATCGCACGTACTGAGTGGTATCGCGAAGGCCGTGTGCCTCTGCATACCCTGCGTGCAGACATCGATTACAACACCTCTGAAGCTCAGACTACTTATGGTGTTATCGGTGTTAAAGTGTGGATCTTCAAAGGTGAGATTCTGGGTGGCATGGCTGCAGTTGAACAGGCGGAAAAACCGGCTGCTCAACCTAAAAAACAGCAGCGTAAAGGCCGTAAGTAAAGGAGAGTCGCTGAATGTTACAACCAAAGCGTACAAAATTCCGTAAAGTGCATAAAGGCCGTAACCGCGGTCTGGCAGCAGGCGCGGATGTGAGCTTCGGCACTTATGGTCTGAAAGCTGTTGGCCGTGGTCGTCTGACCGCACGTCAGATCGAAGCAGCACGTCGTGCTATGACCCGTGCAGTTAAGCGTCAGGGTAAAATCTGGATCCGTGTGTTCCCGGACAAACCTATCACTGAAAAGCCTCTTGAAGTGCGTATGGGTAAAGGTAAAGGTAACGTGGAGTATTGGGTTGCCTTAATCCAGCCGGGTAAAGTCCTGTATGAAATGGACGGCGTATCGGAAGAGCTTGCTCGTGAAGCATTCAAGCTGGCAGCAGCTAAACTGCCTATCAAAACCACCTTTGTAACTAAGACGGTGATGTAATGAAAGCGAAAGAGCTGCGCGAAAAAAGCGTTGAAGAGCTGAACACTGAGCTGCTGAACCTGCTGCGCGAACAATTTAACCTGCGTATGCAAGCGGCAAGCGGCCAGTTACAACAGTCTCATCTGTTAAAACAAGTGCGTCGTAATATTGCACGTGTTAAGACTTTATTGACTGAGAAGGCGGGTGCGTAATGACCGATAAAATCCGTACTCTGCAAGGTCGTGTTGTTAGTGACAAAATGGAGAAATCCATCGTTGTGACTATCGAGCGTATGGTGAAACACCCTCTGTATGGTAAGTTCATCCGTCGTACGACTAAACTGCACGTACATGACGAGAACAATGAATGTGGTATCGGTGACGTGGTAGAAATCCGCGAAACCCGTCCACTGTCTAAGACTAAGTCCTGGACCCTGGTTCGCGTCGTAGAGAAAGCGGTACTGTAACAGCACTGCTTTCTGATATAGAATAAACGGCTCGGCTTTAGGGCCGTTTATTTTTTTCTGTCCATAACGAAGATGTGGTGTTATAATGCCGCGCCCTCGTAATATGGGTATTTGGACGGCCTCTCTTTTTAGTAAGAGTGGCTCAGTAGTAGTTGACATTTAGCGGAGCACTAAAATGATCCAAGAACAGACTATGCTGAACGTGGCCGATAACTCCGGTGCACGTCGCGTAATGTGTATCAAGGTTCTAGGTGGCTCGCACCGTCGCTACGCAGCTGTAGGCGACATTATCAAAATTACCATCAAGGAAGCAATTCCGCGCGGTAAAGTAAAAAAAGGTGATGTTCTGAAGGCAGTAGTGGTGCGCACCAAGAAGGGTGTACGTCGCCCTGACGGTTCTGTCATTCGCTTCGATAGCAACGCTTGTGTATTGTTAAACAATAACAGCGAGCAGGTTATCGGTACGCGTATTTTTGGGCCGGTAACTCGTGAACTTCGTAACGAGAAGTTTATGAAAATTATCTCACTGGCACCTGAAGTACTCTAAGGAGCGGAACTATGGCAGCGAAAATCCGTCGTGATGACGAAATTATCGTGCTGACCGGCAAAGATAAAGGTAAGCGCGGTAAAGTAAAACAGGTTCTTTCTTCTGGTAAAGTTATCGTTGAAGGTATCAATCTGGTTAAGAAACATCAGAAGCCGGTTCCGGCCCTGAACCAACCAGGTGGCATCGTTGAAAAAGAAGCTGCAATTCAGGTTTCTAACGTTGCAATCTTCAATGCGGCAACCGGCAAGGCTGACCGTGTAGGTTTTAGATTCGAAGACGGCAAAAAAGTCCGTTTCTTCAAATCTAACAGCGAAACTATCAAGTAATTTTTGGAGTATACGATGGCGAAACTGCATGATTACTACAAAGACGAAGTAGTTAAACAACTGATGACTCAGTTTAACTACAATTCTGTCATGCAAGTCCCTCGGGTCGAGAAGATCACCCTGAATATGGGTGTTGGTGAAGCAATTGCTGATAAAAAACTGCTGGATAACGCAGCAGCTGACTTAGCAGCAATCTCTGGTCAGAAACCATTGATCACCAAAGCACGCAAATCTGTTGCAGGCTTCAAAATCCGCCAGGGCTATCCAATCGGCTGTAAAGTAACTCTGCGTGGCGAACGCATGTGGGAGTTCTTTGAGCGACTGATTTCTATTGCTGTACCACGTATTCGTGACTTCCGTGGCTTGTCCGCTAAGTCTTTCGATGGTCGCGGTAACTACAGCATGGGCGTACGTGAACAAATCATCTTCCCTGAAATCGATTACGATAAAGTGGATCGTGTTCGTGGTCTTGATATTACTATCACTACCACCGCGAAATCTGATGATGAAGGTCGCGCACTGTTATCAGCGTTTAACTTCCCGTTTCGCAAGTAAGGCAGGGTATTCATGGCTAAGAAATCTATGAAAGCACGTGATGTAAAACGTGCAAAATTAGCTGAGAAATTCTTCGCAAAACGCGCAGAACTGAAAGCTACCATCTCCGATGTCAACGCATCAGATGACGATCGTTGGGATGCTGTTCTGAAGCTTCAATCTCTGCCACGTGATTCCAGTCCTTCCCGTCAGCGTAACCGTTGCCGCCAAACCGGGCGTCCACACGGTTTTCTGCGGAAGTTTGGCTTAAGCCGTATTAAAGTCCGTGAAGCCGCTATGCGCGGTGAAATCCCGGGCCTTAAGAAAGCTAGCTGGTAATTGTCACCATATTGAATCACGGGAGTAAAGACAGATGAGCATGCAAGATCCCATCGCGGATATGCTGACCCGTATCCGTAACGGTCAGGCCGCGAACAAAGTTGCGGTCACCATGCCTTCCTCCAAGCTGAAAGTGGCGATTGCCAACGTGCTGAAGGAAGAAGGTTATATTGAAGATTTTAAAATCGAAGGCGACATCAAGCCGGAACTGGAACTGACGCTTAAGTATTTCCAGGGTAAGGCTGTTGTAGAAAGTATCCAGCGCGTAAGCCGCCCAAGTCTGCGTATTTATAAGCGCAAAGACGAACTGCCACAAGTTATGGCAGGTCTGGGTATCGCAGTTGTTTCTACATCTAAAGGTGTAATGACTGATCGTGCAGCTCGCCAGGCTGGTCTTGGTGGCGAGATTCTCTGCTACGTAGCATAATTCGGGAGGAAAGAATGTCTCGTGTGGCAAAAGCACCCGTCGTCATTCCTGCCGGCGTAGAGGTAAAACTCAACGGTCAGGTTATTTCGATTAAGGGTAAAAACGGCGAGCTGAGCCGTAATATCCACAACGCTGTAGAAGTTAAACATGCAGACAACCAGTTAACCTTTGGTCCGCGTGACGGTTTTACCGACGCATGGGCACAGGCTGGTACAACTCGTGCATTGGTTAACGCTATGGTTGTTGGTGTTACCGAAGGCTTCTCTAAGAAGCTGCAACTGGTAGGTGTTGGTTATCGTGCAGCCGTTAAAGGTGATGTGGTAAACCTGTCTGTAGGTTTCTCTCACCCGGTAGAGCACAAACTGCCGGCTGGCGTTACTGCTGAATGTCCGACCCAAACTGAAATCGTACTGAAAGGTGCTGATAAGCAGGTTATTGGTCAGATCGCAGCAGACTTACGCGCCTATCGTCGCCCTGAACCTTACAAAGGTAAAGGTATTCGCTACGCCGACGAAGTCGTGCGTATTAAAGAGGCTAAGAAGAAGTAAGGTAACACTATGGATAAGAAAGCAGCTCGTATCCGTCGTGCGACCCGCGCACGCCGCAAGCTTATGGAACTGGGTGCAACCCGCCTGGTGGTACATCGTACCCCTCGCCATATCTATGCGCAGGTTATTGCACCAAACGGTTCTGAAACGTTGGTGGCCGCTTCTACTGTTGAAAAAGCTATCAGCGAACAAGTTAAATACACCGGAAACAAAGATGCCGCAGTTGCAGTAGGTAAAGCTATTGCTGAGCGCGCACTGGAAAAAGGAATCAAAGCAGTATCCTTTGACCGTTCAGGTTTCCAATATCATGGTCGAGTCCAGGCACTGGCAGATGCTGCCCGTGAAGCTGGCCTACAGTTCTAAGGTAGAGGTGTAAGATGGCACACATCGAAAAACAGGCTGGCGAACTGCAGGAAAAGCTGATCGCGGTAAACCGCGTATCTAAAACCGTTAAAGGTGGTCGTATCTTTAGCTTCACCGCACTGACTGTAGTGGGTGATGGCAATGGCCGCGTTGGTTTTGGTTACGGTAAAGCACGCGAAGTTCCGGCAGCAATCCAGAAAGCGATGGAAAAAGCCCGTCGCAACATGAAAACCGTTGCACTTAACAACGGCACATTATTCCACCCAGTGAAAGGCACACACACCGGTTCCCGCGTGTTTATGCAGCCTGCTCACGAAGGTACCGGTATTATCGCCGGTGGTGCAATGCGTGCTGTTCTTGAAGTTGCCGGTGTTCGTAACGTCCTGGCTAAAACTTATGGTTCCACGAACCCAATTAACGTTGTTCGTGCAACACTGGATGCTTTAGACAGCATGAAGTCTCCGGAAATGGTTGCAGCTAAGCGTGGTAAATCCGTCGAAGAAATTCTGGGGTAATGGACCATGGCTAAGACAATTAAAATTACACAAACCCGCAGCTCAATCGGCCGTCTGCCAAAACATAAGGCAACTCTGGTCGGTTTAGGTCTGCGTCATATTGGCCACACTGTAGAACGCGAAGATACACCAGCGGTTCGTGGTATGGTTAATCGTATTTCCTATATGGTTAAAGTTGAGGAGTAACAGATGCAATTAAATACTCTGTCTCCGGCAGCAGGTGCTAAACACGCACCGAAACGTGTAGGTCGTGGTATTGGTTCCGGTCTCGGTAAAACTGCAGGTCGTGGTCACAAAGGTCAGAGCTCTCGTTCTGGCGGTGGCGTACGTCGTGGGTTTGAAGGTGGCCAGATGCCTTTATATCGTCGTCTGCCAAAATTCGGCTTTACTTCACGTAAAGCGATGGTCACTGCTGAGATCCGTTTATCTGATCTGCAGCTGATCGAAGGCGATGTTATCGATCTTAATGTATTGAAAGCCGCAAACGTTATTGGTCCACAGATTGAGTACGCGAAAGTGTTCCTGTCTGGTGAACTGACTCGTGCAGTTACTGTACGCGGCCTGCGTGTTACTAAAGGCGCTCGTGCTGTTATCGAAGCTGCTGGCGGTAAAATCGAGGAATAAGTAACAGATGGCAAAGCAACCAGGTACAGATTTCCAAAGTGCTAAAGGCGGAATAGGTGAGTTAAAGCGTCGTTTACTGTTTGTGCTCGGCGCACTGATTGTTTTCCGTATTGGCTCTTTCATTCCTATCCCTGGTATTGATGCCACTGTTCTTGCGAAATTGCTCGAGCAACAACAAGGCACCATCATTGAGATGTTTAACATGTTCTCTGGTGGTGCGTTGAGTCGTGCTTCAATCTTTGCGCTGGGTATCATGCCGTACATTTCGGCATCGATTATTATCCAGTTGCTGAGCGTGGTGAATCCGCGCCTGGCGGAGATTAAGAAAGAAGGGGAAGCTGGTCGTCGTAAGATTAGCCAGTACACCCGGTATAGTACGTTAGTCCTCGGTATATTCCAATCCGTTGGTATCGCGATGGGCTTACCGAATATGCCTGGTATGCAGGGTCTGGTTATTAACCCCGGCTTTGCATTCTACTTCACGGCTGTTGTGAGTTTGGTGACAGGGACTATGTTCCTGATGTGGCTGGGTGAGCAGATTACTGAACGCGGTATCGGTAACGGTATTTCGATCATTATCTTCGCCGGTATTGTTGCGGGTCTTCCGTCAGCAATTGGTCATACCATCGAGCAAGCTCGTCAAGGCGAACTGCACTTCCTCCTGTTGCTATTGGTTGCAGTCTTGGTATTTGCGGTTACTTGCTTTGTTGTCTTTATGGAGCGTGGTCAGCGTCGTATCGTCGTTAACTATGCCAAACGTCAGCAAGGCCGCCGTGTTTACGCGGCACAAAGTACACACTT
Source organism: Morganella morganii H1r (assembly GCF_000633515.1). Lineage (GTDB taxonomy): Bacteria > Pseudomonadota > Gammaproteobacteria > Enterobacterales > Enterobacteriaceae > Morganella > Morganella morganii_B. Next base: position 13,610 of record NZ_AYMP01000036.1, on the reverse strand, counting down.
ACCGTTGAAAGTGAATATGGCGGGTGTAATTCCTGCGATTTTCGCTTCCAGTATTATCCTGTTCCCTGGTACAATTGCATCTTGGTTCGGTGATGGTACTGGTTGGGATTGGCTGACGACAATTTCTATGTATCTGCAGCCAGGCCAGCCGCTCTATGTGTTACTTTATGCCTCTGCAATCATATTCTTCTGTTTCTTCTATACCGCACTGGTATTTAATCCAAGAGAAACAGCAGATAACCTGAAGAAGTCCGGTGCATTTGTACCAGGAATTCGTCCGGGAGAGCAAACGGCCAAGTACATCGATAAAGTAATGACCCGTTTAACTTTAGTTGGCGCGTTATACATTACCTTTATCTGCCTAATCCCGGAGTTCATGCGTGACGCAATGAAAGTACCTTTCTACTTTGGTGGTACTTCCCTCTTAATCGTGGTTGTGGTCATCATGGACTTTATGGCTCAAGTGCAAACTCTGATGATGTCAAGTCAGTACGAGTCTGCATTGAAAAAAGCAAACCTCAAAGGTTATAACCGTTAATTCGGTTTGCTTTAGAAGTTACGGAGAGTAAAAATGAAAGTTCGTGCTTCCGTCAAGAAATTATGCCGTAACTGCAAAATCGTTAAGCGTCACGGTGTCGTGCGCGTGATTTGCAGTGCTGAGCCTAAGCATAAACAGCGCCAAGGCTAATAAAAAGCATATTTTTCTTGCAAAGTTGGATTGAGCTGGCTAAATTAGCCAGCCAATCTTTTTATAAACGTGGTTCTACTGTTTGAGTATCCTGAAAACGGGCTTTTCAGATCAGTATTACCCCAAAATTTTTAGGAGTGCATAGTGGCCCGTATAGCAGGCATTAACATTCCTGATCATAAACATGCTGTTATTGCATTAACTGCAATTTTCGGCATCGGCTTAACCCGTTCACAGGCTATCTGTAAAGCAACGGGTATTGCTGAAGATGTTAAGATCAGTGAGCTGTCTGAAGAGCAAATCGACCAACTGCGTGACGAAGTTGCTAAATACGTTGTAGAAGGTGACCTGCGCCGTGAAGTGACCCTCAGCATCAAACGTCTTATGGACATTGGTTGCTATCGTGGTTTACGCCATCGTCGTGGTCTTCCGGTACGCGGTCAGCGTACGAAGACTAACGCACGTACCCGTAAGGGTCCGCGTAAGCCGATCAAGAAATAATCGGGGAATCTTATAATGGCAAAAGCACCTGTTCGTGCACGTAAGCGTGTAAGAAAACAAGTCTCTGACGGTGTGGCTCATATCCATGCTTCTTTCAACAACACAATCGTTACCATCACTGACCGTCAGGGTAACGCATTAGGTTGGGCAACTGCCGGTGGTTCCGGTTTCCGTGGTTCTCGTAAATCAACTCCATTCGCAGCACAGGTTGCAGCAGAACGTTGCGCAGAGGCTGTGAAAGAGTACGGTATTAAGAATCTGGAAGTTATGGTTAAAGGACCTGGTCCTGGCCGTGAGTCAACCGTTCGCGCATTAAACGCGGCTGGTTTCCGCATCACTAACATTACTGATGTGACTCCGATCCCTCATAACGGTTGTCGTCCTCCGAAAAAACGTCGCGTTTAATCGCCCTCACGTTTTTTAGGATAGTTGGAGAAAGAAAATGGCTAGATATTTGGGTCCGAAGCTCAAGCTGAGCCGTCGCGAAGGAACAGACCTCTTCCTGAAGTCTGGTGTTCGCGCGATTGACACCAAGTGTAAATTAGATCAAGCACCAGGCCAGCACGGCGCCCGTAAACCGCGTCTGTCTGATTATGGTGTTCAGTTACGTGAAAAACAAAAAGTTCGTCGTATGTACGGCGTACTGGAACGTCAGTTCCGTAACTACTATAAAGAAGCAACCCGCCTGAAAGGCAACACCGGTGAAAACCTGCTGTCTCTGCTGGAAGGTCGTTTAGACAACGTTATTTATCGTATGGGCTTTGGCGCAACCCGCGCAGAAGCACGTCAGATCGTCAGCCACAAAGCTGTCATGGTAAATGGCCGTGTTGTAAACATTGCTTCTTATCAGGTTTCCCCTAACGACGTAATCAGCATTCGTGAAAAAGCGAAAAAACAGTCTCGTATTAAGGCTGCTTTAGAGCTGGCTGAGCAGCGTGAAAAACCAACTTGGTTGGAAGTTGATGCTGCGAAAATGGAAGGTGTGTTCAAACGTATTCCTGAGCGTACTGACCTTTCTGCTGATATTAACGAGCACCTGATCGTCGAGCTTTACTCTAAGTAAGGCTTAGCACCAAAGAGAGGACACAATGCAGGGTTCTGTGACAGAGTTTCTTAAACCGCGCCTGGTTGATATCGAGCAAATCAGTTCGACGCACGCCAAGGTGACCCTTGAACCATTAGAGCGTGGCTTTGGCCATACTCTGGGTAACGCACTGCGCCGTATTCTGCTTTCGTCTATGCCGGGTTGTGCGGTAACTGAGGTTGAGATTGATGGTGTACTCCATGAGTACAGCACTAAAGAAGGTGTACAGGAAGATATCCTGGAAATTCTGCTCAACCTGAAAGGGCTGGCGGTAAAACTTCAGGGGAAAGATGAAGTCATCTTAACTCTGAATAAATCTGGCATTGGCCCTGTGACTGCAGCCGACATCATCCATGACGGTGATGTTGAAATCGTCAAGCCGGAGCATGTAATTTGCCATCTCACTGACGAAGGCGCATCTATTAATATGCGCATCAAAGTTCAGCGTGGTCGTGGTTATGTTCCGGCTTCTGCCCGAATTCATTCGGAAGAAGATGAGCGCCCAATCGGTCGTCTGTTAGTAGACGCGTGCTACAGCCCAGTTGAGCGTATTGCTTACAATGTTGAAGCAGCACGTGTTGAGCAGCGTACCGATTTGGATAAATTGGTTATCGAAATGGAAACCAACGGCACGATTGATCCAGAAGAATCAATTCGTCGTGCGGCAACCATTCTGGCCGAACAACTGGAAGCTTTCGTTGACTTACGTGATGTTCGTCAGCCGGAAGTGAAAGAAGAAAAACCAGAATTCGATCCGATTTTACTGCGCCCAGTAGACGATCTCGAATTGACTGTCCGCTCTGCTAACTGTCTCAAGGCAGAAGCAATCCACTACATCGGTGATCTGGTACAGCGTACAGAAGTTGAGTTGCTCAAAACGCCTAACCTTGGTAAGAAATCACTTACTGAAATTAAGGACGTTCTGGCATCTCGTGGCTTATCTCTGGGCATGCGTCTGGAAAATTGGCCGCCGGCAAGTATTGCTGACGAATAAGATCACAGGTTAAGGTTTTACTGAGAAGGATAAGGTCATGCGCCATCGTATGAGTGGTCGTCAATTGAACCGCAACAGCAGCCATCGCCAAGCTATGTTTCGTAACATGGCCGGTTCTTTAGTTCGTCACGAAATTATCAAGACGACTTTGCCTAAGGCAAAAGAACTGCGTCGCGTTGTTGAGCCGTTGATTACCCTGGCTAAAACGGATAGCGTTGCTAACCGTCGTTTAGCATTCGCCCGTACTCGTGATAACGAAATCGTGGCAAAACTGTTCAACGAGCTGGGACCACGTTTCGCTCAGCGTGCAGGTGGTTACACCCGCATTCTGAAATGTGGTTTCCGTGCTGGTGACAATGCTCCAATGGCTTACATTGAGCTTGTTGACCGCGCTGAATCCCAGACTGAAGCAGCAGCAGAGTAATCTGTTACTGCGTAAAAAAACCGGGTTTTTTACCCGGTTTTTTTATTTCTGCTAATCCTGCTCTTGAAGTTATTCCTCTTACCCCCATATCCCTGTCAATGACATACAACATTTTACTATTCTGATATGATGGCTTCAGGCCAGATGATGTCAGGAGGTTGCCGATGTACCGAATTGGTCAGTTAGCAAAACTTGCAGAAGTGACACCGGACACGATCCGCTTTTATGAAAAACAGGGCATGATGGATCATCAGACCCGGACGGATGGCGGCTATCGTTTGTATACTGAGCAGGATCTGCACCGGCTGCGTTTTATCCGCTATGCAAAACAATTAGGGTTTACCCTGGAAGCGATCACCGAACTGCTATCGATCCGGGTTGATCCTGAACATCATACCTGCCGTGAATCAAAGCAAATTGTGGATGACCGGCTGAAAGATGTGGAAATAAAGTTAGTTGAAATGCAGAGAATGCGGGATTCCCTGAAAATGCTGAGTGATGCCTGTTGCGGAACGGCACATGTCAGTTCACAATGCACTATCCTGGAAATCCTTGAACAGGGAGCGACAGAGCCCTGTGGTTGTTCACAAAAAGAGAGTAAGCATAATTAATGAGGTTACTATGACAAAATATGCTCACAAGCGCGGCGTAATACAAGATAACGCCCTCGAAGCACTGTTATCCGATCCGCTTTTCCGGCAGAGAGTAGAAAAAAATAAGAAAGGTAAAGGGAGTTACAACCGGAAAGAAAAACACAATAAGGCAGGTTACCGGGAGGCCAGTAGTAAGCGATTAGATAATCTTTTACTACTGGCCTTTTAGTTTATTATTTCTTTTGTTCTTTTAATAAATCACGGATTTCAGTCAGTAATGTTTCTTCTGCTGATGGTGCCGGTGGCGCAGCGGGAGCTTCGGCCTGTTCGCGGCGTAATTTATTCAGCATTTTGATGGCAATGAAGATAGCAAATGCGACGATAACGAAATCAAAGACGGTTTGCAGGAATACACCATAGTTCAGTACAACAGCAGGCACATCTCCGCTGGCTTCCCGCAGTACAACGGCAAATTGCTTGAAGTCGATTCCGCCGATCAGTAAACCGAGTGGTGGCATGATGACATCAGCAACTAATGAGGACACAATTTTGCCGAATGCCGCACCGATAATGATACCGACAGCCATATCAACGACATTGCCGCGCATTGCAAATTCACGAAACTCTTTTATGAAGCTCATACCCTTTTCCTTACCAAAAATGTTAATAAGTTGTCATTCTCAAGTATAAATCAATAGTATTTACTATCAAAATATTAAGCACTTATTTATAAGAAGAACGGACTTGGCTGGAAGAGCTTCTCTACCTCGGGTACGTGGCGTTTGTCAGTAATGAACAGCACGACATGGTCTCCCTGTTCAATACTGTGCTCGTCATTGGCAATAATTACCTGCTCATCTCTGACAATCGCGCCAATAATCGTACCCGGCGGCAGCTTAATATCGGCAATTTTGCGTCCGACGACTTTTGAGGTGTTTTCATCGCCATGTGCAATTGCTTCAATGGCTTCCGCAACACCACGGCGCAGCGAGGACACACTGACAATATCTGCTTTGCGTACATGACCGAGTAATGCAGAGATGGTGGCCTGTTGCGGGGAGATAGCGATATCAATCACACCGCCCTGAACCAGATCCACATAGGCACTGCGCTGGATAAGCACCATGGCTTTTTTGGCCCCCATACGCTTGGCAAGCATCGCGGACATAATATTGGCTTCGTCATCGTTGGTCAGGGCAATAAAGACATCAACCTGCTCAATATGTTCTTCTGCTAATAATTCCTGGTCGGATGCATCTCCGTAAAAAACAATGGTGTCATGCAGCAGCTCTGCGAGATCGGTTGCCCGGTTGGCGTTGTGCTCGATCAGTTTGACGTTATAGTCTTTCTCGATACTCAGTGCCAGACCGGCACCGACGTTCCCGCCGCCGACAATCATGATCCGTTTATACGGTTTTTCCAGCCGCTGTAATTCACTCATTACCGCACGGATATGCTCAGATGCGGCAACAAAGAACACTTCATCACCGGCTTCAATAATGGTTGAACCCTGCGGACGAATCGGTCTGTCCTGACGGAAGATAGCCACAACCCGTGTTTCAATATGCGGCATATGCTCGCGCAGGCTGGAAAGGGCGTTGCCGACCAGCGAACCGCCGTAATAGGCTTTAACGGCAACAATACTGACACGGCCTTCGGCAAAATTCACAACCTGAAGGGCGCCGGGATACTGGATCAGTTTATAGATGCTGTCGATCACCAGCTGTTCCGGGGCGATCAGGTGATCGATCGGGATCGCTTCCGGTAAAAATAATTTATCAGCTTCCCGGACATATTCTGAGGATCGGATACGGGCGATCTTATTCGGCGTATTGAACAGGGTGTATGCAACCTGGCAGGCGATCATATTGGTTTCATCGGAGTTGGTCACTGCGACGAGCATATCCGCATCTTCCGCACCGGCTTCCCGCAGTACCCGCGGATGAGAGCCGGCTCCGTTTATTACCCGGAGATCGAATTTATCCTGTAACTGACGCAGCCTGTCCGGGTTGGTATCCACAACAGTAATATCGTTGTTTTCATCCACTAAGTTTTCTGCCAGTGTGCCGCCGACCTGACCGGCACCGAGAATAATAATTTTCATATAAATGATCGTCCGGGTTGTTTATCAGGCAGGAAGTGCCTGTTTAACCAGTTTAGCGTAAAAAAATCCGTCTCCGCTCTGCGCATCCGGCAGCATCTGGTAGCCTGTTGCCGGTGTATCGGTTAATACAGCATCATGGTGCGAAGAGATAAAATTATTTATCTGATGAATATTTTCTTCCGGTAATACCGAGCAGGTTGCATAGACCAGTGTGCCGCCGGGCTTGAGATAAGGCCAGACAGCGTCCAGAATTTCCCGTTGCAGAGCAGCCAGCTCATTGATGTCATTATCACGGCGCAGCCATTTGATATCCGGATGACGGCGGATAACGCCGGTTGCGGAACAAGGTGCATCCAGTAAAATGCGATCGAATGTCTGTGATTCTGCCCACTGTTCCGGATAACGGCCGTCACCGGTTTTCACCACCGCGTTTTGTTTAAGCCGTTGTAAATTCTCATTAACCCGGGTTAAACGCTGTTTATCCACATCAACAGCCATGACATGAGCGCGGGGTGCTATCTCCAGAATATGGGTGGTTTTCCCGCCGGGTGCCGCGCACAAGTCTAAAATAGTCTCATCATTCTGCGGATCAAGCAGTAATGCACAGCCCTGCGCAGAACTGTCCTGCACGGTGACCCAGCCATCCGCAAACCCCGGCAGATCAGTGACCGGGCAGGGCGCTGCCAGACGCAGTGCATCGGGATATGCCGGATTATAAAAGGCTTCAATATCCTTTTCTGCCAGCAGCGCCTGGTATTCCTGAGCGGTGTGATGGTTACGGTTAACCCGCAGCCACATCGGCGGTTTTTCATTATTTGCCGTAATAACGGCTTCCCAGTTTTCAGGATATGCCGCCTGAATCCGTGACAGCAGCCATTTCGGATGCAGCCAGCGGCTTTCATTATTGGCAAAACGTTCGGACAGCACCTGCTCCTGACGCTGGAACTGACGCAGCACCCCGTTAATCAGCCCTTTCAGCTGCGGCTTTTTCAGTGCAACAGCACCGTCAACCGTTTCGGAGAGTGCGGCGTGTGCCGGGATCCGTGTATAACGGAGCTGATAAAAACCGACCAGAATCAGATAATGCAGTACCCGCTGCTTACCGGTCAGCGGTTTTGCCATCAGTTGCCGGCTGTACCATTCGAGCTCCGGCAGTACCCGCATCACACCAAAACATAATTCCTGCAGCAATGCTTTATCTTTCGGGCTGATATCCCGCTGATATTCAGGCAGAAGTACGCTGAGTGACTGTCCCTGATCCAGGACCTGGCTGATGATACGGGCAGCAATGCTGCGTAGGTTATAACTGTTTTTCATTGTGATTCCGGTATGCCGGCAAGCGATAAAGAGAAAGGGTGACCGGCATACCACGCAGGGAATGCCGGTTATGAAACAAAATTACAGTGAATTCCCCGGGGTAAACCATTCTTTGCGGGAATTCAGAATATCAGCGGCTGACATCGGCTTTTTCCCGGCAGGCTGTAACTGTGTGATATTCAGGATCCCTTCTGCAGTAGCAACCTGAATGCCGTTTTTATCCGCACGGATAACCGTTCCCGGCGCTGCAGAAGTCTCTTCCGCAATCGCATTGGCCTGCCAGACTTTCACCGGCTGCTCATCAATCACCATGTAGCTGATTGGCCACGGGTTGAAGGCACGGATACAGCGGTCTAACTGTGCGGCAGAAAGAGACCAGTCCAGCCGGGCTTCTTCTTTGCTCAGTTTTTCTGCGTAGGTGACCAGAGAGTCGTCCTGTTTTTCAGGGCGGAGCGCATTCTGACAGACCAGAGACAGTGTATGTAACAGTGCCTGCGGGCCGATACCGGCGAGTTTTTCATACAGGGATGCACTGGTATCTTCTGATGTGATATCACACTCAGCTTTATACAGCATATCACCGGTATCCAGACCGGCATCCATCTGCATGATGGTCACGCCGGTTTTGGCATCACCGGCCCACAACGCGCGCTGGATAGGTGCAGCACCACGCCATGCCGGTAACAGGGAACCGTGAACATTCAAACATCCCAGGCGCGGAATATCCAGTACCGCCTGCGGTAAAATCATCCCGTAGGCCACGACAATCATAATGTCCGCCTGCTGGTCACGTATCCACTGGTGATTTTCTTCTTTGCGCAGTGTGGATGGCTGGAAAACAGGAATATCGTGCTGTTGTGCCAGTTCTTTTACCGGGCCTGCGGTGATTTTTTTCCCGCGGCCGGCAGGGCGATCCGGCATGGTTAAGACGCCAACGACACTGTGCTCTGACTGAATCAGTGCACCGAGGTGGCGTGCGGCAAAATCAGGCGTTCCTGCAAAGATAATACGTAATGAATCTGACACGTTGCTTTCCTGTAAAAATAATAATGCCACAAACGATAACAGTGCCCGTGCGCTGCTGCGGTCTGTGGCAGATAAAGACTGCGGGTATTAAGACCGGGCTCTGAGTCTGTCCAGTTTTTCGACTTTCTGACGGATGCGCTGGCGTTTCATAGCGGAAAGGTAATCGACAAATAATTTGCCTTCCAGGTGATCCATTTCATGCTGGATACAAATTGCCAGCAGATCACCGGTTTCCAGCTCGAAAGGCTCGCCGTTATAGTCCAGCGCCCGGATTTTAACGTACTCAGCACGCGGCACAAATGCCCGCTGCTCAGGAATCGATAAACAACCTTCTTCGATTCCGGCTTCTCCGGATTTTTCCAGCAGTTCCGGGTTGATCAGCACCAGGCGTTCATTCCGCTCTTCTGACACATCAATCACGATAATGCGCTGGTGGATATCAACCTGAGTGGCTGCCAGACCAATACCTTCTTCGTCGTACATGGTTTCGAACATATCATCGACAATCTTCTGAATGCCGGCATCGACTTTTTCAACCGGCTTTGCAATCTTGCGAAGCCGCTCGTCGGGATAATGTAATACAGTTAATAACGCCATAGATTTTTTCGTGTTCTATCTAAAAAATGGATGGAAATTAATGTCTATTCTAGACAGTTATCAGCCTGATTGACAGTATTGCCCGCAGCGGACACCGCATTTTTATCACGGGCTCAGTCAGGATGGTGCAATGGATGAAAGGGAAATTTGGTTACGTCTGGCGTGTATCAGGCGGTTAAGTGCTCATCATGCTGTCAGTGCTGCCACTATACTGACAGAGACCTGCACACAGAAAAACGGTGAGATCTGCCGGCAGCTGCATCTGTGCGGACTCACACTGGTGCAGTGTCAGCAATTTATGAATGTGAATACATCCAGGCTGAAAACGGCACTGTTATGGGTTGATTCACCGGGTAACATGATATTGCCCCTGTCATCACCACACTATCCGTTTTTATTAAAGCAGATCTATTCACCCCCGCTTGTGCTTTTTGTGGCAGGGCAGTGTGAGGCGTTATCTGTCCCGCAGGTCAGTATGGTGGGCAGCCGTGCTGTTACCCATTATGGCGAAAAGTGGGCGGGCTGTTTTGCCCGGCATCTTGTGCAGCACAATCTGGTCATCACCAGCGGCCTGGCTGCGGGCGTGGACGGATGCTGCCATGAGGCGGCGCTGGCATCAGGCGGAAAGACAATTGCGGTATCCGGCAGCGGGTTATCTCATATTTATCCTGCAAAGCACCGGTCTCTGGCAGAGGAGATTACAGAAAATGGCGCACTTGTCTCTGAATATTTTCCGGATGTGCCGCCACTGGCCAAAAACTTTCCCCGCCGTAACAGGATAATCAGCGGGTTAAGCCGCCTGCTGATTGTGATTGAGGCCGGACGGCGCAGCGGGTCATTAATTACGGCACAATGCGCGCTGGAGCAGGGGCGGGATGTATTTACGTTACCGGCGGTGCTTGGTAATCCGGCGTATGAGGGTAATCACTGGCTGTTGCAGCAGGGCGCCTATATTGCGACAGCACCGGGAGATATCACGGATCATCTCGCGCTGGATATGCAGTGGCTGGCGCTGCCGCCGGTTCCGGAAGCACCGGAAGTGATTATCACCCCAGTACAGGAGGAACTGCCGTTTGCACATGTGCTGATTAATGTGGATGATGAACCGACACCGGCAGATGTCATTGCCGCGCGGTGTGAGCTGCCTGTCACGGAGGTGACAACACAACTGCTGCAGCTGGAGTTATCAGGTAAAATAGCCGTGGTCAGCGGGGGATATATCCGCCTGCATCACTGAACGGTATCGGCGTAAGGTAAAATTATCATGTCAAAATCAACGGCAGAATGCTGTCCGGAATGCGGCGGGGAGCTGGTTATCCGCAATGGTGCCCGCGGGCCTTTTTTCGGTTGTTCTGCTTACCCGGAATGTGATTATATCCGTCCGCTGAAAGCCGGTACTGACGGGCATATCATCAAAGTACTGGACGGGCAGTTGTGCCCGCAGTGCGGCGGGACGCTGGTACTGCGTCAGGGGCGCTACGGGATGTTTATCGGCTGCGGAAATTTTCCGGACTGTGAATATATTGCATCTATTGATTCACCGGATGAAACGACAGTGGCCTGTCCGCAGTGCCATGATGGTAAGTTACTCCAGCGTAAGTCACGGTTCGGTAAAGTTTTTTATGCCTGTAACCGCTATCCGGCCTGCCAGTTTTCACTGAACAGCAAACCGGTTGCCGGTGAGTGTCAGTGTTGCGGTTATCCGCTGCTGGTGGAAAAAAGGACATCAACAGGCGTAAGATTAAGTTGTGCGAGTAAAGCCTGCGCAAAACGACAAAAAGAACAGAATGAGAATAATGATGAATCATAATCACACCACAGCAAATTTCGACACAATCATAAAAGCACTGAATAACCACGAAGTTATCGCATATCCGACAGAAGCCGTTTTTGGCCTGGGTTGTGATCCGGACAGTGAGCAGGCCGTGATGGCGCTGCTGGATCTGAAACAGCGTCCGTGGGAAAAAGGGCTGATTCTGATCGCAGATAACTATGATCAGGTAAAACCTTATATTGATGATTCACGGCTGACAGATGAGCAGCGTGAAGCGATGTTTGCCTCCTGGCCGGGCCCGGTGACCTGGGTGATCCCGGCAAAACCCGCCACACCAAAATGGCTGACCGGCCGTTTTGACTCACTGGCTGTCCGCGTGACAGATCATCCGGTGGTCAAAGCATTATGTCTGGCATACGGTAAACCGGTGGTCTCCACCAGTGCGAACCTGAGCGGGCTGGAGCCGTGCCGGACAACTGATGAAGTCAATGCGCAGTTTAACGGGGGGATCCCGGTGGTTGACGGGCTGGTCGGCGGGCGGAAAAATCCGTCTGAGATCCGTGATGCACTGACAGGGCAGTTATACCGCCAGGGCTGACAGAACACCAAAAGGACCCGGAATGAAAAAATTTGCCGTTTTTGGCCATCCGATTGCACACAGTCAGTCACCTTTTATTCATCAGGAATTTGCCGGGCAGTTTGGTATTGAACTGAGTTATGAGCGGATCCTCTCTCCGCTCGACAGCTTTCGCGACAGTGTCTCTGCATTTTTTGCTGAGGGCGGGCTGGGAGCGAATGTCACACTGCCTTTTAAAGAGCAGGCGCATGCGCTGGCGGATGAGCTTAGTGAGCGGGCACAGCTCTGCGGTGCGGTAAATACCCTGTATCTGACAGAAGATAAACGGCTGGCAGGGGATAATACCGACGGCGAAGGGCTGGTGATTGATTTGCAGCGACTGATGTTTATCCGTCCCGGCGACAGTATTCTGCTGATTGGTGCAGGCGGCGCGGCCCGCGGCGCATTGTTGTCTCTGTTGCAGGCAGGTTGCGCTGTTACCGTTACCAACCGGACATTCAGCAAGGCACAGTCTCTGGCTGAGCGGTTTGCCGGTCACGGCAAAGTCAGTGTAATGCCGGTCAGTGAAACCGGAACAACCGGATTTTCACTGATAATCAATGCCACATCATCCGGGGTGGACGGCGCGGTTCCGCAGATCCCGCTGTCATTACTGAATCCGTCTGTTGCCTGTTACGATATGTTTTACCGTACCGGTCTGACACCTTTTCTGCAACTTGCCGCAGATAACGGTGTAACCCGGTATGCTGACGGGCTGGGTATGCTGGCAGGTCAGGCGGCTTTTGCATTCAGGTTATGGCATGGCGTATTGCCGGATATTGCACCGGTACTGACAAAACTCAAACAGAAGATGACATCATGAACCAGTCTATTCAGTTTCCGGATCGTGAATCACGGGACGATGACCGGGAGTGTATTGTCTTTCCGGTGATGATTAACGGCTTTTTATCGGATTGCCGCGTTTCCGCACAATACCTGCAATCCCGTTACGGAACGGATCCAGGAGAGGATATACTGTCACTCTTCCGCCGGAACCGCTGGGATCTGGAGGAAGAGTTTGCCGAATATATTGAAAAAGGTGAGGCGGACGAACCGCCTTACCGGTTGCCCTGTGACAGATAATTATTTTTCCACATAACATAGTTATTGGCTGAATATTTCAGCCCTTCATATTCTTCCGGTTTCAGCGGACGGACGGCTTTGGCAGGGCTGCCGAGATACAGGTAGCCGCTTTCCAGACGTTTACCGGGAGAAACCAGACTGCCGGCGCCGATAATTACATCATCCTCTACCACCACACCGTCCAGCAGAATTGAACCCATACCGACCAGAACACGGTTACCGATAGTGCAGCCGTGCAGCATTACTTTATGACCGACAGTAACATCCTCGCCGATAATCAGCGGGTGACCGGCCGGATTATCCGCTGTCTGGTGAGTGACATGTAATACGGAGCCGTCCTGAATATTGGTACGCTGACCAACCTGAATGTAATTGACATCTCCCCGGGCAACGACCAGCGGCCAGATACCGACATCGTCAGCCAGACGCACATCACCGATAATGACGGAAGAATCATCGATCATGACATTTTTACCGACAGAAGGGGTTAATGTCAGATAGGGACGGAGTTTATTCACAATAATTACCTCAGAATATAAATGTATTTTGGCGATCTTAATGAGAGAGTTTACCGGAGGCAATGCAACTTTCGGGCATAATTGCCGGAAAATACGACATGATGCTCAAAAGACAGACAGTTAATAAGAAAATTCAAAAAAAAGGTTGTGCAAAACGAAAAGCTCCCTATAATGCGCCACCACTGACACGGAACAACGCGATAACACGCGGTTCCGGCAGAAAGAGAAAAAGCGAAAAGTTGAAAAACAACGCTTGACTCGAAGGGGCTGAAAACGTAATATACGCAGCCT
>NZ_AYMP01000035.1 GCF_000633515.1 Morganella morganii H1r | reverse complement strand
TATGGGGATCTCTCAGCGCCTAAGCGGGCTTTATTCATCAGAGTGCGACCATCAGCATGCTGACGATTTTTCAGTACCGGTTATGCGGTTACCGGACTTACTGGCCTGAAGCCGGACGCAATGATGTCGGTGCCTTCATATAACGGAAGAAATCCGTATCCGGGCTTAACACCATAATGTCGTTGCCATCGGGTTTGAAGCTTTGCTCATAAGCGCGCAGGCTTCGGATAAACGCATAGAAATCCGGGTCCTGACTGAATGCATCCGCAAACAGTTTAGCGGCTTCCGCATCACCCGCACCACGCAGGGAGAGTGACTGGCGCTCCGCTTCGGCCAGGATTTCAGTACGGGTTTTATCCGCCACCGCACGAATCTTCATGGCTTCTTCCAGACCCTGTGAGCGGTGACGACGCGCCACTGCTTCACGTTCTGCACGCATACGCTGGAAGATAGCTTCGGAGACTTCCGCCGGCAGGTTAATCTGCTTGATACGGACGTCCACCACTTCGATACCTAACGCTGCCATACTGTTCGGATTCACCTGAGGCTGTGCGCCTTTGGTTTCTTCCTGAACACGCGCTGCCGCATCGGCAATAGCGTTATCAGCATCAGTTGCCTGCGGATCGTTACCGGAGCTCCCTTCGTTCAGTGCATTTTTGACTTCCGTCGTTAATGTACCGCGGGAATCCGTCACAATCTCTTTCACGCTCAGACGACCGAACTCAGAACGCAGACGGTCACTGAATTTACGCTTCAGCAGGTTTTCAGCCTGATTAATATTACCGCTGTTTGTCGCGAGATAATACAGGCTGAAATCACTAATCCGCCATTTCAGGTAAGAATCGACGATCAGGTCTTTGTTTTCGTTTGTCAGGAAACGGTCAGCCTGGATATCCAGTGTCTGGATACGGGCAGGCAGCATTTTCACTGTTTCAATAAACGGTACTTTCAGATGCAGACCCGGTTCATAGACAATCGGTTTGTTATCCGCATCACGCAGAACTTTGCCAAAGCGCAGCACAATACCGCGCTCGGTCTGCTGAACGGTAAAGACAGACGCATACAGAACGCCTAAAACCAGAATAACAATAACGGCTAAATACTTACGCATGATTATTGTCTCCCTGTGCGTTCAGTGTTGCCACGGATACCCGAACTGCTGAGATCATACGTGTTGTTGTATTCAGCGGGTACATTCGGATTCCGGCTGCTGTTTTGTGCCTGACGGCCTGCCGGTGCCTGTGTCGCCGGGGCGGATGATGGTGCGGCAGCGGCTTTCGCCGGCGCAGCCTGAGAGGCGGCTCTCTGCTCACGCATAATCTGATCCAGCGGCAGCACCATCATGCTGTTGCTTTTATCATTGGCAATTACTTTACGGGTATTGCTCAGCACACGTTCCATTGTCTCAATGTACAGACGTTCACGGGTGATGTCCGGTGCCGCACGGTATTCCGGCAGCATTTTCGAGAAGCTTGCCACTTCACCGCGCGCTTTCAGCACGATACTGGCTTTATACGCCTGTGCGCTTTCGATCATACTCTGTGCATTACCTTTTGCCAGCGGCAGGACTTCGTTCGAGTACGCTTCCGCTTCACGGATGGATTGCTGTTCGTTTTCACGCGCGGCAATCACGTCATCGAATGAGGCCTGGACTTCAGCCGGCGGACGGGCTTCCTGGAAGTTGACGTCGACAATCGCGATCCCCATTTTATAAGGCCTGATTGTCTCTTCGAGAACTTTCTGGGTTTCGTTACGGACCACGGTACGGTTCGCCGTCAGGATTTTCTCCATGGTGAACTTGCCGATAACCCCGCGCACCGCACTGTCCATCGCCTGACGCAGACTGTTGTTCGGGTTGGTGACGCTGAACAGGTAATCTTCCGGGTTCACCACCTGGAACTGCACGTTCATGTTAACGCGGACCACGTTTTCGTCAGCGGTCAGCATCATGCCGTTGGTGGCCAGATCCTGGACCGTTGCCACATCGACCGCAGTGACGCGATCAATAAAGGTCGGTCTCCAGTTCAGACCCGGCTGAACCACATGACTGAATTTACCGAAACGGGTAACCACGCCGCGTTCCGTTTCTTTAATCGTATAGAAGCCTGTTGCGGCCCAGACAACAACAATGGCGGCAATGGCGAGACTGATAATTCGTCCGCCGGCAAACTGTACCGGAGGACGATTGTTTCCGCCGGACTGCCCGTCATTATTATTTCCGCCTTTACCGCCACCCAGACCACCGAGTTTTCTGCTCATTTTCCGGAACAGATCGTCGAGATCAGATGCCCCACGGTTCCGGCCGCCTTTGTTACCGTCGGAGTTGCCGCCTTTATTGCTGCTCCCCCACGGGTCGCGGTCCTGTCCGTTATTACCGGGCTGATTCCACGCCATGCCTTCGCTCCACTCTTTTATGATCGGTTTTTCAGGGCTAAGAGCACAAAAACGCGCTCTCAATCAATATATTACGCCGCTGATAATCAGATAACGTAATCGGCTAACTGTTGTTCCTGCTTGCAGAGGCGGCGCCAGTCAACAATGGGCAGCCTGATTTCAAGGCAAATCCGGCCATCATCATCAAGCCACTCGCGTTCAATCGCCTGAAGCTGATAAAAACGGCTGCGCAGACGACCCTCCGAAGAAGGCAGACACAATTCCAGGTGTGCGATCTCACCGGAAAGGCGTTCCGTCAGCGCCCGGAACAACAACGGGATCCCTGCTCCGGTCTGTGCTGAAAGCCAGACCCTGACCGGCAGGTTATCCTCATTTCTGTCGATACGCGGTTCGAAATCGTCCAGCATATCGATTTTATTCATCACTATCAGAACCGGAATTTCATGCGCATCAATCTCTTCCAGAACTGTATTAACCGCATGAATATTTTCATCCACACGGTTATCCGCCGCATCCACCACATGAAGCAGCAGTGTCGCTTCGCGGGTTTCCTGCAGCGTGGCTTTAAATGCCGCCACCAGGTCATGCGGCAGATGGCGGATAAACCCGACCGTATCCGCCAGCACCACCGTGCCGACATCATCGACATCAATCCGCCGCAGGGTCGGATCGAGTGTCGCAAATAACTGATCCGCAGCATAGACTTTCGCATCAGTTATGTGATTAAACAGACTGGATTTCCCGGCGTTGGTGTAACCGACCAGAGACACCGTCGGAATATCCGCTTTACTGCGCGCCTGACGGCCTTGTCCGCGCTGGCGTTCCACTTTTTCCAGACGCCCTGAAATCTGTTTGATTTTATCCCGCAGCATCCGGCGGTCGGACTCAAGCTGAGTCTCACCCGGCCCCCGCAGACCAATCCCGCCTTTCTGGCGTTCAAGGTGCGTCCAGCCGCGAACCAGACGCGTGGAAAGATGGCGTAACTGCGCCAGTTCCACCTGTAATTTACCTTCATGTGTCCGTGCCCGCTGGGCGAAGATATCGAGGATAACCCCGGTTCTGTCAACCACCCTGCACTGGCATAAACGCTCGAGGTTGCGTTCCTGCGCCGGACTTAAGGCATGGTTAAAGAGCACCACATCGGCTTCACTTTCCATGACAGCATCGGCAATCTCTTCCGCTTTACCTTCACCCGCAAAATATTTCGGGTGCGGGGCGCTGCGGCTGCCGGTGACTATCTGAACAGGTGTCACACCCGCGGATGTCACAAGGGATTCAAATTCACTGAGATCATCAGTGTTCTTATCCTGTGAGAAAAACAGGTGGACCAGTACGGCCCGTTCACCGCCTTCATACCTGTCAAACAACGGCAGAACCTCTCAGGCTGAGTGAAAAACACGCAGGAAAAAACACAGGTAAAGTCTCCCTACCTATGTTTTCCCGCGATTGATAACTGCACACTGACTTATTCAGCGCCATCAGTATCCTGTTGCGCACCACCGTTACCGGCTGACTGGTGGTAATTGCTGCCGCCGGTCCCCGGGTTTGCGCCACCGCTGTGGTGAGAAACCGGACGGGAAGGTACGACGGTAGAGATCGCGTGTTTGTAAACCATTTGGCTGACCGTGTTTTTCAGCAGAATAACAAACTGGTCGAATGATTCGATCTGACCCTGCAATTTAATACCGTTGACCAGATAAATAGAAACCGGAACCCTTTCGCGACGTAATGCGTTCAGGAACGGATCTTGCAAAGATTGCCCCTTAGCCATTCTGTATTTTCCTTATTTTGTTGTTTTTTAAATGAAACCCAAACTGGGTTCGAAAAATAACTACTCAAAAACTTTCGTAACCCGTTAATTGTACACAATCAACGGCGCTATGCACGAAGAACCTGCATAACGGCTTTAAGAGATTGTTCAGGCTGTTCACTGTCAAGCCACTGAACGCCTTCCCAACCCCGCAACCACGTCATCTGCCGCTTGGCAAGCTGACGGGTGGCGCAAATGCCCCGATACACCATGTCATCATAACTGATTTCTCCGGCCAGATATGACCACATCTGGCGGTAGCCGACACAACGGATCGACGGCAAATCCGGATGAAGATCCCCGCGCTGATACAGCGCACGGACTTCGTCCTCAAAACCGGCTTTCAGCATCATCTGAAAACGCATCTCAATGCGCTGATGCAATATTTTACGGTCTGCCGGTGCAATGGCAAACTGATAAGCATTAAAGGGCAAATTCTCCCCGGCCGTTTCTGTCAGTTCTGTCATCGTTTTCCCGGAGATATAATAGACCTCCAGTGCCCGGCTGAGCCGCTGCGGATCATTCGGATGGATCCGCGCCCCGGCGACCGGATCAATCCGGCTCAGTTCATCATGGAGAACCTGCCAGCCTTCCTGTGCCGCCTGCGCCTCAATCTGTGCCCGGATTTCCGGGTCTGCGGACGGCAGCGGCGATAATCCTTCCAGCAACGCCTTGAAATACATCATGGTTCCGCCGACCAGCAGCGGAATTTTTCCCTGCGCGGTTATCTCATGCATTGCCGCCAGTGCATCACGGCGGAAATCGGCGGCGGAATAGGCCACAGACGGATCGAGAATATCAATCAGCCGGTGCGGGGCGAGCGCCAGCTCGGCAGCATCAGGTTTTGCGGTCCCGATATCCATCCCCTTATAAATCAGGGCGGAATCCACACTGATGATTTCCACCGGCAGGTGCTGACGCAGTTCAATCGCCAGCGCGGTTTTTCCTGAAGCCGTCGGCCCCATCAGAAACAGGGCTGCGGGTTTATGATGATTCTGTTCACTCATGACGTAATGCTGCAACGACCTCAGTTAAATCAATTAATTGTACTAAATCTGACGGCGGCCTGCGCACCAGTTGCGGGCACAGCCGTTCCACATCGGCCAGCAGCTGCACTGCCTGCGCTTTGCTCTGAACCGCCGGTTCACTGACCAGCATCTCTGCCAGCCGCGAGGCAATGGCCTTCTCATCCGCCTCCGGGTTATCAGCCAGGAAACGCAGTAATTCAGGGATAAGATGCGGTAAATTTTGCTGACGAAGCGGTAACGATACCGTACGAATCGTCGCTTTTCCACGGAAAACTGAACCTTCTATGCCGAAAGTACGCAATACTCCGGCAAACTCCGTAAATGTCTCACACTCCTGTGCGTTTAACGCCATCTGAAGCGGGATCATCAATGGCTGGGATTTCAGTCCCTGCTCTCCCGGGATCAGTTGCTGACAACGCAGATAATGTGATGCTTTGCTGAGGGAAAACAGCGCAATACCGGCATCTGTCTCAATTAACGCATAACACGGCGGATAAAGCGTAAGGATTTTACCAAAACTTACACGCTCACTTTTTTCCGTCACCGGCTCACTTACGGCGCTGATCCGGTTTTCTGACAGAAAAGTACTTTTTTCCGGAAACAGCTGCGGCTTAGTTTCTGCCGGTGTCTGCATCAGTGACTGATATATTCCGGCTTCTTTCGGGCTGTATCCGGGTTTATCCGCAGAATATGCCGGTTTTCCGCCGCTGCGGCGGCTGTGAGACGCGCCGCCCCCGGAGGTTTCCCGGTGTGGCGGCGGTGTGAGTACGTTCTCTCGCTCAAACATATTTTTACCGGCTGCCGCACGGTTTTCCGGCACATGCTGCGTCTGCGGCGCTGACGGATCCGGTTCAAACAGAGAGACCGGCTGCTCATGCTGTTTCAGCACACTGAGCACCGCCTGGTAAATAAAGTCATGCACCAGCCGCGCCTGATGAAAACGCACTTCGTGCTTGGCCGGATGGACATTCACATCCACCTGACGCGGATCGATAGTCAGATAGAGAACATAAGCCGGTTGCTGGTCACCGCTCAGCCGGTCTTCATAGGCCTGACGGATGGCGTGGTTGATCAGGCGGTCACGCATCATCCGCCCGTTAACATAGCAATACTGTAAATCCTCCGGGCCGTTGTAATCTGCCGGTGAGGCCACCCAGCCGCGGATCTCAAGCGCTTCGTGAGTCCAGGTTACCGCCAGCGCCTGCTGCATAAAAGCCGTACCGCAGATAGCCCCGAGACGGCGCTCCTGCTGATCGTCCGCTTTAACCGGCCGGTACTGGCGCATCAGTTTGCCGTTGTGGGTGAGATTAATGGCCACATCAAAACGGGACAGCGCGATACGCCGTACCACTTCATCAATATGACCGAATTCGGTTTTTTCAGTACGCAGGAATTTGCGCCGCGCAGGCGTATTAAAAAAGAGATCCAGCACTTCCACGGTACTGCCCGCCGGATGCGCCGCCGGTTTCAGCGTCACGTCCATTTCACGCCCTTCGGCATACGCCTGCCAGGCTTCATTCTGCTCACGGGTGCGGGAGGTAAAGGTCAGGCGTGATACCGAGCTGATACTGGCAAGTGCCTCGCCCCGGAACCCCATGCTCATGATGGCTTCGAGATCGTCAAGTGTGGCGATTTTACTGGTGGCGTGACGGGCCAGCGCCAGCGCCAGCTCGTCTTTGGCAATACCGCAGCCGTTGTCACGGATGCGGATAAGTTTTTCGCCGCCGCGCTCAATATCAATATCAATACGGGTGGCACCGGCATCCAGGCTGTTTTCCACCAGTTCTTTCACCACCGATGCCGGGCGCTCAACCACTTCGCCTGCGGCTATCTGGTTTGCCAGCTGCGGCGGTAAAATCCGGATCGCCATAATTGCCCCCGTTCTCCTGTTATTTGGACGGCGCTGCCTGTAACGGATTCGCGGTAAAATATGTGCGTAATCCGCCGTGGATCGCGGCAGCGACCTGTTCCTGGTAAGTATCGGATCCTAACAGCTGTTCTTCAGTGCTGTTACTGATAAAGCCGGTTTCCACCAGAATGGACGGAATATCCGGCGAACGCAGTACCCCGAGGCTCGCGTGCTCCGGCGTGCCTTTGTGTACTTTGCCTATCTGGCGCAGCTGACGGATCACGTCCTGCGCCACGGCATAACCGACACGCTGGGAGTTACCGAACTGCAAATCCAGTACCGCCTGGCTGAGATACGGATCCGCACCGTTTGCCAGTGCATCACCGGCACCGCCGAGCAGTTCGGATTGTTTCTCGCTCTGTTCCAGCCAGTTACCTAATTCGTTGTTTGCCCGCCGGTTGGAGAGTACCCAGACGGATGAACCGGTCGCGGTGCGGTTTGGTGCGGAATCCGCATGGATAGACACCAGCATATTGGCACCGAATTTACGCGCGACTTCCGAGCGCCCGGCCACCGAAATAAAATAATCGCCGTCACGGGTCAGTACCGGTTTAAACATCGGGTCATCTTTCAGGCGCTTTTCCAGCTTACGGGCGATACTGATAGTGACGTTTTTCTCTTTCAGCCCGTTCTGACCGATGGCGCCGGGATCTTTCCCGCCGTGACCGGCATCAATCGCCACCACGACCTGACGGCTGTTTTTCGGCAGTTTGCCTGTCGGGACCACCGGAATTTTTGCCTGTGCCGGTGCAGCGGCCGGGTTGACAGCTGCCGGAGCCGCACTGCCGCTGTTCATCCGCAGCGGTTTACCGCTTGTGGTGGTGACCGGTTGTGCGGCAGCCACCGGGGCGGCGGTATAACTGTTTTTGCCGGTCAGCGTGATGGTCAGGCCGCTGTTATCCGCAGCATCACGGAAACTGTTTTTATCCGCCAGTTCCAGCACGACACGCTGATGCTGAGCATCCGGCGCACGGCTCTCTCTGACTACTTTAATCAGCCCGTTATTCAGATTGATCGGCAGACCGGTAATTTTCTGCGGCTGACGGATGTCGATCACCAGACGCTCAGGGTCATGCAGCGGAAACAGTTTATATTGCGGTTTGCCGTCAAAACTGAGCTGTAATGTGCCCTGAGAGCCGTTGTTGCTCACATTGATGCCCGTCAGGGACGCTGCGTGTCCGGCTGCACTGAACAGCAGGCTCACGCTGAAAAACAGCGCCGTCAGCCATGAAACGGCAGCCACATCAGATTTCCGTGTCAGATATGCATTCATTATCGGTAATTCCTCACATCTCCGCTAACTTATCCAGGAGTTCTTCACCATAAGGCGAAAGGGCGGCAAAACGGGCTTCCCGTCCTTCACCATCATACCGTAAGTGCAATTCCAAATCTGCATCCGGCAGAAAACCGGCCCCTTTTTGCGGCCATTCAACCAGGCAAACCGTGTTTTCCCCGAAATAATCGCGGATCCCCATAAACTCAAGTTCTTCCGGGTCCGCCAGGCGGTACAGGTCAAAGTGATAGACCGGGCGCGGTGAAAGCTCATACGGCTCGACCAGGGTGTAAGTCGGGCTTTTCACATGGCCGGGATGCCCCAGTGCCTGAAGGAAGCCCCGGCTGAACGTGGTTTTTCCGGCGCCCAGATCGCCGAAAAGATGCAGGACAAATCCGCGCTGACTCTGCTGTGCCAGTGCACGGCCGAGCGCGACAGTGGCAGCTTCATCTGCCAGCGTAAACAGACGTTCTTTCATTCTCGTTGTCGTCACAGGTTATTTTATTGAAATAATTGAGCGTGTAATCCGTTAAACATACCACATTCCGGTGATATACCTGCATAACGGCGTGCAGAAAAACGACAATAATGCACAGTTTTTGTGCCGGATGGTCTGTGATAAACTCCGCACCATTCACCATCACACCTGCAATGTAAGTAAACACTCACTAATGAGCACTCACCCTGATTTACATCAGCTTGCCGCCCGGATAAAGCAATGGGGACACGAACTCGGCTTTCAGCAGGTCGGTATCTGCGATACAGATCTCAGCGCGGAAGAGCCGAAACTGCAGGCGTGGCTGGATGCGGGGTATCAGGGAGAGATGGACTGGATGGCACGCCACGGCATGATGCGCGCGCGCCCTCATGAACTTCTGCCGGGCACGCTGCGGGTGATCAGTGTGCGGATGAACTACCTTCCGGCCAAAGCGTCCTTTGCTGCTGTACTGCAAAACCCGGAGCAGGGTTATATCAGCCGTTATGCGCTGGGGCGTGATTATCACAAGCTTCTGCGCCAGCGTCTGAAACAGCTGGGAGAGCGGATTCAGGCTGAGTGTGATGAACTCACTCAGGAAAATACCCTCAGTTACCGTCCGTTTGTCGACTCAGCGCCGGTACTGGAACGCCCGTTGGCGGCTAAAGCCGGTCTCGGCTGGGTTGGTAAGCACTCACTTATTTTAAACCGTGAAGCCGGTTCCTGGTTTTTCCTCGGTGAACTGCTGATCAACCTGCCGCTGCCGGTTGATACGCCTGCGGAAGAACAGTGCGGCCGCTGTGTCGCCTGTATGACCACCTGCCCGACTCAGGCGATTGTCGCACCTTATACTGTCGATGCACGCCGCTGTATCTCCTACCTCACCATTGAGCTGGAGGGCGCTATCCCCGAAGAATTCCGCCCGCTGATGGGAAACCGTATTTACGGCTGTGATGACTGCCAGCTTATCTGCCCGTGGAACCGTTTTTCACAACTGACAGACGAGGCAGATTTCTCGCCGCGCAAGCGGCTGCACACGCCGGAACTGCTGGATTTATTTGCCTGGGATGAAGCCACCTTCCTGCGGGTGACAGAGGGTTCGGCTATCCGGCGCATCGGGTATCTGCGCTGGCTGAGAAATATCAGTGTCGCGCTCGGCAACGCGCCGTATGAAGATAAAATTATTATTGCGCTGACAGAAAAAACCGGACTGGCTGACTGGCTTGATGAGCATATCCGCTGGGCGGTTGCCCGTCAGTATGCAAAACGGGGTGAATCACGTATTGAAATACAGACTTCACAACAAAAACGCCTGATTCGCGCCATTTCCAAAGGTTTGCCGCGCGATGCCTGATCCCGCCTCATCATCCCGTTAAGTTATCCACAATGTTCAGTGTTGTGAATAATATAAAAAGACCTTGCCTATCAATGTGAAGAAAAAATACAAGAGCGCTGTCACACAATTCACATAAATTAAATTAACATATAAATATCAATACATTAAATATACTATCGTTCGGTATTTCGCGGGATTTTGTGATTCAGCCGACAAAACCGGCCTGTGGATAACTCTGTGCAGAAAAGTGTGTCAGAACCGCCGGGATATGAATAACATGCCCCGCAGCGCTGTGGATAAAAAATGACATCCGGACAAAAAAATTGCCCCTGTTTGACTTAATCACCCCATGAAAGGTGATGAAAAGCAGAAACTGACATAAAGATAGTGCAGAAAGTGCCGGTGGTAATCTTTCACTGTCTGAATAATCACCGCTGGTGATCGTTCATCTGCCCTTCGTCAGAGAGGGCGCAAATTCTATTTCACCACGCCGGGATTAGCAAGCCTTTTCCCTGCATTTACGAAAAAAAGTCATCTAACAGATTAAATTATCAGCAAAAGTTCAGTGTGACCGGTTTTGGGCTGCGGATACCTGTGACTGATGATTATTTGCACCGCACAGCAGTTTTCCCGGCAGAACCGGTAACAGAAATCACGCAAAGGAGTATTCAGAAATTAATATTCGGGAGGACTGAAG
Organism: Morganella morganii H1r; assembly: GCF_000633515.1. Classification (GTDB taxonomy): domain Bacteria; phylum Pseudomonadota; class Gammaproteobacteria; order Enterobacterales; family Enterobacteriaceae; genus Morganella; species Morganella morganii_B. The sequence continues at coordinate 63,624 of NZ_AYMP01000035.1, read as the reverse complement.
AGAAGAAAGAGATTGGAGCGGGAAACGAGACTCGAACTCGCGACCCCGACCTTGGCAAGGTCGTGCTCTACCAACTGAGCTATTCCCGCATCACAACGGTATATATCCGGCCATCTGAAAATTGGAGCGGGAAACGAGACTCGAACTCGCGACCCCGACCTTGGCAAGGTCGTGCTCTACCAACTGAGCTATTCCCGCGTCACAACCGGTATATTACCTGACAATCTGCAAAATTGGAGCGGGAAACGAGACTCGAACTCGCGACCCCGACCTTGGCAAGGTCGTGCTCTACCAACTGAGCTATTCCCGCATATTTTGCAATTTGCACGCACCGATTTCGATTGAAAATCTATCTCGGTACGGGGAGCGCATTATACGAAAAATTCATTTTCTGGCAAGCCCTCCGGCACGAAAAAATGAATTTTTTTGTTCAGATGCCGATAAAACCGGCAAATATGCTATAAAACATGCAACCTGAACTCATATTAACCGGTCGGCGGCTGAAAATCAGCCACCCTTTTTTTATCACAGGCGGATAAAGGTTTCGCGGTAGTAAGCCAGTTCCGCAATTGACTCGCGGATATCATCCAGCGCCTGATGGGTGTTTTTCTTGGTGAAGCCGTCCAGCACTTCCGGCTTCCAGCGGCGGGCCAGCTCTTTCAGGGTACTGACATCCAGGTAACGGTAGTGAAAATATTGCTCGAGAGCCGGCATATAACGGAACAGAAAGCGACGATCCTGGCCGACACTGTTGCCGCAGATAGGAGAAACCCCCTGCGGCACCCACTGTTCCAGAAACGCGATAGTCGCCTGCTCGGCCTGAGCATCAGAATACGTGCTGGCACGGACACGTTCAGTTAACCCGCTGGCACCGTGTGTGCGGACATTCCAGTCATCCATCAGACCTAACTGTTCATCAGACTGATGTACCGCCAGAACCGGGCCTTCCGCCAGAATATTCAGGTTTGCATCCGTCACAATGGTGGCGATTTCGATAATCCGGTCACGTTCCGGGTCAAGTCCGGTCATTTCCAGATCAATCCAGATGAGGTTCTGTTCACTTTTAGCCATGTTGTATCCTATAGTTACCTGAGTGTCCGCCTGTTTTTTGTTCACACGGATTGAATGATGACGGGTAAAATGAATGGTGTATCATAGCGCGTAATCCGCCCTGCCGCGAGTCACCCCGGCGGGCACTTTCTTCTTTACGTGGTGTCAAAACAGACGAGGTTTCGTTGGCTAAACAAAAACTTTCCAAAGGTCAGGTACGGCGTGTTCAGGCAAACCAGCAGCGCAAACTGCGCAGAGAGAGCCGCCCGGAGCCTGAGGACAGCCTGTTCGGTGAGACTCAGGAAGGACAGGTAATCAGCCGCTTCGGGCAGCATGCGGATATTGAAGCCGCTGACGGCTCGGTACAGCGCTGCAACCTTCGCCGCACCATCAAATCACTGGTCACCGGTGACCGTGTGGTCTGGCGTGCTGCATTACAGAATAACGAGGAAGGCCGTGTTAACGGCATTGTTGAAGCGGTACATGAGCGTGAATCGGTACTGACCCGGCCGGATTTTTATGACGGTTTAAAACCGATCGCCGCCAATATCAACCAAATCGTGATTGTTTCCGCGATTTTACCGGAATTATCACTCAATATTATTGATCGCTATCTGGTCGCCTGCGAAACACTCGGTGTGGAACCGCTGATTGTCCTCAACAAAATTGACCTGCTGAATGACGAAAGCCGCGACCTGGTCAATGATTTAATGAATATATATCGTAATATCGGGTACCGTGTGCTGGAAGTATCCGGCCACACCAACGAGGGGATTGATGCACTGACGGCGGCACTTGCCGGACGTATTTCCATTTTCGCCGGACAATCCGGTGTCGGAAAGTCCAGCCTGCTCAATACATTGCTGCCGGAAAACGCCGATATCCTGGTGAATAACGTTTCTGATGTTTCCGGGCTGGGTCAGCACACCACCACCGCCTCACGGCTGTATCATTTTCCGCACGGCGGGGATGTGATCGACTCACCGGGAGTGCGTGAATTCGGGTTGTGGCACCTGACACCGGAGCAGGTCACTCAGGGATATACGGAGTTCCGCGATTATCTCGGCGGCTGTAAATTCCGTGACTGCAAACACGGGGATGACCCGGGCTGTGCGCTGCGCGAAGCTGTGGAGAACGGCGAAATCAGTGCGGAACGCTTTGAAAATTATCACCGCATTCTGGAAAGTATGGCACAGGTCAAGCCACGCCGTAATTTTACGGCCGGTGAAGACTGACAAGCGCAATAAGCACAGGTACAATAGCCCCCTTTTGTTCAGAATTCGCCGGAAAAACCGGCAGATAACAAACAATACCAGAGGTCGATGTGCTGGATACTCTTAAAATAAAATTACAATATTTGCTGCCTAAACAGTGTCTTACTCAGCTGGCGGGCCGCTTTGCCAACAAAAAACTTGGCTGGCTGACACAGCTGGCGATCAAAGCATTCGCCAAAGCCTACAAAGTGGATATGCAGGAAGCGAAAGAGAGCGAATTTATCGCTTACAGTACCTTCAATGAGTTTTTTATCCGCGCGCTGAAAGAGGAAGTCCGCCCGGTCGTACAGGGCAGCGACACCCTGGCACTGCCGGCTGACGGCACCATCAGTCAGCTGGGGCTTATCCGTGACGATCAGATTTTACAGGCCAAAGGGCATAACTACACCCTGGAAGCCCTGCTCGCCGGAAACTGGCAGCTGGCGGATCTGTTCCGCAACGGGCAGTTTGTCACCACTTACTTATCTCCGCGTGACTACCACCGCGTGCATATGCCGTGTGACGGTCATCTGCGCGAAATGATCTATGTCCCGGGCGATCTGTTCTCCGTTAACCCGCTGACCGCCGCCAATGTGCCGAATCTGTTCGCCCGTAACGAGCGTCTGATCTGTGTGTTTGACACGGATTTCGGCCCGATGGTACAGATTCTTGTCGGTGCCACAATTGTCGGCAGTATGGAAACCGTCTGGTGCGGTATGGTCACACCGCCGCGTGAAGGGATTGTCCGCCGCTGGACTTACCCGGCACACGACAGTGTCTGTGCGGTAAACCTGAAAAAAGGCGAAGAGATGGGACGCTTTAAGCTCGGCTCCACCGTGATCAACCTGTTCCCGGCGGATACCGTTGCACTGAACAGCGCACTGGCAAACGGCGTTTCCACCCGCATGGGTGAACTGCTGGCCACCCGCATCACCGCAGATGATGCCGCCTGCGCGGAAGAAAGCCCTGTAAGTCCGTCACAACCGGACACTGCTGCCACTCACTGAGGACTCTCCCCTGTGCGCCTGATTATCTCATTTTTACTGGCGGTTTTTCTTTTCTCCCCGCTGACAGCGGTATATGCGGCATCGGATATTAACGAGCCGCTAATCCGCCAGGAACTGAAGCGGATTGAGAACAGCAAAGATCCGAAAGATATTGAGATGGCGCAGGCGTTACAGGCGACCCTGAACTGGCTGGCAGACAGCAAAGCCGCAAATGAACGGGCACAGAGCTATCAGGACACCATCGATAACTTCCCGAAGCTGGTCAGGGCGTTACGCCAGCAGTTGCTGGAAGAGAGTGATTCCCCGGCCAAAATTCTGACCGCCCGCCCTATCAGCGATCTTGAGCAGCAGGTTATTCAGCTCAGCGGACAACTGCTGGAGCAGGGACGGCTGTTACAGCAGGAGCAGGACAAAAACCGCGAAATCAGCGATTCCCTGACTCTCCTGCCCCAGCAGCAGTCTGAAGCCCGCCGTCTCCTGAATGAAGCCACCTCCCGCCAGCAGGGACTGGCAACCCCGCTGACCCCGCTTGCCGAGGCTCAGGCCACGCTGGCCGCCGCAGAAGTCCGGGCGCGTAAGGCAACGGTCAATGAGCTGGAACTGGCACAACTTTCTGCCAATAACCGCCAGGAACTGACCCGTATCCGCCTCGAACTGCTGCGTAAACGCTATCAGCGGCTGGATCTCGAACTTCAGCAGCTGCGCAGTGTGCTTAACGGCAAACGTCAGCAGAAAGCGGAACTGGCGCTGGAGCGCACCGAAATGCTGGCCGAACAGGCCGGTGATTTACCGCCGTACCTGAAAGAACAGATTGATATCAACCGCGAGCTGTCGCAGGTACTGAATGATCAGGCCGCGCACATGAGTGATATCGGGGAGATGCAGCGCCAGGCGGCGACCGATATCCAGAAAGCCCGCCAGGTGCTCAGCACCATTCAGGAGCAGGCACAATGGCTGAACGGCTCAACCGCACTGGGAGAAGCCCTGCGCGCCCAGCTCAGCCGCCTGCCGGATATGCCGAAACCACAGCAGCTGGATAAAGAGATCACAGACCTGCGTGTTGAGCGTCTGAAATATGAAAATATGCTAGATGCCTTGTCCGGTAATAATAATGAACCGGATACGTCACAGACAGCCGCTCTCCCGGCGGATCAGGCCTCGCTCTACCAGCAGCTGATCCAGAACCGTAAAGAGCTGCTCGGCTCCCTGCTCTCCGGTTACGATACCGAAATTCTGGAGCTGACCAAGCTCAAAGTAACCACCAGTCAGCTCAGTGATGTGCTGATTGAAGTCCGCGACGACACCCACCGCTATCTGTTCTGGGTGGCGGATGCCACACCGGTTTACCTCAATTACCCGATTGAGGTACTGACCAGCCTGACCAAACTGCTGTCACTGGATACCCTGGCGCAGCTCGGCGGTGCATTTAAAACCATGTTCTCGTGGCAGAACAAAGAGATTTCACTCTATATTATCAGCACCCTGCTGCTGGCGATTTTCGGCCTGAACTACCGCCGCCATTATCAGGCATTTCTGGACAGAACCAGTCAGCGCATCGGCAAAGTGACACTGGATCGCTTCTCTATCACCCTGCGCACCCTGTTCTGGTCTGTGCTTGTCTCTCTGCCGCTGCCGGTACTGTGGTCCGCTATCGGCTACGGGTTACAGAATGCCTGGCAGTACCCGATGGCAAAAGCGATCGGTGACGGTGTCAGCGCCACCACACCGGTGCTGTGGCTGTTTATGTTCTGTGCGACCTTTGCCCGGCCTAACGGGCTGTTTATCGCACAGTTCCGCTGGCCGGAAGCCCGCGTTAAACGGGCAATGCGTTTCTATCAGCTTTCTATTTTTGTCATTGTGCCGCTGATGATGGCAATGACCACCTTTGAATATTTCAATGACCGGGAGTTTGCCCCGACACTCGGCCGCCTCTGCTTCCTGCTGCTGTGTGCCGCGCTGTTTATCATTACCAGCAGCCTGCGCCGTGCGGGGGTTCCGCTCTATCTTGACCGCCACGGCAGCGGCGACAATGCCGTCAGCAAAGGGATGTGGTGGCTGCTCCTGCTGGCACCGGTTGTGGCAGCGATTGCCGCTCTGCTCGGCTATCTCGCGACCTCACAGGCGCTGCTCGGCCGCCTGGAAACCTCGGTCGCCATCTGGTTTATGCTGCTGGTGATCTATAACATCATCACCCGCTGGATGCTGATCCAGCGCCGTCGTATCGCCTTTGAACGCGCCAAACAGCGCCGTGCTGAAATCCTGGCCCAGCGGGCAAAAAGTGATGATGACAGCGGCGTCAACAGCAATGCCAACAGCGCGGAAGGTGTGATTGATATTGAAGAACAGGTCATTGACCTCGATACTATCAGTGCGCAGTCAGTCGGGCTGGTCCGCTCCATTCTGACCATGATTGCCCTGGTATCCTGTATTCTGCTCTGGTCTGAACTGCACACCGCCTTCTCCTTTATGGAAAATATCCGCTTGTGGGATGTCAGCAGCAGCATTAACGGCGTGGATACCCTCCAGCCCATCACACTCAACTCGGTTTTTGTCGCCATTCTGGTCATTATCATCACCACGCAGCTGGTGCGGAACCTCCCTGCACTGCTGGAGCTGGCGCTGTTACAGCATCTGGATCTGACCCCCGGTACCGGTTACGCCATCACTACGCTGACCAAATACGCGATCACACTGGTCGGCGGGATTATCGGCTTCTCACTGATCGGCATTGAATGGTCGAAAATGCAGTGGTTTGTTACCGCAATGGGGGTCGGGCTGGGCTTTGGTTTACAGGAGATTTTCGCCAACATTGTTTCCGGCCTGATGATCCTGTTCGAAAAACCGATCCGTATCGGCGATACCGTGACTATCCGTGACCTGACCGGCAGCATCACGCGCATCAACACCCGCGCCACCACGCTGACAGACTGGGACCGCAAAGAGATTATCGTTCCGAACAAAGCCTTTATTACCGAGCAGTTTATCAACTGGTCGCTCTCGGATACCGTCACCCGTATCGTCCTGACCATCCCGGTCCCGGCGGAAGCCAATCCGGAGCAGGTCACCATTCTGCTGCTGATGGCGGCACAGGACTCGGCAATGATTCTGGACACACCAAACCCGGAAGCTTACCTGGTTGATTTACAACAGGGTATTCAGATCTTTGAACTGCGCGCCTACGCCGCTGAAATGGGGCACCGCCTGCCGGCGCGTCATGAGATCCACCAAAATATCCTGCGCAGCTTCGCGGAAAACAATATCATCCTGCCGTTCCCGCCGTTTGAAGCACGGGTGGATATGGTGGGGAATATTCTGCGCAGCGGCACAAAAAATCTGTCGGGCCGTAACCCGTCACGGAAATCAGGGGCGTTGTGATATCACAGAACCGACCCGGAGAGACGACAGGAGCAGTTCACACTTTGTTCATTTCCGGGGGACAATATCACGTATGCCACCGGGCTCTCATTTTTTATAAAATCACTTCTTCACGTAAATTTATACGTAATAAGCAATATTAATGATTGTGCCGTTTGCTTCAGACCACGTTTAATCATGATTATTACTGTCCGGGAGAATATTTTTCTCCCGGAATGCCATTTTTCCTCCCGGAAAAGCATTATTTTTTCTGATCTGCATCCTTTATGATAACGACATTAAAAAAATAAGCCTGCTGATAATAAAACGTTATTACACGATACGTTGTTTAAATCGCACCCGTTAAGAACAACATTGTTTAAGATTTAAACATTAAGGATGTTATTTATGGCGATAAATACAACACGTTCCGCAGCGGCAAATGCAGGAATGAGTGAAGAACAGTGGCGGGCAGCGACCAAATTTGATGGTACTGACATCGGCTGGGTTATTATGAGCATCGGGATGGCTATCGGCGCGGGTATTGTTTTCTTACCGGTTCAGGTCGGTCTGATGGGGTTATGGGTTTTCCTGCTGTCCTCCGTTATCGGCTATCCCGCCATGTATCTGTTCCAGCGGTTATTTATTAACACCCTCGCGGAATCCCCGGAATGTAAAGACTACCCGGGTGTGATTACCGGTTATCTCGGTAAAAACTGGGGAATTTTACTCGGGGCGCTGTATTTTATTATGCTGGTGATCTGGATGTTTGTTTATTCCACCGCCATCACAAATGACAGTGCGTCTTATTTCCGGACTTTCGGTGTGACAGAAGGATTATTATCCGACAGCCCGTGGTACGGATTAATTTTGATTTGTCTGCTGGTTGCTATTTCTTCACGCGGCGAAAAGCTGTTATTTAAGCTATCCGGTTTTATGGTACTGACCAAACTGTTTATTGTCGCCGCACTCGGTATATCGATGGTGGGCATGTGGCACCTGTATAATATCGGCTCACTGCCGCCTGCCGGCCGTTTAATTAAAGAAGCGGTTATTACACTGCCGTTTACCCTGACATCCATTCTGTTTATTCAGACTCTCAGCCCGATGGTCATTTCATTCCGTAATCAGAATGTAAACCGGGAAGTGGCCCGCTTTAAAGCCCTGCGGGCAATGAATATCGCCTTTATTATCCTGTTCTGTACTGTCTTTTTCTATGCCGTTTCCTTTACCCTGGCAATGGGTCATGACGAGGCGGTTAAAGCTTATCAGCAGAATATTTCCGCGCTGGCAATCGCCGCTAAATTCTTCCCCGGCGGCTGGGTAACAGTGGTCAGCGTGATGCTGAATATTTTTGCGGTTATGACGGCATTTTTCGGGGTATATCTCGGGTTCCGCGAAGCCACGCAAGGGATTGTGATGAATATTCTGCAGCGCATAATGCCTGCTGAATGGATTAATGAAACCCTCGTGAAATACGGCATTATGGTATTTGCGGTGCTGCTGGCCTGGGGCGCCATTATTCTCAACGCACCGGTGCTGAGCTTTACCTCAATATGCAGTCCGATTTTCGGGATGGTCGGTTGCCTGATTCCTGCTTATCTGGTTTATAAAGTCCCGGTGCTGCATAAATATAAAGGCATCTCCCTGTATCTGATTATTTTTACCGGGTTGCTGCTCTGTGTGTCGCCGTTCCTGGCATTTTCCTGATAATACACTCAGAAACAAAAAAACCGCCGGATTTATTTTCCGGCGCCCTTTTGTTGATCTGAATATAAAACTTACTGCTGATATAACCGGCGCAGATAATGAGCAACCGCGTCATCCGCATTAGAGCCAATCACTTCCATTTCCGGCAGAATATCTTTCAGACGCTGATGCGCTCCCGCCATAATGCAGCCTTTTCCGGCCATTTCCAGCATTTCGCGGTCATTCATGCCGTCACCGAAAGCAATGCAATCATTCAGACGGTAACCCAGTGATTCTGCAACCTGTTGCAGTGCCTCACCTTTTGAAACGCCCCCGGCCATCACTTCCAGACAACTGCGCAGCGAGAAACTGACATTCACTCTGTTACCGAAACGCACACGGATTTTGGCTTCCAGCGCGACAAGTTTCTCGTGGTCATCACAGGTGAAGTAGACTTTACAGACCTGATCAACCGGAAAATCATTGCGGTCAAACAGTTCATACATAAAAACAGATTCCTGGAAAAACTCTTTTTGTTCAGGACTTTCTCTGTTGATCATCCAGCCGTCACCCCGGTAATAGTTGGTGAGGATATCCGGATTATCAAACTCCATCAGACACAACTCGCGGACGACATCCGGGTCCACATCATGACTGAATACCAGTTCGCCTTTGGTGTTGTGCACCCGCGCGCCGTTGGAGGTGATCATAAACGCATCAATCCCCAGCGCATCACGGATCTGCGCCACATCCACATGATGGCGGCCGGTGGCAAACACAAAATGCACGCCTTTATTGATGGTCAGCAGGCGGAGGGTTTCCTTGGTGTAGGGGGTTAAACTGTGGGCAGGTGATAATAACGTTCCGTCTAAATCTGAAGCAACCACATGATACATATGCAAATTCCTGAAAATTGATTAGTGGAGTCCGAAAAAATGACAAATCGCATTGAGCGCGACAGCGCGCAATGCGTCTTCTTCGAACAGGATCTCGTGATAAGCTCCCTCAAACGTCAGAGGCATATGTTCTTCTTCTTGTCCTGTCCGGGCTTTACGGCGGTTTTCGCAGAAAGCCAGCAACTCCCGATTGTCCACCACCTTATCTTCTGATGCCATCAGCACCATCAGCGGGGTGTTTATCTCTCCCGCCTGCGCAATTATTTTCTGCCCGATATCAATGCTTTCGCGTAACCAGTGATACGTGGGTCCGCCGAGACGTAAAGCAGGATAGTCAGCATAACAGCGCAGGTAACGCCGGTACCGCGGGTAACTGTGGGTCAGCATGTTGATTAAAAACGGCAACGGCTGCCACTTCCCGGTTGATACCGCATACTCATTGCGTTCCGACGGCCGTTTATCGGCCCGGTTCACAATCATATTCGCCAGCCACATCGGCATCGGTAAATTGATGCCGAACATCGGGGCACATAATACCGCAGCACGGAAGGTGTCCGGCTCACGTAACAGATAACCGCTCAGTATCGCACCGCCCATCGAGTGTGCCAGTGCATAGCGGTAAGCGTAATTTTTCTCCGCCAGCGCGATGCCGGTGAACTGAGAAAAATCATCAATATAGTCGTCAAAACGCTCGACATGGCCTTTTTGCGGATCATCCAGCATCCGCCCGGAAAGCCCCTGCCCCCGGTGATCCATAATAAAGACATCAAAACCGAGGTGGAAAAAATCGTACAGCACTTCCGGATATTTGACGTAACTTTCGCTGCGCCCGGAACTGATCACCAGCACTTTGTCATGGGCAGGATCAGTAAACTGCACATAGCGGATAGTGACATCATCCGTGCCCTGAAATGTCCGCTCATCCCGCCGGTTCCAGAAATCAAGTAACGGGCCGTTCACAAAGGCAGAATATTCCGCTTCGCGTTCCAGCCAGCTTGCTTTCAGGGTATCCGGTGGCAGCATAGGGTGCTCCTTTAGTCGTCAAATCCGGTGAGATGTTCGCGGATAAGGGCCATAAATGCATCGCCGAATCGTTCCAGTTTCCGCTCTCCGACGCCATTTATCAAGAGTAAATCATTTGCCCTGACCGGGCATTGTTCCGCCATTTCAATGAGTGTGGCATCGTTAAACACCACAAACGGCGGAATATTTTCCTCATCCGCAATGGATTTGCGCAGTTTACGCAGTTTTGCGAACAGTTTTTTATCGTAATTACCGCCGTAACTGCGGGCAGTCTGACGCGGCTTGATATTCTGGATCCTCGGCACCGCGAGTTGCAGCGGCACCTCGCCGCGCAGAACCGGGCGGGCGGATTCGGTTAATTGTAACGCAGAATAATTGGCAATGTTTTGCGTTATCAGCCCTAAGTGGATCAGCTGACGCAGCACACTCACCCAGTGTTCCTGGCTTTTGTCTTTGCCGATGCCGTAAACCGCGAGTTTGTCGTGTCCGTATTCACGGATCCGCTGGTTATTCGAGCCGCGCAGCACATCCACAACATACCCCAGACCAAAACGCTGCCCGGCGCGGTAAATGCAGGACAGCGCCTGCTGCGCCTCAACCAGCCCGTCATACTGTTTCGGCGGATCCAGACAGATATCGCAGTTGCCGCACGGTGTCTGGCGGTTCTCGCCGAAGTAATTCAGCAATACCAGACGGCGGCAGGTCTGCGCCTGGGCAAACGCGCCCATGGCATTCAGCTTGTGCTGTTCGATATCTTTCTGCGGCCCGGACGGTTTTTCATCCAGACAGCGGCGCAGCCACGCCATATCCGCCGGGTCATAAAACAGAACCGCTTCCGCACTGACCCCGTCACGTCCGGCACGGCCGGTTTCCTGGTAATAGGATTCAATATTGCGCGGGATATCGAAGTGCGCGACAAACCGGACGTTGGATTTGTTGATTCCCATCCCGAACGCCACCGTGGCAACCACAACCTGTAAGTTATCTTTGAGGAAGGCATCCTGAACCCATTCACGCTGTGAATTATCCAGGCCGGCATGATAGGCCGCGACACTCAGCCCGCGTTTTTGCAGACGGGCGGCGACATCTTCCACTTTATTACGGCTGTTACAGTAAATAATGCCGCACTGGCCTTTCTGACCACGGACAAACATCCACAGCTGATCAAATGCTTTATATTTTTCCACCAGCGTGTAGCGGATATTCGGGCGGTCAAAGCTGCTGATGTGGATCAGCGGATCACTGAGGCACAGCCGCGAGCAGATATCAGAGCGCGTGGTGTTATCGGCGGTGGCTGTCAGGGCAATCACCGGCACACCCGGCAGATGCTGGCGAAGCTCGCCTATCGCGCAGTATTCCGGCCGGAAATCGTGCCCCCACTGAGAGATACAGTGCGCTTCATCCACCGCCAGCAACGACGGCTGCCACTGCTGTAACTGACGGATAAAGCTGCCCATCAGCAGGCGTTCCGGTGCCACATACAGCAGTTTGATGCGGTTATTGTGACAGCCTTCCAATACCTTCTGCTGTTCCTGCGGGGTCTGCGCCGAGTTCAGATAACCGGCTTCCACCCCCAGCAGGCGCAGCTGATCGACCTGATCTTTCATCAGGGAAATCAGCGGTGACACCACCACTGTCAGCCCCGGCAGCATCAGTGCCGGAATCTGATAACACAGTGATTTTCCGCCGCCCGTCGGCATGACCACCAGACAATCGCGTCCGCCGGTGACGGTACCGATAATATCGGACTGTCCGGCACGAAATTGCTGATAACCAAAGACCTGGCGCAGGATAGCGTCAGCGTCGGGCAGGGTATTGATGACTTCGGCGGTAGACACGCAGCTCCTCAGGTGAAACAGAAATCCGGGCAGTGCATTCTGCCGGTAAAAAGATGCTTCTATGCTAGCTCAGTTTGCCATCAGATAACAGACTATCCGCACGGACGGTGATAATATTCGGTCGGTGCTGAGTTTTTTTGCGCACAGCTGCTGGTGTAATTTTGTGATGCGCGTTACACTTTCACATCTTTTTAACGTCTTTGCCGCCATCCGGCGTATCGCAGGCGATCACATTTTACGAATAATTAATTAATGACGTGATTAATCACGTTGTAACTATATAATTTCAATGTGATGTGATTGCACTGCGAAAGTGATCGCTCCGGCAGGTATCTTCTTTTCTTTTTTCTTTCAGACTTGGACTATCATGAGCCAGCAACAGACCGTAAAAGGCGTCCTTTGTGCTCTCGGCGCTTACTTTATCTGGGGTATTGCCCCGGTGTATTTCAAACTGATCCAACAGGTGCCTGCGGATGAGATCCTGACACACCGGATTATCTGGTCATTCTTTTTTATGATCCTGCTGATCACCGTGTCACGCCAGTGGCCGCGTATCCGCCAGATTATCCGCCAGCCGAAGAAAATCATGATCCTCGCGCTGACCGCCTGTATCATCGCCTCAAACTGGCTGATCTATATCTGGGCGGTAAACCACAACCATATGCTGGAAGCGAGTCTCGGGTATTTTATTAACCCGCTGGTAAACGTTCTGTTCGGGATGCTCTTTCTCGGTGAGCGTTTCCGCCGCCTGCAATGGTTTGCGGTGTGTCTCGCCTTTACCGGCGTGCTGATCCAGCTCTGGCAGTTCGGCACCGTGCCGGTGATCGGGCTGAGTCTGGCCATGACATTCGGTCTGTATGGTCTGCTGCGTAAAAAGCTGGGGGTGGATGCCCAGGCCGGTATGCTGGTGGAAACCCTGTGGCTGCTGCCGGTTGCCGGTATTTATCTGCTTTTCTTCGCCAACAGCGCTACCAGCAATATGACCATGAACAGCCTGACCCTGAATCTGCTGCTGATTGCCGCCGGGATTATCACCACCGTGCCGCTGCTGCTGTTTACTGAGGCCGCTAACCATCTGCGTCTCTCCACGCTCGGCTTCTTCCAGTACATCGGCCCGACCCTGATGTTTGTGCTGGCGACCACCGCGTATGGCGAGGCCATTTCCGCCGAACGGCTGATCACTTTCGCCTTTATCTGGGCGGGACTGATTGTCTTTACCCTGGATGCGCTGTACACCCAGCGCCACCGCTACAAAAAAGCGTGATATCCTGTGAGACAGCGCCGGATGTGCCGGTGCTGTCACCGGGAGGATAACGATGGACTGGATCACGCATCATCTGGCGGTACTGCACGGCCACCCGCTCTGGCTGCTGGCCATTTTGTTTGTTATCGCCCTGAGCAAATCCACGATTATTCTCTCTTCCGTCCTGCCGCCCGCCTCGGTCATGCTGATGACGGTGGTGACGCTGGCATTTCCGGTCGTTCCGGTGGTGATTATCTGGCTGGTAATTACGCTGGGTGCCGCTTGTGGTTCGATGATTTCGTATTATCTCGGGCGTCTGATTATCACCCGCAACTATTTTCCGGGGCTGATGGCGAAATATAAAACCGCCCTCGGCAAAGCCCAGGCACGGCTTCAGACCAGCGGGCTGCTGATCCTGTTTACCTCACGGTTTATTGCGGTGCTGCGCTATCTGATCCCGATGGCGGCCGGATTGCTGCGTTTTACACAAACCCGCGTGCTGGTGACCTGTCTGCTGTCCGCCGGGGTCTGGACCGCCCTTTACATGCTGATTGCAAAGGGCATTGAATTCACGTTTTTCTGAGGAAGGCTGTTACAGCCAGTTCTTGCGTTTGAAATAAAGATACGGCGCGAGTGCAGCGGCAACCATCACCCCGATCGCAGCGGGATACCCCAGCGACCAGTCCAGTTCCGGCATAAATTTGAAGTTCATCCCGTAACTCGATGCCACCAGTGTCGGCGGCAGGAATACTACGGAAACAACGGAGAAGATTTTGATAATGCGGCTTTGTTCGATATTGATAAAACCCATTGCCGCCTGCATCAGGAAGTTCACTTTCTGGAACAGGGATTCATTGTGCGGCAGCAGGGATTCGATATCGCGCAGGATCTCACGCGCCTGCTCCAGCTGATTGGCCGGCAGACGGGTACGGCGGACCAGGAAGTTCAGCGCACGCTGGGTATCCATCAGACACAGACGGACTTTCCAGCCGATATCTTCCTGCTCGGCCAGGGCAGACAGCGCTTTATCAAACTCATCATCCTGTTTGCCTTTCATAATCGCCCGGCTGAGCGTTTCCAGATGACTGTAGATGTTTTCGATTTCATCCGCGAGCTGCTCGATTTTGGTTTCAAACAGATCCAGCAGGATTTCGTAACCGTTGCCGTCCTGCATGGTCTGTTTACGGGCACGCATGCGATAGAGGCGGAAAGCAGGCAGTTCCCGCTCGCGCAGCGTGTATAAGCGCCCGTCACGCAGGGTAAATGCCACAGTGGAGTTTCCGGCGTGGTCGTCCGCATCTTCGTAATAGAAAAAGGAGTGGACGTGAAGCCCGTCATCGTCCTCAAAGAAACGTGCGGAGGCTTCGATATCGTCCAGTTCCGGGCTGGTTGCCAGTTCCTGGTTGAACTGCGTCTGGATCAGCTGCCGTTCATGCTCTTCCGGTTCCGAAATATCCACCCACAGCGCATCTGTCAGGGCGTCGCCCTCTTCTAAATCAAGACGTTGCAAACGCTTATTATCAACTTTAAATGCGCTCAGCATGGTGTGCGGCCTCCGGAAACGAAAGGAAAAGAAAAAGTGTGCGCATGTTATGCGCAGATGAAAAATAGTGTCAACCGGTTATTCCCCGGTTAACACTTTACTCTGCGGGAAATCAGGGTTTTTCCAGTTTGGCGTAGGAGGCCACCAGCCATTTGATCCCTTCACCCTGGAAAGCTATCTGTAAGCGGGTATGCTCACCGTTGCCTTCCATATTGATGATGGTGCCCTCGCCGAATTTCGGATGACGGACACGCTGCCCGAGGGTATAGCCGCTGTCATTGGCGGTGATCGGTGTGCCGAGCCGCTGATGGTTGACCGGGCGGGATACGGCGGCACGCAGGCGCACTTCCTCCACACACTCCGGCGGCAACTCACCGATAAAACGGGATGGCCGGTGATACACTTCTTTACCGTACAGACGGCGGGTTTCGGCATAGGTCAGGGTCAGCTTCTGCATGGCGCGGGTCACGCCGACATAAGCCAGCCGCCGCTCCTCTTCCAGACGACCGCTCTCCTCCATCGACATCATACCCGGGAACATGCCCTCTTCCACCCCGACGATAAAGACCTGCGGAAACTCCAGCCCTTTGGCGGAGTGCAGTGTCATCAGCTGGACGGCATCCTGATAGCGATCCGCCTGACCTTCGCCGGATTCCAGCGCGGCGTGGGACAGAAATGCCTGTAACGGCGTCAGCCCTTCATCAGCATCCTGATAGCTGAACTGGTTGGTTGCGGTCACCAGTTCCTCTAAGTTTTCGATCCGCGCCTGGGCTTTTTCCCCTTTTTCCTGCTCGTAGTGTGCCCGAAGACCGGAATCGCGGATCACGCGGTCAGTCTGCACATGCAGCGGCATGCCATCGGTTTCCTGTGCCAGCAGATTGATCAGTTCGAGGAAACGTCCCAGCGCGGAGGCAGCGCGTCCCGCCAGTGCTTTTTCTTCCAGCAGCACACCGCAGCTTTCCCAGAGGGTCAGTTCCCGCTCACGGGCAGTCTGACGCACCACGTCCAGGGTGCGGTCGCCGATCCCGCGTGTCGGGGTGTTCACCACGCGCTCAAATGCGGCATCGTCGTGACGGTTTGAAATCAGGCGCAGATACGCGAGTGCATCTTTGATTTCCTGGCGCTCGAAGAAGCGCTGACCGCCGTAAATACGGTACGGCAGCGCGGCCTGCAACAGTGCCTCTTCCTGTAAACGGGACTGGGCGTTGCTGCGGTAGAGAATCGCGCAGTCCGCCAGCGCACCGCCGTTTTCATGCCACTGTTTGATGCGTCCGACCACATAGCGCGCCTCATCCAGATCATTAAAGGCACAATACAGGGAGATAGGTTCGCCATCCTCGCCGTCCGTCCAGAGGTTTTTCCCCAGCCGGTCGCTGTTGTGCGAGATCAGGGCGTTTGCCGCTTTCAGGATATTGTTGGTGGAACGGTAGTTCTGTTCGAGGCGGATAGTGGTCGCGCCCGGGAAGTCTTTCAGGAAGCGCTGGATGTTTTCCACCTGCGCCCCGCGCCAGCCGTAGATAGACTGATCATCATCACCGACAATCATCACTTTGCCGGTATCCCCCGCCAGCATACGCACCCAGGCGTACTGGATGCTGTTGGTGTCCTGGAATTCGTCCACAAGGATATTGGTAAAACGGTCGCGGTAGTGCTGTAAAATCGCCGGTTTGTTGAGCCACAGTTCATGTGCGCGCAGCAGCAGTTCGGCGAAATCCACCAGCCCGGCGCGGTCACAGGCTTCCTGATACGCCTGGTAGATCCGCAGCCAGGTGGCTTCCACCGGGTTGCCGTAGCTCTCCACGTGCTGAGGCCCCAGCCCCTCATCTTTTTTGCCGTTGATATACCAGCAGCCCTGTTTGGCCGGCCACTGTTTTTCATCGAGATTCATGGCTTTGATCAGGCGGCGGATCAGGCGGATCTGGTCGTCACTGTCGAGGATCTGAAAATCCTGCGGTAATCCGGCATCAAGATGATGCGCGCGCAACAGGCGGTGTGCCAGGCCGTGGAACGTCCCGATCCACATCCCGCCCTCACTGGTGCCGACCAGCTCTTCAATACGGTGGCGCATTTCCGCCGCCGCTTTGTTGGTAAAGGTCACTGACATCACGGAAAACGGAGACGCATTCTCCACTGCCAGCAGCCAGGCGATACGGTGCACCAGCACCCGGGTTTTTCCGGAACCGGCACCCGCCAGCACCAGCATGTTTGAGCGGGGAGCCGCCACCGCTTCGCGCTGTTTATCATTAAGGCTTTCAAGCAGATAAGAGACGTCCATAATTTCCATCAGTGTTTTGTGCGGCAGCGCCGCGAAAGAAAAAGCGGCTTCCGGACAGCCGGATCCGGAAGAACTGGTTTTTTATACAGATAAAATTATAACAGTCCGGTTAAAGAATCCAACTGTGTAATTTCAATATGCGGCAGCAGGCGGGTTTCCGGGTCGTGATAAACATCGCGTCCGCCGGGGTTGATCCAGCAGGCCTGCATACCGCTGCACAGCGCACCTTCCACATCGGTATTCAGGTTATCACCGACATGCAGAATATTTTCTGCCGGGAGAGCCAGCCGCTGCGCCGCCGTGCGGTACATATCGCAGAACGGCTTGGCGCGCCCGTCAGGACCGGCTTTGAGAATAAAAGCAAAATAATCCGCCAGCCCGCATTTTTCCGGCTCCATATTGCCGTTGGTGATCGCCACCAGCGGGATTTTTGCCGCCAGTGCAGCCAGCGTATCATGCGTGGACTGCGGTACATCAATACGGCTGCGCCACTGCGCAAAATGCGCCATCACCGCATCCGCCCCGGCCTGAGCACGGGCAGCGGTATAGCCGTAATGCAGGAAAAAGGTGCGCCAGGAGAGCAGACGCCAGCGGCTGACATCATGGAAAATCGCCGGCTGCTGACGGCGGATCCGGTCACGGAACACATTAATATAGTCAGCCGGTAAGTCACTGAAACGCGGATCATACTGACGGATAAACGCAATGACCTCCTCCTCGGTTTTATCCATCACCGGACGATTATCATACAGCGTATCGTCAAGATCGAACGTCATGGCGCGGACAGGTGAAAGGGGGCGGTAAAAACGCATTACGGTTTTCCTCGTTTGGCCCGCGGATGTGCAACATCATACACATTGGCAAGATGCTGAAAATCCAGATGGGTATAGATTTGCGTGGTGGACAGATTAGCATGCCCCAGCAATTCCTGCACGGCGCGCAGGTCGCCGCTGGATTCCAGAATGTGTGTCGCAAAGGAGTGGCGCAGCTTATGCGGGTTCAGATGGCTGTTCAGCCCCTGATGCAGACCCCAGTATTCAAACCGTTTCTGCACATTACGCGCTGAGATCCGCTTACCGCTTTTGGTGGAGATAAATACGGCCCGGTCTTCCGGGTCATACAGTTCACGCAGCGGCAGCCAGCGTTCCAGACAAGACACCGCTGTTTTGCCGAGCGGCACTTTGCGCTCTTTGCTGCCCTTCCCCAGCACCCGTACTTCACCGGTGGCCAGATCAAAATCCCCGGTATTCAGCCCGACCAGTTCAGATAAACGCAGCCCCGCACCATACATCACTTCCAGCATGGTACGGTCACGCACTGTCAGCGGATCATTACTGCTGATATCCATCAGCCGGGCAATGTCATCCACATCCATATTTTTCGGCAGATGCCGTCCCTGTTTCGGGGCGCTGACCGCTTTCGCCGGATTGGCGGGCAGCAGGCCGTTACTGACCTGCCAGTCAAGAAAGGAGCGCAGGGCGGAAAGACGCAGCGCCAGACTGGCGGGCTGCAGCCCGTTGCGGCGGCTTTTCGCGGCCAGCATCCGCACGGTTGCCGGTTCCAGCTGCGCCCAGCTGCGGAGTTTGCTGCTGACCATCATGTCCGCCAGCGCGGTGAGCTGACGGCGGTAATTGGTAATCGTGACCGGACTTAACCGGCGCTCCACCCGCAGATACTGCAGAAACTGCTCTGCCGTGACCAGCAGATCATCCGCCGTGCTGTCTGTCATGCCAGTTCCACCCAGCGTTGCAGCAGCTGCGGCAGGAAATACGCGATATGTTCCAGCATGGCGGTGCCCATATCCTTCTGATAGTGCTGCTTGTCACGGCTGACAAAAATCACCACACCGAGATCATGCTGTCCGCCCAGCAGCGATACCGCCGCTGAGCCGATAAATGCACTGTCCGGCAGCAGCAGCTGAATTTCAGGGGCCGTCAGCTGCCCGAGATAATGGTTGTGATCCCCGAAACGGGAAAGGCGGATAGTTTCAAAGTGTGCGCGGGACAAGGCCAGATCCTGATGACGGAATGGTGCGCCCAGCCGCCAGCTGTCGGTAAACAGACGGATTTTGGCATGACTGAGTTTCAGCCCTTTCGCCCACTGATTCAGGCGTTCGGAAAAATCATCAAGAGAAGTGGCAGCGGACAGTGATGCCAGCAGTTTCAGCAGACGTGAAAACAGGTGTTCATTTTCGCGGGCCTGTATCATCAGCTGCATCAGATCACCGGTCAGTGTGCCGATCCGCTCACGCTGGCGTCCGAGCTGCCATTCCACCAGAGAGATCGCACCTTTTACCGGGTGCGGGATGGTCATCTCAGTGAGCTGCGCGGCATTGCGGATGAAAAAATCCGGATGTGCTTTCAGATACGCCAGCACTGCCGCATCATCCGGCTCTCCGGGGGCGGCGAATACTGCGGTATCCTGTTGACTGTCCATTGCTATTTATCCTCTTTATGATGATTAAAGATGGATAACACCATCATATACATGCGTGGCCGGGCCGGTCATAAACAAGGGTTTTCCCTCCCCTTCCCAGCTGATAAACAGAGTGCCGCCGGGTAAATCCACCTGTACATTCTCTGCCAGCAACCCCTGGCGTATCCCGACAGAGACCGCCGCGCAGGCACCGCTGCCGCAGGCCTGTGTTTCACCGACACCGCGCTCATACACCCGCAGACGGATATGGTCACGCGACAGGATCTGCATAAAGCCGATGTTTGCCCGCTCCGGGAAACGCTCGTGGCTTTCCAGAACAGGGCCGATAACCTCAACTTCCGCGGTTTCCGTGCTCTCCACCTGGATAACACAATGCGGATTGCCCATCGACACCACACCACACAGAACAGTGCGTTCCGCAGCGCGGATAATATAGGTTTTCTCTTCTTTGACCGCGCGGAACGGTACCAGCGCCGGTTCAAACACCGGCACGCCCATGTTCACGCGGACATTATCATCATCGGCGATCGTGAGCACCATGCGCCCGGATTGCGTGCTGACACGGATATCCCGCTTGTTGGTCAGCCCCTTCAGGCGGACAAACCGGGCAAAACAGCGTGCGCCATTGCCGCACTGCGCCACTTCACTGCCGTCAGCGTTAAAGATGCGGTAGTGAAAATCCAGTTCCGGGTCATAGGGGGCTTCCACCACCAGCAGCTGATCAAAGCCGACACCGGTGTGCCGGTCTGCCAGACGGCAGATAAGCTCCGGAGAAAAATAGATATTCTGGGTGACGGCGTCCACCACCATAAAATCATTACCCAGGCCGTGCATTTTGGTGAACTGCATGTTCAGATCCTGTTTGCGCCTCAGTAACCGGGATTATCCGGTGATCATTTTTGCGTTTTGCCGGTCTCAGCGTTGTCAGTCTGCACCGCAGACTGCTCTGCGGCAGGGACGCTTTTCGCGGCGGCAGGCTCTTCCGGCGGGAAGTAAAGCGGGCCTTTCAGTCCGCAGCCGGACAGGGTCAGCAGCATCACGGCGGATACCGCACAGATCATTTTTTTCTTCATTTACAGTCATGCCTGTTAATCATCAGTCAATACCCTCTATAATCGCAGTTAGATGTCGAAAAGCAAATAGGAAATGACAATGAACGATACAGAATTTCATCAGACAGCGGATACACTGCTGCAGGATATTGAAGCAAAATTAGATGATTACGACGGCGATGCGGATATTGACTGCGAAACCAACGGCGGAGTGATGACACTGAGTTTTGAAAACGGCTCAAAAATTATCATCAACAAGCAGGAAGCATTTCATCAGATCTGGCTGGCGGCGCGCAACGGCGGCTATCATTTTGATCTGAAATCAGATAAATGGATTTGTGACCGCAGCGGCGGCGAGCTGTTTACCATGCTGGCACAGGCCATCAGCGAGCAGAGCGGCGAACCGTTCAGCTTCTGAACATCAGACTGACGGCACAGAACCTGTGCCGTCGCGTGTCAGCCGCGTTGCCCGGCGGCCTGATACTGTAACGGACGGATATCCGCCCGGAAATCCGGATACGGGGCATCACGCGGCTCTTCCGTAACAGGCTGGGAGAACATCGTGCTGTGGAACGGCGTGACCTGTGTTTTACCGTCCGTTTTCAGGATCTGATAAAACTGCGGCAGATTGAAATTAATAAAGCTGGAGCCGTATGTAAAGCGGTCATGGGAAGAGGAATAGAACCGGCTGACATCCCGGATCAGATCTTCTTTGCTGCCTTCACAGCCGGAATAAATTTCCACCCGGTTTGATTCATCCAGTACATAAATATTGAAGCCGTTATCATCACGGTTTTCAAAGAAGAACTGAATAATTCCCTCGCTGGCATAGCCGTCCACCACATCCGGCAGATGACCGGTTTCCGTACTGATTTTCACCGGAAACCCGCGCAGTTTGTTGTTGGAAATCGCACCGTAGAATTCCACGGC
The DNA here is from genome assembly GCF_000633515.1 of Morganella morganii H1r. Taxonomy (GTDB): domain Bacteria; phylum Pseudomonadota; class Gammaproteobacteria; order Enterobacterales; family Enterobacteriaceae; genus Morganella; species Morganella morganii_B. The sequence goes on along the minus strand of NZ_AYMP01000035.1, from coordinate 42,035 downwards.
ATTTTCCAGTTTCTGCACCGAGACGTTAAGGCGCTCAAAGAACAGCCCCCAGGTCTGACCGGCCAGGCGCAGTGCCTTAAAGCGGCCCGGATCCTGACGGTTGGTGGTCAGGCGCAGCTCAATACATTCGGAAACCAGCTGGCGGATGCGGGTGCTGATCAGCCCGCGCAGGTGGCGGCTGTAGCAGAACACTTCCACACCGGACGGTGGCGCGGCATCCTGGTGCATCTTGCCGAGAATGGTTTTCAGGGCTTCCAGCACAGACTGTTCGCCGCTGAAATGCAGTGTGCGCACTTCATTCCAGGAATTGCGGTACAGCAGATCAATGCTGCCGACCAGACATTTCTGCTCCTGACCGAAGCTGAACACATCCAGCTTGCTCATATCGAAATGCACGACCTGCTCGGCGAAATCTGCAGTCGGATCCTGCTCCAGATTGACAATAATCGCCAGATGGCGGATTTCACACGGGCTGTACAGCGCGCGCGGGGTCGGGGCAGGCAGACGGATAGGGAAATTCTGTGACACATCATGCACCAGCTCGTGCAGTTTCTGCTCATCACAATGTGATTCACCGTTATGAATATAGACGCGGGTTCTGTCTGTCAGCAGGCCGTTGAAGTAAGTCCAGGAAACCAGCTTATTCAGATAGCGGTTATATTCCAGCGGCTGATGGCCGATGATGGTATGGATTGTCGGCGCCTGATTATACAGGTACCAGCCGCTGCGGTTGGCACGGCCCGGCGGAACATAGATAAAAGTCAGATTCTCTTCTGACAGATCCGGTGAAATCTGCGGATTGACCAGGGTGACTTTCCCCGGCAGTGCCTCGAACGCGGCATACAATTTTCGTGTCAGCACGCCGATATCCTGCGGGCTGGCACTGACACTCAGATTATTGCGGCGTGCAAAGCGGATAAGGTTGCGGTAACTCTGCATCATAGTATCGAGCAGTTCATTGTGAGCATCCCGCACCTGCTCAATTTTCCAGGCATTGCGGCGATCCAGCACCGCCAGCCGTTCAGGGGACCAGCCCCAGCCTTTCACCATCTCAGACAACACCTGACAACGCCAGCCGCAGCAACCGCAGGATGCGCGTTCACTGACATCCGCAGGTGGTTTCTCACAGACTTTCAGATAGAAACAACGGCGGATCAGGTCAAGACGGGTTTCGTCATTGATAGCTTTCAGGTAACGGGTGACGCGGTCGAGCATCATCGCGTAAGCATCCAGGCCGTGATGAACAATCTCACCGGCATGCAGATGCTTTTTAAACTCGGTAGCCAGAAGCTGCCCGTTCGGGTAATCCCACGAGTAAGCTTCCAGCAGTAAACTTTTGATCACGGCTTTATACGGGGAATCCACACTCTTATAAAGCTGCCACAGGCTGGCACCGAAATACTCTTCCGCCGACAGTTCGCCCAGTCCGCCCAGATCCAGCCACTCGTTCGGGGTTAAGACACCCTGCGCATAAAGGGAAAGAACATATTCATCATAGTGATGTTCTTCTTCTGCCGGGACCATGGTCCACAGCAGGCGCTTACCGGCCATCCGCACAGCGGTCCGGTAAAATTCATCGAGCAGTAAAATATGCTGGGTCGAGCCGCAGTCCTCACCGTTGAGGCTGCCGCTGGCATTATGACGGAAACGGTTTTCATCAATCAGGAAGAAGGTGACATCGATACCTTTTGCCGCAGCCCATTCTTCAATCAGTGTGCATTTGCGGCGCAGATTCTGTTTTTCATCGTGATCAAGCCAGGACTGATGACAAACCCAGATATCGAGATCAGAAGAGTGGCTTTGCCCGACAGATGAGGTACTGCCCATGGAATAAATACCGGTAATCGGCAGTTCCCCGCCGGTATTGCACGGCAGACACCCGCCGTGCTGACGGGAAAATTCCGCCAGCCAGTGTGACTGGTCATCATCGGACGCCCAGAAACAGACACCGTGCGGTACATTACCCGGCATATAGCCCGGCATATCCGGATGGTGATGATGCAACAGTACCGGCAACAGACTGTACACGTCTTTAAACGCACGACTCATCCCGATGGTCGCGCGCTCTGATCTGAGCTGATTTATTGCATCCAAACGCTGCTTGAGTGTTTCAATATAAAGATACAAAGGATTCGCCTGATTTTATTTCATGTAACTGGAAACGACCTGATGCCCGGCTTTATACGTATATGAATACAGACTGATAATCTAATGCTGAAAAATGATAAGAATCGAACCAAAGTTAAATTGCCGGAAACGTGATCAATCTAACACCTTCGGGGCAAAGGGTAAAGCTTCGCACTAAAAAAGGCACGATTACACAAAGTTGTTATCACCCGGATAACTAGTTGTAAAATATATATTTTCGTTGAAAATCACCGTGATACACACAAAAAATCTAAGGAAATATCCGGGAAATTCTGTGCGCGCCTGTTTTCGCCTGTTTTTTAACCAAAAAAGTAATGCTACTTACTCATACCCGGTGTGCTCATTTATTTTAATTATGCTATGAAATAGTTATTTAAATTAAACCTGATTAATTAATATATTTCTTATAATTACAAAATATTTTTATTATTTAAAATATGTTTTAATTATTTACTGGCAGATACCGGCCACCGGACTGAGACTATTTATTCCTGATCGTCTTTTTTTCGTTGTTATCTGCCGGGCAGGTCTCGTCACGTAACTGGAAAAATAATCAGCAAAATGATAAAACAAAGGCAGTTTTTCTTATTTTTCCGGCTGGGTTTCGCCTGAAAAACACCGGATAAAAAGACAAGGATCCCTGACAATTATCATGACCACTCAATCTCTGCGTATTGCCACCCGCCAAAGCCCGCTTGCACTGTGGCAGGCTGAATTTGTCAAACAGGAACTGGAACAGCATCATCCGGGGCTGCACGTTGAACTCGTTCCGATGGTCACCAAAGGTGACATTATTCTCGACACGCCGCTGGCGAAAGTCGGCGGTAAAGGGTTGTTTGTCAAAGAACTGGAACTGGCATTACTGGAAAAACGGGCGGATATCGCCGTGCACTCCATGAAGGATGTCCCGGTCGGTTTCCCGGACGGACTGGGGTTAGTCACTATCTGTGAGCGGGAAGATCCGCGCGATGCTTTTGTTTCCAACCATTATGACAGTATGGATGCCCTGCCGCCCGGCAGTATCGTCGGTACCTCCAGTCTGCGCCGTCAGTGCCAGTTGCGCGAACGCCGTCCTGATCTGGTGATCCGCGATCTGCGCGGCAATGTCGGTACCCGGCTGGGCAAACTGGATAACGGCGACTATGACGCTATTATCCTGGCCGTTGCCGGACTGAAACGCCTGAAACTGGATGAGCGCATCCGCTGTGCGCTGCCGCCGGAAGAGTCCCTTCCCGCTGTCGGCCAGGGTGCGGTCGGGATTGAGTGCCGCCTGGATGATGAACGCACCCGCTCACTGCTCAGCGCCCTGAATCACGCGCAGACTGATATCTGTGTCCGTGCCGAACGCGCCATGAATACCCGGCTGGAAGGGGGATGTCAGGTGCCGATCGGCAGTTATGCTATCTGGCAGGGGGATAAAATCTGGCTGCGTGCGCTGGTCGGCGCACCGGACGGCAGTGAAATTGTCCGCGGGGAACGCCTGTGCGACCCGCAGGATGCCGCCGCTGCCGGGGTTTCTCTCGCTGAGGAGCTGCTGGATAACGGTGCGCGGGCTATCCTCACGGAAGTCTATCAGGGGCATACGCCTGCATGACTATCCTGGTCACCCGTCCCTCACCGGCCGGTGAAGCCCTGGTCAGCGCTCTGTGCTCACGCGGGCAGAGAGCCCTTTCTGCCCCGCTCATCCGTATCTCTCCGGGACATGAACTGCCGCTGCTGATCGCCAAAACAGCGGCACTTTCTCCCGGAGATGCCCTTTTTCTGCTGTCAAAGAATGCGGTTTATCACGCAAATGAACAGCATATTCAACAGAATTACCTGTGGTCTGATAAGCTTTGCTATTATGGAATTGGTCAGTCAACCGCAAACTGTTTTGAACAACTGACCGGATTACCCGCCGCCTTTATGCCCGGCGGGGAAACCAGCGAGCATCTGCTGGCCCTGCCGGATTTACAGGATATGACCGGCCGCCGCGCACTTTTGCTGCGCGGTAACGGCGGCAGAGAACATCTGGCACAGACGCTGCGTGAACGGGGCGCAGTGGTGGATTACTGTGAATGCTACCGCCGCGAACCCGTAAATTACGACGGCGGGGAATGTGCCCTGTTGTGGCAGCAGCAACAGGTTCAGACGCTGGTGGTGACCAGCGGCGAAATGCTGCACCTGCTGCGGCAGCTGATACCGCCCGCGCACCTCGGCTGGCTGCTGCAATGCCGGATTATTGTTGTCAGTGACAGACTGGCAGCTATCGCACAATCACTGGGCTGGCAGAAAATTGATGTCGCCGCCGGTGCAGATAATGAAGCCTTACTTCAGGCTCTTCAATGAACAGACATGGGATGCCACGAATGACGGAACACGAGAAAAAACCCGGATCGGCCGATGTACCTGAAACACAGGATGCCGTAACCAATACCGATCCGCAGGCAGAGAAAAAAGACACGGCTGCCGGGAAAAAAGCGGCCGCGAAAAACGTCACTGATAAAGCAGCGTCTGAGAAGAAGCAGGCGGAGACGCCGGCTGCTGACAGTAAACCGGCAGATACCACAGCAAAACCGGCACCGGAAGCCCCGCAGCCCCGGAAAACCCCGCCGGCAGCTGAGGAAAAACAACCGGCCGGTTTTCTGCTCGGTGCGATCGCACTGGCGGTTATCCTGCTGGTCGGCGGTGGTGTCTGGTATGCCTCGCAGGCCGGTACACAAGCACTGTCAAAAGACCTTGCCGCAGAAAATGCACAGCTGAAATCTCAGATGGCGCAGTTGCAGCAGGAGCAACAGCAGACACAAAAACAGATGCAGGAATTTAAGGAATTTATCGCGCGGCAGTCTGCACTCAGCACACAGCAGCAGCAACAGGAAGCCGCCCTGAAACACGAGCTGGAGCTACTGCGCAGCCGTATCACCGTACTGTCGAGTACCGATGTGAAAAGCTGGCTGCTGGCTCAGGCGGATTTCCTGGTCAAAATGGCAGAGCGTAAATTGTGGAATGACCAGGACGTGGTCACCGCCATGGTGCTGCTGAAAAATGCTGATGCCAGTCTCGCAGAAATGAATGACCCGAGTCTGCTGGATGTGCGCACCGCGCTGCGTAATGATATTACGGCACTGTCCGCCGTCAGCCAGATCGATTTTGACGGCACAATCCTGCGTCTGAACCAGCTTGCCGGTCAGGTGGATAATCTGCGTCTGGATGACGGCAGCCGTGACGGCGCGCCGATGGACAGCAGTGACAGTGAAGGGCTGACGTCTTCGGTTGCGGACTGGCGCACTAACCTGACCAAAAGCTGGAAAGGGTTTATGAGTGATTTCATCACCATCCGCCGCCGCGATAATACGTCCGCCCCGCTGCTGGCTCCGAATCAGGACATTTATGTCCGTGAGAATATCCGCGCCCAGTTACTGATCGCCGCTCAGGCGGTGCCGCGTCACCAGGAAGAGAGCTACAAACAGTCACTGGATGCGGTCTCCACCTGGGTCCGTGCCTATTTCTCAGATAACGACCCGGCCAACACCGCCTTCCTGGCCGAAGTGGATGCCCTGGCCGCCCAGCCGATTTCAATGAGTGCGCCGGACAGCCTGACCAGCCAGCCGCTGCTGGATAAACTGGTACAGACCCGTATCCGCCGTCTGCTCAACGATGAAACCCCGCCACCGGCACCGGCACCGGCGGCACCGCAGCAGGCAGCTCCGGCTGCTGCACCGGCGCAACCGGCAGCAGCACCGCGACAGGAGGGATAACAGATGTTTAAAATCTTTATTCTGTTTCTTATCCTGATTGCCGGGATTATTGTCGGTCCGCTGATGGCCGGACATCAGGGTTATGTCCTGATCCAGACCAATAATTTTGATATTGAAACCAGTGTCACCGGCCTGATCATCATCTTCCTGATACTTCAGGCGGTTCTGATGCTGCTGGGCTGGTGCTGGCGCCGCCTGAAAAGCGGTAGTTCCCGCACACTCGGCTGGTTTGGCGGCCATAAACGTAACCGCGCCCGTGCGCTGACCAACGATGCCCTGCTCAAACTGGCGGAAGGGGATTTCCGGCAGGTGGAAAAATTACTGAGCCGCAGTGCGGATAACGCAGAGCAACCGCTGGTCAACTATCTGCTGGCAGCAGAAGCGGCACAGCAGCGCAGCGATAATCTCCGCGCCAATCAGTATCTGGAGCGGGCTTCCGAGCTGGCGGGGCGTCATCAGTTACCGGTGGATATCACCCGCGCCCGTATTCTGCTGAGCCGCAATGAAATTCCGGCGGCGAGAACCGCTATCGACAATCTGCTGGAAGTTGCACCGCGCCACCCGGAAGTACTTCGCCTGGCGGAACAGGTTTATGCGCGTTCCGGTGCCTGGAAATCCCTGATCGCTATTCTGCCGCAGATGAAAAAATCCGGTGAATTTACGGATGAGCAGGTGGAACAGACCGAAATCCGCGCCTGGCTCGGTATGATGCAGCAGGTTGCGGATCAGGACGGCAGCGATGCACTGCGCCACTGGTGGAAGAACCTCAGCCGCCATCTGCGCCACAACCCGGAGATGGCCGTAGCGGCCGCGCAGCACTTTATTGCCGGTAATGATATGGCGGATGCCGAAGCGGTAGTGCTCGACGGACTGAAGCGTCAGAAAGATCAGCGTCTGCTGATGCTGCTGCCGCAGATCCGGACAGACAATCCGAAAGCCATCCGCAAGGTGCTGAACCAGATGCAGAAGGAAGATGCGGATCAGCCGCTGCTCAACAGTACTCTCGGACAACTGGCCATGCAGGAAACACGCTGGGAAGATGCGGAAAAGTACTTTAAATCTGCCCTGAGCAGCCGTCAGGACACACATGATGCCGCCTGGCTGGCCGATGTGCTGGATAAGCAGAAAAAGTATGAGGAATCTGCCATGATCCGCCGTAATGCTCTGCTCAATACCCTGACATTACCGGATGAAAAAACGCCCCGTAAATAAGCACAACGGCGTTATTTTTTATCACACAGAGCCAATCCTGCCGGATTGGCTTTTTTTATACCGGCATATCATTAAAAGGGATTGACGGAACACGTTATTGATGGCAAGAATAAGACATAAAAAAACACCTATCGCGGAACGATAGGTGTATAAAATACAATCAGGTCTACAGACGGATGGTGCCTCACTCAACGTTACGTCCTGTTGCTGATGTAAAGATTTCGGGATCTTTTACATCGATAACCCGGACAATAGGCACCGAATTTAGCTCTGCGTCATCTCCGGGTTTATGAAGCTTACGCAAACATAAGAAATGAGATGAGCATCTACACCCTGATATAATGCACAAGACGTGCCAACTTTTACGCCCTCTCAATTTCCCGCGGTTCCCGTGGGTTTATTTTTTTTATCTGCCCTTCCGCTTACCAATCACTGATGTAATTCTGTCCGCAGTGTCTCTGTTTTGCGACGCTTTATGACAGCATTATTAAAATACTTATATATCAATAGATTAAATGTCTCATTTTAGCGACAAGCATTATGCTCTTTGTCGCCGAATCTATACAATACTCATAACATAATGATTTGTATTGAAATTATCAGATATCACTGACCCGGCTGTTTCACGGAAAGCCCGCGTGTTTTTGTCTGCCTGAACACCCAATCAGCATCAGCACAAACGAAACAAAAATACGCTGCGGAGCAGCAGCAGAAAGAAAAGCAGGACAGGAAAAAACAGAAACCGCAGAAACGAAAAAGCCCCGCTGTAAGCGGGGCTTTCTCTGAATATGGTCGGCGAGATAGGATTCGAACCTACGACCCACTGGTCCCAAACCAGTTGCGCTACCAAGCTGCGCTACTCGCCGAAAGGCTGACTTGTCATGATGATGGTGCGAAGGGGGGGACTTGAACCCCCACGTCCGTAAGAACACTAACACCTGAAGCTAGCGCGTCTACCAATTCCGCCACCCTCGCAGGTTCATCACTACAGTCATGTTACATGTTATTAAATGGGGTGGCTAATGGGACTCGAACCCACGACGACTGGAATCACAATCCAGGGCTCTACCAACTGAGCTATAGCCACCATAACATCGCAACATTTTACTACTTACAACAACGAAATACTATACCGTAACTCTTACACGCATAATGGCGCGCCCGACAGGATTCGAACCTGAGACCTCTGCCTCCGGAGGGCAGCGCTCTATCCAGCTGAGCTACGGGCGCTTTGCGCCGTTGCGGGAGAGGATAGTACGGATTTCTCATCCGTCTGTCCAGTGCTTTTTTTCACAAATGTATTGTTTGCTCAGTCTTTGCCCGCTTTGCTGATAAAGAGAGCATTTTCCCGCAAAAAGCCGCCCGGACAGGGGCAATTATAATTTATTACCGTAGTAATAACCCAGAAATTTCAGCAGTTTTAACTGACGGCGGAAGCGGGTCGGTTGTGATAACAGGCGGTAAAGCCACTCCAGCCCCATGTTCTGCCACACCTTCGGCGCACGCTTCACATGACCGGTAAAGACATCATACGTACCGCCCACCCCCATATACAGGGCATCCGGGTGGATCTTACGGCAGTCGCGCATAAAGATTTCCTGTTTCGGTGAGCCCATGGCCACTGTCACAATTTTTGCGCCGCTGTCGCGGATGCGTTCAAACAGGGCATCACGCTGTTCTGCGGTAAAATAACCGTCCTGTGTGCCCGCCAGATTGACATTCCACTGTGCTTTCAGTTTGGCTTCGGTTTCCGCCAGCACTTCCGGTTTGCCGCCGACCAGAAACACCGGTGTGTTTTCCTGCCCGGCGCGTTCCATCAGCCCTTCCCACAAATCCGCCCCGGCAATCCGGGCGACATCCGCCTGCGGGTATTTGCGGCGGATAGCACGGACAATGCTGATCCCGTCCGCATACAGATATTCCGCGTTGCTCAGCAGTGTGTGCAGCGCCTCATCCTGTTCGGCAGTCATGACTTTTTCGGCATTAATGGCCACCAGCGTACCGGTTCTGATCTGTCCGTCCTTAAACAGATAATCCAGAAAATGTGCCTGATTCCGGAAACCCTGAATCGGGTGGTTACGGATAGAATACTGCGGGATATTTTCCGCGCTGCCGGCATCAGAAGATAACGGTTCCATGCTAATTCCTTACGATGAAAGACGGGTGCGTTTGCCCTTTGAAATCACATAATGGCGGATAAGCCCGGCCGTTTCGAACAGCCAGTACAGTAATTTCGCCACCACCAGACAAAAGCCGAAAATAAGACAGAAAAACACCACGCGGGAAACGAATGAATCCATTCCTTCGCGGGCCAGCACAATCATGTTAAATATCGCGCCGAAACAAAATGCATGCAGAATGGCCGCTTTGTAACGGTTTGTCTCCCGTTTGCCCAGCTCATACAGCCAGTCGAACCATTTGATTATCAGCCCGACCACCACCGCACCGAGCGGGATAAACCAGAAGCCGCCCATCACCACCAGTGAGCCGATCAGTGTCGGGGATATCGCTAATCCGGAATGGTTATTCAGCACTTCCCAGGTAAAATAGTTTGCTGCATTGAGTACAGTATCCGGGCGATCCGGCCACAGCCAGGACGGGATAAAGACATAGAAGTCACGGATAATCGGCGCCAGCCCCTGGAACTCAATTTTGTCGTAGTTATTCAGCAGCAGGCCGAGATTTTCCCACGGTGAGAAGGTATCGCGGGTCAGATAGAGGAACGTGTAAAACGCCTCCGCCCCGCTGACATCCAGGCTGTAGCGTTTGAGTGCCAGCCAGAACATCCCCACCACGCCGAAGACCCCGGCGCTGACCAGCATCCACAGCGAAATCCAGCCGCGCACAATGCCGATAAACAGAAACAGCGCAAACGCGATAATAATGTTGGCGCGGGTACCGCCGACAATCACATAAGTCATAATCCCGAACGCCACCGTGGTGATCAGGAAGAAAATCCAGCGCCGGAATGTCGGTTTCAGGAAGAATACCACCAGCATCGCCGGGATAAAGAAGTAGAAAAAGCGTTTTAAAGCCACGCCGGTGACCTGGCTCGAGAAAATCTGACTGTAGGTTTTCAGCTTAAACAGCAGCAGCCCGTTTTCCATAAAGAAAATACCGGCAGTCGCGACAGCAATCGCCGCCAGCAGCAGCCAGGTGAGCTGGGTTTCTGTTTTGTTCATGGAAAACAGTGGTGTGCCGCTGTAAACCGCGTCGGGTCTGCGCAGCCGGGTTTTATACGCCACATAATAAATGGCATAGAAACTGACTGACGCCAGCAGCGCCTGCAACAGCGCAGACGGCGGCACCACCTGCACATCAAACTGGAACACCAGCGCAAAGGTAAACGGGAAGCCGAAAAAGAAGGTCAGCAGATAGAGCATGGAGAAAAAGATATTAAAACTGAAGCGGACCCGGCGGAACTCGCGGTAGGTCAGCAGCAGAATAAAGGCCAGCGAGATAAACCAGACGGCAAACAGCCCGATGAAATCAAACTGACTCATGCCTGTTTCTCCTGCGCGGCGGCCAGTGCCTGCTCCCAGCCCTGCACAAAGTTCGGGCTGAAAAAGGCAATTTTTTCACGATCCAGCGCGAACAGCTGCTCCCGCGCCTGCGCCACCACATCCGGTGTCACATCATCACCGTAAAACAACACCGGCACCTGCTGCTCGGTCATATCCTGCCAGAACGGGTTCTGACGGCTTATCACAAACGGAATACCGAACTGGATCAGCAGACACAGTGTGCCGATCCCCTGCTGGCGGTTAAAAATAAAGTAGCCGAGGTCGCATTGTTTCAGCAGATTCAGATAGATATCAAAATCCATCTTGTCTTTCAGGATCTCCGTCTGCTGCTGAGGGAACAACTGCTGTGCGAAAGCATCCACTTCGGTAATATAGTCACTGTTGTTTTCCGGATAACCCATCGGGATGATAATTTTCACCTTATCGCCGAACTGCTCATGAATGCGCGTCAGCGCCTCTTTATGGCGGTTTGAGCGGTCACCCGAGTTACCCAGCAGGATCATCATATTATCGTCACCACGCGGCTCAGGCGGCGTTAAAACCGTCAGAGAGGGATCCATCCGCGTCGGAAAATAGAGCAGGTCAGCCGGGATCTTCGGGCAGAACTGGGCAAAATAGTTTAAATCGCCGCGCGTGCCGAACACATGGCCGACCCGCTTCTGTGCCAGGCGGCGCAGATGATAAAACAGTCTGAATTTCAGCTGACGGGAATCCTCATACAGATCCGCGCCCCAGATATGCCAGTAAAACTGATAACGTTTAATTTTTCCTGACAATAATGCCAGCCAGATCAGGGCATTAAACTGACCATGGAAGAAAAACCGGCACTGCCGGTCACGTTTTGCTTTCGCGGTGACGGCATTCGCCAGGCTTTTTTTATCCGGCCAGACATCCAGTTCCAGGTTGGGATATTGCGCCAGAAGCTGCCCGGCGGTGGAAACAACCATAAATTCAGGCATTTCCTCACGCGGCAGCTGCGGTGCCAGCACATCATTGAAGAAGCGCAGCACGGTCTGGTTATGATGCGGGATATCAGATCCTAAAACGTGAATTAAAGTTGTCATGCTCGCCTGCAATAGATCAGAAATACGCTACAACACAAAAGGAAGTAGATAATATATGTCAGCATATAGGCCTGTGCCGCGCCGACAGCACCGTGTGCCGGAATCAGCCAGTACGCGGACAGCGTCAGTAAAGCAAACTGGGTCACTTCCGTGAGGATATAAAACCGCAGTGCGGCTTTGGCAATCACCAGATAACCGAAAACGTAAGCGCCCACTTTCAGGACATCACCGACCAGCTGCCAGGCAAACAGGTCGCGCATGCCGGTAAATTTATCCGTGAACAGCAGCCAGATAGCAAAATCGCGCAGCAGCCAGACCATAAAACTGGCCGCAGCCACCGCCGGTAACACAAATTTCAGTGATTTGATGATCTCACGGCGGATATCACTTTTTGCCTGTAACCGCGATAACGTCGGCAGCAGATAGACAGAAAACGATGCGGTAATAAACTGGAGGTAGGCATCCGAAATACTGGTCACGCCGCCCCATATCCCCACTTCCTCCCAGCTGTAGCGGGAGGCCAGCAGGTTCCGCATCATGATGTACGCCACCGGCAGAGTAACTGCGGTCATCAGCGCCATCAGGGTGAATTTCCCCAGATGGGAGGCAATCGCCCGGTCCCAGGCCGGTTTCAGCTCGGAAAGCGGAAAATGGCGGCGGCGCAGCAGCATGGCAAACGCCGGGATAATAATCAGTGCCGGTACCAGTGCAAGCCCGGCCAGTGCGCCGTCATAGCCCCACCAGTGCTGGCAGAGGTAATACGCCGTTACGCCGATCAGACTGCCTGCGATCAGTGCCAGCGCATTGCCGGACGCATCCCGGTATCCTTTGATAATCGCGAGAAAATAGTTGGCGTAAGCAATACCCATCTGGATAAAGGCCACCGCCGCAACCACATCCTGATAAGCGTCATTGCCGTCAAACAGCGCCATGCTGATCGGCCTGCTGAACAGCAGAAACACAAGCGCCAGCAGTGTCGAGAACACCAGGATCAGGGTTGAGGACGTGCCTAACACCGCCCGGCGTTTTTCCGCATCATCACGGTGCTCGGCGATATATTTGGTCACGCCGTTAAAAATACCGGCGCCTGACAGTACTCCCAGCACCGTAATCAGCTGGCGGAAGTTCAGGGCCTGACCGATACCGGCCGGGCCGAATGTCAGCGCCATTAATTTAATGACCAGCAGCCCCGCCCCGATTTTTATCAGGGTGGAGCCTGCGGTCCAGACAGAGGCTTTGGCTAAGGACATACTACGCGAAAAAGCCCTTAATCAGGTGGATCACACGCTGCTGCTCGTCTTCTGTCATGTTGTAGAACATCGGCAGACGTACCAGGCGCTCGCTTTCACGGGTGGTAAAGATATCCTTACCGTCAAAACGGCCGAACTCCATACCTGCCGGGCAGCTGTGCAGCGGCACATAATGGAATACGGTCAGCACGTCATTGGCTTTCATGTATTCGCTGAATGCAGTGCGCTCTGCCACATCTTTCAGTTTGATGTAGAACATGTGCGCGTTCTGCTCCAGATTCTCCGGAACAACCGGCAGCGTCAGCAGGCCATCCTGCGCCAGCGGGGTCAGGGCATCATAGTAAATCTGCCAGAATGCCAGACGGCGCTCGTTGATTTTCTCCGCTTCTTCCAGCTGAGCCCACAGGTATGCGGCCTGTAAGTCAGACATCAGGTAGCTGGAGCCGATATCACGCCAGGTGTATTTATCCACCTGTCCGCGGAAGAATTCACTGCGGTTGGTGCCTTTCTCACGGATGATTTCCGCACGGCCAATCATTGCAGGATCGTTAATCAGGGTGGCACCCCCCTCTCCGCCGGAGGAGTAGTTTTTGGTTTCGTGGAAGCTGTAGCAGCCGATATGACCGATAGAGCCCAGCGCGCGGCCTTTGTAAGTTGACATCACGCCCTGCGCGGCATCTTCCACCACAAAGAGGTTATATTTCTTCGCCAGCGCCATGATGATGTCCATTTCACAGGCCACGCCTGCGTAATGCACCGGTACAATGGCTTTGGTTTTATCAGTGATAGCCGCTTCGATTTTGGTTTCATCGATATTCATGGTGTCCGGACGGATATCAACAAACACCACTTTCGCACCGCGCAGCACAAAGGCGTTGGAGGTGGAGACGAAGGTATAGCTCGGCATGATGACTTCATCACCCGGCTGAATATTCAGCAGGATTGCCGCCATTTCCAGTGAGGCGGTACAGGACGGGGTCAGCAGAACTTTAGCGCTGCCGAACCGTTTTTCCATCCACTCTTCGCATTTTTTGGTGAACGAACCGTCACCGCACAGCTTGCCGCTTTTCATGGCCTGCTGCATATATTCAACTTCAGTGCCGACTACAGGTGGTTTATTAAATGGAATCATTGCATCCTCGGTATAACCAGTAGGCAGTGCTGTCAACCGCACCACCGCTTTTTGTATAAAGGCGCATTGCCGCAAGATTACTGAGTTGTGTTGCCACCCGTAATATCCGGCAGTGATGTTCTGCACACCACTGTTGCGCCGCCGACATTAATTTCAGGCCGATACCCTGACCCTGATTGCCCGGCAGTACCGCCAGCAGCCCGATACGGGCGCTGTGTTCATCTGTCTGACGGAGAGTGACAAACCCGGCAATCTCATTGTTTTTATTGCGGATCAGCAGACAATCTTTATCGAATGTCCCGCGTACCGCTTTTTCCGCCCACACCGCATAAAAGCGGGCGCTGTCATCCGGCCGGTACCACGGGGCACGGAAACGGCTCTGGCTGAAAACCTGTGCCGCCGCCTGTTTTATCACCGGGATATCCGTTTCATCCGCATAACAGAGTGTACTGGCAGACACTGCATTTTCTGTGCCACTCTTGAGTGACAATGCAAAATCCACCTCACTTTCTGCGAGGGAGAAGCCGAGTGCCGATAAACCGTCCAGTGCCGCGTTATCCCCGGCACTGATTTTGGCCTGCACCAGATCGTACGGCGCAAAATCTGCCGCAGACAGTGGTGCTGCGTCCGGAGAAAATGCCAGTTTTGCCGTTTTCAGGGCAAAAAAATCACTTTCCCAGGCGAGGTGCTCAATACTGGCGCGGACGGACATGAAGTAAATTCTTCAGATACTGACCATAACCGGTCTTCGCCAGCTGACGGGCGGATTCTGCCACCTGTTCGTCATTCAGCCAGCCGTTGCGCCAGGCAATCTCTTCCAGACAGGCAATTTTAAAGCCCTGACGTTTTTCAACGGTCTGCACAAAGGTGCTGGCTTCAATCAGGCTGTCATGGGTGCCGGTGTCCAGCCAGGCAAAACCACGGCCGAGCAGCTCAACATTCAGTTCACCGCGCTCCAGATACATCTGGTTGATACTGGTGATTTCCAGTTCGCCGCGCTCAGACGGCTTCACCTGCTTCGCGATATCAACCACCTGATTATCATAGAAATACAATCCGGTAACCGCCCAGTTGGATTTCGGATGAGCCGGTTTTTCTTCTATCGACAGGGCACGGAATTCATCATCAAACTCCACTACACCGAAACGTTCCGGGTCCATCACCTGATAGCCGAAAACAGTCGCTCCCTGTGTCCGGGCAGCGACACTTTTCAGTTTCGGACTGAATGCATGGCCGAAGAAAATATTATCGCCCAGCACCAGACTGCAGCTGTCATCACCGATAAATTCCTCACCGATGATAAAGGCCTGTGCCAGGCCATCCGGTGACGGCTGTTCGGCATAGCTCAGAGAGATACCAAACTGATCACCGTTACCCAGCAGACGGCGGAATGATGGTAAATCTTCCGGCGTGGAGATGATCAGAACCTCGCGGATCCCGGCCAGCATCAGCACAGACAGCGGATAGTAGATCATCGGTTTGTCGTAAATCGGCAGCAGCTGTTTTGACACCCCGCGGGTGATCGGGTGCAACCGTGTTCCGGAGCCGCCCGCCAGAATAATTCCTTTCATAGCAGCCTCTTACTTATCCTGTCCCAGTCCCAGACGCTGTCCGGCATACGAGCCGTCCTGCACCCGGCGCCACCAGGTTTCATTATTCAGATACCATTCCACGGTTTTGCGGATACCGGACTCAAACGTTTCCTGCGGGCGCCAGCCCAGGTCACGCTCAATTTTATCGGCATCAATCGCATAGCGCAGATCATGGCCCGGGCGGTCTGTCACATAGGTGATAAGGTCGCGGTATTGCGCGACACCGGCCGGTTTCTGCGGATGCAGCTCTTCGAGCAGATCGCAGATAGTTTCCACCACCTGAATATTTTTGCGCTCGTTATGACCGCCGATATTGTAGGTTTCACCGATAGTTGCCTGCGTTACCACGGTATACAACGCACGGGCATGGTCATCGACAAACAGCCAGTCGCGGATCTGCTCACCTTTGCCGTAGACCGGCAGCGGTTTGCCGGAAATCGCATTGAGAATCACCAGCGGGATCAGTTTTTCCGGGAAGTGGTACGGCCCGTAGTTATTTGAACAGTTGGTGATCACCGACGGGAAGCCGTACGTCCGCCGCCAGGCGCGAACCAGATGGTCGCTGGAGGCTTTGGAGGCAGAATACGGGCTGCTCGGTGCATACGGTGTGGTTTCCGTGAAAAAGCCGTCAGGCCCTTCCAGGTCACCGTAAACTTCATCAGTGGAAATATGGTGGAAACGGAATGCGGATTTTTTCTCCGCATCCAGTGCCGTCCAGTAATGGCGCGCGGCTTCCAGCAGTGTGTAAGTGCCCACAATGTTGGTTTCGATAAACGCCGCCGGGCCGTCGATAGAGCGATCCACATGACTTTCCGCCGCCAGATGCATCACGGCATCCGGCTGATACTGTGCAAACACGCGATCAAGTGCCGCGCGGTCACAAATATCCACCTGTTCAAAGGCATAGCGCGGGTCATCCGCCACCGGTGCCAGTGATTCGAGGTTACCGGCGTAAGTCAGTTTATCCACCACCACCACACTGTCAGCAGTATCACGGATAATATGACGAACAACCGCAGAGCCGATAAAACCGGCTCCGCCTGTCACTAAAATACGTTTCAACGCCATACTCCTTTGGTATCGATAATCCATTTCTGCGGGATCTGGCTGCCCGGGATACCTTTGAACGGGGTATGATCCACCAGCAGCAGAATAATATCCGCGTCAGTAATCGCTTTTTCGATGGAGACCAGCTCTGTCAGACCTTTCAGTTTTCCCGGCAGTTCATGGACATTCGGCTCAACTGCCAGCGTTTTCCCTGCATGCCACTCTGCCACCATTTTGGTAACCTGAACCGCAGGGCTTTCACGCAGATCGTCGATATTTGGTTTGAATGCCAGGCCAAAGCAGGCAATCGTCACTTCATTGGCACGTTTACCGGTTTCCGTCAGGCAATCAGCAACCGCTTGTTTTACCTGATCAATGACCCACAGTGGTTTGCCGTCGTTGACCAGACGGGCAGTGTGGATCAGACGGGCCTGTTTCGGGTTCTGCGCCACGATAAACCACGGGTCAACCGCGATACAGTGGCCGCCGACACCCGGACCCGGCTGCAGGATATTCACACGCGGATGGCGGTTTGCCAGGCTGATCAGTTCCCAGACATTAATGCCCTGGTCAGCACAAATCAGTGATAATTCATTCGCAAACGCAATATTCACATCGCGGAAGCTGTTTTCGGTCAGTTTACACATCTCAGCCGTGCGCGCATTAGTGATGACACACTCACCTTCCAGGAAGATGTTATAGAGTTCACTGGCGCGTTTTGACGATTTTGGTGTCATCCCGCCGACCACACGGTCGTTTTTAATCAGTTCAATCATCACCTGGCCCGGCAGTACGCGCTCAGGGCAATAGGCGATATCGATATCCGATTCTTCCCCCACCTGCTGCGGGAAGGTCAGATCAGGACGTGCCGCCGCCAGCCACTCTGCCATCTGCTCAGTCGCACCGACCGGCGAGGTGGATTCGAGAATAATCAGGTCACCTTTTTTCAGTACCGGCGCGATAGATTCCGCCGCAGACTGCACAAAAGCCAGATCCGGCTCGTGATCACCTTTAAACGGTGTCGGTACGGCAATCAGGAATGCATCCGCAGGTTGTGGTTTGGTGAACGCTTTCAGGAAACCGCCTTCCACCGCGGTTTTCACAACCGCGCCCAGATCCGGCTCCACAATATGAATTTCACCGCGGTTAATGGTATCAACCGCATGCTGGTTCACATCCACACCAACCACATTCTTCTGACGGGAGGCAAATGCTGCCGCTGTTGGTAAACCGATATAACCCAGACCGACAACAGAAATAGTTTCAAAACTCATAATGTCACCTGATTGTTTTTCAATGCTTCAAGAATACGCTGGCACGCTTTTCCGTCCCCGTAAGGGTTATGTGAACGGCTCATCTCATGATAAGCCGCCGGATCGGTCAGCAATCGCGTTACTTCACGAACAATAGTGCCGGTTTCAGTGCCGACCAGACGAACAGTCCCGGCGTCAACAGCCTCCGGACGTTCGGTGGTATCGCGCATCACCAGAACCGGTTTACCTAATGACGGTGCTTCTTCCTGAATGCCGCCGGAGTCGGTCAGGATCATATAAGCATGGTTCATAAGGTAGACAAAAGGAAGGTAATCCTGCGGACTGATCAGCACAATGTTGCTGATATCATGCAGGATCCGTTTTACCGGCTCACTGACATTCGGGTTGAGGTGAACCGGGTAGACAATCTGGACTTCCGGATGGGTCGTGGCAATTTCCGCCAGCGCGTGACAAATCCGCTCAAACCCGCCGCCGAAACTCTCACGGCGGTGGCCGGTAACCAGAATCATTTTTTTGCTGCTGTCGATAAACGGATACTGTGCATCCAGCTGCGCCAGCAGGGCTTTGTCCTGCATGATGCGGTCACGGACAGCAAGCAGGGCATCGATCACCGTATTGCCGGTGACGAAAATATGATTATCGCGGATACCTTCATGCAGAAGGTTTTCGCGTGAATTTTGTGTCGGCGCGAAATGGTACATCGCCAGGTGTCCGGCAATTTTGCGGTTGGCTTCTTCCGGCCATGGTGAGTACAGGTTGCCGGTGCGCAGACCGGCTTCCACATGCCCCACCGGGATCCGCTGGTAAAACGCCGCCAGGCTGGTTGCCATGGTGGTTGCGGTATCGCCGTGAACCAGAACGACATCCGGTTTAAAGTCGGCCAGAACCGGCTTTAACCCCTCAAGAATACGACAGGTAATATCTGTTAAATCCTGCCCCGGGCGCATAATATTGAGATCATAATCCGGTGTGATCTCAAAAAGGTGTAATACCTGATCCAGCATTTCACGATGCTGCGCGGTCACACAGACTTTTGCCTCAAAAGCCTGATCCGCTGCCAGCGCATGTACCAGCGGCGCCATTTTAATGGCTTCCGGGCGGGTACCAAATACAGTCAATACTTTCACTGAGAGTCTCTTTTATTTTATATGATATCCGGCTTTCCGGCCGGTGACGGTTACCCGCCTTAAAACAGGCCGGGAACAGCGCCCCGGCCGGTTGTTCTGCCGCTGCCGTTACGGACGGCGGCGAACCAGTGCCACTCCGGCACCGGTCAGGGCGCCGATAAAGCCCCACATAATCATCATGAAGGCACGGCGCGGGCTGTCACGTTTTACCGGTTCATCCGGTGTCCGCAGATAGCGGTAGGCACGGAAGTTGTCTTCCAGCGCCGGGCCGACATTCAGCGTCGACAGCATGGCAATGTTCTGCTCGTAATCTTTATCAAACTCAGGTCCTGCGGCTTCCAGTGTCTCCAGACGCGCCTGTAACATCGGCGTGCCTAACAAAAACAGCTGCGAGGACGGCAGTTCGTCAGCAGGTATATCTGTCCGGCTGCGGCTGATCCCCTGTTTCTGTGCGGCCACGATAGCATTTTTCAGCTGTCCGGTTTCACGCTGATACAGTGATTCCGCCACCATCTTCTGGCGTTTGACCAGTGCTTTCAGTGACTGAGTGCGGGTCGCCCAGGCACCTTTCAGCTCATCGTTAAGATTCTGAGCCGCACGCGCATTGGCGAAATCCACATACTGACTCAGCAGTTTCGC
Organism: Morganella morganii H1r; assembly: GCF_000633515.1. Classification (GTDB taxonomy): domain Bacteria; phylum Pseudomonadota; class Gammaproteobacteria; order Enterobacterales; family Enterobacteriaceae; genus Morganella; species Morganella morganii_B. The sequence goes on along the minus strand of NZ_AYMP01000035.1, from coordinate 22,289 downwards.
AGAGTCAGCTGCCGATTCCGCTGTCAGGGTCAGCGTATCATTCACCAGTTTTTTCGTGTCATCACGCGGGGTCAGCGTGATGTTGTTGATCATTTCGTCCAGCAGTGCCGCATCCGCTTTGGCATCATTTTCCATACGGGATTTGTAGTAATCCGTCTGTAACCAGAAGTCACGGCGGGTATCGTAAGAGGCCGCCTGGGTAATAAACTCCTGGTAAGCCTCATTCGGGATAGGCAGCAGTGCGGAAGATTCCTGTGCGGCATTCAGATGCGTGTCCAGATTGCGCATAAATTGCTGCTGGGAATAATATCCGCCTAAATTATTAACGGTCGGATAGTCAGTGATCGCCGTGGAATTCCACTTCTGCTGCATAAAATAACTGGCACCTAATGCAACCAGCGCAAACACAACCGCCGTCCCGGCAATCCATAATTTTCCGCGCCATAACGACATAAATAACGCACGGATATCTAATTCCTGGTCATACTGCGTTTGTTGCGGGTCCGGAGTATTTTCTGAACGCATATCAACATGTGCCTCTGTGGTTAAAAATTTAGTGTGTGACCGATTTACGACGCATACGGCGTCTGTGGCGTTTGATAAAACGGGCCACTTTCCAGGCACGTTTTATGCAGTAGCCGTACATAATAAAAGCAAGCAAGAACAGTGCCAGCATTACCCATTCAGGGACAAAGCTGAGTATCTGTCCGGTAATACCGATGGCCGCCAATACTGCCGCCGCAAGGGTTATCACCACAAAGGATTCGCGGGACGTAAACCCGGAACGCATAATCAGATGATGAATATGCTGGCGATCCGGTGAGAACGGGCTCATCCCTTTACGCAGACGGCGGTACATAATGGCCACCATATCCATCAGCGGAATGGCGATCACCCACAATGCGGTCACGGCATTAATCGCATGCGGCTCCCCGCCCTGTGAGGCCGATGTCAGCAGCCAGATAATGGTGAACCCGATCAGCGTACTGCCCGCATCCCCCATAAAGACTTTAAAGCGGCGGCCGAACAGCCCCAGGTTAAAGCAGATATACGGCAGAATGGCGGCGATAAAGGTAAAGCACCAGAATGCCAGACCGCTGTTGCCGCTCAGAGCAAACAGGATCCCCAGCGCGCCGAAAGAGACACAGGAGAGCCCGCCGAGCAGACCGTCGATACCATCCACCATATTGAACGCATTTACCGCGCCCCATACCGCAAACAGTGTCAGCACATAGCTGAACGGCCCGAGAGTCAGCTCCCACGGCCCGAATGCATGACCCAGGCTGTCAATTTTCAGGTTGGCAAACACCATCATAATGACAGCAACCACCGCCTGAACACCGGCCCGCAGTTTCACACTGAGGTCAAACCGGTCATCGAGCGCCCCGACCAGCACCAGCGCACCGGCGCACCCGAGATATATAAATTTATGCGCAATAAACTCATCACTGATGAGGAAAGCAAAGCAGACACTGATAAAAATAGAAATTCCGCCGACTAACGGGACCAGTCCCTGATGCTTTTTGCGGTAATTGGGTTTATCCACCAAACCGACAGCGACGCCGGCCTTACGGGCAGCAAAGACCGTCGCGGTGGCGAACACAAATATGATTAGGAGTTCAGTTAACATAGTGAGATTCACAACAACCCTTTCAGATATTTTTATTATCCCTGCCGGCCGACATCACCGTACAGAACCTGCCATTACCAGGCAAATAATACATGCAAGAAACATACCATACCCTGTAAAACGGGCGTTCCGTGCATAACCGGTAAAAAAAAACGCCACAATACATGCGGCGTTAGTTATAAAGTGTCGTCGAAAAGCTACGAGCGTTTCATGAAGTCGAAGAACTCTTCGTTGGTCTTCGTCATCGCGAGTTTGTTAATCAGGAACTCCATGGCATCAATCTCACCCATCGGATGGATAATTTTGCGCAGGATCCACATTTTCTGCAGTTCATCCTGAGTGGTCAGCAGCTCTTCTTTACGTGTACCGGAGCGGTTGTAATCAATCGCCGGGAAGACACGTTTTTCTGCGATCTTACGGGACAGGTGTAATTCCATATTACCTGTACCTTTAAATTCTTCGTAGATAACTTCATCCATCTTCGACCCGGTATCAACCAGTGCCGTTGCGATGATAGTCAGGCTTCCGCCCTCTTCCACGTTACGCGCGGCACCGAAGAAACGCTTAGGACGATGCAGGGCGTTGGCATCCACACCACCGGTCAGGACTTTACCGGAGGAAGGAACCACGGTGTTGTAGGCACGGGCCAGACGGGTAATGGAGTCGAGCAGGATAATGACATCTTTTTTATGCTCAACCAGACGTTTGGCTTTCTCGATAACCATTTCCGCAACCTGAACGTGACGCGCTGCCGGTTCATCAAAGGTGGACGCGATAACTTCACCTTTAACCAGACGCTGCATCTCGGTCACTTCTTCCGGACGTTCGTCGATCAGCAGAACCATCAGCACACAGTCAGGGTAGTTATGCGCGATATTAGCCGCAATATTCTGCAGCAACATGGTTTTACCGGCTTTCGGCGGTGCCACAATCAGACCACGCTGACCACGGCCGATAGGGGCGGCGAGGTCAAGAACACGGGCGGTTAAATCTTCTGTTGAACCATTACCACGCTCCATACGCAGACGGCGGTTTGCGTGCAGCGGTGTTAAGTTTTCAAACAGGATTTTACTGCGGGCGTTTTCAGGTTTGTCGAAGTTGACTTCGTTAACTTTCAGCAGGGCAAAATAACGTTCGCCTTCTTTCGGCGGGCGGATTTTACCTGAAATGGTGTCACCGGTACGGAGGTTAAAACGGCGGATTTGGCTGGGAGAAACGTAGATATCATCAGGACCTGCGAGGTATGAACTGTCAGCAGAACGGAGGAAACCAAAGCCGTCCTGCAATATTTCCAGCACACCGTCACCGAAAATATCCTCGCCGCTCTTCGCGTGCTGCTTGAGGATAGAGAAGATGATGTCCTGTTTTCTCATACGGGCCAGGTTTTCCAGCCCCATATTTTCGCCGAGAGTAATCAGTTCTGATACCGGCGTATTCTTTAATTCGGTAAGATTCATAATGGTGGGTTCTTTGACTCGGGGTGTATCTCGAATTATGAACGTGAATAATACGGTAACGTTATCGCTACCAGGTTAATTTTTTACAAAACCGATTTTCACTGTTAATACGAATATTTTTGCATTTCCAGGTAATCGTCTGCAAGACTGACTGTGAACACCCGGCACAGGGCAAGATGTGATGCACATCCTATTTGGGAGAACAAATTGGGTGACATTCCCGCAAATTAGATTTATCTCCGAGGGATAACCGGACACCGGGACCGGAATATCGGATACCTTGATGTATCCGGAGATAACAGACTTTCAGACACTACAGAGTTGTCAGTATGCTATGCTGTCTGAGGAGCTTCAGCGATACCTGATCAGCTGGCGCTAACTTATCATGCTTCAGAGAAGACGTCCAGCGGGTGAACAAGGATTAATTCACGTTCCCGAAGGACATCTTAACGACAAATGCTGAAACCGGCTATCAGATATTGTTATCGATAAAGGTTTTCAGCTGGGTTTTGGATACCGCACCAACCTGCGTTGCCTTCACCATGCCGTCCTTGAACAGCAGTAATGTCGGGATACCGCGGATGCCGTATTTTGGCGCTGTCTGCGGGTTATCATCAATGTTCAGTTTTGCGATAGTGATTTTCCCTGCATATTCGTCGGCGATTTCGTCTAGAATAGGGGCAATCATTTTACACGGGCCACACCAGGCTGCCCAAAAATCAACGAGCACAGGGCCGTTTGCTTTTAATACGCTTTGTTCGAAAACGGAATCAGTCAGGTGAATAATTTTATCGCTCATTGTTCCACTCCAAAATTTGTACGATACCCGGTTAGTCTACCATTATTTAATGATAGGATTTACCTATTTCAGCGAATAGACTTCCGTAACGCAACATTAAACTGATATTCTACCTAAATATGAGCAAAACACATTTAACAGACAAGAAGTTTTCTGACTTCGCCTTGCATACTAAAGTGGTAGAAGCGCTTGATTCTAAGGGCTTTTATAACTGCACGCCTATTCAGGCGCTGACACTTCCCCTGACGATCAACGGCCGGGATGTTGCAGGACAGGCACAAACAGGAACAGGAAAGACGCTGGCATTTCTGACGTCAACGTTTCATCATTTACTTACCCATCCTGCACCGGAAGGCCGCAAAATCAATCAGCCGCGTGCGCTGATTATGGCACCGACCCGCGAACTCGCGGTACAGATCCATTCTGACGCCGAACCACTGTCACAGCTTACCGGGCTGAAAACCGGCCTGGCTTACGGCGGTGACGGCTACGACAAACAAATCAAAGTGCTGGATGACGGCGTCGATGTGATTATCGGCACCACCGGGCGCTTAATCGACTTCGCCAAACAGGGCCGTATTGATCTGAGCGCCATTCAGGTTGTGGTTCTCGATGAAGCAGACCGTATGTACGACCTCGGCTTTATCAAAGATATCCGCTGGCTGTTCCGCCATATGCCGCCATGTGCCGAACGCATGAACCTGCTGTTCTCCGCGACACTATCCTACCGTGTCCGTGAGCTGGCATTTGAGCAGATGAACAACCCGGAATATATTGAAATTGAACCGGAACAGCGTACCGGTCACCGGATCAAAGAAGAGTTATTCTATCCGTCCAATGAAGAAAAAATGCGCCTGCTCCAGACACTGCTGGAAGAAGAGTGGCCGGATCGCTGCATTATTTTCGCCAATACCAAACACCGCTGTGAAGATATCTGGGCACACCTGGCGGCTGACGGCCACCGTGTCGGCCTGCTGACCGGCGATGTGGCGCAGAAAAAACGTCTGCGTATTCTCGAGGATTTCACTCACGGTAATCTGGATATTCTGGTGGCAACGGATGTTGCGGCCCGTGGTCTGCATATCCCGTCAGTGACTCACGTCTTTAACTATGATCTGCCGGATGACTGTGAAGACTATGTTCACCGTATCGGCCGTACCGGACGTGCCGGGGAAAGTGGTCACTCCATCAGCCTGGCCTGTGAAGAGTACGCACTGAATCTGCCTGCGATTGAAGAATATACCGGTCATCCGATTCCTGTCAGTAAATACAACAGCGATGCGCTGCTGGCTGATCTGCCGGTACCGAAGCGCCGCCGCCGTCCGCCGCGCACCGGAGGTGGTCAGAACCGCCGCAATATGCCGCGCCGCAACAGCAACGGGCCGCGTCATAACAATAACCGCACCAAACGCTGAAGGCCGCCATGCTGAGATCGTCTTCGCTTTATGCTGCCATCGATCTGGGTTCCAACAGCTTTCATATGCTGGTGGTACGGGAGATCGCGGGCAGTATTCAGGTACTGTCACGGATAAAACGCAAGGTTCGTCTGGCAGCCGGGCTGGATAAAGAGAATATCCTGTCTCCGGCAGCGATGGCCCGCGGCTGGCAGTGTCTGCGCCTGTTTTCCGAACACCTGCAGGATATCCCGGATTCCCAAATCCGCGTGGTGGCAACAGCGACCCTGCGCCTGGCTAAAAATGCCGGTGAATTTCTGGAAACAGCGGCGGAGATCCTCGGTCATCCGGTCACCGTGATCCGGGGTGAGGAAGAAGCACGTCTGATTTATCAGGGCGTTGCCCACACCACCGGCGGGTCGGATAAACGTCTGGTGGTCGATATCGGCGGCGGCAGTACCGAACTGGTGACCGGCAGCGGCACCAAAACCACGGAACTGTTCAGCCTTGAGATGGGCTGCGTCACCTGGCTGGAGCGCTATTTTACTGATCGCTCTCTGACCACAGAGAATTTCGCCGGTGCCGAACAGGCTGCCCGCGATATTATCGCCCCGGTCGCCCCGGCGCTTCTGGCGCAGGGCTGGCAGGTGTGTGTCGGCGCATCCGGCACCGTTCAGGCACTTCAGGAAATTATGATTGCTCAGGGCATGGATGAACAAATCACCCTGCCGAAACTGCAGCAGCTCAAACGCAAAGCGATTGAGTGCGGCAAACTGGAAGAGCTGGAAATTGAAGGGCTGACGCTGGAGCGGGCACTGGTGTTCCCGAGCGGGCTGGCTATTCTTATCGCGATTTTTGAAACGCTCGGCATTGACAGCATGACACTCGCCGGGGGAGCACTGCGTGAAGGGCTGGTCTACGGCATGCTGGAATTGCCGGTAGAGCAGGACATCCGCACCCGGACACTGAAAAATATTCAGAAGCGTTTTCAGATAGATGCCGACCAGGGCAAACGTGTCCGCCAGTTAGCGGATCACTTTTTTCAGCAGGTGGCAACTGCCTGGCAGCTGGATATCCGCTGTCGTGAACTGCTCAGCAGCGCCTCGCTGATCCATGAAATCGGGCTGAGTGTTGATTTCCGCAAAGGCCCTGAACATGCCGGTTATCTGGTCAGTAATCTGGATTTACCCGGTTTCACACCGGCACAGCGCCGCCTGTTAGCGGTATTGCTGCGTAATCAGAGCGGCCCGTTAGATATCCATTCTCTCAACCAGCAAAATGCACTGACGCCGCGTGAAGCCGGTTGTCTGTGTCGTCTGCTGCGTCTGGCGATTATTTTTGCCAGCCGCCGCCGTGATGACACACTGCCGTCACTGCGCATCCGGGCGTCTGCGGAAGGGCTGATTATCACACTGCCGGTCGGCTGGCAGCAATTGCATCCGCTGCGCGCGGAAGCATTACAGCAGGAAATTCAGTGGCAGAGTTATGTGCAGTGGTCACTTATGCTGGAAGAACAGAAACCATCCACCCCCGACTGACAGATAATAAGCCCTGATTATTCGTTTTCGGACATTATCAGGGCTTTAATTTTATGAGCTTTTTCAAAGTGATCCAACTTACTGGTCATAATCCACCACGTAGCGGCTTCCATCAGTAATTCGGGATCATCATTTTTATTGGCAAAGAACGCGTAAAACGATAAACCTGTATTTTCACCTTTTTTCAGTATCTTATCATCACATACCGCGATCATTTTTGCTCTGAGTGATTCCCTCATCCGTTTTCTTCCTTTTTCTTTGCCAGCATCGCCTTCAGCCCGGCCACACCGCGCAACCCGGTCTGTTGCTTCTCCTCGGCGGTTTTCACCACTTTTTTGCCGTCGTCCCAATGCAGATCATCCTGCGGCAGTTCATAGAGAAACCGGCTCGGTTCAGGGCGGATCAGCTCGCCGTACTGGCGGCGCTCACGGCACAGGGTAAAAAAGAGGGATTTCTGCGCACGGGTGATCCCCACATAAGCCAGACGCCGCTCTTCATCCACATTATCCTCATCGATACTGGACTGATGCGGCAAAATCCCCTCTTCCATACCCACGAGGAAAACATACGGAAATTCCAGCCCCTTAGAGGCATGCAGTGTCATCAGTTGCACCTGATCCAGCTCTTCCGCTTCCTCGCCGCGCTCCATCATGTCGCGCAACGTAAAGCGGGTAACCACCTGTGCCAGCGTCATCGGCTCGTTGAGATCATCGCCTTCCAGCATTTCTGCCATCCAGCTGAACAGCTGATCGACGTTTTTCATCCGCATCTCAGCGGCTTTCGGGCTGGCAGACGTTTCAAACAGCCAGCTCTGATAATCCAGGCCATGCAGTAAATCACGCACCGCGATCAGCGGCTCGCGCTCAACCAATTTTTCCACATCGGCCAGCCAGCCGGTAAAATTCGTCAGTGCCGCCAGTCCCTGACCGGAAAGCGTCTGCCCCAGCCCGAGGTCGAAACTGGCCTGATACAGGCTTTTGTCCCGCGTATTGGCCCACTCACCCAACTTCTGGATAGTAGCCGGTCCTATTCCCCGGCGCGGCGTGTTCACGATGCGCAGGAAAGCACTGTCATCTTCCGGATTGGTCAGCACGCGCAGATACGCCAGCAAATCTTTAATTTCCGGGCGGGAGAAGAAAGAGGTTCCGCCCGAGATCCGGTACGGGATCCGGTTTTGCATCAGCATTTTTTCAAAGATCCGCGACTGATGGTTGCCGCGGTATAAGATCGCGTAATCTTTATAATCGGTCTTATTGATAAAATGATGGGCGATCAGCTCCCCGGCCACCCGCTCCGCTTCATGATCTTCATTATTCGCGGTGATCACTTTCATCGGATCACCATACCCGAGGTTTGAAAAAAGCTGTTTTTCAAATACATGCGGGTTATTGGCGATCAGGATATTCGCCGCATTCAGAATACAGCCGGACGAGCGGTAATTCTGCTCCAGCTTGATCACACGCAGCTCCGGAAAATCTTTACTCAGCTGTACCAGGTTTTTCGGTTGTGCGCCGCGCCATGAATAAATTGACTGATCATCATCACCCACGACCGTAAAATACGCGCGTTTACCGACCAGCAATTTGACCAGCTGATACTGACTGGTGTTGGTATCCTGATACTCATCCACCAGCAGATAACGGATACGCTGCTGCCAGCGCTCACGCGCCTGTTCATCACGGGCAAACAGCAGGGTCGGTTTGGTGATAAGGTCATCAAAATCAAGCACATTACAGCTGCTCAGGTGCAATTCATAACGGCGGTAACACTCAGCAAACGTATGTTCGCGCTCTGATCGCGCCAGCCCTTTTGCCTGTTCCGGCGTCAGCAGGGCGTTTTTCCAGTTCGAGATCTGACTGACCAGTTGTTGCAGTAACTCTTTATCTTCTTCCAGATGATCTAACGTCAGCTCTTTAAGCAGCGCGAGCTGATCCTGATCATCGAACAGGGAGAAATTACTTTTCATCCCCAGCGCTTTGTATTCCCGCTTGATGATCTCCAGCCCCAGTGTATGGAATGTGGAGATCATCAGCCCTTTGGCCTCTTTGCGCCCAAGGGTTTGTGCAACACGCTCTTTCATTTCCCGCGCGGCTTTATTGGTAAAAGTCACCGCCGCAATCTGGCGCGGCTGATAGCCGGTATTGCGGATCAGATGGGCAATTTTATTGGTGATCACACGGGTTTTGCCGGAGCCGGCACCCGCAAGCACAAGGCACGGCCCCTGAACATACTCAACGGCCTGCTGCTGGCCGGGATTTAATTTCATACGCGCTGTTAACTCGACTCAATACTGGAACAGAAGGGAATTGTAGCAGAAAGGTACAGCAGAAGTGTAACCGGACGCCGCTCATTAAAACGGAAAACGGCACCCGAAAGTGCCGTCTCATTTCATCATTAAACGATTTTGTTATCAGCCGCCGACTGCGATACGTTTCATATCTGTCATATAACCACGCAGGGTTTTACCAACAGTTTCAATCGGATGCTGGCGAATCGCTTCATTGATATCACGCAGTTGCGCGTTATCCGTGCCGTAGTCTGCCCCGGATTTACCCAGGTCGCCCGGCTGCAGTGATGCCATAAAGTCTTTCAGTAACGGCACGGCTGCAAACGAGAACAGATAGTTGCCGTATTCTGCGGTATCGGAGATAACCACATTCATCTCATACAGACGCTTACGGGCAATAGTGTTGGCGATCAGCGGCAGTTCATGCAGTGATTCATAATAAGCGGATTCTGCAATGATCCCCGCGTCAATCATAGTTTCAAATGCCAGCTCAACACCGGCTTTCACCATTGCGACCATGACAACTCCGTGGTCAAAATATTCCTGCTCACTGATTTTCTGCTCAGAATCCGGGTAATTTTCAAATGCCGTTTTACCGGTTTCTTCACGCCAGGTCAGCAGGTTTTTATCATCATTTGCCCAGTCTGCCATCATCGTTGAGGAGAAATGGCCGGAAATGATGTCATCCATATGTTTTTCAAACAGGGTCTTCATCTGTGCTTTCAGGGTCTCAGAGAGCTGATAAGCACGGACTTTTGCCGGGTTGGACAATCTGTCCATCATCAGCGTGATCCCGCCCTGTTTCAGTGCTTCGGTAATGGTTTCCCAGCCGTACTGGATCAGCTTGCCCGCATACGCCGGATCTGCGCCGTCAGCAACCATTTTGTCATAACAGAGCAGAGAACCGGCCTGCAGCATACCGCAGAGGATAGTCTGCTCACCCATCAGGTCAGATTTCACTTCCGCAACAAAAGATGATTCCAGAACACCCGCACGGTGACCGCCGGTTGCCGCAGCCCAGGCTTTGGCAATCGCCAGCCCTTCACCTTTGGCATCATTTTCCGGATGTACCGCAATCAGTGTCGGAACACCAAAGCCGCGTTTGTACTCTTCACGCACTTCCGTTCCCGGACATTTCGGTGCCACCATCACAACGGTGATATCAGGGCGGATAGTTTCGCCGACTTCGACAATATTGAAGCCGTGTGAATAACCCAGCGCCGCGCCGGATTTCATCAGCGGCTGAACCGCTTTAACCACCGCAGAGTGCTGTTTGTCCGGTGTCAGGTTAACTACGAGGTCAGCCTGCGGGATCAGTTCTTCATATGTGCCGACGGTAAAACCGTTTTCGGTGGCACGACGCCATGAGGTGCGCTTCTCATCGATAGCTTCCTGACGCAATGCATAGGCGATATCCAGTCCGGAATCGCGCATATTCAGTCCCTGGTTCAGCCCCTGTGCACCACAGCCGACAATCACCACTTTTTTGCCTTTGAGATACCCTGCCTCATCCGCAAATTCTTCGCGTGCCATAAACCGGCATTTGCCTAACTGCGCCAGCTGCTGGCGCAAATTCAGTGTATTAAAATAATTCGCCATGGTGACTCCGTGTATTGTGTTTGCTCAGATTGCTGTCTTCGCAGCACTGATTGATTGTTTTCCGGTGTGATAAACACCCTTTATTTATAATGACTATATGTCATGATTTTCATTGCTTAAATTGATATATTCACAAGATAGTGATGCAATTTATGCAACGTACCGACTAAAACATAATCCCCTGAGAGGTTGTGATGGATATCCGGGAACTCAGACTGTTTTTACATCTTGCGGAAAGTTGCCACTTCGGCAAAACCGCTGCTGCCATGTATATCAGCCCGTCGACACTCTCACGGCAGATCCAGCGCCTGGAAGAATCCCTCGGGCATCCGCTGTTTCTGCGGGATAACCGCACTGTTCAGCTGACAGCCGCCGGTGAGCAACTGAAAAAATTTGCCCGGGAAACAGTGCTGCAATACCAGCAGCTGCAACATGCCCTTAATCACCAGAGCCCGTCACTGACCGGTGAATTACATCTGTTCTGTTCCGTCACCGCCGCATACAGCCATCTGCCGCAGATTCTGGATCAGTTCCGGGCAGAACATCCGCAGGTGGAAATCAAGCTGACCACCGGGGACGCGGCGGATGCGGTGGAGAAAGTGCAGTCACAGGAAGCCGATCTCGGTATCGCCGGTAAGCCGGAAAAGCTGCCGGATAATGTCCGCTTTCACCAGATAGGCGAAATCCCGCTGTCACTGATAGCGCCCGCGCTGCCATGCCCCGTCAGACAACAGGCGGTACAGCCGGTGCCCGACTGGGAAAATATCCCGTTTATCATTCCGGAGCATGGCCCGTCACGTAAACGGATTGATTTATGGTTTAAAACTCACCGGATTCAGGATCCGCAGATTTATGCCACGGTATCCGGCCATGAAGCGATTGTGTCGATGGTGGCACTGGGCTGCGGTATCGCACTGATCCCGAATGTGGTGGTGGAGAACAGCCCGGACGCAATCCGCAGCCGGATACTGCAACTCGATAATATTTCGATGGTTGCGCCGTTTGAGCTGGGTGTCTGCACACTGAACAAGCGGCTGCATGAGCCGCTGATCAGAGCCTTCTGGCAACTACTGCCGCACCACCCCGGATAACTGCGGGGCAAGGAAACGGGCAAAGGCAGCGTTACCGGTTTCATCACGGAAGTCGTAGCCGAGTGCATTCAGATGCTGCTCAAACTGCACATCCCCTTCCTGAATTTCAAAAGCCGCCAGCACACGGCCATAATCCGTGCCGTGACTGCGGTAATGGAACAGGGTGATATTCCAGTGAGTACCAAGTGTTTCCAGGAATTTCAGCAGTGCGCCGGGCGCTTCCGGGAATTCAAAACTGAACAGCCGCTCCTGCAACGGTGCTGACGGACGGCCACCCACCATGTAGCGGACATGCAGTTTCGCCATTTCATCATCCGACAAATCTGTCGCACTGAACCCGGCAGCGGTAAGACCATCCAGAATCGTCTGCCGTGCGCCCGGGCCCTCATCGGCACGGACACTGACAAACACAGAAGCCTCATCTGAACCGCTGTAGCGATAGTTAAACTCTGTCACCACACGCGGGCCGAGCGCCTGACAAAACCGCAGGAAACTGCCTTTCTCTTCCGAGATCGTCACTGCGAACACGCCTTCACGCTGTTCTCCAAGCTCGCACCGCTCTGACACATAACGGAGCACATGGAAATTCACATTGGCACCGGAAAGCACATGCGCCAGGTTTTCCCCCTGAATATTGTGCTGCTGAATGTATTTTTTCATCCCCGCCAGTGCCAGTGCGCCTGAGGGTTCCGCCACTGCCCGTACATCATCAAACAGATCTTTCATGGCTGCGCAGATGGCATCACTGTCCACGGTGATGACATCATCCAGATACTGCTGACACAAACGGAAGGTCTCATCACCAATCCGTTTTACCGCCACACCTTCGGCAAACAGCCCGACTTTCGGTAATTCGACCGGATGTCCGGCATCCAGCGCCGCTTTCAGACAGGCCGCCTCTTCCGCCTCGACACCAATCACTTTAATATCCGGCATCAGGTGTTTGATGAATACCGCCACCCCGGCGGCCAGCCCGCCACCGCCGACCGGTACAAAGACTCTGTCGAGCCTGGCATTCTGCTGTAACAGTTCAAGAGCGATCGTGGCCTGACCGGCGATCACCGACGGATGATCAAACGGCGGAATAAACGTCATACCGAGGGAAGCAGCCAGCTCCAGTGCATGTGCTTTTGCCTCATCAAAATTCGCGCCGTGGAGAACCACTTCGCCGCCGAACCCGCGAACCGCATCCACTTTGATATCCGCAGTCGCCACCGGCATCACAATCAGGGCTTTCACCCCGGTTTTCCCGGCAGATAACGCCACACCCTGAGCATGGTTTCCGGCTGATGCCGTCACCACGCCCCGCCGTTTCTGTTCTTCTGTCAGCTCCGCAATCATGGCATACGCGCCGCGCAGCTTAAAACTGTGCACGGGCTGCCTGTCTTCCCGTTTCACTGAAATGGTATTGCCGAGCCGTGCCGACAGCTTCGGCATCAGTTGCAGCGGCGTAACCTGAGCGACATCATAAACGGAAGCGCTGAAGGCGGCTCTCACATACTCAGCCGCTGACGGCTGAGCGGACAATGGTTGTTTTGCGGTCATCCTTAACCCCCGAGTTTACTTTTATCCCGCACCGCACCTTTATCGGCACTGGTCGCCAGCAACGCATATGCACGCAGCGCAAAAGAGACCTGACGTTCGCGGTTCTGCGGTGACCAGGCTTTTTCACCTCTTGCTTCTTCCGCCGCCCGGCGTGCTGCCAGAGTCTGCTCATCCACTTTCAGTGAAATCTGCCGTGACGGAATATCAATGGCGATAGTATCCCCGGTCTGAACCAGCCCGATCAGCCCGCCGTTGGCCGCTTCCGGCGAAACGTGGCCGATAGATAACCCGGAAGTACCGCCGGAGAAACGTCCGTCAGTAATAAGCGCACAACTTTTTCCCAGACCCATTGATTTCAGATAGGTGGTCGGATACAGCATCTCCTGCATCCCCGGCCCGCCTTTCGGCCCTTCGTAGCGGATCACCACCACATCCCCGGCAACAACCTCGCCGCCCAGAATCGCTTTTACCGCATCATCCTGGCTTTCATAGACTTTTGCCGGACCGGTGAAGGTTAAGCTGCCCTCATCCACCCCGGCGGTTTTTACAATACAGCCATCTGCGGCAATATTGCCGGACAATACCGCCAGCCCGCCATCCTGGCTGTAGGCATGGGTTTTGCTGCGGATACAGCCGTTTTTGCGGTCATCATCAAGGGACGGCCAGCGGCAATCCTGGGAGAAGGCTTTTGTTGTGCGGATACCGGCAGGCCCGGCAGAATACATCTGTTTTACCGCAGCATCTTTCGTCAGTGTAATATCATACGCCGCCAGCAATTCCGGCAGGGTCATCCCCAGCACATTGCTGACTTCCCGGTGCAGCAACCCGGCACGATCCAGTTCACCCAGAATACCGATAACCCCACCGGCACGATGCACATCTTCCATATGGTATTTCTGCGTACTCGGCGCAACTTTGCATAAATGCGGCACCGCACGGGAGAGACGATCAATATCCGCCATGGTGAAATCAACCTCCCCTTCCTGCGCTGCCGCCAGCAGGTGCAGAACGGTGTTGGTTGAACCGCCCATGGCGATATCCAGAATCATGGCGTTCTCAAATGCCGCTTTGGTGGCGATATTGCGCGGCAGAAAACGGATATCATCCTGTTCGTAATATTTTTTGGTGATTTCCACAATCCGGCGTCCGGCACTGAGGAACAGATTTTTACGATCGGCGTGGGTTGCCAGCAGCGAGCCGTTACCCGGCTGGGATAAACCCAGTGCTTCGGTCAGGCAGTTCATTGAATTCGCGGTAAACATGCCGGAGCAGGAGCCGCAGGTCGGACAGGCCGAGCGTTCGATTTGTTCGCTGTCGGCGTCGGAGACATCGGGATTCGCCCCCTGGATCATGGCATCCACCAGATCCAGCTTGATTATCTGATCAGACAGCTTGGTTTTACCGGCTTCCATCGGGCCGCCGGATACAAAAATAACCGGGATATTCAGGCGCAGTGATGCCATCAGCATCCCGGGGGTGATTTTGTCGCAGTTGGAGATACAGACCATGGCATCCGCACAGTGAGCATTCACCATGTATTCCACAGAATCGGCAATAAGCTCACGTGACGGCAGAGAATACAGCATCCCGCCGTGCCCCATAGCGATCCCGTCATCCACGGCAATAGTATTGAATTCTTTGGCAACGCCACCAGCGGCCTCTATCTCCTCTGCCACCAGCCTGCCCAGATCCCGCAGGTGAACATGACCCGGAACAAATTGTGTGAATGAGTTAACAACCGCGATAATCGGTTTGCCGAAATCGGCATCTGTCATTCCTGTCGCACGCCATAATGCGCGCGCACCCGCCATATTGCGGCCATGCGTTGTTGTCGCCGAACGGTACTGAGGCATTGTAATCTCCCGTGTTTGCAAAAATCAGGCGGGGAACGACCCGCCTGTAAATCTGTTTCGTTATTATGGATTTACCGGATCCAACCAGCCCCATTTGTCTTCTGTTTTCCCGGTGAACAGACCGAAGAATGCCTGCTGGATATCTTTGGTGACCGGGCCGCAGCGGCCGATACCCACCTGAATGCCGTCAACACTGCGTACCGGCGTAACTTCTGCTGCGGTACCGGTCATAAAGACTTCATCAGCCAGATAGAGTGATTCGCGGGATAGCGTCTGCTCACGGATTTCATAACCCAGCTCTTTTGCCAGGGTCAGAATCGCATCACGGGTAATCCCCGGCAATGCGGAAGAGGTAAACGGTGGCGTGAAAATAATGTTATTTTTAACTTCGAACAGGTTCTCACCCGCCCCTTCGGAGATATAACCGTGAACATCCAGCGCAATCCCTTCCTGATAGCCGTGACGGCGGGCTTCACTGCCGACCAGTAACGAGGACAGATAGTTACCGCCGGCTTTGGCTGCGGTCGGAATGGTGTTAGGAGCCGCACGGTTCCAGGATGACACCATCGCGTCAATCCCTGCATCCAGCGCTTCCTCACCCAGGTAAGCACCCCACGGGAATGCCGCGATGATGACATCAGTTTTATAACCCTGCGGCGGATTAACACCCATACCGACATCACCGATAAACACCAGCGGACGGATATAACCACTTGAGAGGTTATTTTTGCGCAGCGTGGCGCGGCAGGCTTCCATTAATTCATCAACGGAATATTCCACCGGCATACGATAGATTTTGGCAGAATCATGCAGGCGCTGCATATGCTCGCGATGACGGAAAACGACAGGGCCCTTATGAGACTCATAACAGCGGATCCCTTCAAAAACAGAGGTTCCGTAATGCATGGCATGACACATAACATGCACTTTTGCTTCTGCCCACGGAACCATCTCATCATTGAACCAAATAAAATCAGCTTTTTTTGTCATTGTAATTTTCCTTTATACTGCACAGCTAATATGTTGATAATTTTGTGTATTTTGTGTGAGGACTTCGACATCCGCCACATCCGCCAGCTTAACTAACTGTGTACAGAGCAGAGCCGGCGGCCGCAGGCTTGAAACTGTTAACTCAATGTTTACATTATCACCTTCGGAACCTTTCGCCAGATCCATTTTCATGGCACAGACGTTAAATCCGCGGTGTCGCACAACCCGCAGAACCCGTTCCAGGATTTCCGGGCATGAACGTGCCTGAATTGCTAACTGATGCTGCATCATAATGCGCTCTCCAACATATGTTCGTTACCCGCTCCCGGCGGTACTAATGGCCAGACGTTATCTTCTTCACGAATGGCGACATGTAATAAATACGGGCCCTGATGGTGTAACAGGGTCTCAATTGCGGACGGCAGCGCGGATTTTTCCGTCACCCGCTGTCCCGGGATATCAAACGAGCGGGCCAGGGCAACAAAATCAGGATTGTCATCCAGCACCGTCTCGCTGTAACGCTTATCGAAAAACAGTTCCTGCCACTGGCGCACCATGCCGAGACGCTGATTATCCAGCAGCAGAATTTTTACCGGCAGGCGCTTGCGTTTGATGGTGGTCAGTTCCTGCACGTTCATCATGAAAGAACCGTCACCGGACACACACAGCACGGTTGCCTGCGGGCGGGCAATCTGTGCCCCGATCGCGGCCGGTAAACCAAATCCCATTGTGCCCAGACCACCGGAGGTCAGAAAATTCTCCGGGCCGTCAAAGGTCATATGCTGTGCCGTCCACATCTGATGCTGCCCGACATCCGTTGTCACCACACAATCTGCCGGTTTGGCCGCAGAGACCTGAGATAACAGCAGCGGAGCAAAAATACTGTCACCGGTATGTGAATAGTCAGGGGCGTGCTCTGCTTTCAGTTCCTGCACACGGCGCTGCCAGGCAGCTAACGACAGCGGTTGTGACAGCAGCGGCAGAGCCTGTTTTGCATCACAGGCAAGCGACACATGTGTCTGCCGTAATTTATCCAGCTCGGCAGGGTCGATATCCACATGGATCACCTTTGCATGCGGGGCAAATGCGTTCAGCTTGCCGGTCACCCGGTCATCAAAACGGGCACCGACCGCAATCAGCAGATCCGCTTCCTGCACCGCCAGATTTGCCGCTTTTGCCCCGTGCATACCGAGCATACCGAGGTACTGAGGATAATCCGGAGATACCGCACCTAATCCTTTCAGTGTGCTCACTGCCGGCATACCGGTTTCATTCAGAAATGTCCGCAGCTGTGCAACTGCGCCTGACATACCGACACCACCACCGGCATACAACACCGGTTTCCGGCTTTCCCGCATCAGCTGCCGTGCACGGGAGAGCGCCGCCGGTGACAGCGGTTCTGCATCATTTACCGGCAGAAAGTACGGGGTAAATTCACCAATCTGTAATTGAATGTCTTTCGGGATATCAATGAGTACCGGCCCCGGACGCCCGCCTGCGGCAATCGCGAAAGCCTCGGTAATAATTCGCGGCAAATCAGTAATTGATTCAACCAGGAAGCTGTGTTTTGTGCATGACAAAGACAGCCCCAGCACATCGATCTCCTGAAAGGCATCCGTACCAATCAGTGATGAACCTACTTGTCCGGTGATGGCAACAACCGGTACTGAATCAAGCAGTGCATCCGCCAGCCCGGTGATAAGGTTTGTTGCCCCCGGCCCTGATGTTGCGATACATACCCCTGTTCTCTGCCCTGCCCGTGCATAGCCGATTGCCGCCATAACCGCCCCCTGTTCATGACGGCAGAGCACGTGCTCCACACCACCGTCATACAGCGCGTCATAGACCGGCATGATCGCTCCGCCCGGGTAGCCGAACACAGTATCAACGCCCTGTGTTCGTAGTGCCTGCACTAACCACTGTGCCCCGTTCATGTGTGACTCCTTAGTCTGCCGTTTTCTTTTCAGTGAAAAATCATAATTTTAAGGTTAAAAAAAACCCCGCGCCTTTCGGTGCGGGGTTCTCGTGAGATCCTGGCTCGTATCAGCCATTTTCGTATCCGAGTGCAGCCCCGCACGGTGGGATAATAATCACCACCACGCTCACGATAATTAGGCTGATAACCCGGACAATCTTATTCATGGATAAATTCTTCTGTCTGCCGTATTCAGTTGGTCTCTTTATTTTAGAGTTATCATGTTATCGAATTCCTGACAACGGCTATTTGTCTTTTTTTTAACAACAAGAATAAAAATCCATATAATTCAGTTAACTGCCTTTTTAATTGAAGCATTTCACTGCCATTTTATAATCCGGCAACATCCTTATCTGTCAAAATCGTCGCTTCCGGAACAACACCGGAAAAACGGGGTATTATCCGGCACAACTTACTTTTCCTCTGAACAACATTCCCCGGAGCATGATGAAAAGCGTGGCAGATTTTTTATTCTGAAACCCGGAAATTAATTTCCTGCCACCCGGTTTTTCCATGCAACACGCAGAACAGAAATCACTTTTATGCAACATACATAAAATCTGTCGATATACATTGTAAAAAACGGTATTTCACTGCGAAATGATGCAAAAAATCATCATCATGATAATTCGTTTATGTAACTGCAGGATGACCTGATGTCATTTGCCATTGTTTATACCCGTGCCATGATCGGGACAGAAGCGCCGCTGGTCACGGTCGAGGCACATATCAGCGCCGGGCTGCCCGGATTAACACTGGTGGGATTACCGGAAACCGCGGTTAAAGAGTCCAGAGATCGGGTCCGCAGTGCCCTGCTCAACGGCGGATTTGAATTTCCGGCAAAGCGGGTCACTATCAATCTTGCCCCGGCTGATTTGCCCAAAGAAGGCGAGCGATATGACTTGCCTATCGCTATTGCCATACTCTCAGCTTCAGAGCAAATAGATGCAAAATTGACAGAAAATTATGAGTTTTCGGGGGAGTTGGGTCTTTCGGGAGAACTTCGGTTCTGCCGCGGAATATTACCGGCAGTACTGGCTGCCCGTCAGTCCGGAAGACAGGCTGTGGTATCAAAACAGCATAATGATGAATTATGTATTCTGCCTGCCGGTTCGGCACTGATGGCAGATAATTTACTGCAGGTTGCTGCTTTTTTTCATCAGCAGCAGGAACTGAATGAAAACATCCATCTGACGGGAAAAACAGAAAATGATAGCGGTACAGGTATTGATGATATTACCGGACAGCAACACGCCAAACGGGTTCTGGAGATCAGTGCAGCCGGCGGGCACAATTTACTCCTGCTCGGCCCGCCCGGCACCGGAAAAACCATGCTGGCCAGCCGGCTGGGAACTCTGCTCCCGCCGTTAACCGCGCAGGAAGCTCTTGACGTGGCGATAATACGGAGCCTGACCCAAACCTCATCAGAACCAAATAAATGGCCTCAGCGCCCGTTCAGGGCACCGCATCATACCGCATCCTCTGCAGCACTCACCGGTGGCGGCAGTATACCGCTGCCGGGAGAAATATCGCTGGCACATCACGGCATCCTGTTTCTTGATGAACTCCCTGAATTCTCCCGTAAATCACTGGATTCCCTGCGTGAACCGCTTGAATCCGGAGAAATTATTATTTCCAGAGCCAAAGCAAAAGTGTGTTTTCCTGCCCGTATACAGCTCATTGCTGCGATGAATCCCAGCCCGACGGGCCATTATCAGGGCATACATAACCGCAGCGGCCCTCAGCAGCTTCTGCGCTACCTTTCCCGCATCTCAGGACCGTTTCTGGACCGGTTTGATTTATCCATTGAAGTGCCGATGCTGCCCCCCGGCACATTAAGCCGGACAGAAAAAGATCCGCCGGTTCATGAGCAGGTAAAAGCACGGGTGAAATCCGCACGCAAACAACAATACCGCCGTAACGGGCAGGGAAAACTGAATGCGGGACTGTCAGGCAAAGAAACTGAGGAGGTGTGTGCACTATCAGCACAGGATGCCCGTTTTCTTGAGGATGCACTGACGCAACTTAATCTGTCTGTGCGGGCATGGCACCGTATATTGCGCGTCAGCAGAACTATTGCCGACCTGCGGGATGAAGGAGTACCTGTGTCACGAAAAGATATACTGGAAGCACTCAGTTACCGGGTAATGGACAGATTAATCCATAAACTGCAGCAGGCGGTCTCTTAAAAAGAGAAAGGGGCACGAATGCCCCTTTTAACTTATTATTTCTGATGATATTAATCATCTGTGTCGGTATAGTCTTCCGACGGATCGATCTGAGGTTTACCACCGGACAGCGTGTGGAAGCGTTTTGGTTTGCGAATACGCTCCAGATATTTAATCCACACTTTTTCTTCTGCTGTTTCCGGCATACGTTCACCACGGCATACAGAAACAAACTGTTTTTCTTCATCCGTCTGGGGGGCGCGTTTACCCATATCCAGTTCGTTGAAAGCAAAACCATGGCGCTCAAGTAACTGAGCTTCTTTTATGGTGAAATGACCATGGCGTGAAAAACCACGAGGATAATGTTTATTATCAAAAAAACGATTAGTCGTGATAAAGCTTTCTGCCATCTGACACACTCCTAATTCTCTACTGACATACTCTTTATGGCGCGGAGTATTAGATAGCATTAGGATTCTGTAAAACAAAATATTTAAATCTTAACGACAAAAATTTTTGGAGATACCAGTGGATACAGAATTACTGAAAACCTTTCTGGAGGTCAGTAAAACCCGTCACTTCGGGCGTGCGGCTGAATCCCTATACCTTACACAGTCTGCAGTCAGCTTTAGGATCAGACAGTTAGAGACAAATCTCGGGGCAAATCTTTTTACCCGCCACCGGAATAATATCCGCCTGACCGCAGCAGGCGAGCGGTTAGTGCCTTATGCTGAAGCGTTGATCAATACCTGGCAACTGGCAAAACAGGAAATTAATCATGCCTCTGTACACAACCCGCTTTCCATCGGAGCGACTGCATCATTGTGGGAAGCTTGTCTGACCCCCTGGCTCGGACGGACCTACCAGTCACACGCAGATCTGCGCCTTGAGACCAGAATTGCATCCCGTCAATCTCTGGTAAAACAATTACATGCACGCGAACTGGATTTACTGATCTCTACTGAGCAGCCTAAAATGGATGAACTGAAAAGTGAGATTATCGGTGAAATCACACTTCAGCTGTTCAGCATACAGCCACTGACGGCAGAGAATTCTCCGGGTCTTATCCGTCTGGAATGGAGTGCCGATTTTCAGCAGCATCATGAGACTGTTTTCGCCCGCTGCCAATCGCCGGTGCTGACAACATCATCGGCTTTTCAGGCAAAACAATTATTGTCAGTGACATCATCAGTTGCGTATTTACCTGCACACTGGAAAAAAACGTTCCCGGAGCTGAAACCCGTGAATGATGAGCTGATTACAAAGCCTCTGTATGCTGTCTGGCTGCAAAACAGTGATCAGCAGGGGCTTATCGGGCAACTAATCGCAATACCGGTATAACACCGGTTACTGATGATTTTAAAGATAGGTAGTTCGGTAACTGTTGCATTGAAGGGAGTGGCCGCAAAAAAGAAAGGAAATCCGGCAGGATAAAGCACCTGAGAAGGCAAAAATCAGATAATAAAAAACCCAGTTCATAACGAACCGGGCTATTAATAAATAAAGATCTTTAGTTATTACTTATCAAGTAAATGGCAGGGGCGGAGAGGCTCGAACTCCCAACACCCGGTTTTGGAGACCGGTGCTCTACCAATTGAACTACGCCCCTAAATGTTGGCGGAACGGACGGGACTCGAACCCGCGACCCCCTGCGTGACAGGCAGGTATTCTAACCAACTGAACTACCGCTCCGCGTATCTCTGTGTGACTGATGCAATCCTGCACCCTCACTTAATAATAACCTGGCGGTTCCCTACTCTCACATGGGGAGACCCCACACTACCATCGGCGCTACGGCGTTTCACTTCTGAGTTCGGCATGGGGTCAGGTGGGACCACCGCGCTACGGCCGCCAGGCAAATTCATTTCAATCCAAAACAAGCTTTTCATAATGACCGGCTTTATGCTCTGTCACTATGCTGAAAAATTCTTCGTCTCTCAACTCAAAACACCTTCGGTGTTGT
>NZ_AYMP01000034.1 GCF_000633515.1 Morganella morganii H1r | reverse complement strand
TTTGAACGTACGAAACCGCACGTTAACGTTGGTACTATCGGCCACGTTGACCACGGTAAAACTACCCTGACTGCTGCAATCACTACCGTTCTGGCAAAAACTTACGGCGGTAACGCTCGTGCATTCGACCAGATCGATAACGCGCCTGAAGAAAAAGCACGTGGTATCACCATCTCTACTTCTCACGTAGAGTACGATACTCCGACCCGCCACTACGCGCACGTTGACTGCCCGGGGCACGCCGACTACGTTAAAAACATGATCACCGGTGCTGCACAGATGGACGGCGCTATCCTGGTTGTTGCTGCAACTGATGGCCCTATGCCACAGACCCGTGAGCACATCCTGTTAGGTCGTCAGGTTGGCGTTCCTTACATCATCGTATTCCTGAACAAATGTGACATGGTTGATGATGAAGAGCTGCTGGAACTGGTTGAAATGGAAGTTCGTGAACTTCTGTCTCAGTACGATTTCCCTGGCGACGACACTCCAATCGTTCGCGGTTCAGCGCTGAAAGCACTGGAAGGCGAAGCAGAGTGGGAAGCGAAAATCGTTGAACTGGCAGGCTTCCTGGATTCTTACATCCCGGAACCAGAGCGTGCAATTGACAAGCCGTTCCTGCTGCCAATCGAAGACGTATTCTCAATCTCCGGCCGTGGTACTGTTGTTACCGGTCGTGTTGAGCGCGGTATCGTTAAAGTCGGTGAAGAAGTTGAAATCGTGGGTATCAAAGACACGATCAAAACGACCTGTACCGGTGTTGAAATGTTCCGCAAACTGCTGGACGAAGGCCGTGCTGGTGAGAACGTCGGTGTTCTGCTGCGTGGTACCAAGCGTGAAGAAATCGAACGTGGTCAGGTTCTGGCTAAACCAGGTTCAATCAAACCACACACCAAATTTGAATCAGAAGTTTATATTCTGAGCAAAGATGAAGGTGGTCGTCATACTCCATTCTTCAAAGGCTACCGTCCACAGTTCTACTTCCGTACCACAGACGTAACAGGTATGATCGAACTGCCGGAAGGCGTTGAAATGGTAATGCCGGGCGACAACATCAAAATGATCGTCACCCTGATCCACCCAATCGCGATGGACGATGGTCTGCGTTTCGCAATCCGTGAAGGCGGCCGTACCGTTGGCGCGGGTGTTGTAGCGAAAGTAATGGGTTAATTACGGATGTAATAATCCTAAAAAGGGCATCATTTGATGCCCTTTTTCTGCGTTGTTTTATGAAGAACCTATCTCATCACTAGTTGATCATCAACTACTGGTGAGATAGGCTCTCACGCAACGAATGGTGAGTATCTCGAAGAATACGAAACTCATGCTGGATTATGACGCCAAGTCAGATACAATTGCATCTGTCCCTAATTTTGGTCTGATTTGTTTTGCAACAGCGAGGCAGTCCGGCTGACTTTTTTATTTCATGGTTACAGGTTGGTTTATGAGTGCGAATAGCGAAGCTCAACAAAACGGCCGTGGTGCTGACATTGCCAAATGGTTAGTGGTCGCAGTTCTGCTGATCGCAGCCATCGGCGGGAACTACTACTTCCGCGAATTTAATCTTGCGCTGCGTGCGCTGGCAGTTGTTGTCGTCATCGCATTAGCCGGTGGTATTGCACTGTGGACAACGAAAGGCAGAGCGACACTGACTTTTGCCCGCGAAGCACGGGTTGAAATGCGTAAAGTGATCTGGCCTACACGTCAGGAAACACTGCATACAACACTGATCGTTGCGGCAGTCACAGCGGTTATGTCGTTAGTGTTATGGGGCCTTGATGGTATCCTTGTCCGTCTTGTTTCCTATATAACATCCTTCTGAGGTTCTAAAGATGTCGGATTCTCCTAAAAAACGTTGGTATGTCATCCAGGCTTTCTCCGGATTCGAGAGCCGGGTTGCGCAGTCTCTGCGTGAACATATCAAAATCAACGGGATGGAAGATTCATTTGGCGAAGTCATGGTGCCAACGGAAGAAGTCGTCGAGATCCGCAGCGGTCAGCGCCGCAAAAGTGAGCGCAAATTCTTCCCGGGCTATGTCCTGGTCCAGATGGTGATGAACGATGCATCCTGGCATCTGGTGCGTAACGTACCGCGTGTAATGGGATTCATCGGCGGAACATCCGATCGTCCTGCACCGATCAGCGATAAAGAAGTTGATGCGATTATGAACCGCCTGCAGCAGGTGGGTGATAAGCCGCGTCCGAAAACGCTGTTCGAGCCGGGCGAAATGGTCCGTGTTTCCGATGGTCCGTTTGCAGACTTTAATGGTGTTGTTGAAGAAGTCGACTATGAGAAGAGCCGCCTGAAGGTATCAGTCTCTATTTTTGGTCGTGCAACACCGGTCGAACTGGATTTCAGTCAGGTCGAAAAACCGTAACGGTTTTTTTTCCGGGCTTGCAAAGGGCGGGAAATTTATCTACAATTTCGCGCCTTTTGTTTTTCAGGGGTTCGCGTTTTTTACGCGGGCCTGTATTCATAGGGGAGCCGGGATAACCGGCGCTATTACCCATATTGAGGATTTTTTAAATGGCTAAGAAAGTACAAGCCTATATCAAACTGCAGGTTGCAGCTGGTATGGCAAACCCAAGTCCGCCGGTTGGTCCTGCACTGGGTCAGCAGGGTGTGAACATCATGGAATTCTGTAAAGCGTTTAACGCCAAAACAGACAGCATGGAAAAAGGTTTACCAATCCCGGTTGTTATCACCGTTTATGCTGACCGTTCTTTCACTTTCATCACTAAAACTCCGCCGGCGGCAGTTTTACTGAAGAAAGCTGCAGGTCTGAAATCTGGTTCCGGCAAACCGAACAAAGAGAAAGTAGGTAAAATTACTTCTGCTCAGGTTCGTGAGATTGCTGAGACTAAAGCAGCGGATATGACTGGTGCCGATGTAGAAGCTATGATGCGTTCTATCGAAGGTACTGCTCGTTCCATGGGCCTGGTAGTGGAGGGTTAATCGATGGCTAAACTGACCAAGCGCATGCGCAATATCCGTGAAAAAGTTGATGCGACCAAACTGTACGACATCAATGAAGCCGTAGCCCTGCTGAAAGAATTAGCGACTGCTAAATTCGTTGAAAGCGTTGACGTTGCCGTTAACCTGGGTATCGATGCACGTAAATCTGATCAAAACGTTCGCGGTGCAACTGTACTGCCAAACGGTACCGGTCGTTCTGTCCGTGTCGCTGTGTTCGCACAGGGCGCTAACGCTGAAGCTGCTAAAGCTGCAGGCGCAGAACTGGTTGGTATGGAAGACCTGGCTGATAAAATCAAAGCCGGCGAAATGGACTTTGACGTTGTTATCGCATCTCCGGATGCAATGCGCGTTGTTGGCCAATTAGGTCAGATCTTAGGCCCGCGCGGCCTGATGCCAAACCCGAAAGTAGGTACTGTAACGCCTAACGTTGCTGAAGCTGTGAACAACGCTAAAGCGGGTCAGGTTCGTTACCGTAACGACAAAAACGGGATCATCCACACCACTATCGGTAAAGTAGATTTCGACACTGATAAACTGAAAGAAAACCTGGAAGCTCTGCTGGTTGCGCTGAAAAAAGCAAAACCATCTTCAGCGAAAGGCGTGTACATCAAGAAAGTCAGCCTGTCTACCACCATGGGTGCGGGTGTTGCAATCGACCAGTCCGGTCTGACTGCTGCTGCTTAATATCTGCGGATAGTAAGCGCTTTACATTGGGGTCAGGTTTCTGTAGAATCTGACGCCCAATGTTTGCTGTATTTGATTTAGTGAAATATCACGGAATCAGGCACAGCCCAGAATTTCGGTTGGAGCCCGGCCTTTTCCGGGCCCCGTCCAAGACCGCAGGTGTAAGTGATTACTTAATTTTCCTGCGTAGACGGTGACAGAGCCACAAGAATTTTATTCGAGTATTCTGCTCACCGTGTTTTAGCGCTCTCCACCTTCCGGTGCTGAGTGAAGTGAGTTCCGGGGTTGTATTACCCGGCTAAACCAGGAGCAAGAAGCTAATGGCATTAAATCTTCAAGACAAACAAGCGATTGTTGCTGAAGTCAGCGAAGTTGCCAAAGGTGCGCTGTCTGCAGTTGTCGCGGATTCCCGTGGTGTGACTGTAGATAAAATGACCGGTCTGCGTAAAGCATGTCGTGAAGCTGGCGTTACTGTACGTGTAGTACGTAACACCCTGCTGCGTCGTGCTGTTGAAGGTACCTCTTCTGAGTGCTTGAAAGACGTATTCGTCGGTCCTACCTTGATTGCATTTTCTCATGAACACCCGGGCGCTGCTGCTCGTCTGTTCAAAGAATTCGCGAAAGCGAACCCTGCATTCGAGATTAAAGCCGCAGCCTTTGAAGGTGAGTTAATTGCAGCGAAAGATATCGATCGCTTAGCAACACTCCCGACTTACGAAGAAGCAATCGCGCGCCTGATGGCAACCATGAAAGAAGCCTCTGCAGGCAAACTGGTTCGCACTCTGGCAGCGTTACGCGATCAGAAAGAAGCTGCTTAATTGCTCTTTCTTTTCTTCGTTGCTTTTTAACGTATAAACTTATTCTGAATTTTAGGAACATATCGTATGTCTATCACTAAAGAACAAATCCTGGACGCAGTTGCTGAAATGTCTGTAATGGACGTTGTTGAACTGATCACCATGATGGAAGAAAAATTCGGCGTTTCTGCTGCTGCTGCTGTAGCAGTTGCTGCGGGTCCTGCTGAAGCTGCTGAAGAGAAAACTGAGTTCGACGTTATTCTGAAAGCTGCAGGCGCTAACAAAGTTGCAGTAATCAAAGCTGTTCGCGGCGCAACTGGTCTGGGCCTGAAAGAAGCTAAAGACTTAGTTGAAAGCGCACCTGCTGCACTGAAAGAAGGTGTGAGCAAAGATGAAGCTGAAACTCTGAAAAAATCTCTGGAAGAAGCTGGCGCGGAAGTTGAAGTTAAATAAGCCACTTTTTGCAGTAGCAGCCTGAAAATGGCTGATGGCTGGTGACTTATTGGTCACCAGCCTTTTTGCGCTAATGCGCATGCGTGTGTTTTCGGGGTAACAGTTGTGTTATCTGACACCCGCAAACTCTCCGAATACTTTTTGCTATTGACGACTTAATATACTGTGTTTATGACTGCGATTCGCTCGGGTAGCTCGGTAGTCAGCAGCGCAATGAAATGATTTAAGAGTAATAGCAATGGGTATTAACAGAAAATGTTCAATTTTCTGTCCAAATTAGATAGTTGTAGCGACTGTCCGTCCGATACGGGCAGGCCGGGTCACTGATCAAGCGAGCTGAGGAACCCTATGGTTTACTCCTATACCGAGAAGAAACGTATTCGTAAGGATTTTGGTAAACGTCCGCAAGTGCTGGATGTACCGTATCTCCTTTCTATCCAGCTGGATTCATTCCAGAAATTCATTGAACTCGATCCGGACGGTCAGAACGGCCTGGAAGCCGCGTTCCGTTCCGTTTTCCCGATTCAGAGCTACAGTGGTAATGCTGAACTGCAATATGTCAGCTTCCGTCTGGGTGAGCCGGTATTTGACGTTAAAGAATGTCAGATCCGCGGCGTGACCTTTTCCGCACCGCTGCGCGTAAAACTGCGTCTGGTTGTTTACGAGCGTGAAGCACCGGAAGGCACAGTTAAAGATATTAAAGAACAGGAAGTTTACATGGGCGAGATTCCGCTCATGACTGAAAACGGAACGTTCGTTATCAACGGTACTGAGCGTGTTATCGTTTCTCAGTTACACCGCAGCCCGGGCGTGTTCTTTGACAGTGACAAAGGTAAAACACACTCTTCCGGTAAAGTGCTGTATAACGCACGTATCATTCCTTACCGTGGTTCATGGCTGGATTTCGAATTCGATCCGAAAGACAACTTATTTGTCCGTATTGACCGCCGCCGTAAATTACCGGCATCGATCATTCTGCGTGCGATGAATTTCAGCACCGAAGACATTCTGAATCTGTTCTTCGAAAAAACCACCTTTGAAATCCGCAACAATAAACTGACCATGACCCTCATTCCTGAGCGTCTGCGTGGTGAAACCGCGTCCTTCGATATCGAAGCGAACGGTAAAGTTTATGTTGAGAAAGGTCGTCGTATCACTGCCCGTCATATCCGCCAGCTGGAAAAAGACGAAGTTAACCAGATTGAAGTGCCTGTCGAATATATCGCAGGTAAAGTGGTTGCGCGTGATTACATCGATGAAGCGACCGGCGAATTAATCTGTGCGGCGAACATGGAAATGTCACTGGATCTGCTGGCGCGTCTGAGTCAGTCCGGTCACAAAACCATTGAAACCCTGTTCACCAACGACCTGGATCACGGCGCCTACATGTCAGAAACCCTGCGTGTTGACCCGACCAACGATCGTTTAAGCGCACTGGTAGAAATCTACCGTATGATGCGCCCTGGTGAGCCGCCAACCCGCGAAGCTGCTGAAAACCTGTTCGA
Source organism: Morganella morganii H1r (assembly GCF_000633515.1). Lineage (GTDB taxonomy): Bacteria > Pseudomonadota > Gammaproteobacteria > Enterobacterales > Enterobacteriaceae > Morganella > Morganella morganii_B. The sequence continues at coordinate 38,103 of NZ_AYMP01000034.1, read as the reverse complement.
GAACCTGTTCTTCTCTGAAGATCGTTACGATCTGTCTGCGGTCGGCCGCATGAAGTTCAACCGTTCACTGGGTCGTGATGACTCTGACGGTACCGGGATCCTGAGCCAGCAGGACATTACTGATGTCATGAAGAAACTGATCGACATCCGTAACGGCCGCGGTGAAGTGGATGATATCGACCACTTAGGTAACCGTCGTATCCGTTCTGTCGGTGAAATGGCAGAGAACCAGTTCCGTGTCGGTCTGGTCCGTGTTGAGCGTGCGGTGAAAGAGCGTCTGTCTCTGGGTGATCTGGATAACCTGATGCCTCAGGATATGATCAACGCCAAGCCGATTTCTGCTGCGGTTAAAGAGTTCTTTGGTTCCAGCCAGCTGTCCCAGTTTATGGACCAGAACAACCCGCTGTCAGAAATTACGCACAAACGCCGTATCTCTGCATTAGGCCCGGGCGGTCTGACCCGTGAGCGTGCCGGCTTCGAAGTACGAGACGTTCACCCGACTCACTACGGCCGCGTATGTCCTATCGAGACCCCTGAAGGTCCGAACATCGGTCTGATCAACTCCTTATCTGTTTATGCACAGACTAACGAATATGGTTTCCTGGAAACCCCGTACCGTTTAGTGCGTGACGATGTTGTTACCGATGAAATTCATTATCTGTCTGCAATCGAAGAAGGTAACTTCATCATTGCACAGGCAAACACCGTGTTAGATGACGAAGGTCACTTCGTTGATGAACTGATCACCTGCCGTAACAAAGGTGAATCCAGCTTATTCAGCCGTGATCAGGTTCAGTACATGGACGTTTCCACCCAGCAGGTGGTTTCTGTCGGTGCATCCCTGATCCCGTTCCTGGAACACGATGACGCCAACCGTGCATTGATGGGTGCGAACATGCAACGTCAGGCGGTTCCGACTCTGCGCGCTGACAAGCCGCTGGTTGGTACCGGTATGGAACGTGCGGTAGCGGTTGACTCCGGTGTTACAGCCGTAGCCAGACGCGGCGGTATGGTTCAGTACGTTGACGCATCACGTATCGTAATCAAGGTAAATGAAGATGAAATGTATGCCGGCGAAGCGGGCATCGACATCTACAGCCTGACCAAATATACCCGTTCTAACCAGAACACCTGTATCAACCAGACTCCTTGCGTATCGCTGGGTGAGCCGGTTGAGCGCGGTGACGTGCTGGCTGATGGTCCGTCAACTGACCTCGGCGAACTGGCACTGGGTCAGAACATGCGCGTGGCATTTATGCCATGGAACGGTTACAACTTCGAAGACTCCATCCTCGTATCCGAGCGTGTGGTTCAGGAAGACCGTTTCACCACTATCCACATCCAGGAACTGGCTTGTGTGTCCCGTGACACCAAACTGGGGCCGGAAGAGATCACCGCCGACATCCCTAACGTGGGTGAAGCAGCGCTCTCCAAACTGGATGAATCCGGTATCGTGTATATCGGTGCGGAAGTGAAAGGCGGCGACATTCTGGTCGGTAAAGTGACACCGAAAGGTGAAACACAGTTAACCCCGGAAGAGAAACTGCTGCGTGCTATCTTCGGTGAAAAAGCGTCAGATGTGAAAGATTCATCTCTGCGCGTACCGAACGGTGTTTCCGGTACGGTTATCGACGTCCAGGTCTTTACCCGCGATGGCGTGGAAAAAGACAAGCGTGCTCTCGAAATCGAAGAGATGCAGCTGCGTGACGCGAAGAAAGACCTGACCGAAGAGCTCCAGATTCTGGAAGCCGGTCTGTTCAGCCGTATCCGTTCTGTTCTGATCAACGGCGGTATGGAAGCGGACAAACTGGACAAACTGCCGCGCGAGCGCTGGCTGGAACTGGCTCTGACTGATGAAGAAAAACAGAATCAGTTAGAACAGCTGGCCGAGCAGTATGACGAACTGAAATCTGAGTTCGCCAAGAAACTGGAAGCGAAACGCCGTAAAATCACCCAGGGCGATGATCTGGCACCGGGCGTGCTGAAAATCGTTAAAGTGTATCTGGCCGTTAAACGTCAGATCCAGCCTGGTGATAAAATGGCGGGTCGTCACGGTAACAAAGGGGTTATCTCCAAAATTAACCCTATCGAAGATATGCCATACGATGAAAAAGGTAACCCTGTTGACATCGTACTGAACCCGCTGGGCGTACCATCGCGTATGAACATCGGTCAGATTCTGGAAACCCACCTGGGTATGGCTGCGAAAGGCATCGGTGACAAAATCAACCAGATGATCAAAGAGCAGCAGGAAATCGCGAAATTACGCGAATTCATCCAGAAAGCCTATGACCTGGGTAATGACCCGCGTCAGAAAGTGGATCTGAACACCTTCAGTGATGAAGAAGTTCTGCGTCTGGCGAATAACCTGAAAAAAGGTATGCCGACAGCAACACCGGTATTCGATGGTGCAAAAGAGCAGGAAATCAAAGCATTACTGACTCTGGGTGGCTTACCGACTTCTGGTCAGATCACACTGTTTGATGGTCGTACCGGCGAGCAGTTCGAGCGTCAGGTTACCGTCGGCTATATGTACATGCTGAAACTGAACCACCTGGTTGATGACAAGATGCATGCGCGTTCTACCGGTTCTTACAGCCTGGTTACCCAGCAGCCGCTGGGTGGTAAGGCACAGTTCGGTGGTCAGCGCTTCGGGGAGATGGAAGTGTGGGCACTGGAAGCATACGGTGCCGCTTACACCCTCCAGGAGATGCTGACGGTGAAATCGGATGACGTTAACGGTCGTACGAAGATGTACAAAAACATCGTTGACGGCAGTCATCAGATGGAACCGGGAATGCCGGAATCTTTCAACGTATTGCTGAAAGAAATCCGTTCCCTCGGTATCAATATCGAGCTGGAAGACGAGTAATTACCGTTGTGGCTGCCCGTGGTACACGGGCAGCACCAGTAAATCTGGTTTAAGGGACAAACAGACGACCGTTTGTCTCACAGGTCTAACTCCGACAGGAGCCATTTCGTGAAAGACTTATTAAAGTTTCTGAAAGCGCAAACCAAGACCGAAGAGTTTGATGCGATCAAAATTGGTCTGGCCTCACCTGACATGATTCGTTCATGGTCATTTGGTGAAGTGAAAAAGCCGGAAACCATTAACTACCGTACGTTCAAACCTGAGCGTGACGGGCTTTTCTGTGCGCGTATCTTCGGGCCGGTAAAAGATTACGAATGTTTGTGCGGTAAGTACAAACGTCTGAAACACCGTGGTGTGATTTGTGAGAAGTGTGGTGTTGAAGTGACTCAGACTAAAGTGCGCCGTGAGCGTATGGGTCACATCGAACTGGCATCACCGACCGCACACATCTGGTTCCTGAAATCACTGCCGTCCCGTATCGGCCTGCTGCTGGATATGCCGCTGCGTGATATCGAACGTGTTCTGTACTTTGAATCTTATGTTGTTGTTGAAGGCGGGATGACCAGCCTTGAGCGCAGCCAGATCCTGACAGAAGAACAGTATCTCGACGCTCTGGAAGAGTTCGGTGATGAGTTCGACGCGAAAATGGGTGCGGAAGCCATCCAGGCATTGCTGAAAGCAATGGATCTGGAACAGGAAGTCGAAAACCTGCGCGAAGAACTGAATGAAACCAATTCAGAAACCAAACGTAAGAAACTGACCAAGCGTATCAAGCTGCTGGAAGCGTTCATTCAGTCCGGTAACAAACCGGAGTGGATGATCCTGACAGTGCTGCCGGTGTTACCACCGGATCTGCGTCCGTTAGTTCCGCTCGATGGTGGTCGTTTTGCGACATCAGATCTGAACGATCTGTACCGTCGTGTGATCAACCGTAACAACCGTCTGAAACGCCTGCTGGATCTGGCTGCACCTGACATCATCGTACGTAACGAAAAACGTATGCTGCAGGAAGCCGTGGATGCGCTGCTGGATAACGGCCGTCGTGGTCGTGCAATTACCGGCTCTAACAAGCGTCCGCTGAAATCGCTGGCAGACATGATCAAAGGTAAACAGGGTCGTTTCCGTCAGAACCTGCTCGGTAAGCGTGTTGACTATTCCGGTCGTTCTGTAATCACCGTAGGTCCTTACCTGCGTCTGCATCAGTGCGGTCTGCCTAAGAAAATGGCACTGGAACTGTTCAAACCGTTCATCTACGGTAAGCTGGAACTGCGTGGTCTTGCTACCACCATCAAAGCTGCCAAGAAAATGGTTGAGCGCGAAGAAGCGGTCGTATGGGATATCCTGGATGAAGTTATCCGTGAGCACCCGGTTCTCCTGAACCGTGCACCGACACTTCACCGTCTGGGTATTCAGGCGTTTGAACCTATCCTTATCGAAGGTAAAGCTATCCAGTTACACCCGCTCGTTTGTGCGGCGTATAACGCCGACTTCGATGGTGACCAGATGGCGGTTCACGTCCCTCTGACCCTGGAAGCGCAGCTCGAAGCCCGTGCCCTGATGATGTCCACCAACAACATCCTGTCACCGGCAAGCGGCGATCCGATTATCGTACCTTCTCAGGACGTTGTTCTGGGCCTGTACTACATGACCCGTGACTGTGTTAACGCCAAAGGCGAAGGCATGGTACTGAACGGTTCAACTGAAGCTGAGCGTGTATACCGCGCCGGTCATGCGTCTCTGCATGCCCGTGTGAAAGTCCGTATCACTGAAGAAGTGAAAGACGGCGAAGGTAATGTCACCAAGCGTACCAGCATGATTGATACCACTGTCGGCCGTGCCATCTTATGGCGTATCGTTCCGCGTGGTCTGCCTTACTCACTGGTTAACCAGCCGCTGGGTAAAAAAGCAATCTCCAAAATGCTGAACACCTGTTACCGTATTCTGGGTCTGAAGCCGACCGTTATCTTTGCTGACCAGATCATGTACACCGGTTTTGCCTACGCTGCCCGTTCAGGTGCATCTGTTGGTATCGATGACATGGTTATTCCGGAGAAAAAAGCCGGGATCATCGCGGAAGCGGAAGCGGAAGTGGCCGAAATCCAGGAACAGTTCCAGTCTGGTCTGGTTACCGCCGGCGAACGTTATAACAAAGTTATCGATATCTGGGCCGCGGCTAACGAACGTGTTGCCAAGGCGATGATGGAAAACCTGTCTGTTGAAACCGTGGTTAACCGTGACGGCGAAGAAGAACAGCAGGTTTCTTTCAACAGTATCTTTATGATGGCCGACTCCGGTGCGCGTGGTTCTGCCGCACAGATTCGTCAGCTGGCCGGTATGCGTGGTCTGATGGCGAAACCGGATGGTTCCATCATCGAAACGCCAATCACTGCGAACTTCCGTGAAGGTCTTGACGTACTCCAGTACTTCATCTCAACCCACGGTGCGCGTAAAGGTCTGGCGGATACCGCACTGAAAACAGCAAACTCCGGTTACCTGACCCGTCGTCTGGTTGACGTGGCACAAGACCTCGTCATCACTGAAGATGACTGTGGTACGCACGAAGGTATCGTCATGACCCCGGTTATCGAGGGTGGTGATGTTAAAGAACCTCTGCGCGACCGCGTATTAGGCCGTGTGGCTGCTGAAGACATTCTGAAGCCGGGTACTGCGGATATTCTTATCCCGCGTAACACCCTGCTGCATGAAAAACAGTGTGACCTGTTAGAAGAAAACTCTGTCGACAGCGTGAAAGTGCGCTCCGTTGTAAGTTGCGAAACTGACTTCGGTGTCTGTGCGAAATGCTACGGCCGTGACCTGGCGCGTGGTCACATCATCAACGCCGGTGAGGCGGTGGGTGTTATCGCGGCACAGTCAATCGGTGAACCGGGTACACAGCTGACGATGCGTACGTTCCACATCGGTGGTGCGGCATCCCGTGCTGCTGCGGAATCGAGTATTCAGGTCCGTAACAAAGGTACAGTGAAACTGTTCAACGCGAAGCTTATCGGTAACACTGCCGGTAAACTGGTGGTGACTTCACGTAACACTGAACTGCGTCTGATCGATGAATTCGGCCGTACCAAAGAAAGCTATAAAGTTCCTTACGGTGCTCAGCTTTCCAAAGGTGACGGTGAAGCTGTCAACGGCGGTGAAACGGTCGCTAACTGGGATCCGCATACCATGCCGGTTGTCAGTGAAGTGTCCGGTGTTATCCGCTTCACAGATATGCACGATGGCCAGACCATCACCCGTCAGACTGATGAATTAACCGGTCTGTCCTCACTGGTTGTTCTGGATTCTGCAGAACGTACCACCAGTGCGAAAGAAATGCGTCCGGCACTGAAAATCGTCGATGCACAGGGTAACGATGTTCTGATCCCGAACACGGATATGCCTGCCGCTTACTTCCTGCCGGGTAAAGCGATTGTTCAGCTGGATGATGGTGTTACCATCAACGCCGGTGACACGCTGGCACGTATCCCGCAGGAATCTGTCGGTACCAAGGATATTACCGGTGGTCTGCCGCGCGTTGCGGATCTGTTCGAAGCGCGCCGTCCGAAAGAGCCTGCGATCCTGGCTGAAATCAGCGGTATCATCTCGTTCGGTAAAGAGACCAAAGGTAAACGCCGTCTGGTGATCACACCAATCGACGGCAGCGATCCGTATGAAGAGATGATTCCGAAATGGCGTCAGCTCAACGTGTTCGAAGGCGAAATGGTTGAACGTGGTGACGTCGTATCCGATGGTCCGGAATCACCGCACGATATCCTGCGTCTGCGCGGCGTGAATGCGGTTGCCCGTTATATCGCGAACGAAGTCCAGGAAGTTTACCGCTTACAGGGCGTTAAGATTAACGATAAACACATCGAAGTTATCGTTCGTCAGATGCTGCGTAAAGTCACCATCACCTCTGCGGGAAGCTCTGAGTTCCTCGAAGGTGAGCAGGTTGAATATGCACGTGTGAAAGTGGCAAACCGTCTGCTGGAGCAGGAAGGTAAAATTCCTGCAACCTTCGAACGTGATCTGCTGGGTATCACCAAAGCGTCTCTGGCAACAGAGTCCTTTATCTCTGCGGCATCGTTCCAGGAGACCACCCGCGTTCTGACCGAAGCGGCCGTTGCGGGTAAACGCGACGAACTGCGCGGTCTGAAAGAGAACGTCATTGTGGGTCGCCTGATCCCGGCCGGTACCGGTTTCGCGTACCACCAGGATCGTATCCGCCGCCGTCATCTGGCAGAGACTGCCGATGCAGCACCACAGCCGGTCAGCGCTGATGAAGCAACAGCTAACTTAGCTGAGCTTCTGAACGCGGGCTTCGGTGGCAGCAAAGAGTAAGTGATACAGCAATGTAACTGACTGAACAGCCCTCCTTTTTAAGGAGGGCTTTTTTGTGCAGAACAGCAAGCAAACGGGCATATTATGCGCAACGTATTGTTTATTTTTATGATTTTATTTTCTGTTGCCGGTATCAGCCGGGCGGCGGAAGCCCCTTCCGATTCACAGGAATGGTTACTGAAAGATGAACCGCCGGCACTGATTCAGGTGAAAGAGCCGCAGATGATTTTTGCACCGGTCGCCGGTGTGATGCAGGGAGTTGCGGAACTGAACCCGTCACACGGTTTTTATATTTATCCGGTGAAAGGGGAATTCCGTGAGTTACAGTTTGGCAATGACCGCGGTTTTATCAGCAGCGAACATCTGTCAGATAAAAAACCTAAAGTCGTGCCGCCGCTGGACACACTGAATGAACTCAATAATCCTATTTATGATTATCTGATAACCATCCGTAACACCAATGTTTTCGGCACACCGGATGAATCGAAATCCCCGGTTGCTACTCTGTTTGGTGATCTGCGTTATCCGGTACTGGCCAAAATGGTCAGGGAAAACCGGGAAGGCGAAAAAAATGTCTGGCTGACTATTCGCCTGGCAGACAGACTGGCGTACATCCGTTTATCGGATGTGGAGCTGGATAAAGGGATCCCGATCCTGACGTATCACCATATTCTGAAAGACAGTGAAAACAGGAATTTCCGCCATACCTCGACCACCACATCCGTTGAGGCCTTTAAGGCGCAGATGGATTATCTGAAGCAGGCCGGTTACCAGACGATTTCCCTTGATGACGTGGCCGGTTATCTGGCGAAGGAAAATAACCTGCCGGGCAAAGTGGTGGCGCTGACGTTCGACGATGGCCTGAAATCGGTTTACCGTTATGCTTATCCGATCCTGAAGCAAAATGATCAGAAAGCCACCCTGTTTGTGATTTCCTCACGGGTGAAATCAAAGCCGCAGAAATGGGCACCGGACGGATTACAGTTTATGTGCTGGCCGGAGCTGATGCAGTCACGGGATGTGTTTGATATTCAGTCACATACCCACTTTTTGCACCGTCTGGATAACCGCAAAAACCCGATTATTTTCAGCCGTAAAGAACATACACTCCTGCTGGATTACCAGCGTTCACAGCGCGTGCTGGCGAAACTGAATCCGGAACAGCATTACCTGGCATATCCTTTCGGGGCATATAATCAGGATGCGATGGATGCCGCACAGCAGGCGGGTATGACGATGGCTGTCACCACCATTCAGGGGAAAGTCCGCCTCGGCGATAACCCGTATGCGCTGAAACGCCTGTATGCACTGCGCACCGACCCGATTGAGAAATTTGCCACCATGATTGGCAACAGTGGTCCGGAAGTGGTGAATAAAGATATTGTTGTTGACAGATAATCCCGTTTTTATATAACAACTCATGGCCTGATAATCACGATTATCAGGCCGTTTTTTTGCGGGATAGCGCGCTTTTTGCCTGACAGTAACGGAATAATTTAAATCTTAATATTTTTATTAGTTCAGAAATATCCACTATCAAAAAGCGCGTTTTTCCTGTTTAACGATAATCTGTTAATTTAATTATTAATATTCAACATATTATAAAAGTGACATATTTCATTACATCTTTGTTTTTTTGGCTGTCATTTAAAGTGAGCATAACAAATTGTAATATAATGCGTTTTTCTTTATTTACCCGCGCAGTGAATACTGATTATCGGATTATCATGCCAAAAATATCATAATCAGCCTTTTTCTCAGTGTTATATTCCTATTCTCACACCATTTTCAACGAAAGATAAATATTTAGTGCCATACCGCTGGTCAGCCATGCTTTACAGCCTGTTATGTGAAATCTATTATTCCCTCCCGCGCTTGCCCGGTGTGCCGGATGAAGCGTAATGATACCGTGCCGGACGGTATTTCTGCCGTGCCGGTTTGTTTTCAGTGATGGGTTCTGCACAGCACTGTCTGGCGACAACGGTGTGCAGAATTCGTCTGTCCTTATTTATGGAGCCGGCATGATCCCGTCCGTTTCTGAATTGTTGCCGGGGCAGTCCGGCCTGGTGTTTACCTGCAAAATCGGCCGGTTGCCGGAGCAGACCTTTCAGGTCACCGAGTTTTCACTCAGTGAATCCCTGTCCTCACTGTTTTCGCTGACCCTCAGTGCAGTCAGCCTGCTGCCGTCCGTTGCCTTTGAAGAGCATCTCGGCTCTGCCGCCTCACTGACCGTCACCCGCAACGGTGTTAAAGTGCGTACCGTGCAGGGGCTGCTGGCCTCCGCTGAACAGGGCAATACCGATGGCAACAAAACCTGGTATCACTTTCTGATCCGCCCGGAAATGTGGATCATGACTCTTAACCAGGACAGCCGTATCTTCCGGCAGCAATCCGTACCGGAAGTTCTCGCTACCCTGCTGGATGAGGCACACGTCAAAAATGACCTGAAATTTTACGACGGTGAACTGCACGGGAAGCGCGATTACATCACTCAGAAGCGGGAATCCGCGTATGATTTCTGGTGCCGTCTGGCGGCAGAAGAGGGTATTAATTTCTGGTTTGAGGAAGGCCCGGTACTCTTTTACAGTGACAGTCATCTCGGCATGACCGCCGGTATTCACCTGACCTACAACCCGCAGGCGGATACGGACACCGGTGACAGCACGGCATTCTCCTGGCGCTACGCCGAAAAGCTGTGCAGTGATATTCAGATCCGGAAAGATTACAACCCGCAGAATCCCTCTTACCCCCTTGAGCATCAGCTGACCGGGGATATACACCGGCAGCACGGTACTTTTGAAAGTTACGGTCGTTTTCAGCAGGATGAGCCGGGCGGCTACTTTACGATGCTGCGCTATGAACAGTCCCAGAATGAACGCCAGACCGGCAGTGCGGGCACCAACTGCTTTGCCCTGAGGCCGGGGAAAATCTTCACCCTGAAAAACCACCCGTCAGGGGTGATGAATCAGTCGTGGCAGGTAGTCACCGTGAATCATCACGGTCGCCAGCCGCTGGCAGACAACAGCGGTGGTGAAGGCACAACCTTCAGTAATACCGTGCAGTTCATTCCCGGCTCCCGCGAATGGCGGCCGCCGTACCGTTTCCGCCCGCAGGCGGACGGTGACGAGCTGGCAACGGTGGTCGGGCCGGAAGGAGAGGAAATCTACACTAACGATCAGGGTGAGGTGAAAGTGTTTTTTCACTGGGATCGCTACGGCAGACCGGATCACAGCGCTTCCTGCTGGGTACGGGTTGCCCATGGCTGGAACGGGGACGGTTTCGGTTTTATGTCGGTACCGCGTATCGGGCAGGAGGTCATTATTTCATACCTTAACGGGGATATTGATCGTCCGGTCATCACCGGCTGCACCTATAACGGGCGCAACCGTCCGCCGCTGAACCTGCCGAAAGAGAAAACCCGCACCACGTTCCGCACCAAAACCCATAAAGGGGACGGGTTTAATGAGCTGCGCTTTGATGATTTGGCCGGTCAGGAAGAGGTGTATATTCATGCTCAGAAAGACATGAATGTGCATGTCGAAGATAACGCGACCTGGCATATACAAAATGACCTGAAACGGCGAATTGATCATAACAGTTATACCGAACTGACCGGTGATGAGCATGTCATTATTGATGGTTCACAAAAACATCAGATTACCGGGGATACCTCGCTGCATATCAAAGGCGAACAACATACCCGGGCAGACAGAAACCTGGTGACATCCAGCGGACAGCAGACACATCTCGTCAGCGACGGAAAAATCATCATTGAGGCCGGAACAGAAATCACCCTCAAAGTCGGCGACAGTTTTATCCGTATTACCCCGGGGGCGATTTTTTCGTCCGGTAATATGAATGTCGGCGACAATGCACCCGGCGGTGGTATCCCTGTCCGGCTGCAGCCGCCGGACGGGGTACCGCCGGCTGAACCGCCGCATCCGGCGAAAAAACACTGTGCGCTGGCCTCACAGCATCCGGGCGGCCTGATGGTTAAACCGGCCGGGGAGGCATGAAAGGTATGAAGACAACAGACTGGCGGACATGGCTGACATCGGACAGTCAGCACGACGTTTATTTTCTGCTGAATAAGCTGGCCCGCCCTGATCCGTCAGACCTGTTTTACCGGTATGACTGGATTGATGAGGCACAGCCGCTGTATGCCGGCACACCGTTGTCACACCTGGGCTCAGCCGGTCCCTGGCTTGTCCGCGTCAAATGGCAGGCCCTGTCCGGAATGGGGCAATATCTGGATAACAACCCGTTTCCGGATGAAAGCTGGGGCTGGGCATATCACAGTACCGGCAGCTGGGATGCACAGATAACTCACTGGCAGCACTATCAGCGGATGCTGTTTGAGGGGGAGGACTGCATTTTGCGGCTGTTCGATGCAAGAATTGCGGCTGTGATTATCCCTGCCTGCAAACCGGCAGACTGGGCTTCCCTGCTGGCGCCGGCCGCCGGCTGCTGTATCCCGTCCCCGGACGGCAATATCATCCTGAGCCGTCCCGCAGATACCGGCACAATCGTACCTTCCGGTCTTTTTGTTCCGGGCCGCCACCTGACAGAGGCCTGGAATAACTCTGCGCAGTCACGGCGTAATATCACCGATAATTTTTATATCCAGTTCTGGGAGGATCATTCTGAGCTGGCTCTTCAGCTGGATGAACCTCCCGGCCGCCTGATGGCGCTGATTAATGATTACATGGATACCTGCCGGGAGGATCTGACGGATGTGACCTGGGCAGGCAATGCGCTCTTTATCCGTTATCTGACAGACCAGAATATTATTCACCCGCAGACAGGGATCACCGATGCAGCCAGAGCAAAGTAAGACATTTCAGACCGTACAGTATAATGACCCTTACTGCACTGACTGCAGTAAACGACAGGCATGGATTGAATTTATGCTGGTCGATGAACATAACGCCCCTGTGGCGGGGATCCCTTATTCATTAATGATTTACGGCGGTGAAACCCGGCAGGGGCGCTCCGGGAAGGATGGTCTCATCAGGGAGGAAAACCTGCCGCTGACCTCTGTGATATTAAAAACAGATGCACAGGAACTGGCGGATGAGATGGAACTCCGGCCGCTGCGTGAAGGACGCGGACCGGAACATTCTGAGGCAAAAGCCCTGGCGGCCCTGAATGACCACAGTTACCGCTATGTGGTCATTGGTGAGCTGTGTGACCGCGCCCCGGAGATTGAAGAGTGGAATTACGCGGCATTCGGGCTGCCCCGTTACCATTTTAAAAGCGAGACCGATTTTCCGGGGATCCGTTTTTCCGGTAAAGACTTTAACCGCCGTCATATGATTGAAATCTGCCCGTTCAGGGCCTGGTCGCTGATACTGAATCACACCGGAACGTATGATCTGGTCAACGCTTATAATCTGGCCCTGATGGCGCTGCTCTCCTACTGCAATGAAATCATGCGGGATCCGGATGCGAAGGGAACGGACATGCGGCCGGTACTGGATGAGAAAAATACCGTCTCGTCCTTTTTTTACAATGCCTGCTTTGATTTGTCCGCCCCGCCTTCGTTTGAGGACGGGGCCCGGTTTTATGCTGTCACCACCGATGTTCCGTTCAGAGAACGCTACCGCCCGGCTATCTTTCTCGACAGTTCGCAGGTCAGGGATACGGCGACCCTGGAACATAAGAGAAGGATGTTTTTTGTGGAGAACAACACCCACGTTATTGTTTCCTGGCGGGGGACGGACGGCGGCCGGGATGTGATGACTGATGCCTCTTACAAGCCGGTGCCGTACAGCCGGGTAGAGAACGCAAAGGCTCATTACGGATTTCTCGACGCTTATGAGTGTATGGGCCGATATTTCAGAAAACAGTTAGGCAGGATACCTGTTGCCGCCAGGGATAAACAATTATTCGTCTGCGGTCACAGCCTCGGCGGAACCGGGGCGCTGCTGCATGCCGCCGATTTAAAAGACAAGGACCCGCTGGTGTACACCTACGGTATGCCGCGGGTCTTCACCAGAACAGCCGTGCTCGCCTTCCGTGACCTTCCCCATTTCAGGCATGTCAACGATGCGGATGCGGTCACCAGTGTGCCCAGCGATACCAACATGGACAGCTGGCTGTTTGAAGCCTGGGGATGGTTTGGTATCGCTCTCGGCACGGCATGGACCATTGCCTCCGCGCCGACACTGCCGGTACAGAAAGCGCTGCCGGATTTTGGTGAGGTATACTGGCATCATGGTCAGCCGGTGGCCTTTTTTGAGGCCAGACAGATAGGGGAAGACCGTGCACATCCGGCAGGAAAAGGAAACAGCACCGTTAAAGCCCGGTGGCGTTTTGATTCCGGCTTTAAGTTTTATCTGGTGCCGGGGATCCGGGAAGACCTCAGTGACACATTAAAAGAGCAGCAGGAATACCTGATAAGCTCGGCGGATAAAAACGTGCTGGGAGAGACCTTCCCTCAGTACACCAACCCGGCGCTTGATACGGTGGGAATGAGCTTTGCTGCCCACAGTATGAGCGACCAGTATATGCGTATCATCAGTAATCAGGTGATAAGGCAGATTAATGAAAAGAACACCCCGGAACAGAACCGGAAGCGGACGGATTTTATTTCCCGGATTGACAGCACTGATGCTTATCCGCCGAATGTGGCGCGGAATAATACCTTTCTTCATATGGAAAGTGTGCTGGGTGAACTGTTCAGATATCAGCACAGCAATAACAGCAGTAAAACAGCCCTGACACGGTTTGAGGAGAATACCCGTGAATTTATATAACAGTATCCCGGTGGCCGTCATTCTGGCCGCATCAGCCCTGACGGGCTGTTCCTACAACACGGCGCTGTCGCCGCCGGCAGACAGCCGGATGATTCATTTTTCCGCCACGGTACCGGACGCACTGGAATCGCTGCCGTTATCGGCCGTCTACCGTTCAAAAAAATGCACCCGTACCGAATATGACAGCCGCGATAAGCCTTATGAGGTGGCGAAAGCGAACTGGGCGGATTATCCGCTGACCGCAGTGAACGGCAGGGTGAGTGCAGCGGTACCGGTGTCCGGGGGCGGATACTGTGACTGGACACTCAGCAGTCTCACCTATGAGGTCAGACTGAAACATCCTCATACCGTTGACCCGGAAATCACTGATAATTTCGGGTTTGAAACGGTTTTTATCACCGGAAATTACGCCCCGGCGGTGTTTAACGGCGGCTATATTCCGCACCGGGGTGATTTCAGGGGCAATTTGCTGTTGTTCCCGTTTATTCGTGATATTTTTCTCGGAAAACAAGAAAAAACATTTCATCTGGTTGCTGAAGACGACATGGTCACGTACCGGCTGGCGGGTGCGGAAAATATTCACCTGACGGTGGATTATGAACAGGGGATGCTCAGCCGCTGGACAGATATAAAAGAAAAAAAACCGGGAAATAAAACCGTTATCACCTATCCGGACGGAGAGGAAGAACGAAAAGGAAAAATCTATCCAAGTTATAAGAAATTACTGAAAATCCGGGAAGCGCGCCGGGCGGCGGCACAGCGTTAAAACAGCCCTGACACGGTTTGAGGAGAATACCCGTGAATTTATATAACCGTATCCCGGTGGCCGTCATTCTGGCCGCATCAGCCCTGACGGGCTGTTCCTACAACACGGCGCTGTCGCCGCCGGCAGACAGCCGGATGATTCATTTTTCCGCCACGGTACCGGACGCACTGGAATCGCTGCCGTTATCGGCCGTCTACCGTTCAAAAAAATGTACCCGTACCGAATATGACAGTCGCGATAAGCCTTATGAGGTGGCGAAAACGAACCGGGCGGATTACCCGCTGACCGCAGTGAATGGCAGGGTGAGTGCAGCGGTACCGGTGTCCGGGGGCGGATATTGTGACTGGACACTCAGCAGTCTCACCTATGAGGTCAGACTGAAACATCCTCATACCGTTGACCCGGCAATCACGAAAAATTATGGTTTTGAAACGGTGTTTATCACCGGAAATTATGCCCCGGCGGTGTTTAACGGCGGCTATATTCCGCACCGGGGTGATTTCAGGGGCAATTTGTTGCTGTTTCCGCTAATCAATGAATTTTTTCTCGGAAAACAGGAAAAAACATTTAATCTGATTGGTGAAAACGACATGGTCACGTACCGGCTGGCGGGGGCGGAAAATATTCATCTGACGGTGGATTATGAACAGGGGATGCTCAGCCGCTGGACAGATATAAAAGAAAACAAACCGGGAAATAAAACCGTTATCACCTATCCGGATGGAGAGGAAGAAAGAGAAGGCGAAATCTACCCGGACTATAAGAAATTACTGAAAATCCGGGAAGCGCGCCGGGCGGCACAACCTTAAAACAGGCAATCACCTTCCGGAGGGTGTTGCACGGATGAGGATGGTGATAAATCATCCTCCTTTTTCCCCGATATTCTCACGGGTAAACGGAAAGTATATTCCGGTTATCTGACCGGCTGCTGATATTTTACGGTCACACACCGGTGATTGTTGCAAATAATAAGCGCGGAATAATACCTTTCTCCATAGGGAAAGTGTGCCGGGTGAACTGTTCAGATATCAGCACAGCAATAACAGCAGTAAAACAGCCCTGACACGGTTTGAGGAGAATACCCGTGAATTAACAAAATAATGTACGTCTTACTGTGCTGTTGCCCGCTCTATGGTACTGACCGGTGGTTTTTACACTTTGTGTTAAACGATGCCTTAAGATTTTTTTTGGAAATTAAAAGCTAATTAACATAATGAATTTAATATTATTAATGCAGAGTTATGATTGATATGAGTAATCACAAATTATTTAGTAAACCCGTTGTTTTATGTGTCGTTATGCTTGTTTTTTTATTTTATTCTGATGACTATGTGATAATATTTAGTAGTTATATTTTTGAGTCATTTTATATGTCACTTCGATTTATAGTTGACTTTATTGAATTAGCAGTAGTTCTTGCTATCTTATTTTTTTATAATAAAACAAATACCCCTGTGCTTATTGGTACTATAAAAATAAAAACAGTTACTGAATTGACATTTATCATCGTGCCAGTGGTATTTGTTTTATTTTTGATTGAAAAATTAACGGGTATTGAGTTTGAGGCTGGAAGGTATTATTCGGACATAGATGAAACAATATCTGTATCTAAAGTGCTTTTTTATTTTTCTGTTTTTGTTATTCAGCCAATAATTCAGGGGGTTGTTTTTTGTGGCGTGTTATTTAATGAGTTAATAAAATATTCAAGAAAAATTTTGTTCTCTGTTTCAACCCTGTTTTTCATTGTTTACAATGCTTATGATATCAGATTTGGCGTTTGTTTATCCGGAGTTGTGCTATTTGTTTTTTTATCAATAATATTATTACTGGCCAGAATGAAAAGCGGAGGCGTACTTCTGCCTGTTATTTTACACGCTCTATTTAATATTTTTTATTTTAACATTCAAACTTATCATTATGGATATGACGGTTAACCATATCTCAAGACCGTATTTGAAAATAAGATATTAAAGTGTGTTATTTTTGTTAAGGTATTAAAATGAATAAAGAAAAAAATAGTGTGTATTTGAAGTTATTGATGTTTCCCTATTTGTTATTTACAATAGGTAATATTGTTTTTTTATGGTTTGTTATTTTTATGTATTTTATTGGTTTTAATCAATGGGATATAAGTGGCGCTGATTTTTTTAATGCAGAGGTGTTTATTTCTGTTCTTGTTTTTCTTGTTTCATTTTTTTTCTTTATTAAAGACAGAGTTTTTTTGAAAAAAAATGGTTTTTATTGTCCATCATGGGTCTGGTTTGTTTTTCCTCCGCTATATATATACAAAAGACAAAAATATAATGATTCTGGGTTTGAGTATTTTTGGGTTTTTATTTTCATAAATTTATTTCTTCCTTTATATAATCAAGGTATTTTAATGGGTATAATCACAATCACGTTAAGATTATAATATACAGTAAAATTATAGTTTTTTGATCTCTTACCCAAATCAGGCCGGTGATACCGGCCTTTCTTACCTTATCTTCCCAGATATTTATCCCAGTCCTTCCAGACCGGCTGAAGACCGGCGGCGAGCAGGGCATCGGCGACCTGCTGCGGCGAACGGTTGTCATGCGGACTGAACTGCTCCAGTTCCGGATCATCCTCTTCGGCATAGCCGCCGGGCTGGGTGCGGGAACCGGCGCTGACCTGGTTTATCGCCACCGGTACCATATGATCACGGAAATACGGTGATTCGCGGGTGGAGAGTGACAGCTCAATATCGGGTGCGAACAGGCGGAAGGCACAGATAAGCTGCACCAGCTCCGCTTCATTCATCAGGGATTCAGGCTCAATACCGCCCGCACACGGGCGCAGACGCGGGAACGAGATGGAATAACGGGTTTTCCAGTAGCGCTGGCGCAGATAGTGCAGATGCTCCGCAACCATATAACAGTCCGTCCGCCACTGACCGGACAGGCCGATCAGTGCGCCCAGTCCGATCTTGCTGATCCCGGCCTGACCAAGGCGATCCGGGGTTTGCAGCCGCCAGTGAAAATCCTGTTTTTTCCCTTTCAGATGATGCCGCTGATAGGTGCTCTCATGGTAGGTTTCCTGATATACCATCACGCCGTCCAGCCCCAGTGTGCGCAGCTCGGCGTATTCCTCTGTCGCCATCGGCTGCACTTCCATCATCATGGTGCTGAAGTAATCGCGGATCAGCGGGAAGGTTTCGCGGAAGTAGTCCATCCCCACTTTGCGCTGATGTTCGCCGGTGACCAGCAGCAGGCTGTCAAAGCCGAGGGCTTTTATTGCCTTACATTCGGTATGGATTTCTTCCGGTGTCAGGGTCTTACGCTTAATGTGGTTGCTCATGGAGAAGCCGCAGTAAGTGCAGTCGTTGGCACACAGGTTAGAGAGATAGAGCGGGACATACATCCCGACGACATGGCCGAAACGCTGCCGGGTCAGTGTCTGTGCTTTCTGCGCCATAATTTCGAGATACGGCCGGGCAGCCGGGGAGATCAGTGCCATAAAATCTGCGGTAGTCAGCGTGTCTGCACTCAGCGCCCGTTCGACATCCCGCGCAGTTTTACTGTTGAGCTGTAAGGTGAGGTCATCCCAGTCCAGCTGCTGCCAGCGGTCGCTGAAGGTTTTTTCACTCATCACAATGCTCCCAGGAATGAGGTCAGCGGGCTGGATGCCGATGCCTGCTGCTGCACCGGCGCAAGTCCGGCTTCCCGTGCCAGCAGCCCGGCCTCAATGGCCTGACGGAAGGCTTTTGCCATGGTGACCGGTGACCGGGCAACCGCCATCGCGGTATTGACCAGCACGGCATCCGCGCCCAGTTCGATGGCCTCGAGGGCGTGGCCTGGTGCGCCGATCCCGGCATCAACCACTACCGGAACCGTTGCCTGTTCAATAATAATGCGCAGCATATCGCGGGTCTGTAATCCCTGATTGGAGCCGATAGGCGAACCCAGCGGCATAACGGCGGCGCATCCGGCTTCCTGCAACCGGCGGCATAGTACGGGGTCAGCACTGCAGTAAGGCAGGACAACAAACCCCTCTTTCACCAGTATTTCTGCCGCAGTCAGGGTTTCCACCGGGTCCGGCAGCAGGTAACGGGCATCGGGGTGGATCTCCAGTTTGATCCAGTTGGTGCCGAGTGCTTCCCGCGCCAGTTGTGCGGCAAACACCGCTTCCCGGGCATTGTTTGCGCCGGAAGTATTCGGCAGCAGTTTAATACCGAGTTCACGGAGCGGGGCGAGGATATCGTCATGTCCCTGAGAAAGATCGATGCGCTTCATCGCCATGGTGACTAACTGGCTGCCGGAGGCAGCAATTGCTTCCTGCATCACCCGGCTGCTGGTGTATTTCCCGGTGCCGGTAAATAAATGGGATGTAAATGTGGTATCTGCAATCGTCAGCATCATTAACCTCCTGCGATAGCCTGAAAAAGTAAAATCTGATCGCCGTCGCGGACAACGTGTTCTGACCAGGTGCCACGGACAACAATGGTCTGGTTTACCGCGACAGCCATACCCGTCACCGGACGGCCGAGGGATGCTAACAGCTCACTGACAGTCAGTGGTGTATCAAAATTCATCACCTCGTCATTAACCGTTATGCGCATGCAGCTGCCTCCTGACACACCGGGCAGTCTGCCGCCCGCCGGAGCTGTAAAGTGCTCCAGCTTTGCTGTCTGCCGTCGAAAAGGCGTAATTTTCCGTTCAGCGGGGAAGATAATCCGGCCAGCAGTTTTATCGCTTCCAGCGCCTGGAGTGTGCCGATCACGCCGACAACCGGGCCGAGCACACCGGCAGTGCGGCAATTGCGTTCCGGAATGACATCATCGGGATAAAGACAGCAGTAACAGCCGTGTTCAAACGGCGGCTGCAGTACCAGAAGCTGTCCGCTGAAGCCGACCGCGCTGCCGCTGACCAGGATTTTTTGCTGAGTCACGCAGGCAGCGTTGATGGCATGGCGGGTGGCCATGTTGTCGGTACAATCGAGGACAATATCTGCTGTTTGTACAATGTATTGCAGCGTTTCCCGGGTCTGACGTTCGGAGATCACATTGAGTGTCAGTGCCGGATTCAGCGCCCGCAGACGTGCCGCTGCCGTACGGGCTTTATTGTCCGGTACATCGGCTTCGGTATATAAAATCTGGCGCTGGAGGTTGGAGAGATGCACTTCATCATCATCAATCAGGGTCAGTTCACCGACACCGGCTGCGGCCAGATACAGTGCCGCAGGGGAGCCCAGTCCGCCGAGACCGGTGATCACCGCATGAGACTTTTTGAGTTTCAGCTGACCTTCCGGGCCGATATCCTCCAGCAGCAGCTGGCGGCTGTAGCGCATAAAATCATGATCATTCAGCATGGTTGACCTCCCGATATTCAGTGGTTTCCCCGGTCAGTGTCATCAGCTGCCGGGTGGCAGCCTGCCAGTCAGCGGCTTTGGTGATGGCGCTGACTACTGCAATACTGCCGACCCCGGTGGCAGCCACGGCCGGGGCGCGTTCGAGGGAAATACCGCCGATGGCGACCAGCGGGAAATCCGGCGTGGCCGCAACCTGGCGGGCTAAGTTTTCCAGTCCCTGCGGGGATGAGGGCATGATTTTGGTTTGTGTCGGGAAAATATGTCCCAGTGCGATATAGGACGGATGCAGCGCTTTGGCGCGCTGCAATTCCGTATCATCGTGGGTGGAAATCCCGAGGCGCAGCCCGGCCTGCTGAATCGCCCGCAAGTCAGCAATATCCAGATCTTCCTGGCCGAGATGCACACCATACGCACGGTGCTTTATGGCAAGGCGCCAGTAGTCATTGATAAACAACCGCGCCTGATACTGTTTTCCCAGCGCAACGGCAGTGCGGATCTGCTCATCCACCTGTGCATCGGTTTTGTCCTTGATGCGCAGCTGGATTGTCCGCACACCGGATACCAGCAGCCGTTCAATCCACACCAGTGAATCCACCACCGGATACAGCCCTAATTGGTGTTCCGTCCGGGCAAACGGCGCGTCAGGCAGATTCATCGATACGCTCCTCTGCACTGTGGTACAGCTCGCTGCCTTTGGCGCGGAAGGCGTCAGACATCTCTTCCATCCCGGCGGCGTAGTCGCGGACTTCCTGTGAAATTTTCATTGAGCAGAATTTCGGCCCGCACATTGAACAAAAATGCGCGACTTTGCCGGATGCCTGCGGCAGCGTTTCATCGTGGTAAGTCCGGGCGGTTTCCGGATCCAGCGCCAGATTGAACTGATCTTCCCAGCGGAACTCGAAACGCGCTTTTGACATCGCGTTATCGCGGATTTGTGCTCCCGGATGTCCCTTGGCGAGATCGGCGGCGTGCGCGGCGATTTTATAGGTGATAAGTCCTTGTTTAACATCTTCTTTGTTTGGTAATCCGAGATGCTCTTTCGGTGTCACATAACAGAGCATGGCACAGCCGAACCAGCCGATCAGTGCCGCACCGATGCCGGATGTGAAATGGTCATAGCCCGGTGCGATATCGGTGGTCAGCGGCCCCAGGGTGTAAAACGGCGCTTCATGGCAGTGTTCCAGTTCTTCGGTCATATTTTTGCGGATCATCTGCATCGGCACATGGCCGGGGCCTTCAATCATCACCTGCACATCATATTCCCACGCAATTTTGGTCAGCTCGCCGAGGGTATGCAGTTCAGCGAACTGGGCTTCGTCGTTGGCATCCTGAATGGAGCCCGGACGCAGACCATCACCGAGCGACAGTGCCACATCATAGGCCGCGCAGATTTCACAGATGTCACGGAAGTGCTGATACAGGAAGTTTTCCTGATGATGGGACAGACACCATTTCGCCATAATCGATCCGCCGCGTGACACAATGCCGGTCAGGCGTTTTGCGGTCATCGGCACATAGCGCAGCAGGACACCTGCGTGAATAGTGAAGTAATCCACTCCTTGTTCCGCCTGCTCCAGCAGGGTATCGCGGAACATTTCCCAGGTCAGGTCTTCGGCAACACCGTTCACTTTTTCAAGAGCCTGATAGACCGGCACGGTACCGATAGGCACCGGGCTGTTACGCAGTATCCATTCGCGGGTTTCGTGGATATAGCGGCCGGTGGAGAGATCCATCACCGTATCTGCCCCCCAGCGGGTGGACCAGACCAGTTTCTCCACTTCTTCCTCAATGGAGGAGGTGACAGAGGAGTTGCCGATATTGGCATTCACTTTCACCAGGAAATTGCGGCCGATAATCATCGGTTCGGATTCCGGGTGGTTAATATTGGACGGGATAATGGCGCGTCCGGCAGCGACTTCATCGCGGACAAACTCAGGGGTGATATTATCCGGCAGATTGGCACCGAAATGCTGTCCCGGATGCTGTTGCAGCAGGACGTCACCCCGGATGCGTTCACGCCCCATATTTTCACGGATGGCGATAAATTCCATCTCGGGGGTGACAATCCCTTTCCGGGCATAATGCAGTTGTGTCACGCATTTTCCGGTTTTGGCTTTCAGCGGTGCCGGGCGGTTCGGGTAGCGCAGATGGTCAAGGCCGTTATCGGCCAGCCGGTCACGGGTAAAATCAGAACTCAGGTGTGTCACCGCTTCGGTATCGCCGCGCTCTGCAACCCATTGTTCACGCAGACGGGCAAGACCGGCGCGGACATCCAGTTTTACCTGCGGGTCGCCGTACGGCCCGGCGGTATCATAAACCGGCACCGGCTCGTTCTCTTCATACTGCGGATTGGCTTTATCGCCGCCGATCAGGGTCGGGGACAAGGCAATTTCCCGCATCGGTACCCGGAGATCCGGGCGCGAACCGGTGAGATAAATACGGGAGGAGTTCGGGAAATTCACGCCTTTCAGGGTACTGATATATTCCTCTGCCGCGTCGCGCTGCTCACGGCGGGTGCGGGCTTTGGACGGGGCGGCGGTTTCCGTCCCCGGGGAGAGATCAGTGGTATCAATACGTTGTTCACGGGACATAGCAAATTCCTTACAGTGAAACCGGCAAAACCGGAAGAAAAAGTGAGAAATTGCTTGTCTGGAGGTGCGTCAGGAGTAATGCGTGATAACCGGCTGTACCCAACATCCGCATGGCGGCGGCTGAAAAACGGCGGTTAAAAAAGGAAAGATTACTCTTGTTCCCTTCGCGGGTACTAACCCGATCAGGTTCCGCGGATCCCGAATTAACGGTCTCAGCCCGATTTATCACGGGGATAAATGCTGGGCACTCCGACAAGAAAGATTTCAGTATAAGAAGCTGCCCGGAAACTACAACCTTTTTATAACATCATTTATTTACCTGACGCATTCCCGGTCATCCTCCCTGATAGTCAGCGCTTATACCGCGGCGGCGAAAGATAAAAAAAATTAAATTAAAACTGATAATTTCCGGTCAGTTGCCGATGTTTTTTGTCGGCGTGCCTTAATTACGGCATATAAGAAAAGACATTTGGTTATTTATTGGCCTTATTGATTGCTTTCTGCATCAGGAAAAAAGATGAATCTTAAAAATACGACGATTCGTGTCAGGTTATCTGTCACATTTGGTGTTCTGATCGCCATTCTGGCGCTGGTTTCCGGCATGGCGGTGATAAACCTGTATAAAGACAAAGAGATGTTCACGAATTACGTTAACGGGACATATGCACTTCAGGTTCAGGCGTATGAAGTCCGCCATGCGACGGAAGAGCGGGCGATCATGTTGCGGGATATGATCAATGCAACTGATAAGAAAGATAAAACAGAAGAACTGAACCGTTTTAAAGAAGAAGACGGGAAAGTCAGTAAGAGAACGCAGGCGCTGCTGGATATGGTCAATGAGTTTGGCATGGATCCGCAGGGGCGGGCGTTGCTTGATAAGATGATAGCGGATGAAAAACACTATGCCGCCGTGACCCGGGAAGTGCTTGAACTCGATCAGCAGGGACGGCATGAGGAGGCGATTGCGAAAATGATGGATGCCGAATATGCGGCCTCGGATGCCTATATCCTGTCATTCCGTGCCAGCCGCGATCACGGCACGGAAACCGGCAATCAGCTTATTCAGGAATTTAATACCAATTTTGAGCGCCAGAGCAACATTATTCTGGTGTTTGCACTGCTGGCATTGACGCTGGCGATTGTTTCCGGGGTGATGATTATCCGGAACCTGACCCGTGCGCTGGGTGCTGAACCCGCACAACTGAAAGAAGTGGCTGAACGGGTGGCCTCCGGTGATCTGTCGCCGTCCGATGAAACGCATCCGGTTCCGGACGGTAGTGTGCTGAGTACCCTGAAAGCAATGCAGAGGAATCTGGCCGGTATCGTCGGCACAGTGCGTAATAACAGTGACAGCATTGTGACCGGTACAATGCAGATAACCAGCGGTAATGCGGATCTGAGCCAGCGTACTGAATCCCAGGCCAGCAGTCTGCAGCAGACCGCAGCATCAATGGAACAGTTATCTGCCACGGTAAAAAGCAGTGCGGAGATCGCGGCAAAAGCGAACATGATGGCAGCGGAAGCCTCCGAAACGGCCCGTCACGGTGGTGAGAAAGTGGATCTGGTTATTCATGCTATGCAGGATATCTCAAACTCTTCCCGCACAATCACTGACATTATCGGCGTGATTGATTCCATTGCATTCCAGACCAATATCCTGGCACTGAATGCGGCGGTGGAAGCCGCACGTGCCGGTGAGCACGGACGCGGTTTTGCGGTGGTATCCGGCGAAGTCCGGACACTGGCACAGCGGAGTGCACAGGCGGCCGGTGAAATAAAAAATCTGATTAACGCCAGCGTTGAGCAGGTGGATGCCGGCAGTAAACTGGTGGCAGAAGCCGGTGAGTCGATGCAGGTGATTGTTACTCAGACGCAGGGTGTCAGCCAGATGATTGATGAGCTGACACTGGCAGCTAATGAGCAGTCTCAGGGCATTTCGCAGGTCGGCATTGCGGTGCAGCAGATTGATGAAGTCACACAGCAGAATGCCGCGCTGGTGGTGGAAAATGCGGCGGCAGCGGAAAGTCTGCATCAGCAGGCGGGTCAGCTCATGCAGGTTATGACCCAATTCAGGCTGGGAAGCAGCGCTGCCTGATCCGGCAGATACCCGCTGCCGGAGAGACGTCAGCGGGTATCATATTGAATGATGCTCTTATCAGTGACGAGGGGTCAGTTGCTCATTGTGTTTAATGACCACGTCAGCTGCATCCACCCCTGCTTTTCTGCTTCTGCCTGCAATACCGGGTCGGCGTTGACCGTCAGCACATCAGTGGCATAGCGACACAGGGGTAAATCGTTGGCGGAATCGGTATAAAAAATCGTACGTTCCGGTAAAAACTGACGAATATCCAAAAAGTTAGCCAATTTTTCCACTTTCCCTTCCCGGAACGTGGTGATCCCCTGCAATGCGCCGGTGTAGTGATCATCCCGGACTTCCAGCTCAATACCAAAGGCCAGATTCACCCCCAGCATCTTCGCCACCGGTTTGACAATAAAATCGGCGGTGGCAGAAATGATGATCACCGGCACGCCGTGTTCTTTATAAAACGCGAGGGTTTTGAGCGCATCCGGGTAGACCAGCGGGCGCACTTTGCTTTCGGTAAAATCAGCTACCCATTCATCAATCTGTGCAACAGTGGCATTACCCAACGCCTTCAGACTGAAGGCCATATACGCGGCCATATCCAGCTTACCGGCGCTGTAATCCGCCATCATCTGTTTATCTGCGGCAATAAAGGCCGGATCAGTGATAATGCCTTTTTCCCACAGATAGTCTGTCCATAACAGGCTGCTGTCTGCAGCGATTAAGGTGTGATCGAGATCGAAAACCGCTAATGTTGACATGACGTTCCTTTAATTAACTGACGGGGCAAGGGCGCGGATTTCATTTTTATTGAACATCAGTTCCAGCTGAGTGCCCTGTTCAAACAGCCGCTCAGAAGAGCGGTTCAGCAGATCCACGGTCAGCGCGCCCAGCCCGGTATCCACCTGATAACGGATAATATTACCCAGTAACTGACTGTCACGGATTGTACCTGAAACCGGGTGGGAAATGTGTTCCCCGTATTGTCTTCCGGCCTCGCGTACATAAATGGATTCCGGGCGGATCGCCACAATACCGCTGAGATTCAGGCCGAGCAGGCTGTTGGCGTTGTGCGCGCTGACCAGATTGTAATGCCCCATAAAACGCGCGACAAACTCATTGGCGGGCTGGGTGTAGAGGTTTTCGGCGGTATCACTCTGCACGATTTCACCTTTGTTCATCAGAAAGATGCGGTCTGACATCAGCATCGCTTCTTCCTGGTCGTGGGTGACAAAAATGGTGGTCAGATTCAGTTCGCGCTGGATCTGACGGATTTGCTGACGCAGATGTTTGCGGATTTGCGCATCCAGCGCGGAGAGCGGTTCATCCAGCAGCAGGATACGCGGTTTCATCACCAGTGCCCGTGCCAGTGCCACACGCTGACGCTGGCCGCCGGAAAGCTGATGCGGCAGATGCTGTTCTTTTCCTTTCAGACCCACCAGCTCAATCACCTCTGCAACGGCTTTGCGCTGTTCATCTTCCGGGACTTTCTGCATCTTCAGGCCGAAGGCAATGTTGCGTTCGGTAGTCATATTCGGGAACAGCGCATAGCTCTGAAACACCATGCCGATTTCCCGCTTCTGCGGCGGCGATAACGTAATGTCCTGTTTATTCACATAAATTCTGCCGTCATTGACCGGCTCCAGCCCGGCGAGACAACGCAGCAGGGTGGATTTACCGCAGCCGCTCGGGCCGAGCAGGGTAATAAATTCCCCTTTGCTGACAGAAAAATTCAGACCGGAAAAGACCGGGGTGGCAGCAAAGGATTTTGTCAGGTTTTCAGCAATTACATAGCTCATCAGTGATTCCTCAGCGGCTTAAGCGTGTCGCGATCAGGGTCAGGATCAGGGTGAAAATAAAGTAGCTTGCCACCAGAGCGGAGGTGAAGTGACCGCTGGTCTGGCGCATGTTATAGAGATAGATTTGCAGGGTTTCGTAACGGGTGCCGACCAGGATATTGGCAAAAACAAACTCGCCGAACAGGAAGGAGAAGGCGATCAGCAGTGACACCAGCAACCCTTTGCGGATATTCGGCACCACCACCAGCAGAAACGCCTTAAAAGTGCCTGCCCCGAGCAGATGGGCTGCATCCAGCAGATCTTTCAGCGGCACGCCGTTCAGGCTGTTGGCCAGCGCCCGGTACATAAACGGCAGGGTGATGGTGAAATAGGTACCGATCAGGATCCACGGCGTCCCTGCAATCGGCAGCGGCCCGTCAGCAAACAGTTGCAGCAGTCCGACAGAAGAGACCACCGGCGGCACGGCGAACGGCAGTATAATCAGGATCTCCATCAGCCCTTTCAGTCGCGGGAAGTAATAAAACACAGCAAACACCAGCGGCAGGATCACCAGGGTGCTGATGGCAAGGGTGACAAAACAGATAAACAGCGAACGGCCGAATGCGGCAAGAAAACGCGGATCCTGCCACAGCTTCAGATACCATTGTAACGTCAGGCCGTCCGGCAGTACCGTTGCTCCCCAGCGGGTGGAGAAGGAATACAGCAGGGTCGCGATAATCGGCAACAGCAGCAGGATCACAATCAGGCTGAGCATCATTTTGTGATAACGCGCCATGGACGGCGGATTAAGTGTGAGATCAGCACGTGGCATGGTAACTCCGTTTCAGCAGCCAGTGATAAACTGCAGTGATGAATCCGAGGATAACCATCAGCAGAACAGACAGTGCCGCCGCCATATTCGGCTCCAGGAACAGGTCGCCGGACACCAGGCTGGCGATACGGATGGTTACCATATTGTAGTTCCCGGTGGTCAGCGCATAGGTGGAGGCATAAGCCCCGGCGGCATTGGCAAACAGAATGATAAAGGTGCCGAGCAGCGCCGGAGAGAGCACCGGCAGCGCGACATAGCGCCAGTAAGCGGGGCGCCCGGCGCCCATGGTTTTGGCGGCATCTTCCCACTCCGGTTTCAGGGCATCAAACGCCGGATAGAGCAGCAGGATCCCCAGCGGGATCTGAAAATAGAGGTAAATCAGCATCAGTCCGGCGGCACTGTAGAGATTGAAATCCTCAATCACCCCCCAGGCTTTCAGTTGCAGAGTGATTGCTCCGTTAACGCCGAGAATGATGATAAAAGCAAATGCCAGCGGCACACCGCTGAAATTGCCGGTCATATTGGTGAAAGCGATCAGCCAGCGGCGCGGGCGCGGCGGGGCATGCTGTAAGGAAGCGGCGAACAGTGCGGCGAGGATCAGCCCGCCGACTGACGATACCCCGGAAATCCACAGGGTATTTTCAAAGGACTGAATATAAAAAGGACTGCTGAAGATTTCGGTAAAGTTACCGAATGACCAAGCATCTTCATACACAAAGCTGTTGATAATCACCCATAACATCGGTGCAAGCTGGAAAAGTGCGAACAGCAGCGCGGCCGGGAACAGTAACAGCATCGGTTTCAGCGGCAGACGGCGTGACAGAGGGTGGGTATGTTGCTTACTTTTCATCGCGGTCAGCTCCGGCAGAATATCAGCCATGGTGTATCTCCCGCAGCAGGCGCGGTACCGCAGCTTTATTGTGTCCGCTCAGGCCGAGTAACCGGCAGATGGTGCCGCACAGCTGTGTCTGCTGCACCGGGATATCTGCCTCATGAGAGAAGGCATCACCGGCAACAAACAGCGGGACGGTGCGCTCTTCATCCAGAATTCCGCCGTGAGAGCGGTCATTATTCATGCCGTGATCACTGGTCACCAGCACCTGATAACCGGCCTCCAGCCACGCAGGCAGATACGCGGAGAGCAAGCCGTCTGCACGGCGGGCACTGTTGCGGTACTGCTGTGAATCGACACCGTACTTATGACCGGCATCATCAATATTCATCGGGTGAATAAGCAGGAAGTCGGGGTGGTATTGACGGCGCAAATATTCCGCATCGAGAAATAAATGGTCGTCCGGATAGTGATCCGCCTGATAAAAACAGCCGTGTTGTATCGCAAGCGAATCATTGTGAGTGAAACGGTCACGGACTGCATCAAACGGAGCACGGTTATACAGCTCACTGACCCAGTGATAAGCGGCGGCAGCGGTGGTTTTTCCGGCTTTTTGTGCGAGGGAGAAAATACTGTCGTTGTCTGACAGGCGGACCACCTGATTGTGCACCACACCGCTGTCAACCGGGCGCACACCGGTCAGAATGCATTCATACAGCGGGCGGGAGAGCGAGGGCAGTTCACAGCTCAGGCGGTACAGTGTGGCGTCCCCGGATTCGGCTAACCCCTGCATAAAGCCCATGCAATCATGGGCTGTGCGGTAGTTTAAGCCATCCAGAACAACCAGGATAACTGGGTTATTCATTGTCATTCCGTTAATTCATGTTGATGATAACGTTCTGCTGCCACAGTTTCGGCAACTGGCGGGAGGTTTTTTCCCAGCCGTCAAAATCAGTAATCGGTTTGGCGTTGCTGTACTGGGATTCCGGCAGCAGTTTGGCTTTGATATCGTCCGGCAGGGTCAGGTGTGCGGCACGGATAGGGCGGGCATATCCTTCGGCCAGATTGAGCTGTCCTTTATCACTGAAGATAAACTCACGGGCGAGCTTGGCGGCGTTCGGGTTCTTCGCGTATTTGTTGATGATGGTGGTGTAACCGGAGGTGACAGAGCCGTCAGACGGGATCACCACGGTAAAGCGTTTGGCGTCAATCTGGTCGCGGTAGTTAAGGGCGTTGAAATCCCACATCACCGCCACTTCCACTTCCCCTTTTTCCAGGTTTGCCACACTCGGGTCATTCAGGGATAAACGTTTCTGTTTGGCGAGATCGGCAAAGAGGTCAATCGCAGGCTGAATATTCGTTTCATTACCGCCAAGGGCAAAGGCCGCAGACAGCACGCCGCTGTTGGCCTGCGCTGCGATACCGACATCACCGATTGTCACACGGTAGTTACCGTTGCGCAGATCAGCCCAGCTTTTCGGCTGTTCTTTGACAAGGTCATTATTGATAATGAATGCAATGGTGCCGGTATAGGCCAGTGCCCAGTTACCGTCTTTATCTTTCGCCCAGTCCGGGATCTGATCCCAGGTGGTGGGTTTATAAGGCTGCACCACGCCTTTCTGAACGGCGACAGGGCCGAAGGCGGCACCCACATCCCCGATATCTGCGGTGGCATTACTTTTTTCAGCGGCGAACTTGGCAATTTCCTGAGCGGAGCTCATGTCGGTATCCTGATGGCGGATGCCGTAGAGCTTTTCAAGATCAGCCCAGGTGCCTTTCCAGTTGGCCCAGGTATCCGGCATCCCGACACTGTAAACCACGCCTTCTTTCCTGGCGGCGGCAATCAGTTCTTCAGGAATGGCGTTTTGTCCGGCAGAGAATGCAGAGAAAGAGGCGGAAACAGCAACGGCGGTCAGCAATATTTTGGCAGCAGGAAAACGTGTCATAAAACCCTCGTCAGTTAACTGATTCAGTATCAGTGGTGAGGCTAGGGTATGACGTGTTTGTGACAGGCAACTGACACCCGTGTGACACTTTTCTGACAGCCGGGTGACAGGGAAATGCATGCCCCGTTATGCTGAGTATTCTCCCGGCAAAGGGAGTATGATTTAATCCATTATTATTTCATTAACATGATGTCTCTATTATGCAGCAGATTTTAACAGGCAATGAAACCGGCTACTGGGTGATCAGCGCGGATAACCGCGTCTGGTTGCCGGAAGGACAACTGCCGGAGGGCAGTGCGGCGCAATGGATGCTGACCGGGAAACCGGCGGTACGTATCGGGGAGTGGCAGGGGCTGCCGGTCTGGCTTATCCGCGAAAAAATGCGTTCCGATATGTGTTCGCCGCGCATTATTGCCGCAGAAAATGACGATCTCTTCAAAATGGCCGGACGCGGCGTGCAGCTGGCGGAGTTCTACCGTTCGCACCGTTATTGCGGCTATTGCGGTGCGGCGATGAAATACAGTGAAAGTGAATGGGCGTGTCTGTGTGATAGCTGCCGCGAACGTTACTATCCGCAGATAGCGCCGTGTATTATTGTCGGTATCCGCCGTCATGACTCAATCCTGCTGGCACAGCACCGCCGCCACAAAAGCGCGCCGCTGTTTACCGTGCTCGCCGGGTTTGTCGAAGTCGGTGAAACCCTGGAAGAAGCCGTTGCCCGTGAGGTGATGGAAGAGAGCCGGATAGAGATTCAGAATATCCGTTATGTCTCCTCGCAGCCGTGG
Organism: Morganella morganii H1r; assembly: GCF_000633515.1. Classification (GTDB taxonomy): domain Bacteria; phylum Pseudomonadota; class Gammaproteobacteria; order Enterobacterales; family Enterobacteriaceae; genus Morganella; species Morganella morganii_B. The sequence continues at coordinate 7,197 of NZ_AYMP01000034.1, read as the reverse complement.
CCGTTTCCGCATTCGCTGATGATGGGATTCCTGGCGGATTATGCAGACGGTGAAATTCATCACGATCCGTCAGAACTGCTCAGTGCAGACTGGTACCGCTATGATAATCTGCCGGTTATTCCGCCGCCGGATACCATTGCCCGCCGTCTGATTGAAGATACGGTTGCACTGTGCCGTCAGGATGACGAAGACGCATAACACTGCCCTGACCCCGGGCGGCAGGCGTGCTACAATGGGTTTTATTCAGGACGTCAATACGTTACGCGGCCAACAACTTTTTGGAGTCTGTCATGAGTGAACTGAAAAACGACCGCTATCTGCGGGCATTACTGCGTCAGCCGGTGGATGTCACCCCCGTGTGGATGATGCGCCAGGCCGGGCGTTATCTGCCTGAATATAAAGCCACCCGCGAACAGGCGGGGGATTTTATGGCGCTGTGCAAAAACACCGAACTGGCCTGTGAAGTGACTCTGCAGCCGCTGCGTCGTTTTCCGCTGGATGCGGCCATTCTCTTTTCCGATATTCTCACCATTCCTGATGCGATGGGTCTCGGGCTCTATTTTGAAACCGGCGAAGGGCCGCGCTTTCTGCATCCGATCCAGAATGCCCGTGATATTGAAAAACTGCCGGTGCCGGACCCGGAGCAGGAACTCGGTTATGTCATGAACGCCGTGCGCGCCATCCGCAAAGCCCTGAACGGTGATGTGCCGCTGATCGGTTTTTCCGGCAGCCCGTGGACACTGGCTACTTATATGGTGGAAGGCGGCAGCAGCAAAGCCTTTACCAAAATCAAAAAGATGATGTATGCCGAACCGCAGACCCTGCACCTGCTGCTGGATAAACTGGCGGACAGCGTGATCCTCTATCTCAACGCGCAGATTAAAGCCGGTGCACAATCCGTGATGATTTTCGACACCTGGGGCGGTGTGCTGACCGGGCGTGATTACCGTGAGTTTTCACTCAATTACATGCATAAAATTGTCGATGGCCTGATCCGCGAAAACGATGGCCGCCGTGTGCCGGTTACCCTGTTCACCAAAGGCGGCGGACAGTGGCTGGAAGCGATGGCGGAAACCGGCTGTGATGCGCTGGGGCTGGACTGGACCACGGATATCGCGGATGCCCGCCGCCGCGTCGGCAGCAAAGTGGCGTTACAGGGTAATATGGATCCGTCCATGCTCTATGCATCACCTGCCCGTATTGAAGCGGAAGTGGCATCTATCCTGGCCGGCTTTGGTCAGGGCGAAGGCCATGTGTTCAACCTCGGTCACGGTATCCACCAGGATGTTCCGCCTGAGCATGCCGGGGCATTCGTTGAATCGGTACACCGCCTGTCAGCCAAATATCATCAGGGCTGATCACTGACAGACCACGGAGGTCACCATGACAGCCATTGACACCCGCGCCCTGAAAGCCCGGCAGACGGAACTGGCACAGCTGGTCAGTCTGCAGGATGTGCCGCTTAATCCCCGCTATATTGCGGGGGTGGATATCGGCTTTGAGGACGGGGGAGATATCACCCGGGCTGCTGTGGTGATCCTCACCTGGCCTGAGCTGGAGGTGGCGGAGTATCAGACCGCCCGTATTCCCACCCAACTGCCCTATATCCCCGGGCTGCTCTCCTTCCGTGAAATTCCCGCCGCACTTGCCGCATGGGAGAAACTGACGTTAAAACCGGATCTGGTGCTGGTGGACGGGCAGGGCCGTGCCCATCCCCGTCGTCTCGGTGTTGCCGGTCACCTCGGGGTTTTGCTGGACTTACCCGCCATCGGTGTGGCCAAAAGCCGGTTATGCGGCACATTTGAACCGCTGGCGGAAGAGGCCGGGGCGCAGTCACTGCTGACAGACAAAGGTGAGCCGCTCGGCTGGGTCTGGCGCAGCAAAAACCGCTGTAATCCGCTGTTCATTTCCCCCGGTCATCATATGAGCATCGATACCGCGCTGACCTGGGTAAAAGCCCTGACACGCGGTTACCGCCTGCCGGAACCGACCCGCTGGGCTGATGGTATTGCCTCAAATCGAACATTTTTTGTCCGGTTGAAACAGAAATTTCCCGATTTTCCACGTAAAGATGTGGATATCACGGATTTTCAGGTAAACTGCGGCTCACATCAGAGTAACGAGTAAAGCGGAATGTTAAAGAACCCGATCCACTTACGGCTGGAAAAACTGGAAAGCTGGCAGCATCTCACTTTCACGGCCTGTCTGTGCGAGAGAATGTACCCGAATTATGCCGTTTTTTGTCAGCAGACCGGGTTTACCGATCCATCGCTTTACCGGCGTATTCTGGATCTCATCTGGGAAATCCTGACCGTCAAAGACGCAAAAGTGAACTTTGATAACCAGCTGGAAAAGCTGGAAGATGTCATCCCTGATGCAGATAACTATGATATTTACGGTGTGTATCCGGCGATTGATGCCTGCGCGGCACTCAGTGAGCTTATCCATACCCGTCTGAGCGGGGAAACACTGGAGCATGCGATTGCGGTCAGTGAGATTTCTGTCGGCACTGTCGCGGTACTGGAAATGACACACGCCGGACGCGAAATGTCCGACGACGAATTAAATGAATTGCCCGCCGTGGAAGAAGAGTGGGACATTCAGTGGGAAATTTACCGCTTATTGGCCGCCTGCGAAGAGCGCGATATTGAGTTGATAAAAGGCTTGAAATCCGATCTCCGTGATGCGGGGATCAGCAATATTGGCGTTAGTTTAGGCGATTAAATCAAAAAACGTGATTTAAGCCTATAAATGCCGGTGTTAAAGGCTTCACATTTGCCCCGTCTCTGGTCTACAGTGGGGGGCGAAAAGAAGTGGCTATCGGGGCGCGTGTATCAGGGCTGTCAAAAGGCACATCCGACGCACTCGATGCTTTGCAAACGATAAACACACTGTAAGGATATTTTATGAATAAGACTCAATTGATTGATGCTATCGCAGAAAAAGCAGAGCTGTCTAAAGCACAAGCTAAAGCAGCGCTGGAATCAACTCTGGCGGCCATCACTGACTCTCTGAAAGAAGGCGATGCTGTACAATTAGTTGGCTTCGGTACTTTTAAAGTTAACCATCGTGCAGAGCGTACTGGCCGTAACCCGCAGACCGGTAAAGAAATCAAAATTGCAGCAGCAAACGTGCCTGCTTTCACTGCCGGTAAAGCACTGAAAGACTCAGTAAAATAATTGCGTTGCAAAAACAGATTGATAGAGGGGGATTTCGTCCCCTTTTGTTGATCAGACAGGGGCTGCTTGCATTGGGTTTTGGCTCATTGCTCAGCGCCTGCTCTGTTCAGCCTGAGTTTCCTCCCTTCAGCGCATCCGGTTATGTCGCGGATGACGGCGCTGTCAGAATGTGGCGTCTCAACGCCGACAACCAACCCCGTGTCCTGATGAGTGTTTTCAGTCCTTACCGCAGCGGACAGCAGACTGTCGTCACCGTCTATGAATACCGCAGAGGCCGGCTCTGGCAAATCCGCGCAGAATATCTGGGCGATAATGGCTTCTCTGAACAGATACGGCTGGATCACGAGGGCAATACCATCTTTATGCAGCGTGATAAAGACGGGCATAAATCCCCGCTGACCACGGATGAAATCACACGGATGACCTTTGTGGCTGACAGGCAGCTGATGCTCAACAGCGCACTGGTGGTCGGTGATATCCGGCTGAAGCAGGGGCAGTGGCGCGACAGCTATGTCACGGATTGCCGGGGTAATAAATCCTACATTGAATTTGATGCGGAAACAGAACAGTTCCTGGCGAAGCGTCAGCGCAGCAGTGCATCACCTATCTACATTGCATGGCTGGATTCACCGGAAGGACGGGAAATACTGCTGGCAGCAAATGATAACTTCTGTAAGTGGGAACCTACGGAAGATTCACTGTAAATCTCCCGCAGGTTATTAACGTCGTTTACTTATTCAGACGGGCAACAGCGCGGTAACCGATGTCACTGCGGCAAAATGCATCATCCCAGTGAATGTGTTTCAGTGCGGCATAAGCCTGTTTCTGCGCCTGAGCAATATCCTCACCCAGTGCAGTCACACACAACACCCGGCCGCCGTCAGTCACAACCACACCTTCTTTCAGCGCCGTTCCGGCCTGGAAAACTTTGCAGTCTGCTTCCTGAACATCCAGCCCGCTGATCACATCACCTTTGCGGTAATCCCCCGGATAACCACCGGCTGCCATCACCACACCAAGCGCCGGACGCGGATCCCACTGCGAGGTTTTTCCCGCCAGTTTTCCCTGTGCACCGGCAAGGCAGAGTTCAACCAGGTCTGACTGCAACCGCATCATAATCGGCTGGGTTTCCGGGTCACCAAAGCGGCAGTTAAATTCAATCACCTTCGGCTCGCCGTGTTCATCAATCATCAGCCCGGCGTATAAAAAGCCCTGATAGGTATGACCTTCCGCCGCCATACCTTCAACGGTCGGGTAAATCACTTTTTCCATCACGCGCTGATGAACGGTATCGGTCACCACCGGTGCCGGGGAGTAAGCGCCCATGCCGCCGGTGTTCGGCCCGGTGTCATTATCACCGACCCGTTTGTGATCCTGGCTGGTTGCCATCGGCACGACGTTTTTACCGTCCACCATGACGATAAAACTGGCTTCCTCACCGGTCAGGAACTCTTCAATCACAATGCGGTGCCCGGCATCGCCGAAAGCATTACCGGCCAGCATGTCATGTACCGCGTCCTGTGCTTCTTTCAGGGTCATGGCGACGATCACACCTTTACCGGCCGCCAGTCCGTCAGCTTTGATCACCACCGGTGCACCGGTTTTGTCCAGATAAGCCAGTGCCGGTTCGACCTCAGTAAAGTTCTGATAGTCCGCCGTCGGGATATGGTGACGCGCCAGAAAATCTTTGGTGAATGCTTTGGAGCCTTCCAGCTGCGCGGCGCCTTTAGCCGGGCCGAAGATTGTCAGACCGGCGGCATTGAATGCATCGACCACACCCAGTACCAGCGGGGCTTCCGGGCCGACAATGGTCAGGCCGATATTATTGGCGCGGGCAAAGGCCACCAGGCCGTCAATATCTGTCGCGCTGATATCCACATTGGTCAGGTTTGGTTCCTGTGCGGTACCGGCATTACCGGGCGCGACATAAACATTGGCTGCCAGCGGGGATTGTGCGGCTTTCCAGGCCAGCGCGTGTTCGCGTCCGCCATTACCGATAATCAGGATATTCATAAGTCAGCTCCGGGTATTAATGACGGAAATGGCGCATGCCGGTGAAAATCATCGCGATATTGTGTTCATCTGCCGCCGCAATGACTTCATCATCACGGATAGAGCCGCCCGGCTGGATCACGCAGGTAATACCGACGGCGGCAGCCGCATCAATCCCGTCACGGAACGGGAAGAACGCATCGGATGCCATAGCGCATCCCGCTACTTCCAGCCCTTCGTCACCGGCTTTGATCCCGGCAATTTTCGCGGAGTAAACACGGCTCATCTGACCGGCACCCACGCCGATAGTCATATTATTCTTCGCATAAACAATGGCATTGGACTTAACAAACTTCGCCACTTTCCAGCAGAACAGGGCATCTTTCAGTTCCTGTTCTGTCGGCTGACGTTTGCTGACCACTTTCAGGTCGTTATCGCCGACCATCCCGAGATCGCGATCCTGCACCAGCAGGCCGCCGTTTACCCGTTTGAAATCAAGGGTGGCAACCGGATGCTGCCACTGACCGCAGGTCAGCACGCGGACATTCTGTTTTGCCGCGAGAACCGGCAGCGCATCTTCTGCGACAGACGGGGCAATAATCACTTCCACAAACTGACGTTCAATAATTTCAGCCGCCGTTTTGGCATCCAGTTCGCGGTTAAAGGCGATAATACCGCCGAATGCGGAGGTCGGGTCAGTTTTGAAGGCATTGTCATAGGCGGTCAGTAAAGTATCGGCAACGGCTACGCCACACGGGTTGGCATGTTTGACGATTACGCAGGCCGGTTTATCAAACTGCTTCACACATTCAAGGGCGGCATCTGTATCCGCAATATTATTATAAGAGAGGGCTTTGCCCTGTAACTGTACAGCAGTACTGATGGAGGCTTCCTGAATATTCTCTTCTATATAGAAGGCGGCATTCTGGTGGCTGTTTTCGCCGTAGCGCATATCCTGCTTCTTAATAAAGTTGAGATTCAGGGTACGCGGGAACTGACCGGAAGGCTGAGTGGTATCGCCGAAGTACGGTTTTACCTTCTGACCGAAATAGTTGGCGATCATGCTGTCATAGGCTGCGGTATGCTCAAAGGCTTTGATGGCGAGGTCAAAACGGGTATCGAAACTCAGGCTGTTTTGTCCGGCATCCATCTCAGCAATGATATTGCTGTAATCACTGCTTTTTACCACAATCGCCACATCTTTATGGTTCTTGGCGGCGGAGCGCACCATGGTCGGCCCGCCGATATCGATATTTTCAACCGCGTCTTCCAATGTGCAGCCGGGTTTTGCCACGGTTTCCGCAAACGGATAGAGATTCACAACCACCATATCAATAGCGGAAATCTGATGCTTCGCCATAATTTCATCATCGGTGCCGCGGCGGCCGAGGATCCCGCCGTGTACTTTCGGATGCAGGGTTTTGACACGTCCGTCCATCATTTCCGGAAAACCGGTGTAATCGGAGACTTCAGTCACCGGCAGACCGGCATCAGCCAGCAGGCGGGCAGTACCGCCGGTTGATAACAATTCAACACCACGGGCGGAAAGAGCCTGAGCAAATTCAGTGATGCCGGTTTTGTCAGAAACACTGAGCAGGGCGCGACGGATAGGGCGAGGCTGTTGCATGAGTTTGGATCCCTTGAATTCAACGAATAAATGACAATAGGTTGCAGGTGAAATCGGTGTATCTCATAAGATTTCAAAACCCGGAGTAAAAAGCAACGGTACACGAATGCAGCAGATTGTAACGCAAACGTTTGCGTGTTGCTTGTGAATTTTGTGATTTTTTACCATCTGTGGATAACTTTGTGTGTAACCCGGTATAAACAGGGGTTTTGCTGGGGAATGCAGCAAACAGTCAGAAAATATAAAATTAATACTTGTCTTCTGAAAGCGACTCCCTATAATGCACCTCCACTGACACGGAACAACGCGCTAACACGCGGTCCGGCAGAAAGAAAAAAAGCGAAAAGTTGAAAAACAACGCTTGACTCGAAGGGGCTGAAAACGTAATATACGCAGCCT
>NZ_AYMP01000033.1 GCF_000633515.1 Morganella morganii H1r | reverse complement strand
TGAACGGGCATCGACACGGGCCGGGTGCTGATAACGTTCCAGATGCTCATTCTGTAGTACCGCCCAGCGTTCCCGCTGACCGGTGAGGTAGTCTCTGCGTTCTGCGGGGGTTTCCCCGAACCGGGCTTTTTTCGCCCCGCCGCGCTCAGGGGCTTTACTGTTGGCGCGTTTGAAGTAGTGCTGAGGGTCACGTTCAATACCGTCCCGGAGCCGTTCGGAAAACATGATGTGCGCGTGCGGCTGTTCGCCGCCGTCAATCGCGGCTTTCGGGTTATGAATGGCAAACTGATAAGCATGCCGGTCACCGATTTCCTGCCGAACGAAGTCACGGACGAGGGCTAACCGTTGTTCCGGGGTGAGTTCACGGGGCAGCGCAATTTCAATCTCACGGTAGGTGCAGCCGTTGGCGCGTTCGAACGTATCTGAGGCTTTCCAGAACTCTGCCGGATTATGTGCTGCCCAGGCAGGCATATTTCCGGCTTCCTTATGCTCAAGGTCAGCGCCTTTTTCCCGGGCATACTTATCCTCACGCGCAATATAGTCGGCATGGGGGGAGGCTTTACCTTTGCCGCCGGTTTTGACGCTGAGATGATAGGATGCCATGGTGTTTCAGTCCGCCGCAGGCGCGCACAGTTTCTGAGCGAAGCGAAGAAACGTCTAAGTGCGCCCTGTCAGATAAAAGGGATGACAGGGAGTGTAGCGGAGTTTGACCGCCGGAGCCAGACATGCGCATAATCGCCGCAGTCATAAAACAGAAAAAGGCAGGCAGAATGAAAAACGAAAAACAGGCTAAATGGCTGGCAGACCGGGTGCGGTATATACAGGGCTTAAAATCGCCGAATGAGCAGCAGCGGTTGCTGGTCATACTGGCAGAGAAAGCGGATAAAACCCCGCAGGACATGAAAACGCTGTCACTGCTGACTCAGGCAGAGCGGGCAGCGGAAAAGGCACAGGATGCACGGGCAAAGGTCATGAATCTGATACAGGCCGAAAAACGGGCGGAAGCAAAAGCAGCCCGTAAAGCCCGAGATCATGCCCTGTATCAGTCAGCCGGATTACTCATCATGGCGGGACTGGTGGACAGCCAGACCGGGAAGCCGGTGGATGATGCCGCTGCGCTGCTGGGGGCGTTAGTCAGTCTGAATGACCTGTCACGGGATAATCCGAAGTGGTCAGACTGGAAAATACGGGGGCAGGAATTATTAAACCGGCAGCAAAGTAACGCCCGGAAATAGTGGCTGAATAGCGTTAAAACGCAACAGAAAGCCCGTGGCTGGGTTTTTGTTCTTCATTGGTGGAATGGCATGCTTTATGGTCAGAAAAGGGCACAGGGATGCATACAGCCACGTTACTGGCTGAGCCGTGAGCGCAGCGAACCTGTTTTTAACGGAATGTTCAGCGGCACTGTGCCCGGATGGTCGCAGACAAAAGAATCTGTCAGCGGTATGCCCCCGCAGTGCGGGGGAGGTGCTTTGGGTTTTAAAATGCGCCCTGAAAAGGAGCAAACGGCGTTTGCGACATCCTTTTAACTACCGAAAAACGTGATGTATCTGACAAATTTTGTTGAGTTATCCACAGGGCTGGGATCTATTCTTTTTTATCTTTATTATTCTTTCTTTATTCTATGTTTTTTAATTTATTGATTTTTAATAAAAAAAACATAGAAAGGTTAAGGAATTTTCTTGCTTGGTTAAGGGATTTTCGAGTTTCCAATAAGAAAGGTTAAGGGATTTTCTAATATTCCACAGAACTCACAATATGGTTAAAATAAAAATATTGATCTAACTTTCAGTTTTGGTTAGCATGCTTTTATACAATTAACCTATGGGTGTATCATGTCAGAGCTTATAGTTTACAAAGCGAATGAGTTGGCGGTGAGCCGTTATGATTTGACGGAGCAAGAAACCAAGCTAATCCTGTATTGCATCGGTTGCATCAATCCATCATTGTCCGGAATGTCGATGGAGGAGCGAACTGTTGAGTTTAGCTATCAGGAATATGCAAAATACATGGGGATATCAAATGACCTTGCGTATAAAAATTTAATAAATTCAACTAGAGATCTTATGAATCGCTCTATTGAACTAATTTACCCTATAGGCGACATAGAGCGTAGAATTTTTAATTGGGCTGGGTTAGTAGAATTTAATAGAAAATCACAAAGAGTTAAGTTGATTTTTAATGAGCACTTACCACCTCTACTATATCAACTAAAGCAATTTATTAAATATAACTTAGAGCATGTAAAGGCGTTCAAAAATAAATATTCCATGCGAGTTTATGAGTGGCTACTAAAAGAAATAACGCAAAGAAAAACCAATGTAGCCAATATTGAAATATCTATTTCAGATTTTAAATTTATGCTAATGCTTGAAAATAATTATAATGAATATAAATTATTAAACCATTGGGTTTTAAAACCAATAACCAAAGATCTAAATACTTACAGCAACATGAAAATAAATATAGAAAAGCGTGGCCGTCCTGCTGACACGTTGATATTTCAAGTTGAATTGGATAAACAGATTGATCTGGTGACCGAATTAACTAAAACCCAAGAACCGGCACGAAAAGAAACAACCAGGTCAGTTATTACCTCACCAGAACGCCTGCATGGAGGACTGAAAAAAACACTGCATGATGCGCTGACAGCACAAATTCAGCTTACTAGCTTTGAAGCAAAATTCCTGAGTGATATGCAAAGCAAGTACGATCTAAGTGGCTCATTTTCATGGCTCACAGATAAACAGCGAACCACGCTAGAGAAAATTTTGGCTAAATACGGGCGGAACTGAGGTATCTATGGCTTTAGTATCAATAAGTGAGGCGGCCAGACTGACGGGAAAAAGCCGCACAACAGTGCAGTCATATATTAAGCAGGGAAAACTGACTAAGTGCACAGATGGCAGTGGTCATTCAAAGTTAGATACATCAGAGCTTCTGCGTGTTTTTGGTTCATTTTCTGGTCAGCAAGTTGGCAGTGAACAATCCGGCAACATTGTCCAGCATTTTGCAGGTGCTTCTGTGCAGTTGCCTGACCAGATTTTACAGGATGAAAACCAAGCATTAAAGGCTGAAATAGAATTGGTCAAAGCCTTACTGCATGAAAAAGAACTCTTACTCGCTGAAAAAGACAAGCGCAACGAAGACCTCAAGCATGCCCTGTTGCTTATTGAGTCTAAACTGCCGCCCATACCAGAAACGACAAAGATAACCAAAAAATCATGGCAATTCTGGAAAAAATAGTCGATTGATGGGTTTAAAGCCCACATTGGAGCATTAGGTTTTTATTGCCATCGACTTAAAAAAATGGCTTACTCCCTAAGTCAAATAATTATTAATAGGGTAATAAAATGAAACACCAGATACTCATGAAAATTCAAGGCGATAACCAGGGGTTGATCACTAAAGACATTTCAAACGCAAATAATAATGCCGTTTTGATCAACTCGGTTGGCTTATCTCGTCAAAATGATGAAAACGGAAAGCAATACTTGCGAATCACTATAGATAAAAATATTGACCACACGTCAGGCTTAATTGCTGATGCGCTGGATAAAGGCGAAAAAATTGATGTAACTATTCAATATAAAATTGAAAATGAAGAACCATCTCTATTTGAATATAAAAATGCAACCATTGATGATATTGCTGTATTATTTCAATCAGAAGATTGTAATATACAAAACGAACCTCCAATCAGAAAAGGGTTACCCTACGAAATAATTCAAGTGATGGTGTATGCTTGAAAAATCACATCTTAAACCCCCACGCTAAGTAAATAACGTCAGCTGTTTATCTCTGGCGTTTTCAAAAAATAGGATGCAGTATGATAAATAAAAAAGAGAAGATAAAATTAAAAAAACAAAAAAAAACACCTCTATACGGAAATATAAAATTTAACATTAAAACCAACATTCAAGCAACCGTAATCGCTCTTGTATTTTCAATGTTTTTTATTTTTAGCGAAACTATAAATCTAACAAAAATAAATAAAATATCACTTTCATTACCATTAGTTGTTTTCATTTTTTTATTTGGTTCGTGGTATTCATTTCGAGAAATTCGGCTAGCCTTAAAGTTAACAACTATATACATCCAAATAAAAATAAAAAAATTAATCATCCGTGTATTCGGAAAGAATTAACCTCAACTTATTAACGCTCATGCCTGCATTATAGATAAAAAAAGGCTTCGACATTTGATTAACCTTAAATGTAAAGTCAGAACGCAGCGCATGCCAAAGAAAAAAACCTCCTTTATCACCAAACAAACGTTCCATTAGCGTTGGGTAAACAATACCGTTTCGGGTTGGGACTGACATATGTAATAGTCTGTTTGGGTTTTTTAACTTAACTAAAGCACCAAATGAAAGGAAGAAACTGACACCAAAATCAACAGCTTTGTAAGTCAACTCACCACTTTTCCTGCCATATCCAACATATTCAGAAATCTCCGCCATGGCATTTTGCATATAATTTTTATTACCCCCCCCAGATTCACCGTTGGTTATCTCATATTGAATAAAAGCACTATGCTCAATAGTATTACTTAAACCAGTGGCCATAGCTAAAGCTCCTATTCCCTTTAATGTATTTGATCTTATTAGTCTTCCTGTTCTAAAGGTCAAGAACCCTCCCGCAATCTGAACACATCCCCCTACAATCTGAAATCCTTCTTTTGCATAAAAAATCCAACCCTGCTCTTCAAACTGTTTTGTGCTTTCATAAACAGACACGTCATTACGTCTACCACGTTGGTAATCAGCTTCTTCACTCTGATATAAATAAATAAGACCATTAAACGCATTATCACGACCTTCCCTGTAGGTATAATAATCCTCAGCCGAACTCCGCTTCCGGTAAAATTCTTCCCGCAAATACGCTATCGCCTTGCGGATATTTTCCCGGTAAATTATTTTCACTTCCGGGTCATATAAAAGATAAGATGCCGCACGCTCAGAAAGTGTTTTCAGTTTATTACAGTAATCATCAAATTCACGATTGTAAGCTGGCTGGGTCGATAAGACTCGGGCTGTTGGCATCAGAAACTCCTGTCATCCCAGATACTGTAAGAACTGGTTCCGGCCATAACATGTTCCCAGGTCACGGATTTAAATCGGATTGAAAGACTTTCTTCCGGCTGTGAATCGTTATGTGTGACAGAGTTCGGATAAAAACAGTTAAGACTGACAATAGCTGCCTCTGTCAGTTTTATTTTGTAATATAACTCCATGCAGCCATTCATACCTGTCCGGTAGAATGAAAAATGACACGTTAATATTTCACTGTTTGTCAAAGCCTGGGCAAGAAGCGGAGATGCCTTATCAATCGGTTTACGGATGTCTAACGGCTGAAAACTGACATTCTGCCCCATCGAAAGACCGGAAGAAACCTCAAACACCAATATTTCATCCTCATGACCCGCCTGATATTTATTCCCGATCGAATCAATCGTTGAGGCACCACGGGAAATCAGCCCTTGCTTATTACCGGTAACTGACAGATAAATGATATTAGCCATTTTTATCCTTATGAAAAAATAGTTTAATTTACCTTAAGTTCACCACTTTATTCATCCGGGCGCAATGAAAAAAAACAGGCGTTATCGTAAGTAAAAATTGCAGCTGCAAACGACATTCCGATAAGACTGCGTTATGTTAAAAAAGCCAGCAAAAGCTGGCTTTTTTGTTTATCTAAAAGTTTGGTTTAGTGGGACTTCAGGATCTGGTTCATGAGTTATACGATTTCGTAAATCACGGCGAATGATTTCAATCGACCAAAACCAAATTAAATGTCCAAATATTTCTGAAACATTCTCATACCATGGAAGATCAAATAGAGGTGGAGTCAGCCCCATGAGAGGGAATGAAATCATATGAACAAATAATTGTGCCAGCGCCCCCGCTAACAATCCTTGCCAAAGTTTAATTTTTGGGAAAACTTCAGCAACGATACAGTACCCAACGGCAAAAACGATAGAAAATATAATATGTGTAACACCAACCCAATTAAATACGTGATCAGCAAAGGTATAGACAGCAGAATTAGGATCTGCAATGCCGATAGTATCTCTTAAAAAGATATATGGAGGATTAAGGAAATTACGAGAGCAATCAATATGCTCAGCTGCTCTAATTAACGTTTCAGGGGTACATGCAGCATTAAACATATCACCAGGGCTTCTAGGTGGTAGAGGTACTTCTGCTCCCCACTTAACAAAAGAAGAAACAATACCTGCAATCAACCCGATGAATGCAGCCAGACCATAACGTCGCCTAGATTTAGGTGTTTGTTGAAATAGATTCATTATCCTTGCCTATAAAAACCAAAAAAGAAAAACAATCATAAATCACGTTACAACCAAGAGCACGATATTCCTATAAGAAAGTGTTATGTTAAAAAAGCCAGAAAATTACTGGATTTTTTATTAAAGATGAGAGTGTGGATCTTGTGTCTGGTGTAATACTGCTAACACTTCGATTCCACCTGGAACCTCACGGTAATAGATAATATGGCTCTCAACAGGGAAACTCCGCACACCAACATGAAGGTCTTCACTGCGATCACGTCCAGGGGATGGATGGCGATCAAGAATATCAGTCATAGTTACCCGTAAGGTATCAGTATAAGCCTCTGCAACATTAACGCCCCAGCGCCGTAAAGAATAACGTTTTATGTTGTGAATATGCTCCTTGGCCTTTTTGGTAAATGTAACGCTCATCCTTACGCCTGATCTCCCAGTTCATCTACCGTTAATGGTGCAAAAACGTCTTCAATACTATGTAACTCGCCACGATCAGCTTCTGCGATAGATTCAGCCAAAATGGCTTTCAGGCTCTGCAATTTAAGCTGTGAAAACTGGTCATATTCTTCTGGAGAAATAACCACGGCCACACGCTTACCATGTTTACTAATTTCTACCGGCTCACGCTGTACTTTCATTAGCAGATCACCAAACTGGTTTTTAGCGAGTTGTGCTGGTATTACTTCCATAAATCACCTACCGTTTAAAATGGCTTAAATGTCTATTATAGTTAAAATGCCCGATAGTAGCCAGTGAGTGATATCATAATATTGGTGCTACAAACGAGGTACGCGCAAGACCCATTATGTAAAATTGGGGAGTTTACTGCTGAAAATCACCCGCCAGACATAATCAGAATACCTCAGAGCGATTTTAAGACACGATCACCTTATCAAACACCCAAATCCACGCTGAAAGTTTAGAACGGCTTCTGAGGTATTTTGGTCTCTTTTTAACTTCATTTTTTTCCGGCCTGTTTTTATCGTCAAACCGGTGAAAGTCACAAACTTGTTTGTGGCATGCCCAGGTTTTATTATCTGGCCGGTTCCTGTATCCGGTAAAAGCGTTCACCCTGTTTGGTCGCGTACGCCTCACCGGTGACCTGAATACAGGGTTTTCCCTCACAGGTGCGGATGGTGGCCAGCGGGGCTTTTCGCATCCACTCTGATTCCATCTGCTGCATGGCGGCAATACGGTCATAACCGCGATCAATAAACCAGGTCAGAGACACCCCACAGGCACCGATAACCGTCAGTATCGTCAGGGCAATATAAATGCCGGATTTCCAGGTATAACGGGACATTTCACGGCGCATGGCCGCCACCGACTCACCGGCAGTGACAGCGACCTGATTCAGCGCATCCGCAGCGGGTTTCTGCTGTTCGAGCCCGGCCTCCCTGACATCCTTTTTGACCTGAAGCAACGCATTACTGACGGATTTACGGATGGTCTCGGTGATGTTACCGGAGGCAGTATCTATCCCCCGGATAACCTGAGTCAGTTGTTCATTCTGCCGGCGCAACATTTCCACTTCGGACTGAAGGGTCTGAATCAGGGCATTAACGCGCGTTTCCTGTGCCTGCTGATGACCGATAAGGGCGGCAATCTGTTTAATTTCATCACTCATCGAATGGAGCTCCGTTTAACGTGAAAATGACCATCCCCGGTCAGGTTTCTGCGCCGGTTCGGGCGTACTGGTGTTCCGGTCATCCTGCCGGAGACGGGGATCTTTGGGGGGTTGTTCGATCCGCTGCGCCCTTGTTCTGGCCTGAATCCGCTCATGCTCCCGTGCCTGCTGACACAGCATTTCCTGATGAATGGCCTGAAATTCAGCAACGGAATCATCAATCAGAGTCTGGAGATCAATCTCTTTCTGAATATCCTTCAGGGCATCACCGACCAGCTCATTGAGTTTTTCCGGCTCTTTTTCAATATCAGATGTCCGGGCCGGTGAACTGTCAGGGCCGGGGCTGAACGGCGGGATATGACTCCGGGCATCCCGTTCTGCAAGGGCTTCGCGTAATGATGTGGTCACATCAATAACACTGTCCCGTTCATCACGGCAGACCTGAGCAACCCGCTCCGCCTCCCGGCGGTCAATGATGGCCTGTAACTGTGCGGTATCGAATTCCCTGACCCGTCCCGCCCCCAGATGCCGCTCCGGCTCACGGTCAGCACCCTGCATTTTCAG
>NZ_AYMP01000032.1 GCF_000633515.1 Morganella morganii H1r | reverse complement strand
ACTGGGGATTCCTCAGCGCTTAGGCGGGCTTTATTATGGACATTGATCAGGTGACTTTCATAAAGTGGATAAAAAGTGCTGAAAGGGCGGTCATGAGATGCTAGAATCCTTTTTTAAGCAACCAGGTAAAAACGAAATGGGTAAGAACGTTGTCGTATTGGGCACCCAATGGGGTGACGAGGGCAAGGGCAAAATCGTCGACTTGCTGACTGAACGGGCTAAGTATGTTGTTCGTTATCAAGGTGGCCACAACGCGGGTCACACTCTGGTTATCAACGGTGAGAAAACCGTCCTGCATTTAATTCCGTCAGGTATTCTCCGCGAAAACGTCGTCAGCATCATTGCTAACGGTGTTGTACTCGCACCCGATGCACTGCTGAAAGAAATGACTGCACTGGAAGAGCGTGGTATTCCGGTGCGTGAGCGTCTGCTGATTTCTGAAGCATGTCCGCTGATCCTCCCTTATCATGTTGCGCTGGATAATGCCCGTGAGAAAGCACGCGGCGCGAAAGCTATCGGCACAACAGGGCGCGGTATCGGGCCTGCATACGAAGATAAAGTTGCCCGCCGCGGTCTGCGTGTGGGTGATCTCTTCGATAAAGAGACCTTCGCTCAGAAACTGAAAGAAATCCTTGAGTATCACAACTTCCAGTTAGTGAACTACTACAAAGAGCCTGCGGTTGACTATCAGAAAACCCTGGACGAAATCATGGCAGTTGCGGATATCCTGACCGGTATGGTTGTGGATGTGTCTGATCTGCTGTACAAAGCCACCATTAACGGTGAGCTGGTGATGTTTGAAGGCGCGCAGGGTACACTGCTGGATATCGACCACGGTACTTATCCGTATGTGACCTCCTCAAACACCACTGCCGGCGGTGTTGCCACCGGTTCCGGTTTAGGTCCGCGTTATGTGGATTATGTCCTGGGTATCATCAAAGCGTACTCCACCCGCGTGGGTGCCGGTCCGTTCCCGACCGAACTGTTTGATGAAACCGGTGAATACCTGCGTACCAAAGGCCAGGAGTTCGGTGCGACCACCGGACGCAGCCGCCGTTGCGGCTGGCTGGACATCATTGCTATCCGCCGCGCTGTGCAGATTAACTCCCTGTCAGGGTTCTGCATGACCAAGCTGGATGTGCTGGATGGTCTGAAAGAAGTGAAAGTGTGTGTCGGTTACCGTCTGCCGAATGGTGAAATCATCGAAACCACACCACTGGCTGCGGATAACTGGGAAGGCATCGAGCCTATCTATGAAGTGATGCCGGGCTGGACTGAAACCACATTCGGGGCGAAGAGCCGCGAAGAACTGCCTCAGGCAGCACTGGATTACATCCGCCGCATTGAAGAACTGACAGGCGTTCCTGTTGATATTATTTCAACCGGTCCGGATCGTTCTGAAACGATGATCCTGCGCGACCCGTTCGACGCATAAGATCGTTCAGGTGATACCAGTCAGGGCCGGGCATGTTTGTCCGGCCTTTTGTTTTCTGACGCCGGGATTTCTGACTGAGTAATGACAGGAACCCCGGCGTTTTTAACGACAAATTTTGCTTAATAAGCAAAAGACACACATAATGATTATCCATTACTTATCATGTGAGCTCCCGTATGGGTTAACAGAATTTCCGGGGTAAAATGTGCAGTTAACCAGTTTTACAGATTATGGCTTGCGGGCGCTGATTTATATGGCGTCACTTCCTGATGGTAAAATGACCAGCATTACGGAAGTGACGGACGTTTACGGCGTATCCCGTAACCATATGGTCAAGATAATTAACCAATTGAGCCATTTGGGTTATGTCGAGGCGATTCGCGGCAAAAATGGCGGGATCCGCCTGGGAAAACCTGCTAATACTATAGGTATCGGTGAGGTTGTCCGCGCGCTCGAGCCGTTAACACTGGTGAACTGCAGCGGTGAATTCTGTCACATTACCCCGGCTTGCCGGCTGAAATCGGTACTGAATAAAGCCATCCGGGAGTTCTTACAGGAACTGGATAAACACACGCTCGCTGATATGGTGCAGGACAATCAGCATCTTTATAAATTGTTACTGACGGACGAATAACGCCGGTCAGAAACCACGGAGGATACAATGTCAGTGGAAAAACAATCAAACGACCCTTACCGTGAGCGCGAAGCGGAAAAATACGAATCCCCTATCGCGAGCCGTGAATTTATTCTTGAAACCGTCCGCCGCCACACCAAACCGGTGAGCCGCGAGGATATCGCACAGGAGCTGGGGATCACCGGTGAAGAGGCTCAGGAAGCCCTGCGCCGCCGTCTGCGCGCGATGGAGCGCGACGGGCAGCTGGTCTTTACCCGCCGTCAGTGCTATGCACTGCCGGAGCGTCTTGATTTAATTAAAGGCACCGTGATCGGCCATCGCGATGGCTTCGGGTTCCTGCGTGTCGAAGGACAAAAAGACGATCTCTACATCCCGCAGGATCAGATGAAATTATGCATCCACGGGGATGTGATCCTGGTTCAGGTGATGGGAGCTGATCGCAAAGGCCGCCGCGAAGCACGCGTTGTGCGTGTCGTTGAGCCGAAAACCGGTCAGATCGTCGGCCGTTACTTTACCGAAGAAGGCATGGGATTTGTCGTGCCGGATGACAGCCGTCTGTGCTTCGATATTCTGATCCCGAAAGAGTCAATTAACGGCGCACGGATGGGGAATATCGTGGTGGCGGAACTGACCCGCCGCCCGGGCAAACGCGTGCAGGCGCTAGGTGTTATCACTGAAGTGCTGGGCGAGAAAATGGGCACCAGTATTGCGGTGGATATTGCCCTGCGCAAACATGAAATTCCGTTCACCTGGCCTGCTCAGGTGGAACGTCAGGTCGCGGATATCCGTGAGGAAGTACCGGAATCCGCCAAAAAAGGCCGTGTTGATTTACGCGATCTGCCGCTGGTGACTATCGACGGCGAAGATGCCCGTGACTTTGATGACGCGGTACACTGCGAAGCCAAACGCGGCGGCGGCTGGCGTCTGTGGGTGGCGATTGCTGACGTCAGCTATTATGTGCGTCCGCAGACGGCACTGGATGATGAAGCCCGCAGCCGGGGAACCTCGGTTTACTTCCCGTCACAGGTTGTGCCGATGCTGCCGGAAGTGCTGTCGAACGGTGTCTGTTCACTGAACCCGCAGGTGGATCGCCTGTGTATGGTGTGTGAAATGACGATTTCGGCGAAAGGTAAACTCTCCGGTTACCGTTTCTATGAAGCGGTGATGAGTTCCCACGCCCGTCTGACCTACACCAAAGTGTGGAAAATCCTCGAAGGGGATGAAGAGCTGCGCGAACACTACGCGCCGCTGGTCAAACACCTGGAAGAGCTGCATAAACTCTATAAAGCACTGGCGGAAGCCCGTGATGAGCGCGGTGCGATTGCCTTTGAATCCGAAGAAGCGAAATTTATTTTCAATGCGGAAAAACGTATTGAGCGCATTGAACCGGTACTGCGCAACGATGCACACAAACTGATCGAAGAATGCATGATCATGGCGAACGTTGCGGCGGCACGCTTTGTTGAGAAAAACAACGAACCGGCGCTGTACCGTGTGCATGATCGTCCGAAAGAGGACAGCGTCATCAACCTGCGTACCGTCTTTAATGAACTGGGTCTGACGCTGCCGGGCGGCCTGACACCGGAGCCGAAAGATTACGCCCGTGTCATGCTGGAAGTGGCGGAGCGTCCTGACCACGAATTGTTACAGACTATGCTGCTGCGCTCGATGAAACAGGCGATTTATGATCCGGACAACCGCGGTCACTTCGGCCTGGCATTACCGGCGTATGCCCACTTTACCTCTCCTATCCGCCGTTATCCGGATCTGAGCCTGCACCGTGCGATTAAGTACCTGCTGGCAAAAGAGCGCGGCGAGGCGAAATCACAGACCGGTGCATGGCATTATGATATGCAGAGTATGCTCCAGCTCGGTGAACACACCTCTATGACGGAACGCCGTGCCGATGAAGCCACCCGTGACGTGGCAGACTGGCTGAAGTGCGACTTTATGCAGGATCAGGTGGGGAATGTCTTTACCGGGCTTATCACCAGCGTGACCGGCTTTGGTTTCTTTGTCCGTCTTAATGATCTGTTTATCGATGGTCTGGTACACGTATCAACACTTGATAACGATTACTACCGCTACGATAATGTCGGCCAGCGTCTGATTGGTGAATCGTCCTCGAATGTATACCGCCTGGGTGATGAAGTTGAAATCCGGGTGGAAGCAGTACACATGGATGAGCGCACCATTGATTTCGCGCTGATTTCAACCACCCGCCGTGCCCGTAATGAAGGCAAAACCGCGAGAACCCGGGCGAAAACCGGTGAACGCGGGGACAAGCGCCGGGACGGTAAGAAAGGGGATCCGCGCCGCGACAAAAACTTCGAACCGGACAGCGCGTTCCGCAAGAAGAAAAAAGAGGACGGCCCGAAAGCCCCGAAAAGCAAAAAATCAGCCCGGACCAAAAAAATCGAGGCCAATATAAAGGCGAAACGCGCGAAGAAAAAAGCCGCGAAGTAACCGCCTTTGGTTTATCTCTTCCCGTAATGAGGCGGTAACGCCTCATTACGCTTATTGTCCCGCAACAAACGGAACGTTATGAGTGAAATTATTTATGGTATCCACGCCGTGGATGCTCTGCTGGCGCGTGATCCCAGCCGTTTTCTTGAAGTCTTTATCTTAAAAGGGCGTGAAGACCGCCGCCTGACCCCGGTTGTGCATGCCCTGGAAGCGGCGGGTGTCCGCGTCCAGATGGCCAGCCGTCAGTGGATGGACAGCCAGACCGAAGGTGCCGTTCATCAGGGTATTATCGCCAAAGTCAAAGGCGGCCGTCAGTATCAGGAGCAGGATCTGCCTGATCTGCTGGCAGAGCATGAAACACCGTTCCTGCTGGTACTCGATGGCGTGACTGACCCGCACAACCTGGGGGCATGTCTGCGTACTGCAGACGCTGCCGGTGTACACGCGGTGATCATTCCGAAAGACCGCTCCGCGCAGCTGAATGCCACGGCGAAAAAAGTCGCCTGTGGTGCAGCGGAAAGCGTACCGCTTATCCGTGTCACTAACCTGGCCCGCACACTGCGCCAGCTGAAAGACGAAAATATCTGGGTCGTCGGCACCGCCGGTGAAGCCACTCATGATCTGTATCAGAGTAAAATGACCGGCCCGTTGGCGCTGGTAATGGGGGCGGAAGGGGAAGGCATGCGCCGTCTGACCCGCGACCTGTGCGATGAACTGATCAGCATTCCGATGGCGGGGTCAGTCTCTTCCCTGAACGTCTCGGTGGCAACGGGTGTCTGCCTGTTTGAGGCCGTGCGTCAGCGCGCAAAATAATCCCGCATCACACACTTATTACCTTGTCTTTTGAGGCGGGTGTGAGTATAGTTATGCGTCAAATTTTTCAGCCGCACTTAAACAAGTTCCTTGCCTCTCAGGGTTGCGGTTGCCCGGACAGGAGGCTAATAATCCGTAAGGAGCACTACTAATGCGTCATTACGAAATCGTCTTCATGGTTCATCCGGACCAGAGCGAACAAGTACCGGCAATGATCGAGCGTTATAAAACTGCTATTACTAACGCAGAAGGTCAGATCCACCGTCTCGAAGACTGGGGTCGTCGCCAACTGGCTTACCCAATCAACAAACTGCACAAAGCGCACTACGTTCTGCTGAACGTTGAAGCTCCGCAGGAAGTGATTGACGAGCTGGAAACTATTTTCCGCTTCAATGATGCCGTTATCCGCAGCATGGTTATGCGCGTTAAGCACGCGGTGACTGAACCTTCTCCAATGGTTAAAGCGAAAGACGAACGTCGCCCGCGCGACATGTCTGACGACATTGAAGAAAATGATGAAGCTGAGGAAACTGAAGAGTAATAACGGTGTCCGCTAACCGTCTGGTGTTATCCGGCACAGTGTGCAGGGAACCCATCCGGAAAGTCAGCCCGGCCGGAATTCCGCATTGTCAGTTTGTGCTTGAGCACCGCTCACAACAGCAGGAAGCCGGACTCACCCGGCAGGCATGGTGCAGAATGCCCGTGGTTGCCAGCGGACAGACGATCCAAACCATTACTCGCAGTATAACGGTCGGCAGTCAGATAACCGTTCAGGGATTCATCAGCACCCATCAGGGGCGAAATGGATTATCGAAACTGGTTCTTCATGCCGAACATATTGAATTGATAGATTCTGGAGACTAGCCATATGGCACGTTATTTCCGTCGTCGTAAATTCTGCCGTTTCACCGCAGAAGGCGTTCAAGAGATTGATTATAAAGACATCGCTACGCTGAAAAACTATATCACTGAAAGTGGTAAAATCGTACCAAGCCGTATCACCGGTACCAGTGCGAAATATCAGCGTCAGCTCGCTCGTGCTATCAAGCGTGCACGCTACCTGTCTTTACTGCCTTACACTGATCGTCATCAGTAATCGGCACAGTCCATTAATGACTTTAAGAGGATAAGGTAATGCAAGTTATTCTGCTTGATAAAGTAGCAAACCTGGGCAGCCTGGGCGACCAGGTAAATGTTAAATCTGGTTATGCACGTAACTTCTTAGTACCGCAAGGTAAAGCAGTTCCTGCAACCAAGAAAAACATCGAATTCTTCGAAGCACGCCGCGCAGAACTGGAAGCTAAATTAGCTGACGTTCTGGCAGCAGCACACGCTCGTGCAGAAAAAATCAATGCCCTGGGCGTTGTGACTCTGTCTTCCAAAGCGGGTGACGAAGGTAAACTGTTCGGTTCTGTCGGTACCCGTGACATCGCTGATGCTGTAACTGCAGCCGGCGTTGAAGTGGCGAAAAGCGAAGTTCGTCTGCCAAACGGCGTTCTGCGTACTCTGGGTGATCACGAAGTTCACTTCCAGGTTCACAGCGACGTGTTTGCAGAACTGAATGTGAAGATTGTTGCTGAGTAATCGCTGATTACACGGTAAACATCTTTGAAAGACGCTGGCTCAGGCCAGCGTTTTTTATGCGGTAAACACAGAGATTAAGAGCGGCGGTAACTGCCGTCTTTCTGCCGTTTAAAGGTGGCGGACTGCCCGTTGGCCTTATCAATTCTCAGCTCTGAAATGGTTTTTCCTTTCCCGTAAATCACCCGGATTTTATCCCCTGCTTCTACCTGATTCAGTGGCTTTTGCGGGCCTTCAGCGGCGGTCATCCGGAATAAATCATCCACCGGTAAACCTTTGCTGCGGAATACCTGCGCAATCGTCTGACCTTTTTTCACAGTAAACTGCTGTGCCACGAGCTGTCTGTCCGGTGCAGAAGGGGCGGAAGGCGGCGGTTCAGCAGCAGGCGTTGCGGTCACCGGTTGCGGGGCTGGTTCGGTATTCAGTGCGCCGGGCGGGAGATTATCCGGCAGCGGCAAATCCGGGATACCGGATGATGTCTCCGGCGGTGTGCCGGTCTGCTCAGCGATCAGATCACCCAGCGGATCAGCCGGTGGCGTCAGCGTGATATTCTGAGGCGGAACGGTCACCGGTGGTTTCTGTGCGGCGGGCCAGAAAAACAGGATCAGTATGACAATCAGCGCAATGGCGGCGATAGCGTAAAAATGGCGCTTTGGCAGTAGTCTCATCATAATCTCCCGCTGTTCAGCATGAATCATTATCATCCGGTATTGTTCCAGTGTAGCAGCAGACTTACTGAAATTATTCGGAATTAGTCCTGTTTTATAAATTGATTGCGCTGTTTTCCGGGAATCGCCGTGTTGCATCAGCTTTCACTGATTATCGGGTTTACCGGGGTACATCCTGCTGTTATGCTTGTCTGTCTTACTTATTACTCAGGTATCTCTCATGACAAAACCGACTTTTGACACGATGGAAGCACAGGCAAGCTACGGAATCGGCTTACAAATCGGCCAGCAATTACAGGAATCCGGGCTGAGCGGATTAGTACCGGAAGCTATCCTGGCCGGTATCACCGATGCACTGGAAAATAACCAGCCGGCGGTGGCGGTGGATGTTCTGCATCGTGCCCTGCGTGAAATGCATGAGCGTGCTGATGCTGTCCGCAATGAAAAACAGGCTGAACTGGTCAAAGACGGGATACGTTTCCTGGAAGAAAACGCGAAGAAAGAAGGCGTTTCCACTACAGAAAGCGGCCTGCAGTTCTCTGTCATTAATCAGGGTGACGGCGCTATCCCGGCCCGTACTGACCGTGTCCGTGTTCACTACACCGGTCGTCTGATCGACGGTACTGTATTCGACAGTTCTGTACAGCGCGGTGAACCGGCTGAATTCCCGGTAAACGGCGTGATCGCAGGCTGGATTGAAGCACTGACCCTGATGCCGGTCGGCTCCAAATGGGAACTGTATATCCCGAGCAACCTGGCTTACGGTGAGCGCGGTGCCGGTGCAGCGATCCCGCCGTACAGCACACTGGTATTCGAAGTGGAGCTGCTGGAGATCCTGTAATCTCTCTTTGTCAGCAATAACAGAATATGCGAAATGGCCGGTTTTCACCGGCCATTTTTATTTCTATACTCAGGTCTCCGGAGACGTGAACAGGATTACGCGACTCACTAACCGTTTTGTGAAAGAGGTGAAGGATGCTCAATCAAATTTGTCTGCTGGCCCGGCGGGCGGGCGATGCAATCATGGATATCTACCATCATCCCGACACACTGACCATCTCCGCCAAAGCGGATAACTCCCCCCTGACCGCTGCGGATTTAGCCGCGCACCACATTATTGTGCAGGAACTGAAAGCCCTGACACCGGACATCCCGGTGCTGTCAGAGGAAGATCCGCAGCCGTGGTCTGAGCGGCAGCATTGGACACAATACTGGCTGGTGGATCCGCTCGACGGCACCAAAGAATTTATCAGCCGAAACGGTGAATTTACGGTCAATATTGCCCTGATTTCTGACGGCATACCGGTAATGGGTGTGGTGTATGCCCCGGTACCGGACGTGCTCTATCTGGCAGAAGGCAAACACGCCTGGCGTGAGCGGGGCGGGCAGCGGATGGCGATCAAAGTGGTGAACACGGATCTGCCGATGGTGGTGATCAGCCGTTCACATCAGGATGCGGAACTGGCGGATTATCTGGAGCAGCTGGGACCGCATGAAACCCGTGCTATCGGCTCATCCCTCAAATTCTGCCTGGTGGCGGAAGGTAAAGCCCAGCTCTATCCCCGTTTCAATCCGACCCATATCTGGGATACGGCAGCCGGACACGCCGTTGCACTCGCAGCGGGAGCGCATATCACGGACTGGAGCGGAAAAACGCTCGACTATACACCGCGTGAATCGCTGATAAACCCGGGGTTCCGCGTCAGCAGTTTTTGACTGCCATTTTATTCCTGAATAACAGTGTAATTTGCATGGTTATGCAAATTACACTGATTTTTCCCCGCCTGCTAAACTCCGTATCTGCTGACACTAATCCCGGTATTTCAGCCTCACATTATTTATAAAACTTATAGTAATTATGAGGTTATTATTCCGCTGTTATAGTGTGACAGTGATCGATTTTCACTCTGTTTTGTGAAGTAAATCGTAGTGAAGTGTCATTTTATGTAAAAATAGTGATTAAATCATTTGATTAATGAACCCGGGTGGTAGAATTGAGTCATACCTTAGGCATGAAAGAAAAGGTAAAGGGGAGGACATAAGTACGATGAAAATTTTCGCCCGTTACAACCCGGCTCAGATCGCCCGCTACGTGAAAACCTTATTCCGTGGCCGCCTGTATATACAGGGGATGGGCGCGTTTGAATTTGACTACGGCAAGATTTTACCGCCGAAAATCAGAGACAAACGCCATCTGAGTGCAATGAGTGAAATTAATCAGCAGGTATCGTTGCTGCAGGCGCAGCTGGCGTAACCACAATACCTGTCTGATGAAGAAGGGTTAGTTTTACGGTTTCTGGTGCTGTTCGTTGTGTGCCACGTCAGACTGACCCTTTTTGCCGCTTTCCGCCGCTGACGGACGCGGGATAACCGGTGCATCCGGGATCCGTGTAACCAGCAGCTGGTCAATCTTGTAGTTGTCGATATCCACCACTTCAAATTTATAGCCTGAGAACTTCACGGAATCGGTTCGTTTCGGGATACGGCGCAGTTTGTACATCAGGAACCCGGCGATGGTTTCGTAATTGCTGTCATCCGGGAACTCATCAATATCCAGCACCCGCTGCACATCCTCAATCGGGGTACCGCCTTCAATCAGCCAGGAATTTTCATCACGGGCGACAATCTGCTCTTCCTGTCCCTGACCAACCAGATCCCCCATCAGGGTAATCATCACGTCATTGATAGTGATAACACCCATCACCATGGCGTATTCATTCAGAATGATAGCGAAGTCTTCCCCTGCATTCTTAAAGCTCTCCAGCGTGTCTGACAGGCTCAGGGTATCCGGGATCATCAGTGCCGGGCGGATCTGCACACCTTCATGCAGATTCAGGCTCTGGCCGTTCAGCACGCGGTTGAGCAGATCTTTGGAATCGACATAACCGAGCACATGATCCAGCCCGCCGTCGCACACCAGGAATTTCGAGTGCGGCTGCGTGGAGATCTTCTCTTTGATACTTTCTTCGTTTTCCTGCTTGTCGAAATAGACCACGCTCTCACGGGAGGTCATGGCGGACGGCACGGTACGGGATTCCAGCTCAAACACGTTTTCGATCAGTTCGTGTTCCTGCTTGCGCAGCACACCGGCGACCGCGCCCGCTTCCACCACCGCGTAAATATCATCTGAGGTGATATCTTCATTTCGCGCCAGCGGAATTTTGAATAATTTAAAGAACAGATTGGATAATCCGTTAAACAACCAGGCCAGCGGGCGCAGTACCGTCAGGCAAAAACGCATCGGCTGGACAATCCGGATGGCGACCGCTTCCGGCTTGATCATGCCGAGACGTTTCGGGGTCAGATCCGCCAGCAGGATAAACATGGAGGTCACGATGATAAATGACAGTACTGAACCGAGCTGCTGTGCGGCGGCATCAGCCATAAAATTGCCGAACAGGGTGCGCAGCGCCGGTGAAAAGGCAGATTCACCGACAATACCGGCGAGGATCGCCACGGCGTTCAGGCCGATTTGCACCACGGTGAAGAACATCCCCGGGGCTTCCTGCAAACGGAGCACATGGGCGGCATTGGTATTGCCTTCGTCAATCATGACTTTGAGTTTGATACGCCGCGAGGCGGCCAGTGATATTTCAGATAACGAAAAGAATGCGCTGATCGCGCACAGTAACAGGACGATTAATAAACTATTTAACATATAAGTTCCGAATGGCCGGCACGATTGCCTCTGGGCGCGCTGTTGTTGATTATGCGTGGCGACCGGTTATTTTAGATATATAGAGCATAAGTATCGGATATTAAAAAAGAAAGGCGCACAGAACATCCAATTTGCCTGTGCGCGGATGTGCAGTATAGCACCGGAAGGGGAAAAGCGGCTAGTTTCTCAGCGAAGGCGGCAGACAGACCCCGATCCCGCCGAGCCCGCAGTAGCCTTCCGGGTTCTTATCCAGATATTGCTGGTGGTAATCCTCCGCCACATAGAACGGGCCGAGCGGGCGGATGGCCGTGGTGATACTGCGGCTGTCGTGATTCTCATTCATTGCCTGCTGGTACTGCTCACGCGAGGCAAGTGCCTGCACACGCTGGCTGTCAGACTGAGTGTAAATTGCCGAACGGTACTGAGAGCCGATATCGCCGCCCTGTTTCATGCCCTGTGCCGGGTCGTGGTTTTCCCAGAACAGACGCAGCAGATCGGCGTAGCTGATAACGGACGGGTCGTAGACCACGCGGACAGCTTCAGCATGACCGGTGTTGCCGGTGCAGACACCGTCATAGGTCGGGTTCTTTGTCGTACCACCTGTATAACCGGCGGTGGTGCTGTACACGCCCGGCTGCTGCCAGAACAGGCGCTCCACGCCCCAGAAGCAGCCCATGGCGAAATACGCGGTATCAAAGCCGTCAGGCACATGATTCACATCATGACCGGTTACGGTATGGCGCGGGCTGATGGTCAGTGCCGCGGCGCTGTCAGGCAGTGCATCGGCGGCAGAAACAGGAGATACAACAGTGTCCTGCGGGTATTGAGTGGTGTTTTGTGTCATTTACGGTGGCTCCTGTTTAAGAATAATCGGTGCATTATCAGCAGATTTCAGGTTATTTATCTTATGTATCTATAGTAAACTTCAAATAATTTTCATTTATACCCTTATTCATTCACATTGCAGGTTCGCTGGCGGTATTCTGAATGAATAAAGGTATATCTCAGTCAAATCGCAGAAATTCAGGAGTTGATGTGATCCGGTACCCTCTTGTTTGTGTTGTCGCTGTGTCTCTCACATCCCCTCTGGCCTATAGTGCAAATCTTCGCTTAAAAGTGGAAGGGCTCGACGGGCAACTTGAAAAAAATGCAAGAGTCCAGCTTTCCACTATCACAACGGATGAGGTCGTGGCTGACGGCCGTTTTCGTGCCCGGGTGGAAAAAGCCATCAAAGAAGGGCTTCGTCCGCTGGGGTATTATGAGCCGGTGATCACCTTTGATTATCAGGACAACGCGCCGCCTGCGCGTCCGGTGTTGTATGCCCGCGTCGTCCCGGGGGAACCGGTTAAAATTGCCGGGGTGACGGTGGATATCGAAGGCGCGGCAAAAACCGATCCCGCATTCAAAAAATTCATTACTAAAAATACACCTGAAACCGGGACTGTCGTCAATCACGGCGAGTATGAAAGTTTTAAAAGCGGATTATCCGGGCTTGCCTTAAAACGCGGTTATTTTGATGCGGAGATGGAAAAAAGCCAGCTCGGTATTGCGCTTTCCCGTCACGCGGCTTACTGGGATTTTGTGTTCAACAGCGGCAAACGATACCGTTTCGGTAAAGTGAATTACCAGGGCTCGCAAATCAGCGATGCCTATCTGGAAGGTTTGGTACCGTTTAAAGAGGGCGATTACTACACCTCGGAACAGCTGGCGGAATTTAACCGTCTGCTGGCGGAAACCGGCTGGTTTCAGTCCGCGATCGTCACCCCGGATATTGCCAAAGCACGGGCGGATAACAGTGATTATCTGACCATGGATGCGTCATTCACCCCGCGTGCGCAAAACTTTGTCGAGCTGGGCGGCGGCTTTGCCACCGATGTGGGACCGCGTGTTCAGGCGAAATGGAATAAGCCGTGGGTGAACGCCAGCGGCCACAGTCTGACCTCCAGTATCAGCCTGTCCGCACCGGAACAGATTATTGATACCTCATACCGCATCCCGCTGAAGGTTAATCCGATTGAACAGTATTACGCCGTTTCCGGCGGGTATAAGCGTACCGATCTGAACGATACCAAAGCCGATACCGCGACAGTCAGTGTTTCCCGTAACTGGGATTTATCCACCGGCTGGCAGTACGGTATCAATATGCGCTGGAGTCTCAGCCACTTTACCCAGGCGGATATCACGAACACCACTATGCTGCTCTATCCCGGCGTGAATGTCAGCCGTGTCCGTTCGCGGGGCGGGATGATGCCGTCCTGGGGGGACAGCCAGCGTTACTCAGTGGATGTTTCCAATGAAATGTGGGGCTCGGATGTGGATTTTTCCATTTTCCGTGCCCGTAACGTCTGGATACGAACGCCGTGGGACGGGCACCGCTTTGTGATGCGCGGCAATCTCGGCTGGATTGAAACCAATAATTTCGACAAGGTTCCGCCGGATCTGCGTTTCTTCGCCGGTGGCGACGGCAGTATCCGGGGCTACCGTTACAACAAAATCTCACCGGAAGATGCTGACGGCAAACTGACCGGCGGCTCGCGGATGGTGGTCGGCTCACTGGAATACCAGTACAACGTAACCGGAAACTGGTGGGGCGCGGTGTTTGTGGACAGCGGTGAAGTGGTGAATGATATCAAACGGAGTAATTTCAAAACCGGTGCCGGTGTCGGGGTGCGCTGGGCATCACCGGTCGGGCCGATCAAATTTGACCTCGCGGCACCGGTCGGTGATGACCAGACGAAAAATATCCAGTTTTATATCGGATTGGGGGCAGAACTCTGATGAAATGGCTGAAGTATCTGAAATGGCCGGCAATCATTCTGCTGGTACTCATTCTGCTGATTGGCGGCACACTCGGCTGGATCCTGGGCACACAGTCCGGCCTGCATTTTGCGCTGAATTTTGCGCCGCGTGTGGTTTCCGGCCTGGCTATCGGTCAGGTTGAGGGTGATCTGCGTAATCTGACCCTGAAGCAGGTGAAATACACCATGCCGGGTATTGATGTCAGCGTGGATAAGGTGAACCTGGCGCTGCGTCTGAGTTGCCTGAAAGACATGACACTCTGCGTTGAAAACCTCAGCACGGATGGCACGCGGGTTGCTGTCGATACAGCAAAACTGCCGTCGTCAGAAGAAACCCCCCCGTCAGAGCCGCTGACGGAGCTGAATGCACCACTGACCATATTCCTGGATTCTCTCTCCGTGACCAACACACAGGTCACCGTGGATGATATGGCGGTAAATCTGGGCACCTTCCGCACCGCCATGACCTGGCAGGGCGACCAGCTGACCCTGAAACCCACGGTGATTAATGCCCTTTCTGTTGTGCTGCCGAAAAGTGACCCGGCTGAGGCAGAAGAACCGGCACCGGCAACGGATGCACCGGAGAAGCCGTTAGGTGAAACCATCAGTGAGATTTTTGCTCAGCCGATGCTGGCAGAACTGCCGGAGGTTATTCTTCCGCTGAATATTTCAGTGGAAGGTATTTCCGGTGAGAACTGGCAGGTGAGCGGTGATGCACCGGTGACCATCAATTCCCTGCATCTGGCGCTGTTTAACAAGGGGCAGGTACTGACCCTCAGTGATCTGTCTGCGGATGCGCCGCAGGGCAATATTGCGGTCAGCGGGGAAGTGGCGCTCAGTGAAAAATGGCCGGTAGCGTTGTCGGTGAAAGGTCATGTCCGTGATTTTGAGGAATTCAGCGGGCAGGATCTCGATCTTACCCTGAACGGCGGGCTGCTGGATGAACTGAAACTGGCACTGGCGCTGAAAGGGCCGGTCAATGCCACGCTGGATGCACAAACCAACCTGACACAGGCTGATCTGCCGCTGCTGCTGACCCTGGAGAGTCAGAAAGTCAGCTGGCCGCTGACCGGTGAGGCGGATTATCAGCTTGATGGTGTAAAACTGCGTGTTAACGGGAAAGTGAGCGGTTACGACCTCTCCCTGCGTTCGGATATCAAAGGAAAGGACATCCCGCCTGCGCTGCTGACCCTGGATGCCAAAGGGAATACTGAACAGCTCAATCTCACCCGGTTGCGCCTGAATGCGTTACAGGGCTTTGCGGAAGTGACCGGGGTGGCGGACTGGCAGAAAGCCATCAGCTGGCAGGCCGTTCTGACGCTTTCCGGCCTGAACACGGCGAAAGCCTATCCGGAGTGGCCGGCCAAAGTGGACGGCAAAATCAGTACCAGGGGTAGTCTGTACGGCGGTAACTGGGAACTTGAAATCCCGGATATCACCCTCGACGGTAAAGTGAAGACCTATCCGCTGAAAGCGCGCGGTAATGTGAAAGGTAATGCGGGCGGTCAGTGGACGATTCCGGATCTGAAACTGGCACTGGGCAACAATAAACTGGACGTGCGGGGCGAGCTGGCGGATAACTGGAAGCTGGATGCGGATATCAATGCACCGGCGCTCGGCGGCCTGGTTCCGGGGCTGGCGGGAACCATCAAAGGGAAGCTCAATGTTCGCGGCAATATGGAAAAACCACAGATCCTCGCCGATCTGGCCGTCAGCAACCTGAAATGGCAGAACGACCTGTCGGTGGCAAATGCGAAAATCAAAGGGGATATCACCTCCGCAGAGCAGATCAAAGGCCAGCTGGATGTGACCGTGAATCAGCTGAAACAGGCTGATCTGGTGATCAGCAATCTGACCCTGAATGCCAAAGGCACCGAAGCACAGCACCAGCTGAAACTGACCATGAAAGGCGAGCCGGTCTCTGCACAGCTGATGCTGAACGGCGGGTTTGACCGCAAAACCGAAACCTGGAAAGGTACGCTGAATAATACCCGCTTTGACACACCGGTGGGTGAGTGGTCACTCAGCAAGGCAATGGCGCTGACCTATCTGAATGAAAAACAGGAAGTGACCATCGGCACCCATTGCTGGGTGAATCCGGATGCCCGAATCTGTGTACCGAAACCGATCACTGCCGGGGCTTCCGGTAATGCATCCGTTGCCCTTGAACGTTTTGACCTGGCGATGATTAAACCGTTCCTCGGCCGGGATACCCGGCTGGACGGTGTATTCAGCGGTAATGCCAATGTCCGCTGGTTTGCGGACGGTTCACAGCCGGTGGTGGATGCATCTCTGAAAGGCAACGGCGTGAAAGTGGTGCAGAATCTCGACGGTACAAATCTGCCGGTCGCATTTGACACCCTGACCATGACCGCCGCCATGAAGAACGGCAAACTCAATCTTCAGTGGCTGATTGCTATCGCCGGTAACGGGAAGATTA
The DNA here is from genome assembly GCF_000633515.1 of Morganella morganii H1r. Lineage (GTDB taxonomy): Bacteria > Pseudomonadota > Gammaproteobacteria > Enterobacterales > Enterobacteriaceae > Morganella > Morganella morganii_B. The sequence goes on along the minus strand of NZ_AYMP01000032.1, from coordinate 12,748 downwards.
ACGGTAATGTCCAGATTTCTGATCTGGAGAAACGCCGCCAGCTGAGCGGGAATGTCGGTATCGATAATATCTCTCTGGATCTGCTGAAACCGCTGCTGGGTAAAGGGGATAAAGCCACCGGGCGGCTGAACGCAGGCCTGCGTCTGGGCGGTAATGCCGCGTCGCCGCTGCTGTTTGGTCAGCTGGGATTATCGGATCTCGCGGTCAGCGGCCGTCTGCTGCCGTTTGATATCACGACCGGCGGGCTGACGGTTAATTTCGATGGCGCCCGTTCTGATCTGAGCGGAAACATCAAAACGCCGGAAGGGTATCTCAACCTCAGCGGTAACGCGGACTGGCGCAGAATGGATGCCTGGAGTGCGAAGATTTTCGCGCAGGGTGACAAACTGCGCGTTTCCCTGCCGCCGATGATCCGGATTGATGTCAGCCCGGATCTGGTCTTTGAGGCGACACCGTCGATGCTGAAACTGGACGGGACGGTGAATATTCCGTGGGCGCGGATTACCGTGCATGAAGTCCCGGATTCCGCTGTCAGCGCCACATCCGACGAAGTGATGCTGGATGACAACTTACAGCCAATCCGTGAGAAACAGACCAGCATTCCGATCCTGAGTAATCTGCGGATCCATATCGGTGATGATGTGCTGCTGGATGCCTTCGGCCTGAAAGCAAGACTGACCGGGGATCTGAAAGTCGCTCAGGATAAACAGGGACTGGGACTTAACGGACAGGTGGATATTCCGCAAGGGCGCTTCCATGCTTACGGGCAGGATCTGCTGGTGCGCAAAGGTCAGATCCTGTTCTCCGGTCCGGCTGACCAGCCGTTCCTTAATCTGGAAGCGATCCGTAACCCGGATAACACCGCCAACGGCGTGATCGCGGGTGTCCGGGTGACCGGGCTTGCTGACAGACCGAAAGTGGAAATATTTTCTGATCCGGCGATGTCCCAGGAAAATGCGCTCTCTTATCTGTTGCGCGGTGAGGGGCTGGATTCCGGTGACGCAGACAGTTCGCAGATGACATCCATGCTTATCAGCCTCGGGGTGGCACAAAGCGGGCAGTTAGTCGGAAAAATTGGTGAAACATTCGGTATTTCGGATCTGGCACTGGATACCCAGGGCGTGGGCGATAAGTCGCAGGTTGTGGTCAGCGGTAAGATAACCAATGATCTGCAGGTAAAATATGGTGTCGGTATATTTGACTCTTTAGCAACCTTAACGTTACGCTATAGGTTAATGCCCAGGTTATATCTGGAAGCGGTGTCTGGTCTTAACCAGGCGATCGATCTGCTTTATCAGTTTGAGTTTTAATATATGCGAGTGATCGTTTATGGCAGTTTGCGGCAGAAACAGGGCAACCATCATTGGATGACCTATGCCGCCCTGCTGGGAGAATATACGCTTGAAGGCTATGACCTGTATGATTTGGGACACTATCCTGCGGTGGTACCGGGAACCGGTTCGATCGAATGTGAAGTGTACCGGATTTCCTCGTCGATCCTGACCGAGCTGGATGAATTAAAAAAAGATGGTCAGGATTACCGGCGTGAACTGGTTTCAACGCCTTACGGCAGTGCCTGGATTTACTTATATCAGCGTCCGGTGGACGGACTGGTGAAGATAAACAGCGGTGACTGGCTGAAACGGCACGAGGCAGAAGATCCGGAAAGCGAATGATTTCCCTGTGAATAAAAAAACCGCTGTGAAAACAGCGGTTTTTTTGTCTCTGAAACGGACTGCGGATTATTTTTTCGCGGCGCGTTCGAAAGAAGCAATGATTTCAGCTTTGGCGGCTGCGGCATCTTCCCAGCCGTCAACTTTCACCCATTTGCCTTTCTCGAGATCTTTGTAGTGCTCGAAGAAGTGGGTGATCTGTGCTTTCAGCAGCTCAGGCAGATCGTTCACATCGTTAATGTGATCGTATTCTTTGCTCAGTTTGGTGTGCGGAACCGCAACCAGTTTGGCATCTTCACCGGATTCGTCGGTCATTTTCAGCACGCCGACAGGACGGCAGCGGATCACTGAACCAGGCTGTAACGGATACGGCGTCGGGACCAGCACGTCTACCGGGTCACCATCCAGAGATAAGGTGTGGTTGATGTAACCGTAGTTGCACGGGTAGAACATGGCGGTTGACATAAAGCGGTCAACAAACAGTGCGCCGGATTCTTTATCAACTTCGTATTTAATCGGATCTGCGTTGGCAGGGATTTCGATAACGACATAGATATCTTCTGGCAGCTCTTTACCTGCCGGAACATTATTCAGGCTCATGAACGGATTCCTTAATCTTCAGAACAAATAGCGTGGCGGATATTATAACGAAAAAAAGGCGGTGGTATACCGCCTTTTCCTTCTCTTACTGTTGGTTACTTCCCGTTTTCGTCCGGGAATTCCGCCATAAAGCTTTCGGCTTTCTCGACCATGGCGCGGGTACCGACAAAGTACGGCGAACGCTGATGGAGTTTTTCCGGAATGATATCGAGGATACGGTTTTTACCGTCACTCGCTTTACCGCCTGCCTGTTCCGCGAGGAATGACATCGGGTTGCATTCATACAGCAGACGCAGCTTGCCGTTCGGGTGGCTGGCGGTGCTCGGGTAGATGTAAATCCCGCCCTTGAGCAGGTTGCGGTGGAAATCCGCCACCAGAGAGCCGATATAACGGGTGGTGTACGGGCGGTCAGTGGCCGGATCTTCTTCCTGGCAGTATTTGATGTATTTTTTCACGCCGACAGGGAAACGGATATAGTTCCCTTCGTTGATGGAATACATTTTGCCGTTTTCCGGGAATTTCATATCGGCCTGGCACAGGCAGAATACACCCAGAGACGGGTCATAGGTGAAGGCGTGAACACCGTTGCCGGTGGTGTAAACCAGCATGGTGGAAGAGCCGTACACCACATAACCGGCAGCAACCTGACGGTTACCCGGCTGGAGGAAGTCAGCTTCGGTGACCGGCTGGCCCAGCGGGGTGATACGGTGATAAATAGAGAAAATAGTACCGACTGACACATTCACATCAATATTGGATGAGCCGTCGAGCGGATCCATCAGAACCACATATTTGGCGTTTTCCGCACGGCCGCCCTCAAAAACAACAATGTCGTCTTCTTCTTCGGAGGCAATACCGGCAACTTCACCACGGGCTTTCAGCGCGGCTTTCAGTTTCTCGTTGGCATAGAGATCCAGTTTCATCTGGACTTCGCCCTGCACGTTAGAGATACCATTAGTACCAAGGATATCAACCAGCCCGGCTTTGTTGATATCACGGTGAATAATTTTAGCGCCTAACTTAATCGCGGAGAGGAGTGCAGTCAGTTCTCCGGTGGCGTGAGAAAAGTCCTGCTGTTTTTCGACGATAAATTCGCCTAATGTTTTCATGACGTACGTCCTGAAGTGGGTGAAATAAAAGTATTACGAAAGCGGTTGCCCGTAAACGCGGGTGCAAGTTTAGCCAAAGAAAATCATAATTGATAGGCTAATCCGTTTCAGTTCTTTTGAGAGATGGTTAGAATAGTGACCAACGTCATGCTATTGGATAAAAAATAATGCATATTCATATTCTCGGTATCTGCGGCACCTTCATGGGCAGCCTGGCTATTCTGGCCCGCGCACAGGGGCACAAAGTGACCGGTTCGGATCAGAATGTCTACCCGCCGATGAGTGATTTACTGACAGAGCAGGGGATCGAACTGATTCAGGGTTATGACCCGGCTCAGCTGACGCCGCGCCCGGATATGGTGGTGATCGGCAATGCCATGAAACGCGGAAACCCGTGTGTTGAGGCGGTGCTGAACCAGGGAATTCCTTACACGTCAGGCCCGCAGTGGCTGCATGACCATGTATTACCGGAGCGCTGGGTGCTGGCGGTTGCCGGGACTCACGGCAAAACCACAACCGCCGGTATGCTGGCGTGGATCCTGGAAGACTGCGGCTATCAGCCGGGCTTTCTGATCGGCGGTGTCCCGGGGAACTTTGATGTCTCCGCCACGCTGGGTAACAGCCCGTTCTTTGTTATCGAAGCGGATGAATATGACTGTGCATTCTTTGATAAACGCTCAAAATTCGTACATTACAGCCCGCGCACGCTGCTGCTTAACAACCTCGAGTTTGATCACGCGGATATCTTCGAAAACCTCGCGGCGATTGAAAAACAGTTCCATCATCTGGTGCGCGTGGTGCCGGGTGACGGCAAAATTATCGCCCCGGCGCAGGATGCCAATCTGAAACAGGTGCTCAGTATGGGCTGCTGGAGTGAGGAAGAGTACACCGGCGATAACGCCCGCTGGCAGGCAGAGAAAGTCACCAATGACTGCGCTGAGTTTGATGTGCGCTATGACGGTGAAATCAGCGGCCGTGTGACCTGGGGACTGGTAGGCGAGCATAATATGCAGAACGCTCTGATGGCGGTGGCTGCCGCACATCACGTTGGCGTACCGGTGGCGGAAGCCTGCCGTGCGCTGGGCAAATTTATCAACGCCCGCCGCCGCCTTGAGCTCCGTGGTGAAGTGAACGGTATCCGTGTCTATGATGACTTTGCACATCATCCGACCGCCATTCTGGCCACATTACAGGCGCTGCGCAGTAAAGTCGGCGGTACGGCCCGCATCCTGGCGGTTCTGGAGCCGCGTTCAAACACGATGAAAATGGGGATCAGCAAAGACGATATCGCGCCTGCGCTGGGGCGTGCGGATGAAGTCTTTATCTTCCAGCCGGCGAATATTCCGTGGCTGGTCAGTGAAATTACCGAGCGCTGTGTACAACCGGCATACTGGACCGGTGACCCGGATACACTGGTCAATATGGTGGCTGAACATGCACAGCCGGGGGATCATATCCTGGTGATGAGCAACGGCAGCTTCGGCGGTATCCACGATAAACTGCTGGAAAAGCTGAAGTAATCTGCGAAAAAATAAAAAACCGCGTGGTGCATCAGTACCACGCGGTTTTTTTATGATTAACGGCGGATTACAGTTCCTGTTCGAACAGGGCGAGAATCGCTTCGTAAAGCTGTTCTGTGGTGAAATCTTTGGCCGGTGTCGAGAAAATAGTGTCATCTCCGGCGATACTGCCGAGAATACCCTCGGATTTACCGATGGAGTCCAGCAGACGGGCAATCAGCTGCGCTGCGCCCGGACTGGTACGGATAACCACCACCGAGTCATTGTAATCAATATCCAGCACCAGGTTTTTTAACGGGCTGGTGGCTGTCGGAACGCCCAGTTCCGCAGGCAGACAGTAAACCATTTCCATTTTCGCGTTACGGGTGCGGACAGCACCGAACTTGGTCAGCATCCTGGAAATCTTGGACTGGTTAATATTCTCAAAGCCCTCTTCCTGCAGGGCCGTGACGATCTCCCCCTGAGAGCTGAATTTCTCTTCTTTCAACAGCGCTTTAAACGCCTTGATCAGATCTTCCTGTTTAGAAGGTGCACGCATAGTCTTTCCTGCAAATTTGGAGACGAACCTTATTATTATGCGGAAAAATGCATTTTTATGCAAATTAAACCCTGTGGTCTGACCGGGGGAAACCGCATTAATGGTCAAAACTGGTGATCAGCTCACGTAATTGACATTGCTTATGGCTCTGACCGGGTTATCACAGGAGGTAAATATATTGTTAATTAAATGAGGTTGTTATCAGTTACGCATCGGTATATTAACGCACATGACTATAAGTGCGCTTAAAGTAAAATAATTGTCAAAATAGTGTTCCTTATCTCATTAACAGATAAGCGATTTGTTTAGAATGGATAACAATAGACAAACAGATTCAAATGCGTGAATATGCAATCAGTCTGTTAAAATATTGTATTCACAGCCCTCATGCACGGATTCGCGCCTGGTGTGCAATCGTGCTAACCGTCCCAAGTTAAGGAGTCTCAGGATGAAAGTTGCAGTTCTCGGAGCAGCAGGTGGTATTGGTCAGGCTCTCGCCCTTCTTCTTAAAACCCAGCTTCCTTCAGGTTCAGATCTTACTTTATATGATATCGCACCGGTCACACCGGGTGTGGCAAAAGATCTCAGCCATATTCCGACCGATGTCCGGATCACCGGATTCGCGGGAGAGGATCCTACCCCTGCATTAGAAGGTGCGGATATTGTCCTGATTTCTGCCGGTGTGGCCCGTAAACCCGGCATGGATCGTTCTGATCTGTTTAATGTGAATGCGGGGATCGTCCGTAATCTGGTGGAAAAAATTGCCAAAACCTGCCCGAAAGCATTAATCGGTATTATCACCAACCCGGTGAACACCACTGTGGCGATCGCGGCAGAAGTGCTGAAAAAAGCCGGAGTGTATGACAAAAATCGCCTGTTCGGCGTGACTACACTGGACATTATCCGTTCCAACACCTTTGTGGCGGAACTGAAAGGGAAGAAGCCACAGGAGCTGGAAGTGCCGGTTATCGGCGGACACTCCGGTGTGACTATTCTGCCGCTGCTGTCTCAGATCCCGGGTGTCAGCTTCAGTGATGCGGAAATTGACAACCTGACCAAACGTATCCAGAACGCCGGTACTGAAGTGGTGGAAGCCAAAGCCGGCGGCGGGTCCGCTACGCTCTCTATGGGCCAGGCAGCCGCACGTTTCGGCCTGTCACTGGTTCGCGCCATGCAGGGCGAGAGCAATGTGGTGGAATGCACTTATACCGAAGGTGACGGCAAATACGCCCGTTTCTTTGCTCAGCCGGTGCTGCTGGGCAAGAACGGTGTTGAGAAGCGTCTGGACATCGGTTCACTCAGTGCATACGAAGAGAAAGCGCTGAACGGCATGCTGGATGTGCTGAAAGCCGATATTGCCCTTGGTGAGAAATTTATTAACAGCTGAATTATTAATTAGTTGTATTTATTTTTTCGGGCCGTAAATAAAACCGCTAATCATTATTAGCGGTTTTATTATTTTTATGATTATATATTGAAATTACTTAGTTACCTTCATTCTTCTTTTCCTATCTAATAATTCACCTGTGATAGAATCAAAATAACGACTGGGCCAAATCTCTGACGGATGAATGGCGAGAAAGTCTGCGATGAGCCATTCACCTTTCGGCCACGGGCGGACAATCGCGTTGGCGAGTGTTGAGGAGCTGAGTCCCGAATTGCGCGATAAGGCAGCCATACTTGTCCCCCGTTTTTTCAGCGAAGCAATAATATCAGCAGGGTGCCAGTCAGATTTACCGGAATCCATATATTGCGTCCTTTTTATTTCAGATTAATGTTGTGTTAGTGGTATAAATAACGAGTTGTCGTTACATTAAAGATGAATTCAATTCGTTATTAAGAAAATAAAATACCATTATTTTTCTAAATATTTTCTTAAATTTTTTCTTAAAAATATCTTTTTTGAACTCTGTTACAGAATTAAGAAACCAAATGAACATTTGGCGGCAACACAAAGGAATGAATCAAGTAAGCACAATTACTTACTCAACATAAGGAGTTTGTTGATGAAACAAAAGTGGTTTTTACCTGTTATCAGGCGTGATACGTCAGCAGCAGCACTGAGCCGGATCTCATTTTCTGCCCGACGGTCATGTTGTCAGTACTTACCGTCGTTGTAATAAAATATGCCGATTATTCACAAAAAGATGATGTTTTATCCTTGCGTTTGTCAAATGAACTCGTAAAAATCGGCATCAATCCGGAAGCTGTTAAATAAATTCAGTGTAGCTAAAGCAGTTGTCATTTTTAGGAAAGTGTCCGGCAAATTTACACAGTTTAAGCACAAAAATTGCCGATTTTTTGCTGAAAATGGGTTGCAGGAGAAAAGATGAAAAAAGAATGGTATTCCGCGAAGGAATTGGTTGGTTTGGCGGGCTTGCCATCATCTCCTCAAGGTGTCAACCTGATGGCGAGACGGGAAGGCTGGCATCAGAGGCGCAAGCGTGGTGTGCAGGGAAAAGCTGTCGAATACAGTATCGATAGTCTGCCGGATGAAGTTCAGGCGATCCTGCATGCATGTGACAACAGCGCCAGCTATCAGGCGAAACGGCAGGATGCGTTTCTGATCTGGGTGGAAGCCTATTATCAGCTGACCAGAGAGGAACGGGAAAAAATTGTTACGTTCATTCTGCGGGAAGGGTTGGCCAAACTAATCCAGCATCTTGATGCACAGGAGCTTCCGGGCAGCCGGGAGCGGGACGAAAAACCGGAATAAAAAACGGGATCCTCGCGGATCCCGTTTTTTTCGCTGTGATCAGGCGGAGCGGCGGACGGCGATATGAGCCAGACCGGCCAGCGCGTCTTTGTACTGTGAATCCGGCAGTACGGACAGGGCTGCGATAGCTTTGTCGGCTTCCTCTTCGGCACGGTTATACGTGTAAGTCAGGGAGCCGCAGCGCTTCATGGCCGCCAGAACCTGTTCCAGCAGATGACGCCCGTTACCCTGTTCAATGGCCTGACGGATCAGTGCGGATTCTTCCGCATTGCCGTTGTGCATGGCGTGGAGCAGCGGCAGTGTCGGTTTGCCTTCGTCGAGATCATCCCCGGTATTTTTGCCGAGTGTCGCGTTATCCGCATCATAATCGAGAACATCATCGATCAGCTGAAACGCGGTGCCGAGATAGCGGCCGTAATCCTGCAATGCTTTTTCCTGTTCCGGTGTGGCACCGGCCAGGATCGCGGCAGATTGTGAGGCGGCCTCGAACAGACGGGCGGTTTTGCTGTAAATAACCTGCATGTAATCCGCTTCGCTGATATCCGGATCGTTGCAGTTCATCAGCTGCAGCACTTCCCCTTCCGCGATCACGTTCGTCGCCTCTGACATCAGCTTCAGCACGCGCATGGAATCCAGATCCGTCATCATCTGAAAGGATCGTGTGTAGATAAAATCCCCGACCAGCACACTGGCGGCGTTGCCGAACACCTCATTGGCGGTCTGTTTGCCGCGGCGCATATCAGATTCATCCACCACATCGTCGTGCAGCAGGGTGGCGGTATGAATAAATTCGATCAGGGCTGCCACCTGAATATGTTTGTCGCCGTCATAGCCCAGAGCCCGGCCGGTCAGCACAGCGATCATCGGGCGGATCCGTTTCCCGCCGCCGCTGATAATGTAGTAACCCAGCTGGTTGATAAGTGATACGTCTGAGGTCAGCTGTTTTTGAATCTTTTGATTGACAGCGGCCATATCATCCGCCGTCAGCGCGATTATTTGTTCTGAGTTCATATGACTTGCTTTAACCTTGTTTTTGACATCCCGATCAAAGGTAATGGTTTATGATAGCAGCGTTTTTTATATTTTATGATTGTACTGTAAAAAAGCTGCAAATAAACGGCTATCTGTAAAGTGACGTTTTTTTACCATTAGATCGTTTTCAGCACTTGTCATTTGCGGCATTTTTGCGTAAAATCCGCGCCCTATTGTGAATAATTTTATAGTGCACTCTGAGAATCAAATTTTATGGGGTGTGCGGAAAGCGGAGTTAATATGTACGCGGTTTTCCAAAGTGGTGGTAAACAACACCGGGTCAGCGAAGGTCAAATCGTTCGCTTGGAAAAGCTGGACATCGCAACAGGTGAAACTGTTGAGTTTGACCAGGTCCTGATGGTTGCAAATGGTGAAGACATCAAGATCGGCGCTCCAGTCGTTGAAGGTGTTAAAATTAAAGCTGAAGTGGTTACACACGGTCGCGGCGATAAAATCAAAATCGTTAAGTTCCGTCGTCGTAAACACAGCCGGAAACAGCAGGGCCACCGTCAGTGGTTCACTGATGTTAAAATTACCGGTATCGCTTAAGTTAATAGGAGAGCAGATCAATGGCACACAAAAAGGCTGGCGGCTCGACTCGAAACGGTCGCGATTCTGAAGCAAAACGTCTGGGTGTAAAACGTTTCGGTGGTGAAGCTGTATTAGCAGGCAGCATCATCGTTCGTCAGCGTGGTACTAAATTCCACGCAGGCAGCAACGTAGGTTGCGGTCGCGACCACACTCTGTTCGCGTTAGCTGACGGAAAAGTAAAATTCGAAGTTAAAGGCCCGAAAAACCGTAAGTTCATCAGCATCGAAGCTGAATAAGTTTTTCACGTCTTAACCGAGTCCGAAAGCCCTGCAAACCTTTTGCAGGGCTTTTTATATGCGTAAAACGTCATCCCGGGTCATACTGAACCGGTAGTCCGGACACGGCAACGTTACGGAGAAAAGTAATGAAATTTGTAGATGAAGCTAAAATCCTGGTTGTGGCAGGAGATGGCGGCAACGGATGCGTGAGCTTCCGTCGCGAAAAATATATTCCGAAAGGCGGACCAGACGGCGGAGACGGCGGTGATGGGGGTGATGTATACCTTCAGGCCGATGAAAACCTCAATACCCTGATTGATTACCGTTTTGAAAAATCCTTCCGTGCTGAGCGGGGTCAAAACGGCCAGAGTCGTGACTGTACCGGTAAACGGGGCAACGATATCACGATTAACGTGCCTGTAGGCACCCGTGTGCGCGATATGACCACCAATGAGATACTGGCGGACATGTTGCAGCACGGACAGCGTCACATGGTTGCCAAGGGCGGATTTCACGGCCTGGGTAACGCACGCTTTAAATCCTCTGTTAACCGCGCACCGCGTCAGCGCACCATGGGTACCCCGGGTGAAACCCGCGAACTCATGATGGAACTGATGCTGCTGGCTGACGTCGGGATGCTGGGAATGCCGAATGCCGGTAAATCCACCTTTATCCGTTCTGTCTCTGCGGCAAAACCAAAAGTGGCGGATTATCCGTTTACCACACTGGTGCCGAGCCTGGGTGTGGTGCGGATGGATAACTCACAGAGCTTCGTGGTCGCGGATATCCCGGGACTGATCGAAGGCGCATCTGATGGTGCCGGTCTGGGGATCCGTTTCCTGAAACACCTGGAACGCTGCCGCGTGCTGCTGCACCTGATCGATATCTGCCCGGTGGATGAAAGTGATCCGGTGGAAAATGCGAAGATCATTGTCGGTGAACTGGAAAAATACAGTGAAAAGCTGGCTGAGAAGCCGCGCTGGCTGGTCTTCAACAAAGTCGATCTGATTGATCCGGAAGAAGCGAAAACCCGCGCTCAGGCGATCGCCGATGCCCTCGGCTGGGAAGAAAAATTCTATATGATCTCTGCGGTCAATCACGAAGGCGTGAAAGCACTGTGCTGGGATCTGATGGAATTCCTCAATACCCATGCCCGCGAAGCGGTTGCTGAAGTCCCGGCTGCGGATGCGAAAGTGGACTTTATGTGGGACGATTACCACAAAGAGCAGCTTGATCAGGCAGAAGATGATGACTGGGACGACGACTGGGATGAAGACGACGAGGAAGGTGTCGAGTTCATCTGGAAGAAATAATCGTCAGCATTCTGAATAAAAACCCGATAGTTGGTTACCCGACTATCGGGTTTTTTTATGAGGGGAATGCGGGCGGTATTGCGATTGCCACCGGAAAAATAAATTTTATTTATGTTAATCACGGTATTTTTATTGCGCCAGAATAAATAACACGATGAACTTAAGGTAAATTTAATGCGTATATCATAAGGATAAAAAGTGGCCAATATCATTTATCTTTCAGTTACCGGTAACAAGTAAGGGCTGATTTCCCGGGGGGCTTCAACGATTGATTCTATCGGGAATAAATATCAGTCGGGACACGAAGATGAAATACTGGTATTTGAAGTTTCTTCCGGTCTTTCGATGGGGCAGAATGTCAGTTTCCAGCCGTTAGACATCCGTAAACCGATTGATAAGTCGTCTCCGCTTCTCGCCCAGGCTCTGACAAACAGTGAAATGCTAACGTGTAATTTCTCATTCTACCGGACAGGTATGAATGGCAGTATGGAGTTATATTACAAAATAAAACTGACAGAGGCCGCAATTGTCAGTCTTAACTGTTTTTATCCGAACTCCGTCACACATAACGATTCACAGCCGGAAGAAAGTCTTTCAATCCGCTTTAAGTCCGTGACCTGGGAACATGTTATGGCCGGAACCAGTTCTTACAGTATCTGGGATGACAGGAGTTTCTGATACCAACAGCCCGTGTATTATCGACCCAGCCCGCTTACAGTCGTGAATTTGATGATTACTGTAATAAACTGAAAACGCTTTCTGAACGTGCGGCATCCTATCTTTTATATAACCCGGAAGTGAAAATAATTTACCGGGAAAATATCCGCAAGGCGATAGCTTATTTGAAAGAGGAATTTTACCGCAAGCGGAGTTCATCTGAGGATCATTATGCTTACATGCAAGGCCGGGATAATGCGTTTAATGGTCTTATTTATATAATAGTGAGGAAGCTGATTACCAACGAGGCAGGCGTAATGACTGGTCTGTTTATGAGGCAACTGAACAATTTGAAGAGCAGGGGTGGCTTTTTTATGGAAAAGAAGGACTTCAGATTCTAGGTGGGTTTGTTCAGATTGCTGGTGGATATTTGACCTTTAAAACAGGAAACCTAATAAGGTCAAATAAATTAAAGGGAATTGGCGCTTTAGCTGTTACCACCGGAATAAGTAATGCCTTTGAGCATGGTTTTATCATTCAATATGAAATAACTAAAGGGAAATCTGGTGGATATAATAAAAATTTAATTGAGAATGTAATGGCGGATATTTCCGAATATGCGGGGTATGGAAGAAAAAGTGGCGAACTGACTTACAAAGCTGTCGATTTTAGTGTCAGTTTATTTCTTTCATTCGGTGCTTTAGTTAAGTTAAAAAACCCAAAAAGGCTATTAAACCTCCCAGTCTCAACCCGAAATGGTGTTGTTTACCCAACGCTAATG
>NZ_AYMP01000031.1 GCF_000633515.1 Morganella morganii H1r | reverse complement strand
ACCACAACAAGGGAAGACCCTTAAATATACAGTGAAATTTAGGCGTGTAGTTGATGAATGTCAAGAGTACAATTGGCAGAGAGATATATATGCGTACAGAGGGCTTTGGTGCGCAATGGTGCATAACTTATTTGTACATAAAGTTGCTCATAAAGCTGCATTTTAATTTTATTTTTTATGCTAACAAATTGATTGTTAATAACTTATTGGCTTTTTGTTTTATTCGTATTATAAATAAAATAAGGGGCATAATGGTTATTTAGCGAACTATAAGTAACCTGAGCGGGGGAATGTATGATCAACAGTCAGCAACCTGACGGCGCACGTCTTATTCAGACACTGACAGACATTGTCAGCCACAAACACATTTTAACAGAACCGCGTAAGACGGAGCGCTACCGCAAGGGGTTCCGTTCCGGTGAAGGCAGCGCGCTGGCAGTGGTGTTCCCGGGTACACTGTATGAATTGTGGCAGGTGTTTAAAGCCGCTGTTGAGGCTGACAGAATTGTGATTATGCAGGCAGCCAATACCGGTCTGACGGAAGGCTCCACCCCGAGCGGGGATGATTATGACCGCGAAATTATTATTATCAGCACGCTGCGTCTGGATAAAATTCAGGTTCTGACAAAACAGCAGCAGGTGGTGGCACTGCCCGGCAGCACGCTGTGGCATCTGGAAAAAGTACTGAAACCGCTGGGCCGTGAGCCGCATTCCGTCATTGGTTCTTCCTGTATCGGGGCTTCCGTGGTCGGCGGTATTTGTAATAACTCCGGCGGTTCGCTGGTGCAGCGCGGTCCTGCTTATACCGAACTGGCGCTGTACGGCCGTGTTAATGCAGACGGCACCGCAGAACTGGTCAACCATCTGGGGATTGATTTGGGCTCCACCCCCGAAGAAATTCTGAATTGCCTGGAATACCGGCAGTATCAGGATGCGGATATTGAGGATACGGATAAGCCGGCTTCTGACCATGATTATCATCAGCGTATCCGTGATGTGGATGCGGATACCCCGTCCCGTTTCAACGCCGACGAACGCCGCCTGTTTGAAGCCTCCGGCTGTGCCGGTAAGCTGGTGGTGTTTGCTGTGCGCCTGGATACGTTCCCGTCTCAGGGTGAAAATAAAGTCTTCTACATCGGCACCAATACACCTTCTGTGCTGGAAGATATCCGCCGTCATATTCTCGCGGAGTTTGAGCATCTGCCGGTGGCCGGTGAATATATGCACCGCGAGTGTTATGACATCGCGAAAGTCTACGGTAAAGACAGCTTCCTGATGATTGATAAGCTCGGCACCGAAAAAATGCCGAAATTGTTCACCATCAAAGGGAGAATGGATGCTGTTTTCAATAAAATTCCGTTGCTGCCGAAAAACCTGATTGACCGCACGATGCAGTTATTCAGCCATTTGTGGCCGAATCATCTGCCGCGCCGGATGGAAGAGTACCGCGATAAATACGAGCATCACCTGATGCTGAAAATGGCCGGTGAGGGGATTGATGAAGCCCGCAACTGGCTGAGCCATTTCTTTGATAATGCAGAGGGCGCTTTCTTTGAGTGTGATGCCAAAGAGGGGGCAGATGCCTTCCTGCACCGCTTTGTGGCCGCCGGTGCCGCCATCCGTTATCATGCGGTTAACAGCAGTAAAGTAGAGGATATTCTTGCGCTGGATATTGCACTGCGCCGTAATGATCAGGCATGGCTGGAAGTCCTGCCGCCGGAAATTGAGAGCAAACTGGTGCATAAACTCTACTACGGACATTTTTTATGCCACGTTTTCCATCAGGACTATATTGTGAAGAAAGGTGTGGATCCGCATGCGCTGAAAGAGGCGATGCTGGAAATCCTGAACACGCGCGGGGCGGAATATCCGGCAGAGCATAATGTCGGTCATTTGTATAAAGCCAAACCACAGCTGAAAGCCTTCTATAAAGCCACCGACCCGACCAATACCCTGAATCCGGGGCTGGGTAAAACCAGTAAATTAAAATACTGGGGTGAAGGACATGAAGGGTGCAGTTGCAGTCAGCATCAGAAGTGATCTTTCAGAGGTACAGAAAATCAGTATAAACCATGAATGTTAATAAGGGATTAAATTCATTATAATCAGCTTTTCTTTCTGATTACTGATGATTATGTTTAAAAGACTCAAAAATGCCTTCGGCAAAGCGGTTCAGGTCAAGTGCCATAAAGCAGAGGTTCTGCATAACCTCAGCACCGATGAGCGGGCGCTGATTGTCTATATCCTGAATGCCCGTGATGAAAATGTCAGTATCGGCATCAAGCACAGCAGTGCGGATTCGCTGATCACCAAAGGGGTGCTGAAAGAACTGGGACGGGATACTGAGAGCCGCACGCGGATGGTTTCTGTTTGTCCGAAGTACAGGGAATCCCTGTGCCGGGTGTTTTATACCGTTAATAAAGCGGGGTAATTTTACCGCCGGGAGTGTTGCTCCCGGCGGTCTGTCTGCTTACTCTGCCAGGTGCTGCGCGTACTGCACCAGCTTTTTCAGCAATTCTGTCTTGTTTGCATCATGCTGATATTCCTGCATCATTTCACCAATCTGTCCGAAATAACGGGTTAAATTATCCTGACTGAACACCTCACGGCGATGGGCAAGCCAGCGCTGCTGCTCATGTTCGTCCAGTGTGCCGGGGAAATTCCGGGCGCGGTAGCGGAACAGTAATTCCGGCAGACGGGCATCCTGATAACTCAGTTCCAGTGCAGGCAGATTTTTCGGATCTGTTTCGCGGATAATGGTCATGGCCGCTTTATCTGATTCACTGAAAAAGCCCTGGTAAATCATGCGATCGACATCATTCTGTACCGGGAATTCACGCGGCTGAGCAAAAACCGCCACCACTTTCTCGCGGATCTCCGGATGCTGATGCAGCAACTCTGCATTACGGGCACACCGGTCTTTATCCAATCCGATACGCTGTGCATCCTGCGGGCGCAGGGTATTTTCCGGTGCCAGGATCGGGCATTTATTGATATGCACCAGTTTGAGCGGTACCGGGGAAGCGCCTTCCGGCAGATCATCACGGCGGGTGTACAGGTGTTCGCGCAGGGTATCCGCATCCAGCGTCAGCAGCGGGGTCAGATCACCGGCGAGATCACACATAATCACAGCATTGCGGTTATCCGGATGCCATGCCAGCGGTGCCACCAGGCTGGTATTGGCACGGATCGCCCCGAACATGCCGGAGACATGTACCAGCGGTTTCATGGCGGGAATATCAATCAGTGCCGCGAGTTTGCGCTTATCGCGCAGGCTGAAGAAATAATCGAACAGACGCGGTTGTGCGCCGCGCAGCTGTTTTGCCATGGCAATGGTGGCATACACATCCGCCATCGCATCGTGGGCGTTTTCATGGGCGATACCGTTGGCGGCGGTCAGATGCTCCAGCTTAAAGCTCGGCAGTCCTTCGTCATTCTCCGGCCAGTTTGTACCGTCCGGACGCAGCGCATAACAGGCGCGGGTGATATCGATCAGATCCCAGCGGGAATTGCGGTTCATCCAGCTGTAGGCATACGGGTCGTAAAAATTCCGGTAGAAAATATTACGGGTGACTTCATCATCAAAACGAATGCTGTTATAGCCGAGAATACAGGTGTCCGGCTGTGTAAAGGTGTCATGAATCAGCCTGGCAAATTGCGCCTCATTAACGCCTTTCTGCAACGCTTCCTGCGGCGTAATGCCGGTTATCATCACTGCGGCGGGCTGCGGCAGATAATCATCCGCCGGGGCGCAGTAGGCGATCACCGGGTCGGCGATAATATTGAATTCGCTGTCCGTGCGGACACCGGCAAACTGCGCCGGGCGGTCACCGGCAGGATCCTGCCCGAAGGTTTCGTAATCGTGAAAGAAAAATTGTGCTGAAGACACCGTATGGCCCGTTTTCTGATAAAGGATGGGCTACAGGGTAACAAATCGCGGACAAAATACCAATTTCGCCGGTGAATGTTCCGGAGACAGGGACTGCCGGGGCTCAGCAGAAAATAACGGGATTTTGTGCGGAATTTGCATCTGCTGAAACAATTCCGCTCAGAAATACGCTACACTGAAGAAAACCGCAGAAAACCGGCAGAATTGCTTGTCGGCAGTCATGGTTAACCTGTATTGTTTAATGAATCACATTTCAGATATGACTAAGGGTAGAATAATGGACAACACAACCAAGCCTTCCTTTCACAATGTCCTGGAGTTCGTTCGTATGTTTCGCCGTAAAAACAAAATACTGCGTGAAATAACTGACAACGAAAAGAAAATTCGTGATAACCAGAAACGTGTACTTCTGCTTGATAACCTGAGTGATTACATCAAGCCGGGTATGTCCATTGAAGATATCCAGGCCATCATTGCCAATATGCGCAGTGACTATGAAGATCGTGTGGATGAGTACATTATCAAGAATGCGGATCTGTCAAAAGAGCGCCGCGAAATCTCCAGAGAACTCAAGGCAATGGGCGATATCAAAGATATCAAGTAATCGCATAACCTGAACAGCAGAAACCGTGAATTGAATATTCACGGTTTTTTTATCTTTTGTCATAAAAAAATGGCTCCCGGGGGAGCCATTTTCAGTTCAGTGCGGATTAATCAGAGCAGGGTTTTTGACGGCTCTGATGCTGCATGGTTAGTGGCAGCATGACCACCTGCACCGTGCAGCGCATAGGCTTCACGGGCTTCGCGCTGATATTCGGTGATAACAAAAGCGTCGCCGGTGGTTGCCGGAGCAGGGGCTTTGGTCATCGGTGAATAAGCATGGCGACCGGCCACAACGACGGTTGTTTCAGTAACCGTTGCCGCAGCCGGTGCGGTAACAGGCTCTGCCACAACAACCGGTTCAGGCTCTGCAATCACTTCCGGTTCTGCAACAACAACCGGTACAACAGGTTCTGTGACAGCAACAGGCTCATCAGCGATAACGTTAGCAGTTTCCTGTACAGGCTCTTCTGCCGGTACAGATTCAGTGACAGTATCCGCAACAGGTGTTTCTTCCGGCGCCGTGGTCTGAGGTGCTTCAGACGCGACAGTCAGAGAGAACTGTTCTGCCGCAACAGAGGTTTCTGCCGCTTCAGTCATCACCTGAGCAACAACGCCGGTTTCTGTAATTACAGCGGTTGTTTCGGTGATTTCCGGTGTCTCAGCTGCAATTTCCTGTTCTGCCTGTGCAGCAGGTGTTACAACCGGATACTGGATCCACACTTTACCGGAAGCCAGTTCAGGCGAGAACACAGCCATTTCCAGCGGAACCGGAGACTGCGTCAGCTGACGGTCTTCACGGTAACGGCGGCGGCGCTGACCACTTACCCGCAGATGACGCGGTGAACGGCGTGAGCGGCGCGGCAGGATGTTGTCGCTGTGTGCTTCATCACCATTGCTTTCAGCCGCTGCCGGTACCCCGGTATCCGCAGTAACGGCCGCAGGGGCATCATCAATAACAACCGGAACCGGTGCTGCAACAGCCGGTTTAGTCTGCGTTTCACCATCAGTGACACGGACAGAGCCGTTCAGCTGGCGGCGGGTACGGCGCTGACGAACCGGCGCCGGTGCATCATCATCTTCCGTATTGCCGTCACTGTTCAGGGCATCCTGCTCGTCCTGCTGGGCGCGCAGTTTTTTCGCATCCTGCTGGGCACGTTTTTCGTCCTGACGGCGGCGCTGACGCTCTGCACGCTGTTCACGGCGTAACTGCTGCTGTGCTTCGCGGGCGGCCAGTTCTTCCGGTGTCAGATCTTCGTTCGGTGTATTCTGATTACGGCCTTTACGCGGCTCATTCACAGCATCGCGATCGCGTTTGTTGCGCGATTCGTTATCACTGCGTTCACTGCGCTCAGGACGGTCAGTACGCTCGGTACGTTCACCGTTACGATCATTACGGTCGCGGCGGTTACGGCGTTGTTTGTTACGATCATTCCCGCCGCGGCGGTTGTTATCGTTAGTCTGTTTTTTCTCTTTCTGTTCAGTTTCTTCCGGTACAGCAGGTGCGGAGCCGAACAATTTTTTGATGAAACGGCTGAAGAAACCACCTTCAGAAGCCGCAGGTGCCTGTTTGTCCTGACGGTTATCGCGTTTGCTTTCCGGTTTGCGGGTTGCGGCAGTCTGTGCCGGTACCGGTGCATCGGATGTGATAGCAAAGGCATTGATAGCCGGTTGTTCCGGCGCACGGCGTTCCTGAGTTTCCTCTTCTTCACCGGCAGCGGATTCCGCTTCGTATTTCTCCGGCAGGCGGTAGCTCAGGGTACCGATTTCATCACCTTTACGGACACGGACCACACGGAAGTGCGGGGTTTCCATCTGGTTGTTCGGCACGATGATGACGCTGACACCGGCCTGGCGTGCTTCAATCGCACTGACCGCCCGGCGTTTTTCATTCAGCAGATAAGAGGCGACCGGCACCGGTACAATCGCATGTACCTGATGGGTGTTTTCTTTCAGCGCTTCTTCTTCAATCAGACGCAGAATGGAGAGCGCCAGTGATTCGTTATCACGCACAGTCCCGGTCCCGCTGCATCGCGGACACACATGGTGGCTTGATTCACCCAGTGACGGGCTCAGACGCTGACGGGACATCTCCAGCAGACCAAAGCGGGAAATGCGGCCAATCTGGATACGGGCGCGATCCTGACGGACGGCTTCGCGCATGCGGTTTTCCACTTCGCGCTGATGACGGACCGGGGTCATATCGATAAAGTCGATAACAATCAGGCCGCCGAGGTCACGCAGGCGCAGCTGACGGGCGATTTCATCCGCCGCTTCCAGGTTGGTGTTAAAAGCGGTTTCTTCGATATCACCGCCGCGCGTTGAGCGGGAGGAGTTGATATCGATAGCGGTCAGTGCTTCGGTGGTGTCGATAACAATCGCACCGCCGGACGGCAGGCGGACTTCACGCTGGAAAGCGGATTCAATCTGCGATTCGATCTGATAATGACTGAACAGCGGCACTTCGCCCTGATACAGTTTGATTTTGCTGGCAAAGTCGGCACGACCGATAGCGGTGATGTGCTTGCGTGCCAGTTCCAGAATTTTCGGGTTATCGATGAGAATTTCACCGATGTCCGGGCGCAGGTAATCACGGAACGCACGGACGATAACATTACTTTCCTGATGGATCAGGAACGGAGCAGGGCGGCCTTCAGCAACTTTTTTGATGGCTTCCCAGTGCTTGATACGGTACTCGAGATCCCAGCGCAGGGCATCGGCTGATTTACCCACACCGGCGGTGCGGACAATCAGA
Source organism: Morganella morganii H1r (assembly GCF_000633515.1). Taxonomy (GTDB): domain Bacteria; phylum Pseudomonadota; class Gammaproteobacteria; order Enterobacterales; family Enterobacteriaceae; genus Morganella; species Morganella morganii_B. Next base: position 92,813 of record NZ_AYMP01000031.1, on the reverse strand, counting down.
CCCATACCCTCCGGGATATCCAGCGCGGACAGGGCTTCTTTCAGCTCGGTGCGGTCATCCCCTTCGATACGGCGGGAAATCCCCCCGGCACGCGGGTTATTCGGCATCAGAACCAGATAGCTGCCGGCCAGGCTGATAAAGGTGGTGAGTGCCGCGCCTTTATTACCGCGCTCTTCTTTATCCACCTGTACAATGACTTCCTGACCTTCTCTCAGGACATCTTTGATATTCGGGCGGCCGGAGGCGTGGTAATTAGCGGGGAAATACTCGCGGGCAATTTCTTTGACGGGAAGGAAACCGTGACGTTCTGCGCCATAGTCAACAAAAGCAGCTTCTAAACTCGGTTCAATACGGGTGATTTTCCCTTTATAGATGTTTGCTTTTTTTTGTTCGTGACCGGGGCTTTCGATATCCAGATCATACAAGCGCTGCCCGTCAACAAGGGCAACACGCAACTCTTCCTGCTGAGTTGCGTTGATTAACATTCTTTTCATTATAAGTTACTCAATTTTTTTCATTTAGTTAGTGCGCTGCGGGCAATTTCGTTGCTACCGGAACCGATGACCTCGTGGCTTTTACCGCACCGTCAGCCTCCCGGCTGTCGATCGTATAGAGGTGCAAATTGTGTCGGTGAGGTTCAGTCTTGTCTGAATCCCCGTTGCCGGCTGAAAATCACGTTTATACGCGATACCGGCCCGGTAAGCTGCAACCCGCAGCCCGCTGATTATCTGACCGGAAATAACGTCTTACGCCATTGCTGCGTTGTCATCGGTCAGACAAAGATAAAATATCTGTTTTGCCAAAATCGGCGCATGCATTATTCCATTGCCGGTGTGGTTATAGCAAGGTGACATTGCATGTTTCGGTGAAATTTGTGCAGAAATTTGTTAATGACGTTAATCCTTGGTCTTTTTCCGGAAAAAATGGGAAAATAGCCGCGTAAAACATTGATGCACATTTGCCGCCTGTTTCACCGGGAAAATATCCCGGTTTACGGAGCAACGGTTCAGAGGATAGCCCCCCGTTTCATGAAAACTGATAATCAGACAGTTCAATTTGTTGTTGTGTCCGGCGATGAAGCCGGCCAGCGTATTGATAATTTCCTGCTCGCGCGCCTCAAAGGGGTGCCGAAGAGCATGATTTACCGCATCATCCGTAAAGGGGAAGTGCGTGTCAATAAAGGCCGGATTAAGCCGGAATACAAAATCGCGGACGGGGACAGCATCCGTATCCCGCCGGTGCGTGTGGCTGAGAAAAATGATGCCCCGGTGTCGGCGAAACTGGATAAAGTGTCTGCACTCGCAAAGTGCGTATTGTATGAAGATGATCATATTCTGGTGATTAATAAACCGGCGGGTACAGCGGTACACGGCGGCAGCGGTCTGAGTTTCGGGGTGATTGAGGCAATGCGCGCGCTGCGCCCGGAGGCACGTTTCCTGGAGCTGGTACACCGGCTTGACCGCGATACCTCCGGCATTTTATTGATCGCCAAAAAACGTTCCGCGCTGCGGGCGCTGCATGAGCAACTGCGCCTGAAACAGATGCAGAAAGATTATCTGGCACTGGTGCGGGGCCAGTGGCAGTCTTCGGTAAAAGTGGTGCAGGCACCACTGCTGAAAAATATTCTCCAGAGCGGCGAGCGCGTGGTGAAAGTCAGTCCGGAAGGCAAATCGTCGGAAACACGGTTTAAAGTAGAGGAACGGTTTGAGGCGGCCACGCTGGTCAAAGCCAGTCCGGTCACCGGCCGTACACATCAGATCCGTGTTCACACGCTGCATGCGGGCCATCCTATCGCGTTTGATAACCGTTACGGTGATGCGCAGTTTGATGCTCAGCTGAAAGGGACGGGGCTTAACCGGCTGTTTTTACATGCGGCGGCACTTGCCTTTACCCATCCGTCCACCGGTGAGGCAATGCGCCTTCAGGCACCGTTAGATGAAAAACTGCGCCATTGCCTGACGGTACTGCGGTCGAAACAGGCAAAATAAGCAGAGAACAGAAATAAAGAACCCGCGCAGAACGCGGGTTTTTGCTTAATACAGAGGGTATTCTGCGGTTACTTCGTCTGCACACCGATAATCTTTGTGGTGCAGCTCTGTGCAATCTCACCGATCGCCTGAGAGTCCTGCTCTGTCAGTTTCTGACCTTTGCGGACCAGATCATCCAGTTTTGCCAGCCCGTCTTTACCGAATTTCGCCAGTGAGTTGTCATACACACACTCACAGACCGCCGGGACTTTACTGCGGTTCTCCGGGTTTTTCAGATTGGTCACAGCGCCTTTTGTACAGTCGGTAACAAAAGTTGTCTTATCCGCCAGTGACGGGGCAGCCAGACCGGCAGCACTGAACAGCAGCGTTGCGGCAGCGATCATTTTCAGCTTCATGTCAGTTCCTCAGAATCATCGGATGCCCCGGAGCGTGTCAGCGGGGGATCCGCAGTGGGTTGTATCCGGCCTGAATCAGTAATTCTGTCAGTCGGATCAGCGGTAAACCTATCAGTGTATTAGGGTCATCTCCCTGCAGTTTTTTAAATAAGGCGATTCCTAAACCTTCAGATTTAAAGCTTCCGGCACACTGATAGGGCATTTCCGCCAGCAGATAGGCCCGGATTTCGTCATCATCCAGTGTACGGAAATGCACACAGTAAGGTTCACATATCGTGTGATCTTCTCCGGTGGCACTGTTGTACAGGCTCAGCCCGGTATAAAAGGTGATGCACTGACCGGAGGCTTTGCGCAATTGTGCAAAGGCCGCGTCATAATGATGCGGTTTGCCGGTAATTTCCCCGTCCAGCACACAAACCTGATCAGAGCCGATAATCAGGCTGTCAGGGTACTGCTGCGTTAATGAACGGGCTTTTTCGCGCGCTAGGCGCATCACCAGCGACAGCGCGTCTTCTGCCGGATGCGGGGTTTCATCTGTCCCCGGGGCGGCGGATACAAACGGGATGCCGAGTTTTTCCAGCAACGCTTTGCGGTACAGGGAGGTGGAAGCGAGAACCAGTGAGATCATAAATATTCCGAAAGTCGTGGTAAAAAGAATAAACTCATTCTAAACTATGCGCCGCTTATTGAGTGTATTTTTAGCGGGAAGGCTGGTTACCGCCCTCTTTGCTGTCTATATTTTCTTTGACTATATCGTCTTACGAATATAAGATGCGCGCCTTATGCAAAAGATAAAATTACCTCTGACTATTGATGCAAAGCGCGCCGCGCAGAAGCGTCTGGATTACCGGGGGTGCTATGCACCTGAGCAGGTTACGCGGTTAGCCGAATCGGTAGTCAGTGTGGACAGCGATGTTGATGTTGATTTGACGTTTGAAATCGATCCGCAGCGTCTGACAGTCATTAAGGGAACAGCAGAAACTGATGTTTCACTTGAGTGTCAGCGGTGTGGTAATATCTTCCCGCTTCATGTCCGCGCAACGTATTGTTTCAGCCCGGTTGTCAGCGATGAACAGGCTGAGGCATTACCGGAAGAGTATGAGCCAATTGACGTAAATGATTTTGGTGAGACAGATTTACTGGCAATGATTGAAGATGAATTAATTCTTTCTCTGCCTGTGGTTCCGGTACATGATTCTGAACACTGTGAAGTGTCCGACGCGGTGAAAGTCTTTGGTGAGCTTCCTCCGGAAGCAGAAAAACCAAATCCGTTTGCCGCATTAGCCAGTTTAAAGAAAAGTACTTAAGGAGTAAGGTCAATGGCCGTACAACAAAATAAACCAACTCGTTCCAAACGTGGTATGCGTCGCTCTCATGACGCACTGTCAGCAACTCTGGTTTCTGTTGACAAAACCTCTGGTGAAACTCATCTGCGCCACCATGTGACCGCTGATGGTTACTACCGTGGTCGTAAGGTAATCAACAAGTAATCTGCTGCTTTTTAAGCACGTTGATATCTTGACTAATCTAACCATCGCGTTAGATGCCATGGGTGGGGATATCGGCCCCCATGTCACAGTGCCTGCCTCGCTGCAGGCACTGGCATCTAATCCAAAGCTCACCCTGTTGCTGGTCGGGCACCCTGATTCCATTTCTCCTCTGCTTGCAAACCAGAATGCTGAGCTGCTCAGTCGTCTGCGGGTGATCCCTGCCTATGAGACGATTGCCGGTGATGCCAAACCTTCTCAGGCTATCCGCCAGAGTAAAGGCACATCCATGCGTATCGCGCTGGAACTGGTGAAAGAAGGGGAGGCACAGGCGTGCGTCAGTGCCGGAAACACCGGGGCGCTGATGGGGCTGGCGAAACTGATGCTGAAATCCATTGACGGCATCGAGCGTCCTGCACTGATGACCGTGGTGCCGAATCAGAAGAAAGGCAAAACGGTGCTGCTTGATCTGGGTGCAAATGCGGAGTGCAGCAGTGAGATGCTGGTGCAGTTTGCTATTATGGGCGCGGTGATGGCAGAAGATGTGGCCGGGATCCCGCATCCGCGTGTGGCATTACTGAACATCGGTGAAGAAGAAACCAAGGGACTCGACAATATCCGCGAAGCAGCCACGGTGCTGAAATCGATACCGGGCATCAATTATATCGGCTATGCAGAAGGTAACGAGCTGCTGACCGGTAAAACCGATGTGCTGGTCTGTGACGGCTTCGCGGGTAATGTTACCCTGAAAACCATGGAAGGGGTGATTCGTGTGATCCTTTCTATGTTTAAATCACAAAATGAAGGCAAATCTTCATCCCTGCTGTACAAACTGGTGAAGAAAGTGGTGACAAAATGGCTGAATAAACGCTTCAGTCACCTGAACCCCGACCAGTATAACGGTGCTTCTCTGTTAGGATTACGCGGCATTGTGATTAAAAGTCACGGTGCGGCGAATGTAAGTGCATTCAACGCTGCCATAACGCAGGCGGTTCAGACTGTTGAAAAGCAGGTGCCTGAACGAATCGCAACCCGCCTCGCTATGGTATTACCCAAGAGTAACTAACTAATATGTATACAAAAATTTTAGGAACCGGGAGCTATCTTCCTGCACAAATCCGCACAAATGCTGATCTGGAAAAAATGGTCGACACAACCGATGAGTGGATTGTTACTCGTACGGGTATCCGTGAGCGCCGTCTGGCCGGTGATGATGAAACCGTTGTTACGATGGGACACCAGGCAGCACTGAACGCACTGGATATGGCGGGTATTCCTGCCGGTGATATCGATCTGATCGTTGTGGGTACCACTTCTTCCACGCACGGTTTCCCGAGCGCAGCCTGTGAAATCCAGAAACTGCTGGGCATTGACAGCTGCATCTCCTTTGATGTGGCGGCGGCGTGTGCCGGTTTCAGCTATGCTATCAGTGTGGTGGATCAGTTCATTAAAACCGGTATGGCGAAAAAAGCCCTGGTGATCGGTTCGGATGTGCTGGCGAAAACGCTGGATCCGGCAGATCGCGGTACGGTTATCCTGTTTGGTGACGGCGCAGGTGCCTTTGTGGTTGAAGCCTCAGAAGAGCCGGGCATTCTCTCCACGCATTTACATGCGGACGGTCGTTACGGCGATCTGCTGACATTACCGAATAAAGATCGCAAAGACAGCGAAAAACCGGCGTACCTGACAATGGCAGGTAACGAGGTGTTTCGTGTGGCGGTCCGCGAATTAGCCAACGTCGTTGAAGAAGCGCTGGTGGCGAACAATATTGATAAATCAGAACTCGACTGGCTGGTGCCGCATCAGGCAAACCTGCGCATTATCAGTGCCACAGCAAAAAAATTAAATATGGGCATGGATAAAGTGGTGGTAACCCTGGATCGTCACGGTAATACCTCTGCGGCCTCTGTACCGACGGCCTTCGACGAAGCGGTTCGTGACGGGCGCATCAAACGCGGTCAGCTGATTCTGATTGAAGCCTTCGGCGGTGGTTTTGCCTGGGGTTCTGCATTAATTCGTTTTTAATTTTTCAGGAAGCTAAATCATGTCTGCATATGCAATGGTATTTCCGGGGCAGGGTTCTCAGTCAGTCGGTATGCTGGCGGATCTCGCGGCAAATTTTCCGGTCGTTGAGGCAACCTTTGCCGAAGCATCCGCTGAACTGGGCTACGATTTATGGGCACTCGTTCAGAACGGGCCGGAAGAGGAACTGAATAAAACCTGGCAGACTCAGCCTGCACTGCTGGCGGCCTCTGTGGCCATCTGGCGTGTCTGGCAGGAAAAAAACGGCGCCATGCCTGCCATGATGGCAGGTCACAGCCTGGGGGAATACTCCGCGCTGGTGTGTGCCGGTGTGATGGATTTTAAAGAAGCCATCAAACTGGTGGAATTACGCGGCCGCCTGATGCAGGAAGCCGTTCCGGCCGGTACCGGGGCAATGTATGCCATCATCGGTCTGGACAATGATGCTATCGCCAAAGCCTGTGAAGAGGCTGCTCAGGGGCAGGTCGTATCACCGGTTAACTTTAACTCGCCGGGCCAGGTGGTTATCGCCGGTGAGAAAGACGCGGTTGAGCGTGCCGGGGCATTATGTAAGGAAGCCGGGGCAAAACGTGCGCTGCCGTTGTCGGTCAGTGTGCCGTCACATTGTGCATTAATGAAGCCGGCTGCTGATAAATTAGCCGTTGCGCTAAAAAATATCACATTTAATACACCAATCTTTTCTGTTGTGAACAATGTTGATGTTAAGATAGAGACTTCCGCCGATGCAATTCGTGATGCATTAGTCCGTCAGCTTTATAATCCGGTACGCTGGACCGAAACTGTTGAGTTTATGGCCGCGCAGGGTGTTGAAGATCTGCTGGAAGCAGGGCCGGGCAAAGTACTGACCGGGCTGACTAAGCGTATTGTGAAAACATTAACATCATCTGCTGTCAATGATATGGCATCATTGGAAACAGCACTTGAAAATCGCTGAGGTTGAGATGAGCTTTGAAGGCAAAATTGCCCTTGTCACCGGTGCGAGCCGCGGAATCGGCCGTGCAATTGCTGAAAAATTAGCAGCACGCGGTGCAACTGTCATTGGTACTGCAACCAGCGAAAGCGGTGCGGCAGCTATCAGTGAATACTTGGGCGCAAAGGGTAAAGGCCTTGCGCTGAACGTGACCGACAGCGCATCCATTGACCATGTATTAGAAAATATTCGCGCTGAGTTTGGCGAAATTGATATTTTGGTTAATAATGCAGGTATCACACGTGACAACTTACTGATGCGTATGAAAGACGATGAGTGGCAGGATATCCTCGACACGAATCTTTCATCTGTATTCCGTCTGTCCAAAGCGGTTATGCGCGCCATGATGAAAAAGCGTTGCGGGCGCATCATCACCATCGGTTCTGTGGTCGGAACGATGGGGAATGCCGGACAGGCTAACTATGCGGCGGCGAAAGCGGGGCTGATTGGTTTCAGTAAATCACTCGCCCGTGAAGTCGCGTCGCGCGGTATCACCGTCAACGTCGTTGCCCCGGGTTTTATCGAAACCGATATGACTCGCGCATTGACAGACGACCAGCGTGCAGGCATTTTATCTCAGGTTCCTGCTAACCGTTTGGGTGATGCTGAAGAGATTGCCAGTGCTGTAGCCTTCTTAGCTTCTGATGAAGCGGCTTACATCACAGGCGAGACATTGCATGTCAATGGTGGCATGTACATGATTTAATGTTTGAGCTGACCATTTGCCGTTTTTGTGTAAACACACGCAAAAGTGAGTATTTATATGGTTAGACCAGCCGGGATTGGGTTGCATCTTTTCCTGTATTTTATAAACTACGAAAACCATCGCATATAGCGAGTTTTGATAGGAAATTTAATAGTATGAGCGCTATCGAAGAACGTGTTAAGAAAATCATCGTTGAACAACTGGGTGTTAAAGAGGAAGAAGTAAAAAACGAAGCTTCATTCGTTGATGACTTAGGCGCTGATTCTCTTGACACAGTTGAGCTGGTGATGGCTCTGGAAGAAGAGTTCGACATCGAAATCCCAGACGAAGAAGCAGAAAAAATCACAACTGTACAGGCTGCTATTGACTACGTTGAGAACGCAGGCAAGTAAGCATCCCTCATGTCCAGGCGGTCATCCGACCGCCTTGTTTCTTTTATTTTCCCCCCCCGGAGGATAAGCGTGTCTGAGCGTCGTGTAGTCGTGACCGGACTTGGCATGTTATCTCCTGTCGGTAATACAGTCGATTCATCCTGGAAAGCTGTGTGTGCCGGGCAGAGTGGTATCAGCCTGATTGAGCATTTTGACACCTCTAACCATGCGACCAAATTCGCAGGTATGGTAAAAGATTTCAATCACGAAGATTTTAATATTTCGCGCAAAGATGCCCGGAAGATGGATCTCTTCATTCAATACGGTATTGCAGCCGGTATCCAGGCAATTGCGGATTCCGGAATTGAAGTAACAGAAGCCAATGCAACCCGCATCGGAGCTGCGATTGGTTCTGGTATTGGTGGTCTCGGACTGATTGAAGAAAACTGCAGCTCTCTGGCTGCCGGCGGCCCGCGTAAAGTGAGTCCGTTCTTTGTTCCCTCAACTATCATCAATATGGTTGCCGGACACCTGAGTATTATGTACGGCCTGCGCGGACCAAGCATTTCTATTGCCACTGCCTGTACATCCGGCGTGCATAATATTGGTCATGCTGCCCGGATCATCGCTTACGGTGATGCGGATGTGATGGTTGCCGGTGGTACTGAAAAAGCCAGCACACCATTAGGTGTTGCCGGGTTCGGTGCTGCGCGTGCCTTATCCACCAATAATGACAATCCTCAGGGCGCAAGCCGTCCGTGGGATAAAGATCGTGACGGGTTTGTGCTGGGTGACGGCGCCGGTATGCTGGTGCTGGAAGAGTACGAACACGCGAAAAACCGCGGTGCAAAAATCTACGCGGAGCTGGTCGGTTTCGGGATGAGCAGCGATGCTTATCACATGACATCACCACCGGAAAACGGTGACGGTGCCGCACTGGCCATGGCAAACGCGATTCAGGATGCAGGCATTCCTGCTGACAGCATCGGTTATATCAATGCTCACGGTACATCCACCTCTGCAGGTGATGTGGCGGAAGCAAAAGCCGTTGAAACGGTATTTGGTGAAGGAACAAACGTTCTGGTCAGTTCCACCAAATCCATGACCGGTCACCTGCTGGGTGCCGCCGGTGCAGTGGAGTCCATTTTTACCATTCTGGCACTGCGTGATCAGATTATACCGCCGACCATCAACCTGGATAATCAGGATGAAGCGGTCTGCAAACTCGACTTTGTACCGGGCAAAGCCCGCAAAGTGGAAGGTATGGAATACGCACTCTGTAACTCTTTCGGCTTCGGCGGCACCAACGGTTCCCTGATTTTCCGTAAGATCTGAGTTTGTTTTCCGGAGAAAAGCGCCTGACGGCGCTTTTTTTTTATCTGATGCCCGGTGTTATCGTGCTTTTGCACAAAAATCACAGCTGTACTATTATACAGGTCTGTCCGCATACTGAATGACGGTTAAATAACAACCGTTAAAACAATGAGTTGGCTATGACACAACAGACGCATTACTGGGTCAATGGTGTAGCGCAGCACACCATTGCGATTTCTGATCGCAGTGTGCAGTTTGGTGACGGTTGTTTTACCACGATGCGCATTGTCAACAGCAAACCATCTCTGCTGTCACGCCACCTGCACCGGATCCGCAGCGGTTGTGCCGGGCTGGGGCTGACGCCGCCGGATGATGCACTGCTGATTCAGTGGATAATGCAGGCCGCAGACGGCAGCACCGATGCTGTACTGAAAGTGATTATTTCTGCCGGTGAGCAGGGGCGCGGTTACCTGCGTGCGGATGTACCGCCGGTAGTGATCCTGATCCGCTCCGCATATCCGGAAAGCTATCCGGCATTGCAGGATCGCGGGTTATCGGTGGTGAAAAGCCCGGTACCGTTGTCCGTCAATCCGTATCTGGCGGGTATCAAACACCTGAACCGGCTGGAGCAGGTGCTGATCCGCCGTTATACGGCAGAACAGCAGGCCGATGAAGCCATTGTCTGTGATACTGACGGCCTTCTGACCGAAGGATGCAGTGCCAATTTGTTCTGGCGCTGCGGTGATGACGTATTTACCCCGTCACTGAGCAAATGCGGCGTGGCCGGTGTGATGCGCGCGCACATCATGGATGTGCTGAAAGGCAGCCGTTACCGCTGTTATGAAACCGAACGTTTTCCGCAGGTGCTGGCAAAAGCGGATGAAGTGATTATGTGCAACGCGCTGATGCCGGTGATGCCGGTCAATGAGATCCGTGCGGATGACCGTCATCACTGGCATTATACCTCCCGCTCACTCTTTACCTGGCTTTTGCCGCATTGTCCGGCAGCAATACCCTGATTGAACAGAGTTAATGACTGATGAAAAAAACACGGATTTTCCTTGTGACATTTTTGGTGCTGCTTGCGGTTGCGGGCGGCGTGGCGTACTGGCTTTATCATCAGGTGAACGCATTTTCCGGGCAAAAAATTTCTGTCACTGAAGAGACCATTTTCACCATTCCGCCGGGGACCGGTCGTGTGGCGCTGGAGAAAAAACTGGCGGAAAGCGGGATTATCCCGGAATCACACAATTATGACTGGCTGCTGCAACTGGAGCCGGAACTGGCAAAAATCAAGGCCGGTACTTACCGCCTGACGCCGGATATGACGGTCAAAAGCATGCTGCAACTGTTTGTCAGCGGTAAAGAGGCGCAATTCAGTATCCGTTTTGTGGAAGGCAGTAAATTAGCGGACTGGCAGAAGATTCTGTCAGAAGCGCCTTACATGAAACAGACCCTCGCGGATTTACCGGCGGATAAACTGACGGAAATGCTCGGCCTGCCTGCAGGGAGTCATCTGGAAGGGCGTTTTTATCCGGATACTTACCTTTATACCGCCGGAATGGAAGATACTCAAATCCTGAAACGGGCGCATCAGCAGATGGAAACCAAACTCGCGGCGGCATGGAAAACCCGTAATACCGACTTACCTTATGCCGACCCGTATGAAATGCTGATCATGGCCTCGCTGATTGAAAAAGAGACCGGCGTGGACGGCGAACGCAAAAAAGTGGCCTCGGTCTTTATGAACAGGCTGAAACTGAAAATGCGCCTGCAAACCGACCCGACCGTGATTTACGGCATGGGTGAGCGTTATCAGGGCACGATTTACCGCAGCGACCTGACGCGGGCAACACCGTATAATACCTATCAGATTGACGGCATGCCGCCGACCCCTATCGCCATGCCGGGCAGTGCCTCGCTGGAAGCGGCAGCCAGACCGGACACCACCGGATACCTTTACTTTGTCGTAGACGGCAAAGGCGGACATGTATTTACCACGAATTTACGGGATCACAACCGGGCGGTTGCGGATTACCGTAACGGATTAAAAAAACAATGACAGGCAAATTTATTGTAATTGAAGGACTTGAAGGTGCCGGGAAAACCACGGCACGTCAGGTGATTGTTGATACACTGCGCGAAAACGGCATCACAGATCTGATCTATACCCGCGAACCGGGCGGCACGCCGCTGGCAGAAAGACTGCGTACCCTGATTAAGGACGGGATCGACGGCGAAACGGTTACCGATAAAGCGGAAGTACTGATGTTATACGCTGCCCGTATTCAGCTGGTCGATAATGTTATCAAACCGGCACTGGCGCGCGGACAATGGGTGATCGGCGATCGCCATGATCTCTCCTCGCAGGCCTATCAGGGCGGCGGACGCGGTATCGATCGCCAACTGATGGAGTCACTGCGTGATACCGTACTGGGGGATTTTTATCCTGATTTTACCCTGTATCTCGACCTGCCGCCGGAAACCGGCCTGGCGCGTGCCCGCAGCCGGGGCGAACTGGACAGAATCGAACAGGAATCACTGGATTTCTTCCGCCGCACCCGATCCCGTTATCTGGAGCTGGCAGAGTCCGATCCGCGCATTGTGACCATTGATGCTTCGCAATCAATGGATAATGTTCATCAATCAATCCGCTCTGCCATACTGAACTGGCTGGCACAGCAGAAAGAGGCGTAATGAACTGGTATCCGTGGCTTAATCCTGTTTACCGTCAGCTGGCAACCGCATGGTTGTCCGGTCAGGGACACCATGCTCTGCTGCTGTACGGCATATCCGGTACCGGCACCGACGAGCTGGCTTATGCCCTGACGCGGCTGCGGATGTGTCAGCAGCCGCAGGGCATCAAAAGCTGCGGGGAGTGCCACAGCTGTAAGCTGATGCTGGCAGGCACCCATCCGGATTTTTATCTGTTGCAGCCGGAAAAAGGCAAATCCGCCATCGGGATTGATGCGGTGCGGGCCGTGACAGAAAAGTTGTACGAGCACGCCCAGCAAGGGGGGGCCAAACTGGTGCATATTCCGCAGGCGGAACTGCTGACCGAAGCGGCTGCCAACGCCTTGCTGAAAACCCTGGAAGAGCCGACAGAGAATACCTGGTTTGTGTTACAAAGCCGGGGGGCGGAACAGTTGCTGCCGACACTGCGCAGCCGTTGTTTTGCTTATCATCTGGCTCCGCCGTCAGCGGATACCGGTGTACAGTGGTTACAGCGCGAGCATCCGCAGTCTGATGCGGTGTCGCGGCAGACTGCGCTGAATCTTTGTCACAATGCCCCGGCGGCGGCATTGTCACTGCTGACCACCGCTGACTGGCAGAATCGCCTGAACCTGTTTACGCAACTGGCAGCGTCCGTACGCAGCGGAGACTTTTTATCGCTGTTATCTGAACTGAATCATCAGGATGCGGAAAAACGCATCAGCTGGCTGACGACTCTGTTTATGGATGCGGTAAAATATCAGCAGAATATGGCACCTGCCTGTCTGAATCAGGATCAGTCTGCTCTTGTTGCACAACTGGCAACGCATTACAGCAGCGCACACTTACTGAATACAGCGGAAAGCTGGCTGACCTGCCGCCACCGGCTGATGACCATCACCGGTGTGAATCAGGAACTGCTGCTGACAGAACAATTGTTACACCAGGAAACCCTGTTTTCTGCATCACCTAATTTAAAATAATGAGTTAATTATGTTTTTAGTCGATTCTCACTGCCACCTCGATTGCCTGGATTATGAAAACAAGCATGAAAGTGTGGACGATGTTATGCAAAAGGCCGCGCAGCGTGATGTGAAATACGCGCTGGCGGTGGCGACCACCCTGCCGGGTTACACAAAAATGCGTGAGCTGATTGGTGAGCGCCCGGATGTGGCCTTTTCCTGCGGTATTCATCCGCTGAATCTGGATGAACCGTATGATTTCACTCAGCTGCGCGAAATGGCAGCAGATAAACGGGTGGTGGCACTCGGCGAAACCGGGCTGGATTACTACTACCAGAAAGAAAATGCCGCGCTTCAGCGTGATGTTTTCCGCGGGCATATCCGTATCGGACGTGAGCTGAATAAACCGGTGATTGTCCACACCCGCGATGCCCGTGAAGATACCCTGGCGATTATCCGTGAAGAGCAGGCCGGGGAGTGCGGCGGCGTGTTACACTGCTTTACCGAAGACAAAGAGACGGCCTCAGCGCTGCTGGATGAAGGTTTTTATATCTCCTTTTCCGGCATTGTGACTTTCCGCAATGCAGAGCAGATCCGCGAAGCCGCCCGTATCGTACCGCTGGATCGCATTCTGGTGGAAACCGACTCGCCGTATCTGGCCCCGGTACCGTTCCGCGGTAAAGAGAACCAGCCCGCGTATGTGCGTGATGTGGCGGAGTATATGGCAGTATTAAAAGGGGTGAGCGTTGAGGCGCTTGCTGAGATCACCACTGACAATTTCTGCCGTCTGTTTCAGGTGTCTGTCCGGTAAATCCGTACACATCTGTCAGGCTGATTAATTACAGGAGCAGGTTATGGCCGAAGAAACTATTTTCAGTAAAATTATTCGTCGTGAAATTCCGTCTGATATCGTCTATCAGGATGACAGCGTGACGGCGTTCCGGGATATTTCCCCGCAGGCGCCGACACATATTCTGATTATTCCCAATCACCTTATTCCTACCGTGAATGATGTCACACCGGAAGATGAACAGGTTCTGGGTCATATGATCACGGTTGCGGCTAAAATCGCACAGCAGGAAGGTATTGCGGATGACGGTTACCGCCTGATCATAAACTGTAACAGTCACGGCGGACAGGAAGTGTTCCATATTCATATGCATCTGGTCGGCGGCCATCATCTGGGGCCGATGCTGGCGAAATAACCGGCGGACAGGAGAACAGTGATGAAACGTCTTTTATGTGTGATAGCGTCAGTCTGGCTGCTGGCCGGGTGTCCTTCAACGGCACCGGTAACACCACCGGTACCGGTGGGCTCCGTAACTCCGCCGACGGATACCACACCGCCGCCGCTGCCGCCGGATACGGTGCCGGTTCCGCCGAAAATGAAAAAAATCGAGTGGGAACAGAGTATTACACCACTGGTTAATCAGATGGTTCACAGCGATGGTGTGAATCAGGGCAGCACGCTGCTGGTGAATAAAGTCGGTAATAAAACCAACAGCAGTCTGCAAACCAGCGTTGCGACCGGCGCGCTGATGAATACCATCGGAAAAACCGGGGTACTGAATGTGATCCCGGCCGGTACGGTCAGCAGTGCTATGTCGGTGCTGGGCATGGGCGACAACGACACACTGACCCTGCGCAGTAAAGCGATTGGTCTGGCGCGTTATCTGAATGCCGACTATGTGCTGTACAGTGTGGTGACCGGTACCCGTGAGGCCCGTCAGATGGAGATGCAGCTGATGTCTGTCAGCAGCGGTGAAATCATCTGGTCCGGTAAGGGCGCGGTGCTTGAGCAGTAACCGCGCGTTACTGTTATGCCTCGCTGAACACTTTCCCGCACTGCCTGCCGGCGGCTGGACAATCCGTCCGCTGCACGGGCTGACGCGGGAAAGTGTCAGTATTGAACAAAAAGGTGTGTCTCTGATTGGCAGAGCACAGACCGTGCACAGTGCGGATATCGGTGTCAGCCGTCAGAAAGAGGCGCGGATCCTGCACCGTCTGCGTGACAGCGGCCTTGCCCCGCGCGTGGCCGGGTTCAGCCATGGCTGGCTGCTTTTGTACCGGGTGGAGGGGGAAACACTGCCGCCGGAACAGATACAGCAACCGGGCTTTATCCCGCAGCTGGCGGCGCTGGTCAGCAATCTGCATAACCAGCCGCTTACCGGGTATCGTCTGCCGCTCAAAGCGCAGGCAGATCGCCATTTTCACCTGACCGACAAACGCCGCCGTACCCCGCAGCTGTTGCGTATCCACCGTCACTTTATGCGTGAAGCCGAGCCTCAGCCGCTGAAACTGGCGCCTGCACATATGGATATCCACCCCGGTAATATCGTGACGGCAGCGGGGGAGCTGCATCTGATTGACTGGGAATATGCCGCTGACACGGATATCGGTCTGTCTCTCGCCACACTTTTTCGTGCCAATCACTGGTCATTGACGTTAATTCACACTTTTCTGCGTTATTATTCTGCTTATCACTGTCCGCAGCGCGTACTGGCGCAGACCTGCCGCTGGCAGGCACGGGCAGATTATATGATGGTTATGTGGTTTGAGAGCCGCTGGGGACAAACCGGCGACCCGCAGTTTCTGCAATACCCGGCCGTGCTGAAAGCCGCCGCCGGGCTCAGGTAAATATAACGAGGTGTCACTATGGGTCCTGTAATGTTAGATGTAGAAGGGTATGAGCTGGACAGCGAAGAGCGCGAGATCCTGCGCCACCCTTCAGTCGGGGGAGTGATTCTCTTTACCCGTAATTACCATGACACGGCACAGCTGCGTGAACTGACGCGGCAGATCCGTGAAGCTACCCGCGACAACCGGGTTGTGATTGCGGTTGACCAGGAAGGCGGCCGCGTTCAGCGGTTTAAAGACGGCTTTACCCGTCTGCCTGCGGCACAGTCTTTTGCCCTGTTTAATGACCTGCTGACCGGCTCTGCGCTGGCGGAAGAGGCGGGCTGGCTGATGGCTGCGGAAATGATCGCCATGGATATTGATATCAGTTTCGCGCCGGTGCTGGATCTGGGACACGCCAGCGCGGCTATCGGCTCACGTGCGTTCCATGAGGACGGCGACATTGCGGCGCAGATGGCGGAACGCTTTGTGCGCGGTATGCGCAGTGCCGGGATGCCGAGTACCGGTAAACATTTCCCGGGACACGGTGCGGTCAGTGCGGATTCCCATAAAGAAACACCGCGTGATGAGCGCGACCCGGCGGTGATCCGCGGTAAAGACATGGCGATTTTCCGCGAATTTATCCAGCGTGGCCTGCTTGATGCTGTGATGCCCGCACATGTGATTTACACACAGATTGATGATCGTCCGGCGAGCGGTTCCTCTTACTGGCTGAAATCGGTACTGCGTCAGCAGCTCGGGTTTGACGGGGTGATTTTCTCCGATGACCTGTCAATGGAAGGGGCGGCGGTGATGGGCGGCTATGCGGAGCGTGGTCAGGCATCACTGGACGCGGGCTGCGATATGATCCTGGTCTGTAATAACCGCAAAGGTGCTGTGACTATCCTTGATAATTTGCCTGTTATCACGGCACAACGTATTGATAAGTTGTATCATCGGGGTAAAGGTTATGATCTGGCTGAACTGCAGCGCAGTGAGCGCTGGCAGCAGGCGAACAAAACCCTATCCGTATTACACGAACAATGGCAGGAGCGAGCATGATTATTTATCTTCATGGATTTGATTCAACCAGCCCGGGCAATCATGAAAAAGTGATGCAGCTGAAATTTGCGGATCCCGATGTCCGTTTTATCAGTTACAGCACGCTGCATCCGCGTTATGACATGAAATATCTGCTGACTGAAGTGGATAAAGCGGTAAAACAGAGCGAAGGACCGGCCATTGTGCTGGGCGTGGGGCTGGGGGGCTTCTGGGCTGAACGTGTCGGGTATCTGTGCGGAATTCGTCAGGTGATGGTGAACCCGAACCTGTTTCCGTATGAAAATATGGAAGGCAAAATCGACCGCCCGGAAGAGTATCTGGATATCATGACCAAGTGTATTTCGGATTTCCGCACCCTGAACCGGCAGAACTGCCTGGTGTTGTTGTCCCGCAATGATGAGGCGCTGGATAACCAGCGTGCGCATGATACCCTGTCACCGTACTATCAGGTTATCTGGGATGAGGAACAGACTCATAAGTTTAAGGATATGTCCCGTCATTTACAGGAAATCAAAGAGTTTAAAACCGCGTTTAAAAAAGCCTGATAACACCGCCTCTCTGTAAAACAGCCGCGCCTGCGGAAGGCGCGGTATTTTTCCCCTGCAACTGAAGCGATTCCTGTCTCAAATCTGCCTTTCCTGTGATCCTTCTCTTACGTATCGTTCCGGTCATTGCGTTATATCAATAACTTTCTTTTTCTGAATCAGCAAGATAACTGGCTTTTATTATCCGCTGCGCTGAGAAGTTAATCCGGTGATTAAAGAAAGCATCAGAGGTAAACCAAAAGTAAAATTATTTTGCTAAATTTAAAATAATGTTTGCATTTTCCCGCCGGATTACCCAAAATTTGATTATGATCAAATATGGTATGACCAAATTACCTGTTGTGGTATACCATGGTGTGACACGATTCAGTTTTGTCTGATGTTATCTCACTGTTTTTTATGAAGAGCCCTGAGATAACGTTAGATTATTTTTCAGAGGATGTTATGACTACACCGAATACGAAGATTGTGATTATCGGCGGTGGCGCAGGCGGGCTGGAACTGGCAACGCAACTCGGCCACAAATTAGGTAAGAAGAAAAAAGCGGAAATCACACTGGTCGATCGCAACAGCAGCCACCTGTGGAAACCGCTGTTACACGAAGTGGCGACCGGTTCTCTGGATGACGGCGTGGATGCCCTGAGCTACCTGGCGCATGCCCGCAACCACTATTTCAATTTCCAGCTGGGTTCAATGACCGGTCTGGATCGTGACAGCAAAAACATCACCCTGGCGGAAATCCGTGACAACAACGGCGACCTGCTGGTACCGGAGCGTAACCTGGATTATGACATCCTGGTCATGGCGCTGGGCAGCACCTCCAACGATTTCGGTACCCCGGGGATCAAAGAAAACTGTATCTTCCTCGACAGCCCGTCACAGGCGAACCGCTTCCATAATGAGATGCTGAACCTGTTCCTGAAATACTCCGCCAGCCACGGCGAAGGCGACAAAGTGAATATCGCGATTGTCGGCGGCGGAGCGACCGGGGTGGAGCTGTCAGCGGAGCTGTATAATGCCGTTGAACAGCTTCACAGCTACGGTTTTAAAGGTCTGAATACCGATGCACTGAATGTGACGCTGGTGGAGGCGGGTGAGCGTATTCTGCCTGCACTGCCGCCGAAAATTGCCGGTGCCGCACATCAGGAGCTTACCAAACTGGGTGTGCGTGTGATGACGCAGACCATGGTCACCAGTGCCGATGAATCCGGTCTGAACACCAAAGACGGCGAGCATATCACCGCAAGTCTGATGGTCTGGGCGGCGGGCATCAAGGCTCCGGATTTCCTGAAAGAGATTGGCGGGCTGGAAACTAACCGTATTAATCAGCTGGTGGTTAAACCAACACTCCAGACCACCCGTGATGACGCAATTTTCGCTATCGGCGACTGCTCATCCTGCCCGAAAAAAGAAGGGGGATTTGTTCCGCCGCGCGCACAGTCAGCACACCAGATGGCAACCCGCTGTTATCACAACATCCTTGCAGTACTCAGCGATAAGCCGCTGAAGGATTATGTGTTCAAAGATCACGGCTCACTGGTTTCCCTCTCCCGGTTCAGTACGGTCGGCAGCCTGATGGGTAACCTGATGCGCGGCAATATGATGATTGAAGGACGTATTGCCCGTGTGATGTATATTTCGCTGTATCGTATGCATCAGATTGCGCTGCACGGCTATATTAAAACCGGGCTGATGATGCTGGTCGGTGGTATAAACCGGATTATCCGTCCGCGGCTGAAATTACATTAATTGATCTCCTCCGATAATGACGCCTCAGGGCGTCATTTTTTATAATAATAAACCCCGCTGAAAGTATGGAAACAGATATTTCACGGATTTGATGTAAAACCGGAAAATGTATTATTCAGCAGCGATTTCGTATCATCACTAACAGATAATTCCTGTGGTAATGCATAAAATAAGGCAGATACTGCTTTTTATTAATTATTGTTGATCGTTGTCAGTACACATACAGTCAGGTTGAATTAATAAATTACAGGGACAGAATTTTTGTTTCATCATTATTATTTAACTTTTATTTAGCGGTGCTGTGGGAATATAGTCCGGTAAGATTAAATGTTAAAAATAAACCGGTTACAGGTAGGAATAATCCTAATTATCACCGCTGGATATTTATATAATTTGACAATGAATAAAATTGAACGGAAACCATTATCACGAATAACATTCACAGGACTTGTGCTTCTTCTTGTTATTTTTGTGGTCATTATTTTTTTGGCTGTGACAAAGAATAAGCATCCCGCTGTTGCTGAGGTGCTTTCATCCGAACCTATTATGGCAACGGTTCCGGTGCGTCATGAATACTGTGATCTGACAACCATGCCCGGCCCGTATAAACGAGACCTTCTGGATATCGTCCATCCGACAGAACAGGTCTGTACTCCGTATCTGCTGTATGAAACTCTGCTGCACGCACCAAAGGTGTACGGCGGCCCGACATACCGCTCCTGCACCATGGCTTACACCTATGAGCACCGGATTATCGGCTATGATGTGGTGTATAAAATCAAAGATACCGTCGGCAGAGTGAGAATCAATTATAATCCCGGTGATGTCATGCCGGTGGATAACACCGGGCGGCTGATCATTTTACCCGGACTGAATAACGCGAAATAAAGTGCGTTGCGGACAAAAAAAGAAAATACCGGTTAATGCGGCAAACCGGTATCCATCATTTTTTATTTAAAGTAACCGGAAATTAAACCCAGCCTTTCTGACGAAATTGTTTTAATACCGCCACAAATTGCTGCATTTCTTCCGGTGTACCTAATGTCAGGCGACTCCAGCCCGTCACCGGCGGAAATTCACGGCCGACCATAATATGATTCTCTTTCATCCGCTGCTGATAGGTTTTTACATCCCCGCTGACTTTATGGAAGATAAAATTAGCCTGTGAGGGGGCATAAGGCAGATTTAATTCCTTCAGTGCGGTTGCCACAATTTCCCGTGATACATCCGTTGAATGACGACTGTAATCAATAAACGGTTTATCATTCAGGGATGCCAGTGCGGAAACGGCACCTGCTATATTAGTATTATCGATAGAATTGAAATTATTTATCTGCTCTGTTACTACCGGCACGGAAATACCGTAACCGATACGAAGCCCGGCCAGGGCAAATATTTTCGAGAATGTCCGCGTCACAATAATATTGGATTTTCCGGCAGCCACCCATTCAACCGCACTTTTAAATTGCGGATCAGACACAAATTCCGCATACGCCTCATCAATAATAAAATTCTGCTGTGGCGGTGCCTGGTTTACCCACTGCGCGAGTTGTGATGCCGGGGTAACCATCGCGGTCGGGTTATTCGGGTTACAGATATAGATAACGGAATGACCGGCAAAGTTATCCGCAATCGCCTGCATGGCCGCAAGGTCGAAAGAGAGATCGGCTTTCAGCGGCACTTTGACAATATTCACGCCCAGCGGCTCAGCATACAGTTCGGCATAATTAAAGGTCGGGTCCGGCACAATCAATTGTACAGGCTGCTGTTTTTTCTGCGCATCCGCCACCAGCATCTGTACAGCCGCCTGAATGGTTTCCGAGGAACCATTTCCGAGGCTGATGTGCGCCGGTGTCAGTGAGAAGTGCGCGGCAATCTGTTCAATCAGCGCTTCGCGGGCGGCATCCGGATAGCGGAACGCGCCGGGAAGGGCATCAATAATCGCCCGGCGGGCTTTCGGAGACATCCCCAGTGAGTTTTCATTGAAGTTCAGCAGCAGCGGATTTTCTGCACTGAGGGGGGCGGCGTTAACCGCGGGAGAAACGGTATCAGTGGCGGCATGACCGGTGCTGATCAGAGAAGCAGCCGTTAAGCCACCGAATGCGATCCCTGTTGATTTCAGAAACGAACGACGATCCATAGTATTTACCCTGTTGTTGTCATTATATTTTGGTAAATACTAACCGAACTAATAATCACCTTGCAAATTAATATTCACAATAAGTGGATTTTTATTCATTCCGGCGGTACCGGCCAAAACCGGCACCTGACAGAGAGGATGTTGTGCGTTATACCGGATGAGCGGCAAAGGCGGTCAGTAAATCGGCGACAAACTCAATACGTTTGCTGCGGTCGGTCAGGTCACAGATAAACTTCAGTTTTGACGGGCCGTCCAGCCGGTACTGTTTCGGGTTATTTTGCAGCAGCCCGATAAGATACGCCGGGTCGACATGGTTTTTCTCACTGAACTCAACAAAACCGCCTTTTTCCTGGGCCTCAATCCGGCGGATCCCCAGCGCCTGTGCCTGCAGGCGCAGACCCGCTGCCGCCAGCAGGTGACGACCGGCATCCGGCAGCAGACCGAAGCGGTCAATCAGCTCAATTTTCAGCCCGGTCAGTTCGGTATCGCTGCGCGCGCTGGCAATCCGTTTGTAGAAGGAGAGGCGCATGCTGACATCCGGCAGGTAATCTTCCGGCAGCAGGGCAGGCATACGCAGCTCCACTTCGGTCTGGCTCTGGGTAAGGTCTTCCAGTGACGGCTCTTTGCCGCTTTTCAGGGAATCGACCGCACTTTCCAGCATCTCCATATAGAGCGTGAAACCAACACTGGCCATCTGACCGCTCTGATCTTCGCCCAGCAGTTCACCCGCACCACGGATTTCCAGGTCATGCGTGGCGAGGGCAAATCCGGCCCCCAGGTCTTCCAGAGACGCAATTGCTTCCAGGCGTTTATGGGCATCGGTAGTCATGGCTTTCGGGTGCGGTGTCAGCAGATAGGCATAGGCCTGATGGTGTGAACGCCCGACACGACCACGCAGCTGATGCAATTGTGCCAGCCCGAAATGATCGGCCCGTTCGATGATAATGGTATTGGCGCTGGGAATATCGATACCGGTTTCAATAATCGTGGTACATACCAGCACATTAAAACGCTGATGGTGGAAGTCAGTCATGACCCGCTCAAGCTCGCGTTCACGCATCTGTCCGTGGCCGACGGCCACACGGGCTTCCGGCACCAATTCCGCAATACGGTCGCGGGCTTTTTCAATGTTTTCCACATCATTGTAGAGATAATAGACCTGACCGCCGCGCAGTACCTCACGCAGAATCGCTTCCCGCACCACCAGCTCATCATACTGGCGGACAAAGGTTTTCACCGCCAGCCGTCTTGCCGGCGGGGTGGCGATAATAGAAAGGTCCCGCATGCCGCTCATCGCCATATTCAGGGTGCGCGGGATCGGGGTGGCGGTGAGGGTCAGGATATCCACATTGGCACGCATCGCCTTGATGCGTTCTTTATGGCGGACACCAAAGCGGTGTTCTTCATCCACCACCAGCAGGCCGAGATCATGCCAGTGCACATCACTCTGCAGCAGCTTGTGTGTACCGATAATGATATCCACTTTACCTTCCCGGGTATCATCCAGCACCTGCTGCTGCTCTTTGGCACTGCGGAAACGGGACAGGACTTCAATCCGCACCGGCCAGTTGGCGAAACGGTCACGGAAGTTATCATAGTGCTGTTGCGCGAGCAGGGTAGTCGGCACCAGCACAGCAACCTGTTTGTGGTTATGGACGGCGAGGAAGGCCGCCCGCATTGCGACCTCGGTTTTACCGAAACCGACATCACCGCACACCAGTCTGTCCATTGCCACCGGCTGACACATATCACTCAGCACCGCATTGATAGCCTGCTCCTGATCTGCGGTGGTTTCAAACGGGAAGGACTGGCAAAACTCGCGGTACTGTCCGCGATCATGCTTAAAAGCAAAGCCGGGTTTGACGGCCCGCTGTGCATAAATATCCAGTAACTGTGCCGCCACATCACGGACTTTTTCTGCCGCTTTCTGACGCGCTTTGCTCCAGGCTTCGCCACCGAGTCTGTGCAGCGGGGCGCTTTCATCCGCGCCTCCGGCATAGCGGCTGATCAGATGTAGCGACGACACCGGCACATACAGTTTGTCTTCTCCGGCGTAGGTGAGGATCAGGTATTCTGCCTTGATCCCTCCGGCTTCCAGGGTGGTTAATCCCTGATAACGGCCGACCCCGTGCTCCAGATGCACCACCGGCTGACCGGGGCGCAGTTCCGCGAGGTTGCGGATCAGGGTATCGGTGTTAATGGTACGGCGGGTGTCCTGACGGCGGCGCACCACGCGCTCACCCAGCATATCGCTTTCGCAGATCAGAACACGCTGACGGTCATTATCAACAAAACCGTGTTCGGCAGCACCGATCATGACATAAATGCCCGGCACGGTTGCGTCCTGTAACGCGCGGATTTCCGCCGGTTTGATTTTGATCCGCGCCAGCAGTTCCTGCACGCTTTCACGCCGTCCCTCACTTTCCACCGAGAAAATCACGGCAGCGTCGGTGCTTTCCAGGAAGCGGCGCAGCGGGTCAAGCGGGGATTTCAGCTGCGGGTTGACTTTCAGATCCGGCAGCGCGGTATACCCGAGGTTGGTATTGGCGGCTTTACGCGGCAGTTTGTCATTATTCAGCTGCACACGCGGCAGCGTTTTCATCTGCTGATTGAGTTCTTCCGGCGTCAGCCACAGCTGTGACGGCGGCAGTAACGGCCGCATCGGATCCACACCCCGGCTTTCAAAACGCTGTTGCACATCACGGCGGAAACGATCGGCGGATTCCTGCAAATCCTGGGTTACCAGCAGCGTATTATCCGGCAGATAGTCAAACAGCGGTACCAGCGGTGCGGTGAAAAACAGTGGCTGCCAGTATTCGATACCGGCGGGCAGGGTACCTTTGCTGACCTGCTGATAAATATGTTCCGGATCGCGGCGCACCTCAAAGGTTTCGCGCCACTGACTGCGGAACAGCTCGATAGCGTCTTTATCTGTCGGGAATTCGTGAGCGGGCAGCAGATTGATCGCATTCACTTCATCGAGGGTTCGCTGGGTATCGACATCAAAGGTACGCAGGCTGTCGATTTCATCATCAAAGAAATCAATCCGGAACGGCAGTTCGCTGCCCATCGGGAACAGATCCAGCAATGCCCCGCGAATGGCAAACTCGCCGTGCTCCAGTACCTGTTCGACACTGCGGTAACCGCCCTGAACCAGCTCTTCACGCAGCTTGTCCCGCGACAGTTTTTCCCCTTTTGCCATCACCAGGGCATGACTTGTGAGGAATTCAGGCGGACACACTTTCTGCATCAGTGTATTGACCGGCAGGATCAGAGCGCCTTTTTCCAGAGTCGGCAGGCGGTATAACGTGGATAACCGGTTGGAGATAATCTCCTGATGCGGCGAGAAGCTGTCATACGGCAGGGTTTCCCAGTCGGCAAGGGTTTCTGCCGGGAGTGCGGTAAACTGGCGGATTTCATCCCGCAGCCGCAGGGCATTCTGCATATCGCGGGTGACCAGGATGACGGGGCCGTCGTGTTGTTCAATTATCGACGCGGTTTCCACCGCACAGGCTGCGCCGGTCATTTCACCGAGCTGGCGGGTGTCTGCGGCACGGGCCGGGAGTTCATAGCGTGTTTTCAGCGACATTCGGTTTTCCATCGGGCTGCGTGTTTCTGTCAGGTAACAAAGTTCTGCCATACCGGAGTGGCTTGTCCGGGCAATAAAAGGCCGCCGCGCCGCCGGTCCGGAGGTGGTCTGATACCGGCAACACGCTGACCGTCAATGAAAAAAAACTACCGCAAACGGGCGGGAGTGGTTCCATTCATCAACCGGAGCCTTTATTATCCCTGAACACTTCGCTTTGGCAACAGGGGCGTTCAGATTTCATGTTTCAGTCTGTCTCATTTTTAATCGGTCTGCGTTACATGCGGGGACGCGGCACGGATCGCTTTGCCCGTTTTGTTTCGCTGCTTTCCGCTATCGGCATCACGCTGGGGGTGACAGCACTTATCACCGTGACATCCGTGATGAACGGTTTTGAACGCTCATTGCAGCAGAGTATCCTCGATTTTATGCCGCAGGCGGTCATCACCACCGGAAACGGCATGCTGGATCCGCAGACGCATCCGGTCTCACAACTCGCCGGGCTGCGTGATGTGGTAAAAACCGCCCCGATTGTCACCGGTGACGTGGTATTGCAGAGCACCGGCAATGTGGGGATCGCCTCCGTGACCGGAATTGATCCGCAGGGGGATGAACCGCTGCTGGATTATCTGGTGAATACCCGGCCGTCCGACCTGGCGGCAGGACAATATCATGTGGTGGTCGGCGAAGGCGTGGCGAAACGCATGGGGCTTAAGCGCGGGGACAGTGTCCGTATCCTGGTGCCGAATGTGTCACAGCTGACGCCGATGGGACGTATCCCGAGCCAGCGCCTGTTTACCGTGGCGGGTTTTTTCTCCTCCGGCAGTGAATCCGATAACACTCAGGTGCTGATGAATCAGGAGGATGCGGCGCGTCTGATGCGCTATCCGGCGGGTAATATTACCGGCTGGCGTCTCTATCTGTCACAGCCGTTGCAGGTGGACAGTCTCAGTCAGCAGATATTACCGGAAGGGCTGGTCTGGACCGACTGGCGCGTGCAGAAAGGTGAGTTTTTTCAGGCGGTGCGCATGGAGAAAAATATGATGGGGCTGCTGCTCAGCCTGATTATTGCCGTGGCCGCATTTAATATTATTACCTCACTGGCCTTGCTGGTGATGGAAAAACAGACTGAAGTGGCCATTCTGAAAACGCTGGGTATGACTCGCGGCAAAATTATGCTGATCTTTATGATTCAGGGCGCGGGGGCGGGGATCCTCGGCTCAGTAATCGGCGTTCTGCTGGGCACGCTGCTCTCTTCACAACTGAATATTCTGATGCCGCTGCTGGGGCTGATCCCGAAAGGAATCGCGCTGCCGACGGTCATTGAGCCGCTGCGCGTAATCACTATCGGCGCGGCAGCCATGCTTATCTCTTTATTATCCACACTCTGGCCTGCGTGGCGGGCGGCAGCGGTACAACCCGCGGAGGCTTTACGTTATGAGTGAGTTATTACTGGCATGTCGTCAGTTATGCAAATCCTATCATGAGGGCACAGTGGAAACTGATGTCCTGAAACAGGTCAATTTTGAACTCCGGCGCGGGGATATGCTGGCGATTGTCGGCAGTTCCGGCTCGGGGAAAAGTACGCTGCTGCATCTGCTCGGCGGGCTGGATTCCCCGACCTCCGGTGAGGTGATTTTCAACGGCACGGCACTTTCTGCCATGAGCCAGAATGCGCTGTCGGCGCTGCGCAATGAAGAAATGGGCTTTATCTACCAGTTCCACCACCTGCTGCCTGATTTTACGGCGGCGGAAAACGTGGCAATGCCGCTGCTGATCGGCGGTATGGCGCGGGATAAAGCACTGGCGCAGGCGGGAGAAATGCTGGAGCGGGTTGGTGTGGCTGCGCGCGCTCATCACCGGCCGTCTGAGCTCTCCGGCGGGGAACGTCAGCGGGTGGCGATTGCCCGTGCACTGGTGAATAAGCCGTCACTGGTGCTGGCGGATGAACCGACCGGTAACCTGGATCAGCGCAATGCACAGAGTATTTTTGATTTGTTATCCGAACTGAATAAAACCCTCGGCACCGCCTTCCTGGTGGTCACTCATGACCTCGCTCTGGCGGCGAAAATGGGGCGGCAGATGGAAATGCGCGACGGTATTCTGAATGCACAGCCGGAGACGGCGCTATGAATGTACTACCGCTGTCATTACTGACTGCGCTGCGTTTCAGCAAAGGGCGGAAACGGGCGGGGATGGTCTCGCTGATTTCCGTCATTTCCACCCTGGGGATCACGCTCGGGGTGGCGGTACTGATTATCGGGCTGAGTGCCATGAACGGCTTCGAGCGTGAGCTGGAGAACCGGGTGCTTTCTGTGGTGCCTCAGGGGCAGATCTCTACCGTTGAACAACCGTTTGATACCTGGGCGCAGAGCCTGCTGCGGATCAAAAATACCCCCGGGGTGATGGCGGCCAGCCCGTATATTGAATTTACCGGACTGGCGGAGAAAGGCAGCAAATTACAGGCCATGCAGCTGATGGGCGTGGATCCGGTCACTCAGAAGTCGGTGAGCGGATTGCCGGCATTTGTTGCGGATAATGCCTGGGCGGATTTTCAGGCCGGGAAAAATCAGATAATCCTCGGTGACGGCGCGGCGAAATCTCTCGGTGTCGCCCGGGGTGACTGGCTTACTATCATGATCCCGAATCACGACAGCAGTGAGCGCCTGTTACAGCCGAAGCGTATCCGGTTACAGGTTGCGGGGATTTTCCGTCTGAGTGGTATGCTGGATCACCGGCTGGCGCTGCTGCCGCTGGAGGATGCACAACAGTATCTGGATTACGGTGAGGGTGTCACCGGGATTGAAATCCGCGTGGATAATGTTTTCAACGCTAATGACGTGGTGCTGCGGGCGGCGGAAGCCAGCCGTGAACATGTCTTTTATAAAAGCTGGATCAACGAATACGGTTACATGTACAGCGACATTCAGTTAGTGCGCAGTATTATGTATCTGGCCATGATTCTGGTGATTGGCGTGGCGTGTTTCAATATCGTTTCTACCCTGATTATTGCAGTAAAAGACAAGAGCGGGGATATCGCCATTCTGCGCACCCTCGGCGCGAAAGACAGCCTGATCCGCGCTATTTTCCTCTGGTACGGATTGCTGACCGGCATGGTTGGTTGTATCAGCGGGGCGGTACTCGGCACACTGGCAGCACTGAACCTGACACCGCTTATCCGTGGTATTGAATTCCTTATCGGTCATAAACTGTTGTCCGGTGATGTCTATTTTATTGATTTTCTGCCGTCGGAGCTGCGGCTGACAGACCTGCTGTATGTGGTTCTGACCACCATTGTGCTGAGCCTGCTGGCAAGCTGGTATCCGGCGAGACGCGCCTGCCGCCTTGAACCGGCACGTATTCTGAGCGGGCAGTAAAGCCCGCAGGAATTATAATGATTTTTGAATCCGAAGTGCGGATGCATTACCCTGAACGGAGACAATGATGAACAAAGGCCGGATTATGCGCAGAACGCACCGATTAAGAAAGTTACGCAAACAGCGGCGGATCCTGCGCCAGCGTTTTCACTTACGCTTTTTCTATCGTGACAAATGGATGGCCGGAAAAATGGATCAGTTTAAACCGAAAGTTGTTGTGCTGACCGGCGCAGGTATCTCCGCCGAGTCAGGGATCCGTACGTTCCGTTCGGAAGACGGACTGTGGGAAGAGCACAATATTGAAGATGTGGCGACACCGGAAGGCTATGCCCGCAACCCGCGTCTGGTGCAGCAGTTTTATAATGACCGCCGCCGTCAGTTACAGTCCCCTGAGGTGAAACCGAACCCGGCACATCTCGCGCTGGCGGAGCTGGAACAGGTGCTGGGGGATAACTTCCTGCTGGTCACCCAGAATATTGACAACCTGCACGAACGGGCAGGCAGTGAGCGGATTATCCATATGCACGGCGAACTGCTCAAAATCCGCTGTGCGATGTCCGGACAGGTTCAGTCGTGTACCGGTGACCTGTCTGCTGATGAGCGCTGCCACTGTTGTCAGTTCCCGTCACCGCTGCGCCCGCATATTGTCTGGTTCGGTGAAATGCCGTTCGGCATGGATGAAATCTATCAGGCACTGAATGATGCGGATATCTTTATCGCCATCGGCACGTCCGGGCATGTCTACCCGGCGGCCGGGTTTGTCCATGAGGCACGGTTGTGCGGGGCACACACGGTGGAACTCAATCTGGAGCCGAGTAAGGTGCAGAGTGAGTTTGAAGAGTGTCACTACGGCCCTGCCGGGCAGGTGGTGCCGGAATATGTCCGTCAGCTGCTGGCACAGATTAACAACACTAAATCTGATTTGACGCAATAACTCAATTTATGTTTCCCCGATAATAAGAAATCAATGTTATTGGGGGAACACATGGATAAGTTATTGGAGCGCTTTTTCGGTTATGTCTCTTTTGACACGCAGTCGAAGCCGTCAGCCAAGCTGACACCAAGCAGCGACGGTCAGTTAAGGCTGGCGCGTGCTCTGGAAAAAGAGCTGAAAACGCTGGGGTTATCAGATGTCTCGCTGGATGATAACGGCTGCGTGATGGCAACGTTACCGGCGAATATTGACTGGCCGGTGCCGGTTATCGGTTTTATTTCTCACCTTGATACCTCTCCGGATTTCTCCGGGCGTAATGTGAATCCTCAGGTTCTGGAAAATTACCGTGGCGGTGATATCGCACTCGGCATCGGTGACGAAGTGCTGTCGCCGGTCATGTTCCCGGTGCTGCACACCATGCTGGGTAAAACCCTGATTATGACCGATGGTAAAACCCTGCTGGGTGCAGATGATAAAGCCGGTATTGCGGAAATCATCACCGCGGTGGTGCGCCTGAAAAACAGCGATATTCCGCACGGCGATATCCGCATTGCTTTCACGCCGGATGAAGAAATCGGCCGCGGCGCGCAGTATGTGGATCTGAAAAAATTCGGTGCGCAGTGGGCTTATACCGTTGATGGCGGTGGTGTCGGGGAGCTGGAATATGAAAACTTCAACGCGGCGGCGGTTGCCATCCGCATTGAGGGCAATAATGTGCATCCGGGCAGCGCCAAAGGCGTGATGGTGAATGCACTGTCGCTGGCAACCCGTATTCACAGCGAATTACCGCCGGAAGAAACCCCGGAGAATACCGGGGGGTATGAGGGGTTCTATCATCTGCAAAGCATCAAAGGCACCGTTGAACGCGCGGAAATGCACTATATCATCCGTGATTTTGACCGTAACAACTTTGAAAAACGCAAAAGCAACATGATCGCGATTGCCGAAAAAGTCGGTAAAGGTCTGCACCCGGACTGCTATATCGAGCTGACGATCGATGACAGCTATTACAATATGCGCGACCATGTGGTGAAACACCCGCATGTGATTGAACTGGCCAAACAGGCGATGATTGACTGCGATATTGAGCCGGTTATCAAACCTATCCGCGGCGGTACTGACGGCGCACAACTTTCTTATCGTGGTCTGCCGTGTCCGAATCTGTTTACCGGCGGGTATAACTTCCACAGTAAACATGAGTTTATTTCGCTGGAAGGCATGGAACAGGCTGTTTCTGTGATTATGCGGATCGCAGAATTAACGGCATTGGATATGAAAAAATAAATAATTTACATATTAATTAAATATCAATAAGCCACCTGAATAAAAGGTGGCTTTTTTATTAAATAAAATAGCCTCATAAAACAGTAAAATCCTTTCCGATGATATAATGTTTTTTATTCTTCATTATCTGCTTTTTGTTTTATATTTGTTTAACTGTTACTGATATGTTTTTTACGCCTGTCAGATTCCGGTGCAGATAGTCTTAATAAGATAATTCATATCATTAAAATTATATATAATTGATATACTTCAAAGGTAATTATTTATGTCTCGTTTCAAAAGTAAATTATTAATCTCTTCTCTTTTTTTATTGTCAGTTAATTCATTAGCAGCAGATGGTGATGAAATCCTGGGTGAACAGCCGGCTGAAGATCCTGTTGAGATCAATGGTCATATTATATTTAAGGGTGAAATTACAGATTCTAGTTGTGATATCGCTCAAAAGGATATTGAGGTCAACCTCGGTACTCATTCTGCAAAGTTACTGAAAAACAGAGATGACAGAACACCGGCAGAACAATTTGATATTGCTGTGACAGACTGTTCATTATCCATGGCATCATTAAAAATCCAGATGAGTGGTACAGCGCATAAAGATAATGCTGCATTATTCGCACTGGATGCCGGTGAGAAGAATGCCGGTAACGTCGGCATTATGGTAATTGATAAACAGGATCAGCCGGTAACACCGGGTGCCGCTTATCAGGATATTGTACTGAAAAATGATACCCGTGATTACACACTGACCTACAGCGCAGCTTATCAGGCTACCGGACTGGCAACACCGGGCGCGGGTAATGCAACGATTAACTACATCGTTTCTTACGAGTAACTGTTAATACCGGCGGCAATTGCGATTGCCGCCGCGGACAATCTGCACGATGAAAAATTATTTTACTTTTATTATTCTTGTTTTTTTGATGACGGGGCCGGCAATGGCGGGTATTGTTGTTGGCGGAACCCGGTTTATTTATCCGCAGGATAAAAAAATGATCGCGGTTCCTGTTGATAATACCGATAAAAAAACAGCTTACTTAATTCAGGGATGGATTGAAAAAGCGGATGGCATTACAAAAAGTAAGGATTTTATTCTTACCCCGGTTCTCTTTCAGCTGGATGCGGGGAAAAAAGGTATTCTGCGTGTTATGCTGAAACAGGCCGTCTTTCCGGAAGACAGAGAAACATTACTCTGGCTGAACATCCGGGGGATTCCGGAAACACAAGAACACAGAAAAAATAAACTTCATGTTGTTATCAATTCAAAATTTAAATTCTTTTATCGTCCTGCAGGATTAACTGAACCTGATTATAATGACCTGAGGTATGAACAGAAAGGAAATAAAATAAACATAATTAATAATACACCTTTCCATATTACTGTCAGAAATTTTACCGTTAATGATAAAGAATATACAGTTTCGGACATGATTGTTCCATTTGAATCATTAACTGTGCCGCTGACAGCGATTCATTCTAATGACACGATCACAGCCAGCTATATTTCTGATTTCGGCGGAATTATATCCAAACCTGTGACGTTTAAAAAATAATAATACTATGCAACTGAAAACACCTTATTTTTTTCTTTTGGTGCTGCTTCCGGGCTTTTTTCCGGAAAAGGCCCCGGCTGCACCGTATTTTAATCCGGCAGCCCTGGGTCTGAACGGTGATAACCCGGTGATGGATTCCGCGAGATTTAATTATCTGCGTGAACGGCAGTTTCAGGAAGAAGGGCGCTATTTTGTATCAGTCAGGGTTAATCAGCGGGTAACGGGCGGCCAATGGCTGGAATTTTATTATCATCCGCAGCAAAAAATATTGCTGCCGGTGGTAACCCGAAAGCAATGGCTGGCATGGGGATTACGGCCTGATGCATCGCCTGCATTTGCCGGAATGGAAAATACAGAGCAGGTTACGGATATTGCCGGGCTGGTCAGCGGAGTTGTGCTGAATTTTGATGCGGCACAGCAGGCTCTGGATATTACGATCCCGCAGCGTTTTTTTCTGACTGATGAACAACGGGCAGCGGATGCTTCATTATGGGAACCCGGGATTACTGCATTTATGCTCAATTATGATTACCGCTTTTCCCGGCAAAACAGCCGGTTCAGTGATCACACCGGACATACCCTGTTAATGCAAAGTGGTTTTAATGCCGGATTCTGGCGGCTTCGCCATCACAGCAGAGCAGAATACAGAGACCGGAAAATGGCATGGCAATCAGAACGGCTGTGGATGTACCGGGCCATTGCCCCTCTGCGCAGTGAGTTACAGCTGGGGGAACTGTTCAGCGGTGATGTGCTGTTTGACAGCCGCGCATTCAGGGGGATCCGGCTGGCTTCACAAGGGGATATGTATCCGCTGAGTCAGCAGGGGTATGCGCCGGTTATCCGCGGTATCGCCGGGCAGAGTGCGGAACTGACCATCAGGCAGCAGGGCATGGTTATTCACCGTGAAACACTACCCGCCGGTGAATTTGTGATTGATGATTTGAACAGCACTTTTCAGGGCTCGGTGCTGGATATCACTCTTGAGGAAGCAGACGGTACTGTGCAGCATTTTATGCAGTATGGTACTGCCGTTCCTGTCATGCAGCGGGAAGGGCGGCTCAGATATACGCTGGATGCCGGAAAGCGTAACCGGTACGGAAACAGCAAAAAACCGTTGTTTGTGCAGGGCACGGCGGCATATGGCATCAATTCTGTTCTGACATTATACGGCGGCGGTTACGCGGCACAGCATGCCCTGAGCAGCGGGGCGGGTGCCGGTATCAATATGGGGGCGGCAGGCGGGGTTTCCGCCGATATTCTGATGCGTCACACAACAGCACAACATTATCCGCGTTACCGGTTAAATTATCAGAATTTTTTTCCGCTGACCGCCACACTGCTGCATACCGGCGGCAGTCATGAACAACGTTCCCGGCAATGGCAGGTCCGGCTGACACAGCCGTTACCGGGCGATAACGGCGTGGTATCGGCAGGATATCATTATAACCGTACCGGACATGAGGGGTACGGAGACAGGATACTGATCAACCGCGATATCAGCTATTTCAGCCGGGCCGGCCGGATACATTACGGCGTGAATGCACAGTACCGTACCGGAGGTCACTACCGGAAAGCCGATAAACGGGTCTCTTTTTCCCTGTCTGTGCCGCTGGATTTTGCCGGTCAGCAGGTGCGCAGTCATTTTCATTACCAGCAGCGGGCAGGACAATCCTCTCTGCAGACATCCGTCAGCGGATTACTGGGTGAAGAGCAGCGCCTCGGATACGCAATCACGCACCGTTATCAGCAGCAAAACACGGTACATGACCGGGGGGCAGAACTGCGCTGGCGACATGATCTGGCTGATATCCGCGGCAGAATTAACCACAGCTATGATCAAAACATGCTGAGCGGAGATATTCAGGGCGGGCTGATTATTCATGAAAAAGGCATCACGCTGTCACGCCCGCTGGCGGAAACCAGCGGACTGGCTGATACCGGCGGTACCGGGGGAATAGGTATAGTATCACGGAGCGCCGCACGGACAGACAACGCCGGATTCAGTGTGATTCCGCAACTGAGTCATTATCACCGGAATGTTGTCCGTATCGACCCGGAAACCCTGCCGGATAATGCGGATGCGGATGATCCGGTTGTGCAGGTGATCCCGTCAAAAGGTGCCGTAGTGTCTGTCCGTTTTGCGGTGAACAGCGGTTTCCGTGCCATTTTTGCATTGAGAACCCGGCAGGGTGTCGTGCCGTTCGCTGCCCGTGTCAAAATCAGAAAAGCAGACGGAAGCAGCGTCAGCGGTATTACCGGTGAAGACGGGGACGTGTATCTCAGCGGATTACCGGCACAGGGGCGTTTGCAGGCGGTCTGGGGAAAAGCGGCGCAGGAACAGTGCGAAGCGGATTTTTCAATCCCGCCGGAACAGCAGGGATTGATCACGTTCCCGCTGATGTGTCAGTAAAGGAGTTACCATGTTTATTCAGATCAAAACATTATGCCGTGCCGGGCTTTTTTTGTGGCTGACAGCCGGATTGAGCCTGTCTGCCACCGCAGAGGAAAATTGTACATTGATGACACCGGAAACCACACTCCGTATTCCCGGCGGGATTATCAGTGAGGCTCATCATGTACCGATTGGCGGCATTATCGGGGAGATGATACTGTCTGACAGTATTGATGTCTATCAGTGCCGGATTGAGCCGGGTAAAGCGATTGAATTTGTGCTGGTGGGCGGCATGCCGGGTAACAAAATACAGCACGCCTCAGGGCAAACAATCTATGAACTTCCCGGTGGTATTGGTTACAGCCTGGGGGCGGTGGCGGAGCATCCGGAATGTATGAAGTCGTCACGTTATGTGGATGGCCGTGACTCGCCGGACAACAACCGTGCCAATAAACGGCTGTGTACGATCAGCAGCGGGATGGAGCCGTCTCAGCCATACAGGGTCCGTGTTATGGTCACTCTTTATAAACTGAAACCGCAAATAACGGCACATCATCCCGGCGGTTATCTGGGGCAGCTCTCAATGCGTGTTGACGGACAGTGGCCGTGGGAACGGTATCATATTGTTGAATCCGGGTTACATCTGGGCGGATTTACGGTCCGGCAACATTCCTGTGATCTTGATCCGCAGACAGATACCGGGGTGGATCTGGGGCCGGTATCACGGACGGATTTCAGCGGTAAAGGGTCTGTTGCACCGGGAAGTATCCGCAGCCTGACTATCGCACTGCAATGCAACTCTCTGACGCAGGCGGATATCCGGTTGTCGGGCAGTGCGTTCACGGCAAAAAACAGCCCCGGAACGCTGAAACTGACGCGGGGAAACGGCAGTGCGTCCGGTGCGGGGGTCCGGCTGACCCATAACGGCAGGCCGGTAACCTTCGGGGAAGCGCTTTCGTTTGATGAAGTCACTGCTCAGCGGGCCGTATTGCGGCTACAGGCCGCTTTTGTGCAGACAAAGGACAGTATTGAACCGGGCACAGCGGAAACGCTCCTGAATTACACCATCCGTTACCAGTAAAAAAGCGCCGCATGATGATGCGGCGCTTTTATCTGAACAGCGAAGACTATTTTATGGCTGATTAATCATCAAAATACCAGTAGCCATTATTAATCAGCACGGTCAGAAGGGTGATAAATTCCGGATCACTGAAAGCATCCCCCAGCATGGCGGCATTGATTTCATCATACTGGCAGAGCACATCCGCTGCTTCAATATGCGGGGTTTTCAGGGCCTCGCCGTTAACGAAACAGGTATCACCGACACGCAGTACCCGCAGACCATTCAGGCGGAACAGGGATTCCCCCTGTGACAGCAGTTCCTGAATTTCATCCGGGCTGTACCCCGGCTCCGGTGGTGCCAGATCCAGCTCATGGCGGGACTGGGAAATAAACTCACCGAACCACTTGCGGAATACATCCGGCTGGTCGAGCAGATCCTGCATCATACCGTGCAGTTTGGTCAGTTCGCCCTGCTGAATCAGCGCCGGGTTATCACGGAACGCCAGATCCGGGTCGCTGTAGCGGTAACTACCGAGTTCATTGGCAATCACATAATCGGCAAAACCACTGAACAGTTCACGGGCATTCGGGGCGCGGAAACCGACAGAATAGTTCAGGGATTCCTCAATGGAATAGCCTTCGTGCGGGAATCCCGGCGGAATATAGAGAATATCGCCCGGTACCATTTCATCATCAATAATGGCATCAAACGGATCCACCTGTAACAGATCAGGATGCGGCGCGTGCTGTTTCACCGGGATTTTTTCCCCGACACGCCAGCGGCGGCGGCCCTGGCCCTGAATAATGAACACATCATACTGATCCAGATGCGGGCCCACACCACCACCCGGCACAGAATAGGAAATCATCAGGTCATCCATCCGCCAGTCAGACAGGCAGCGGAACGGCTTCATCAGTGCGGCGGACGGAAAATGCCAGTGATCAACGGCCTGAACCAAGACAGACCAGTCTTTCTCTCCCAGCCCGTCAAATGCCTGAAACGGCCCGTGGCGCACATCCCACTTCCCGTTGAAACGGGTGACGATGCGGCTGTCAACTTCATCTTCCATTGCCAGTCCCGCCAGTTCATCCGGGGAAATGGTGTCGCGGAAATTGCGGAAACCACCTTTGATCAGTAACGGACGTTTTTGCCAGTGGCTTTCCATAAAGGTCTGCCAGTCTAAATTCAGTTCATAATCCATGTATTCGTCCTCAATAAACGCCGTGATCAGGCAGATAAAAGGAGTATAACGGAAAAAGACATCTTGTATTCATGCATATATTCATACATTTCCGGTAACAACAGACTGACTGTCAGTCTGTGTCTTCGTTGTGAACAGTCTGCCGCCGGAACGTCACGGTAATACGGGCACCGCCCAGCGGGCTTTCGGTGACAACCGCACCGCCGTCATACTGCTCCAGAATATCGGTGACAATCGCCAGTCCCAGCCCCTGACCCGGCTGCAGCGTATCAACCCGCTGACCGCGGCTGAAAATCAGTTCCCGTTTCTCTTCCGGTACACCGGGGCCATCATCATCGACAATCAGAATAACGGCATCATGCTGCCACTGTGCCGTCACCCCGACAAATTCCAGACAGTATTTGCAGGCGTTTTCCATGATATTGCCCATGACTTCCATAAAGTCATTCTGCTGCCCCAGCCAGGTGATATCCGGCGGAATATCGACGGTGATATCCACCCCTTTGCGCTGATACACTTTGGACAGTGCGCTGGCAAGGCTGTCAATCAACGCAGGAACGGAGGAAATGTCCCGCATCAGCACGGTATTGTCACCCCCGATACTGGCGCGGTGCAAATAATAACCGACCTGCTGGGAAATCCGTCCGATCTGCTCAAGCATGACCGGCTCGGCGGTTTCAATGGTCATATCTTTACCGCTGCGCAGTGAGCGCAGGGTACTTTGCAGCACCGCCAGCGGAGTTTTCAGGCTGTGAGTCAGATCCGAAAGTGTGCGCTGATAGCGGGTATAACGCTCCCGTTCACTGTGCAGCAGCAGGTTCAGGTTACGCACCAGCCCGCGCAGTTCACTGGGCGGGGTTTGATCCAGATCCTCGCGCTCGCCTTTTTCAAGGGCGCTTATCTGCCCGCTGAGGGCATTAATCGGCCGCAGGCTCCAGTGTGCCGCCAGCCAGATCAGCGGTGTGAGGAGAAACAGGTTGGCCAGCACCACATAGCCGAACCATTCCCAGACACGGAAAGTCTTCTGCAGATTCTGCGGGATGGTATCCACCACCACAATCGTCAGCGGCGGCAGGGTATCGGTTTTGCCGTAACGGCTGACAGACACGGAGTGGATCATCCGCCCGTCGTTATCATCATCGAGGTCATTAATCCGGATATCTTCCGTGGCAAAAAGCGGGGTATTGACCAGCAGGGATTTGGTGGCTTCCAGCGAGGTATTCAGATCATACAACCCCTCTTTGGTCAGCCATTTGGCCGGAATCGCTCTCTCCAGCGCGTCAATATGATACTGCTGCCAGAGCAGATTCTGATTGTCATCATAAATCAGCACCACGGACGGGGCATTCAGGGAGAAATTCGGCGGAAAGCGGATATTAAGTTTACCGTTATCCCACTGCGACAGGCTGTAAAACAGGTTACTCTGGCTGCGCAGCATGGTGTAGGTGGTTTTATCAAAACTGACCAGGTAACCGACCAGCGCCACCGCACCGTAAGAGAGCGTCATGGCGAGGATCACGGCAAAGGTTGCCAGTAAAAACCGGGTCCGCAGAGAGAAAGGGCGCGTTGTCCGCCTGGTCATGCGCAATACCTCAGTGGCTTAAGTGGCGTCTGTTACTTCCCGGCGTCGAAACGGTAGCCCTGTCCGCGGACAGTGACGATGGCATCAATATCGGTAAATGCCTGAATTTTCTTGCGCAGACGCCCCATCAGTACATCGATGGTGTGACTTTCACGCAGTTCGGCATCCGGATAGAGCTGGCGCATCAGGGAATCTTTACTGACGACTTTACCATTATTCCGCATCAGTGTTTCAATAATCGTGTATTCAAATGCAGTCAGCTTGACGGCGTTACCGCCGACAAGGAACTCTTTGCGGGAAAGATCGATCATAAAAATACCCAGTTCCAGCGTCTGGGAGGCAAGGCCGCTGTTACGGCGCATCAGTGCCTGCATTCGGGCGACAATCTCTTCCAGCTGGAAAGGTTTGGTGACATAATCATCCGCCCCGGCATTGAGTGCGGCGACCTTTTCCTGCCAGCTTTCGCGGGCGGTCAGTACCATAATCGGGATTTTGACCTGTTGCTGACGCCAGCGGGCAATCATCACCATACCATCCTCACCGGGCAGACCGAGATCAACCACCGCGATATCCGGCTGACTTTCCTGAAGAAAATAATCTGCTTCTTTTGAATCTTCTGCCGCATCAACCTGGTGGCCGAGGTCGCGGATCTGAACCGTCAGATGGTGGCGGAGTAAGTTGTTATCTTCCACGATGAGCACACGCATACACAATTCCTTACAAAGACAGATATCTGAACAGAAAACGATGTGAATTGTAACAGTTTACATGAAGGATGGGGAACTTGTACGCCAAATAATACGCCGGATATGCGTTTAATCATAAAAAAGAGGCAGATATCCTCTGCCTCTGTGCAATTTAATTATCAGTGAATTAATAATTACAACTTGTCTGCCAGACGAATGGCATCCCCGAGATAGTTTTCCGGGGTCAGCGTTTTCAGGCGGGCTTTTTCTGCGTCAGGCAGATCCAGTCCGTCGATAAAGACCTGCATAGCCTGAGCATCAACACGTTTGCCGCGGGTCAGCTCTTTGAGTTTTTCATACGGTTTTTCGATACCGTAGCGGCGCATGACCGTCTGAATCGGCTCTGCCAGCACTTCCCAGTTCTGATCCAGCTCGTCACGCAGGTGTTTTTCGTTTACTTCCAGCTTGCTCAGACCTTTTTGTGTGGACTGATAAGCGATCAGCGAGTAACCGATCCCCACACCCAGGTTACGCAGCACGGTGGAGTCGGTCAGATCGCGCTGCCAGCGGGATACCGGCAGTTTGGTTGCCAGATGACTGAGCACCGCATTAGCCAGTCCCAGGTTACCCTCTGAGTTTTCAAAATCAATCGGATTGACTTTATGCGGCATGGTGGATGAACCGATTTCACCGGCAATCGTTTTCTGTTTAAAGTGATTCAGGGCAATGTAACCCCAGATATCACGGTCGAAATCGATCAGGATAGTGTTAAAACGCGCCACGCAGTCAAAAAATTCGGCGATATAATCGTGCGGCTCAATCTGCGTGGTGTACGGGTTCCACTGAATACCCAGCGAGGTGACAAACTCTTCGCTGAATGTGTGCCAGTCAATATCCGGGTAGGCAGATAAGTGCGCGTTATAGTTTCCGACCGCACCGTTGATTTTGCCGAGGATTTCGGTCTGTTGTAACTGGCGGTACTGACGCTCCATCCGGTAAGCCACGTTAGCAAACTCTTTACCGACGGTGCTCGGGGTCGCAGGCTGCCCGTGGGTACGGGAGAGCAGCGGCAGGTCGCGGTAATCCGCTGCCATCGCGCGGACAGTATCAATCATCTGACGCCATGCCGGCAGCAGTACGGTTTCGCGGGCGGTGCTGAGCATCAGGGCATGAGAAAGGTTATTGATATCTTCGGATGTGCAGGCGAAATGGATAAATTCAGATACTGCGTGCAGGGCAGGTACCGCTTCCGCTTTTTCTTTGAGGAAATATTCCACCGCTTTCACGTCGTGGTTGGTGGTGCGCTCAATTTCCTTGATCCGCATTGCATCTTTTTCGCCGAAATTCGCGACAATTGCATCCAGGTAAGCGATTGCGTCATCATCAAAAACCGGTACTTCGGGGATGTCTGCACACGCCGCCAGTTTTTGTAACCAACGCACTTCGACCTGTACACGGAATTTCAGTAAACCGTATTCACTGAAAATATCGCGCAGTGCGCGTGTTTTGTCACCATAACGGCCATCGACAGGGGAAACGGCGGTAAGTGAGGATAATTCCATTGGTTGCAACTCCCGGTAATTTTAGTGTTGAGCGAGAAGATATTTAGCAGTGTCCACCAGGCGTGAACGGGAAAACATCAGCTGTAAACGGTTGCCGCCGACCTGGCGCCAGAGCACGGTGCTGCGGATCCCGCTCAGTAACAGCGAGCGGACTTTAGCCTGAATCAGGGTATTACGCAGGATCTCCGGCGAGCCGGTCACCTGGATGCGCGGGCCGAGACCGCTGATATTGTCCACATAGATCCCGGCGATAGTATTCAGCATCGCTTCCTGCGACAAACCGAAATGGTCGCGCTGGTGTTCAAGGTTATCAATACGGCGGCCGAGTTCATCCATTGCTCCCGGTTGTTTATCCAGGCGGCGCTCCAGCTGCATCAATTGCCCTATATAGCGGGTCAGCTCGGTATTCAGTCCCTGATAACCGGTCATATTGAACATACCGGCAAATGCAGACAGGCCGGTATGCAGATTCTGCACATTGTCGCCGTAGACATTCAGGACGGATGACGGGTTATTATTGGTGATACTGCGTATCATCACATCAACCGCATCATTATTGGTCTGACCTTCATGCGCCAGCTGCTGCACCAGGCGCGCGGCCTGGCAGATCCCGGCCAGAGCGAGGGTTATGTCTTCGTAATTTTTAGCCATAATCACTCCGTAATACGCGCTTCAATGACCCCGCCGCCCAGGCAGACTTCATCCTGATAAAAGACAGCGGACTGACCCGGCGTGACCGCAGCAACCGGGTTATCAAACCGGACACTGATTTTATCATCGCCGAGCGGGGTGACAGTACAGGGGATATCTTCCTGACGGTAACGGGTTTTCACCACACAGCGCAGCGGTTGTGTCAGCGGCTCCCGTGATACCCAGTCCAGCTGCTGCGCGATAAGTCCGGCAGACATCAGACGCGGGTGTTCGTGGCCCTGTGCGACAATCAGAATATTGTTTTCAACATCTTTATCGACAACATACCACGGCTCGTCTGAACCTTCACGGGTTCCGCCGATTTTCAGCCCTTTGCGCTGGCCGAGAGTATGATACATCAGTCCGTCATGCTGACCGATTTCCTGACCATCAACGGTCATAATCGGGCCCGGTTTGGCGGGCAGATAGCGGGCGAGGAAATCACGGAACTTACGCTCACCGATAAAGCAGATCCCGGTGGAATCTTTTTTCTTTGCAGTGATAAGCCCTAATTGTTCCGCAATGCGGCGGACTTCCGGTTTTTCCAGTTCCCCGACCGGGAACAGGCTCTGTGCCACCTGGTCGTGACTCAGTGTATACAGGAAATAGCTCTGATCTTTATTGCTGTCCAGGCCGCGCAGTAGCTGCGTGGTACCGTTGATATCACGGCGGCGCACATAATGCCCGGTAGCGATATAATCCGCCCCGAGATCCTCTGCGGCGTATTCCAGGAAGGCTTTGAATTTGATTTCTTTATTACACAGAATATCCGGGTTTGGTGTGCGTCCCGCTTTATATTCTTCCAGGAAATGCTCGAACACATTATCCCAGTATTCCGCCGCGAAGTTGATGGTCAGCAGTTCAATGCCGAGTTTATCGCAGACGGCCTGCGCATCCGCCAGGTCGGCGGCGGCGGAACAGTATTCGGTATCATCGTCCTCTTCCCAGTTCTTCATAAACAGCCCGGTCACCTGATAACCCTGCTGCTGCAGTAAATAGGCTGAAACGGAGGAATCCACACCGCCGGACATTCCGACGATGACTTTTTTCTGGCTGTTATCTGACATGGCTGATCTCGCGGCGATTCGGTCTGCTCCGCAAATTGTGACGCGAAGAAGAACCGGGGAAAAAAACAAGCGCCGTACTTTACCATGATACGCACAGCGGTGCATCACTCAGGTGCGGGTCCGGCACTTTTTTCGCAGTGTATTACGGCGAAACCGGTTCCCCGAATGCATCACCGAACGTTCCCAGCAGCGAAAGCGGCAGCGGTTCTGCGGCAAACCAGGCAAACATACTTTCTTTTACCAGCGGGGAGCGCAGGATCGGGCTGTGAATAATGTCATCCGCACTGACCCAGTGGCAGCAGTCGATATCGCTGTCCTGCGGGTGCGTCTCACATTCACTGTCCAGCAGCACACGGAACAGAAAACGGATAAACGGTGTGCCGTCCGGTGCGACCCACTGATGGATTTTCAGCAGGGCATCCGGGGTGGCACGGATCCCGGTTTCTTCATACAGCTCGCGCTCTGCGGCAGCAATCAGGGATTCTCCGGCTTCCAGATGTCCGGCGGGCTGGTTCCAGGTGGCGTTGCCGTTAACGGTTTCTTCCACCACCAGAAATTTTTCACCGGCGCTGACCAGGCAGGCCACGGTAATATGGGGCTTAAATGTCATTAATACTTCTCCAGTCACCGGGTTTCAGTGCGTCCAGGGTATAATCGCCGATCTGCCAGCGGATAAGGCGCAGAGTCGGATGTCCGATATGTGCGGTCATCCGGCGCACCTGGCGGTTGCGGCCTTCTCTGAGTGTCAGTTTCAGCCAGGTCACAGGGATGGATTTACGTTCACGGATAGGCGGATTACGCGGCCACAGCCATGCCGGCTCAGCAACAATTTCCGCACCGGCCGGGCGGGTCGGGCCATCATTCAGGGTAATACCATTACGTAACTGATTCAGTGCATCCTCATCCGGTATCCCTTCCACCTGCGCGTAATACACTTTTTCTGCTTTATGAGCAGGCTGTGTCAGCCGGGCCTGCAAAACACCGTCATTCGTCAGAATCAATAACCCTTCGCTGTCGCGATCCAGACGCCCGGCGGCATAAATATCTTTGATCGGGATATAGTCTTTCAGCGTATTCTGCCCGGCTTCACCGGTAAATTGCGGCAGTACATCAAACGGCTTATTAAACAAAACCATTTTGCGCGGGCCGCGTTTACGGACAGGCTTATTCAGATGGCGTTGCGCTGCCGGGTGTGAGTGTTTTTTTCCGGTCGTGCGGATTTTGGGTTGTATGACAGCCATGATATCTTTTTTATAAAAAATGAGACTTACATTATAGCTTAAAACAGTTAGGATTTGCGTGACGCGATTATTCAAGTAGTATTGACAGTGCCATTACAAAAAATTAACAAAGCATTGCGCTTACATAACATTAAGGAGAGGTTGATGGAAAGCAAAGTAGTTGTTCCGGCGAAAGGCGCTAAAATTACCATTGACGCACAAGGCAAATTAATCGTTCCGGACAATCCGGTTATCCCGTTTATTGAAGGGGACGGAATCGGGGCTGATGTAACGCCGGTAATGATTAAAGTTGTTGATGCCGCTGTAAAAAAAGCCTATGGCGGTAAGCGTGAAATCTCCTGGATGGAAATCTACACCGGTGAGAAATCCACAAAACTGTATGGCAGTGATGTCTGGCTGCCGGATGAAACCCTCGATTTTATCCGTGACTACCGCGTGGCCATCAAAGGCCCTCTGACCACCCCGGTCGGCGGCGGTATCCGCTCCCTGAACGTGGCACTGCGCCAGATTCTGGATCTGTATGTTTGTCTGCGCCCGGTGCGTTACTACGCCGGTACGCCAAGCCCGGTAAAACACCCTGAACTGACCGACATGGTGATTTTCCGTGAAAACGCGGAAGACATCTACGCCGGTATCGAGTGGAAAGCCGGTTCTGCGGAAGCAGACAAAGTGATCAAGTTCCTGCAGGATGAAATGGGCGTGACCAAAATCCGCTTCCCGCAGGATTGCGGTATCGGTATCAAACCGTGCTCCGAAGAAGGGACAAAACGCCTGGTTCGCGCCGCGATTAACTACGCGATTGATAACGACCGTGATTCTGTCACCCTGGTTCATAAAGGCAACATTATGAAGTTCACCGAAGGTGCCTTCAAAGACTGGGGATACGAACTGGCCCGTGAAGAATTCGGCGGCGAGTTACTGGACGGTGGCCCGTGGTTAAGCCTGAAAAACCCGAAAACCGGCAAACAGATCATTATCAAAGACGTGATCGCGGATGCGTTCCTGCAACAAATCCTGCTGCGTCCGGCAGAATATGACGTTATCGCCTGTATGAACCTCAACGGAGACTATATCTCCGACGCCCTCGCGGCACAGGTCGGCGGTATCGGTATCGCACCGGGCGCCAACATCGGTGATGAGTGCGCACTGTTTGAAGCCACCCACGGCACGGCACCAAAATACGCCGGTCAGGACAAAGTCAACCCGGGCTCAGAAATTCTCTCCGCCGAGATGATGCTGCGCCACATGGGCTGGTTTGAGGCCGCTGACTTAATCGTTAAAGGAATGGAAGGGGCAATCGCTGCCAAGACCGTCACCTACGATTTCGAACGTCTGATGGAAGGCGCTAAACTCCTGAAATGCTCAGAGTTTGGTGACGCAATCATCAAACACATGTAATTAAGTTTACGGTGAAATAGTTAACGGGAACTTATTGGTTCCCGTTTTTTATTGTTCAGTCTGAAACGGTTATCAAAAAGTTTGCAAAATGATTTAGCAAAACGGTATGAAATTTGTACGATTTGTGTATATCTAACGTGAGTGAAAAGTAGACTTTGTGCCAACTAATTTGTGAGTATTTCCATGAAAATACAAAAAATAAGTCTTATTTTTATAAGAATAGCTAGTGATTTGTTAGTTATGGATTGCTTCTGCACAATTCTCAAAGTATTTATTCTCGCACTAAGCTTTATTCAATATAA
This sequence comes from Morganella morganii H1r, assembly GCF_000633515.1. Classification (GTDB taxonomy): domain Bacteria; phylum Pseudomonadota; class Gammaproteobacteria; order Enterobacterales; family Enterobacteriaceae; genus Morganella; species Morganella morganii_B. Next base: position 47,838 of record NZ_AYMP01000031.1, on the reverse strand, counting down.
ATTTTACGTTTCAGCTAAAAAATCTATTAATTAATGGATTATGTGATGTATCTTAATGCGCTTATACTTGAGTTTCTATACTCTCTGATATTTTATTAAAAGTACGCATAGCCCATTGATAACAATAAGTAAATTATAGTGAGTTGACGGTTGAATATTTGAAGGAGCTAATCGCTCATGTCATTTTATCTCTGGCACGGAACTGCCTCACTCTGATAGGGTAGCATCCTATCTGTTGCATACAGAAAATGATTAGTATTGAAAAGTGTATTTTTGATGTGAGTGCATTCATGAAAACTACTCTTATTGAGATGTTTTGTTAAAAGAATTATCAGCATTCATATAGAGATAGCTTTCAGATTTTTCTCTAATCAGTATGATGTTTATATATTCAAACTACAGGGATTGGACGATGAGCATACTCTCTCTGCGTGGGGTACGTAGTTATTCCCGTGATAAAGCAACTCAGATTGATATCAGCAGTTATGTTACCTTGGTTTATGGTCAGAATGGAGCCGGTAAATCGACGATATCCGGATTTTTTTATCGACCGGATAGTGATGAATATGAACAATGCAGGTTTCATCCTCAACTAGATATGCGATATCTTGTATTCAATCACCAGTTTGTTGAAGATCTTTTTCATGGCCAGGCGGCTCAACCCGGTATTTTTACACTTAGTAAAGAAAATACGGTTATTGCTGCTGAAATCGAAGCATTGGAAACAAGAGCCAGTGATCTGCGCATTACACAACAGACCAACAGCACCTCTCTGCTAGAAAATACTGCTGATCAGAAAAGAATTCGTAGTAATTGTGCTGAGCGTATTTTTAGCAGTTCTGCTGAAATAAGGTCTTCAGCCGTGGCTGCTCTGATGGGAGGAGCAAAACGTACTGAAAGCCTTTACCATAAAATCATGTCATCATCTGATGTTATTGTTACCAGTACAGCTGCTTTATGTGAAGAACTAAAGCGTCTGGAAAACAGCCAAGGTAGCCGTGTTCAACCTATTGAGAGTTTTTCTCCTTTCATATTTACAGAGGAGGAACTTACTTTGCTGGAAGAGCCATTGGTGCCATCGGGTGATAGTGTTTTGGCTGCTGCAGTAAGGCGGCTCAGCAATAGCGACTGGATAGCGCGAGGAACAGAGTGGCTTAAAGGTGATATCTGTCCATTTTGCCAGTCACCTGTAAATGGCGAACATCTTCAACAAGAAATTACCGCGTTATTCGATCATTCATGGGAAACCGCTATAAGTGCGCTGAGACAGTTGGAGAAGCGATACTCCGAGTGGAAGAGCTTATTTCCTCGCTTGCGTGAGGCGCTGAATAAATGTCCTATAGTAGGCACTCAATCACCTGTGCTCGTGCTGTTATCTGAATTTGAACAACTTGTCCAGTTTAACCAGAATGTGATTTCACAGAAGCTTGCAGAACCTTCTATATGTATCAGTCCACGAAGCATCCTTGATGAAACACTAATCTTGCAGCAGGCGCTTGCGGAACTGAACGGTGAAATAAGTGATAACAACCGATTGGCGGAGAACTACACAACAGAGCGTGCGTTACTGACAAACCGAGTTTTTGCATATATACGCCACCTTTCCTCTGATGTAATTGAGCAACAATATGCTGAATTGGCTGCATTACAGGAAGCTAGAAGAACTCAAGAAGCTGAATCAGAGTACATTACAGAAAATATCGAGAATACTGAAAAAGAAATAGCTCTGAGATATGCAAAAACTGTCAATATAGATAATACAATACAGAATATTAACAATACGTTGACTTCATTAGGCGTAGATAGTTTCAGGATCGTTAGATGTGATGAGGGCGTTGAATCTTACCGGCTCAGCAGAATAGGAGAAAACTCAAATCGTCAAGTATTTCAGACTCTTAGCGAAGGAGAGAAAACATTAATCGCCTTTTTGTATTTTATAGAAACATGCAAGGGGCGGAATAGTCGCAACCAATCTGATAATCGACCTAGTTTTATTGTTATTGATGACCCAATCTCCAGCTTGTCCCAGAATTATATTTTTGAAGTAGCCATGCTGATACAGCACGAAGTAATTAAACCTCGGCGTGCCGGAAAGGTGATGATACTCACACATAGTTTGTTCTTCTTTCAAGAGCTTCTGCTCTCAAGTGGAAGCAGGCCTGCAGGGAAAAAACCAGTAGATTGGCAATTATATCATGTTACCAAAGATCAGTTCAGCTGTGTCAGTTCTATTACAGAGAAGGATCTACTTAACGACTATCAGGCTCTCTGGTATGTATTACGCAAGGCTAGTAACGACGGACCTTCGGGTGTCATTATTCCAAACGTAATGCGCCAGATACTTGAACATTATTTCAGTTTTTCAGGGAAAAGTGAACGTCTTTACACTGCATTGAATACTCTGGCAGAGAATAATCGAGAACCTAGATTTCATGCTTTTTACCGTTTTATCAACCGTCATTCGCATGCAGATAGCCGTAACATTCGTCTTCATGAAGAATCATCAGCAGATATGTATATTGAGATGTTTAGGAGGGTATTTGAGGAGACGGGGGATATAGAACACTACAACATGATGATGGTTGAAACCTGAAGTGCTACCACTACCGGGGACATGACATTAACGATTAGGCAGGGAGCGCATGTGCATGCACACGTCCTCCCAGCGGCCTAACCGAAAACGCTGATACTTGCGCACCAGAACGGTTTTCTGTTTCATACCGGACTCCTTCTACGTCGCCGGTTTACCACCGGCCAGCCCCGTACACCTCGTACGAGCATGACTAACGTGTAGGGACAAAAGGTGCCCGGAGTGGTAGCGGAGAGATAATAATATTTATTATAGTAAATTACAACTCCCTTATACAGATAGACATCATTTTATCGGTACTTATACTAGAAGGAATAATTAATAAAGTATCAGGTCAATATCCTTATCCACTGCACTCTTCCCCTAAATATGACAGCTATAATTAGATTTTCTGCTCTGAAACAGCAGAGGCCACGATAAAAATTCCGTTTTATTGAAGCTCCAAGTCGTTAATAGTTTTGCACTAGCTGATTCTGGTCTGAAAGTAGATGATGTTTTTCGTCAAAATAGATTCGATAATGTCACTCATTATAATTGAAAATAAAAGTACAGTAGTATGGAATATCAATGATATTAAATTGATTAAGTAGATTTTGAATGAAAACACAAAGCTTGCTTTGCAGAAATAAGTTTTGAAAATTATGCGATAAAGGAGGTTTTTTGAAAAAATTGATGATATTTGGAAAAAGTACTGTACTCAATCATTAAAAGCGGTGGATTCATCAGTAATTAAAGTTTTCAAACTGATATTATTTCCCTGACTAATATTTTATAGTTGAAAATAAACGGATTTCAGGTAATGTTAAAATAGCTATTTACAAAATATAAATTTTTCATTTGCATTAAAATTACTAGTTACGTAACATGGTTCATAATTAAATTCTCTAATTAAGGTTTTATTTTTGTTCACATAATAGCAGGGGGTTTTATGCCTTTAAATTATATTAATTTAGATGATTCAACCAAGAAATTCATGCTCAGAGAGATTAAACTTGATCAAGAGAATAATAGTTTTTATTTGAGTAATTTTCTTACTGATCAAGGTAAAGCAGTGTGGCCATCTTTATTGGAAGAAGCATCTCAACATGATGATGCATGGCTTGAGCGAGAAATCCTAAATAGAGGATTATTGGCTACCCATTATCCTCGAAAAAAACCTAATAGCACTGAGATTATTCAAGTTAAAGTCCCTTATACTGCAGCTCAAACTTTAGCTGAAGGAGAATTCAATCGTTTATATGCCCGAGGCTTAAGCTCGCGAGCAAAAGCAGAAGGGATTGAATTTGTTGAAGCTTACCGAGCAAGACACTCAGAAAAACCTCGTCCGGGATCTCAAGCTATAATTGGGAAAAAGTTCCGACCTGAAGAAATCCTTGAGGATTTACGTAATAACCCAGGCGTAGATACGGCATTAGGTGTTCCTCCTGGCCCTAACTCTGGCATAACAATTAAACTTGTTAAGTAAAAAATAGTGAGAGGCACTTTCGGAATTTTGATCCTTAAGTGCTTTTATGATGACCGGCTCCCATTGATTAACACATTCTGATGTTAAAAGGTTTACTTCTGACACAAGCCCGGCTGTAGCTTGGAAGCTAGATATACGAGTTTAACTATGGGTTAATAAAATATTATATCAATACCCTTATCCAATCTTTGCCACGATCATCATGATATTTATCGGTTTGCTGCTGGTTTTTATGCCCCAACAGGTTTTTGGTATTAATTCCCTGTTCCCGGTATAAACGCTCTGACAATGACCGCATTTCATGAAATGTTGCTGGCGTACCTTCTCCCCAATCGATATCGGTTTTATCTCTGGCTTTTTTAAAGTTGGTGGTCAGGGTATTTGCGGTTACCTGTCCGCCGGGTTGTGACTGTGATGTGTTTCGTGTGTAGTGGACTAAATATTTGCTGACATACAGATCACGGCATCCGGCAATCACATCCCGCAGGCTGATATTGAGTGCATCACAATGGAGGGAAAGGGGGATAGCAAGCCGCGTTCCGGTTTTTTGCTGGATGACATGCAGATGATCATCCCATATATCACGGAATTTCATTTCTGAAATATCTCCGAGGCGCTGTCCGGTAACAACAGCCAACAACATGGCATTTCCGAGATATTTATGGTCCTTACAGGCGATATCATAAATTTTCTGCCATTCTTCCAGGTTAAGTCGTTGCCGGGTTACCTTTCTCCGTGGTTGCTTTGTCGCGAGAGCAGGGTTATATCCCGGCGGAACTTCACCGGCATGCTGCGCTTCTTTGAAGACATCGATTAAGACCGAACGGACAACCTGAGCCATCCGGTGCTGACCACTGGCCTTATACTGATCCAGAATATCGGCAATATCGCGGGCATCGACTGCCGGTAATGGTTTTTGTGACAACGCATGACGCATCAGTGCTACAGGTTTCTGTTTTTGTTTAAAGGTATTCTGTTTTATTTCACCATCTGCCAGACGCTCCGCCTGGATTTTCTGGTACCGATCCAGCCAGGTATTAACAGTGATTTCTTTGCCTTTTATTTTTGCCATCCGATCACTGATCGCCATTACCTGACGGCTTCGCTGTTCAGCAAGACGCAGATTAGCCTCAACCGCAATTATTTTGGCCTCTTCCTCGTTGTCACCGAGATAATGGAATTTCCCGGTGACGGGATGTCTGTAGCGCCAGTACACCTTGCTGGTTTTCCTGCTGAAAAACGGGTACAGGTTGGGGATATCGATATTATTTTTACGGGGTCTGGCAGCCATCAGTTAAAATCCTTTGCAGCCTGGGATTGTCACTTTTGCTGATCACCGGTGAGATTAAATTACCGACAAGTTCGGCATCTTCTCTCACGCGCCAAATACCACCTTCTTTCTGTGCCGGTGGGAAAAACAGACCACATCGGGCGTACCGCTGTAATGTTCCCAGTTTAGGCGGGCGGCTCCTGTACCGGTCTTCTGCCCATTCATCCAAAGTTAACATTTTCATAGTCACACTCTGCACATCACCGTATACGATTAAGACTGTTCAGATATAAGAAGAGCGTAGCTTCAGTGAATATTTCTTTTTTTAATGGTGTCTTTTATTGCTTTTTTTATAGCCTCTGTAGTCGTCCCTTCGCTGGCAATATGTTCACCGATTTTTTCTAAAAAAGAGGCTATATAAGGTGAATTTTCAGGTATGTTGAATTCCTTACTTACCTCAACATTAATGCAGGGTGCTTCATTTAAGGTCACAGTAATATTAATCTTAACACTTGGGTTATCCTGTTTTGACATAGACAGTTCCTTATCAGTGATAATGATTTTATATCGTATTAATTTATTTTTTCCCGGTGCGGGGCAGCAATAATTCCGCCGGATAAACGGAATAAAATAATTTTTTAACCGGCTGTAATGTATTTAATTTCTGGTTATTGACAGTATGGTTTACTGAGCATTTTCAGATGCAATTGCCTGATACATGTCTGTAAATCCATTTCTTATCAATGTGATGACTTTCAGGGATGGCTCTTTATCATCCGGACTTATTTCCTCCAAAAAATCGACAGCGATTTCCTGAATATTTCTTGGCAACTGACTAAAGTCCATTGCGTCTGTCTCCTCAATAGAATTTGTTATTGGCGATTTAAAAAATTGCGGCTGGCAGACGGACATTATCATCGCTCCTCCGTTTTAAGGTTCAGAGCTGCACAGCCGCGAACAAGGGATTACACCGTTATTATTTTGTCGCCTTACTCTTCACACAGTTATTCAGATACGCAGCCGTTACTGCGGTTGTACTGTTAAAGCACAGAAGTCTTCCCATCTGGCGATGTCTTCATCGAGGCGGGCCATAGTGCGCTCGTGGTCACGGATCTCTCTTTGGCGTTCAGCACGGAGTGATTGCAGTTTTTGAAGCGCCCGGGCTTTTTCAGTGATCCACGCAGCAACTTCGTCTGCTGACATGTTGTTGGTGGTGATGATTGGTTCGCTTTGCATTAATTACTCTCCTACATTTCGATAGTACAAATGTAGGATATCCAACATTTCTGTGTCAAGGTTTTGTAGGAAAACTTACATTGAGGTGGAAAAATAAACCCCAGGCCGGGGTTTACAGATTTCTGCGGGTTATGGCAGGCGGGCGATCTTTGCATCAACAACAACACCGATGATCCGGCAATTTCCGTTTATTTCTATCATTCGGTATTGTGGATTTAGTGGCTTAAGATAGTGATTACCGGCATCAACAATGTACTGCTTAAATGTAGCCTCATTGTCAGAGTCGATTTTTGCCACGACGAGCTTTCCTGATACTGGTTCAACTCTCGGATCGACCAGAATCACCATTCCTTCGGGGATACTCAGGCCTGATGGAGAAGTCATAGAGTCTCCCTTTACTTCAAGCCAGAAAGATTCTTCAGAGCAATACACGGTCGTCTCGTACCATTTATCAATTACTTTCCGGTGATACGGTTCCAGAGCCTCACACCAATTACCTGCACTAACCCATGAAATTAAAGGGTATTCACCACGAGGGTTGTTGAATTTTGAAAAGCTGACATTTGTTTGTTCATCTGTCACACCATCAGTGAGCCATTTGGCATTAGTTTCTAATGCTTCTGCTAGTTGTTGCAGGTTCACTCCGTTTGGTTGGTAGTCACCTTTTTCCCACCCAGTAACAGTCACGCGATTTACACCGGTCTTATCTGCCAGTGCTTGCTGAGTCATTCCAAGTTCGCGGCGTTTTAGCCGTATTCTTTCATTTATTTCCATGTAGGCAATCCTACCAAAATGAAATGTAGGAATCTTGACATTGTTATGTAGGATATCTTACATTTTGTATGTAACTGACTTATCAGGAACTTCATATGAAAAAAGCGGATGTCATTAACTACTTTGGCGGTATCTGCAAAACAGCGGATGCCCTTGGAATAAAGCACCCCTCTGTATCCGGATGGGATGACGTGATTCCGAAAGGCAGGGCGTATGAAATAGAGAAGATTACAAAAGGAAAGCTCAAGTACAACCCTGCACTTTATCAGCATAGCAGCACGGAAAAGCACGGTTAACTACAACCCAATCTGAAAGTGAGTAGGCAATGAGAGTATTAGCGGTGTTTAACAAAAACAAGCAAGTCGGTAATGGTGGGGATCACGCTCTTGGGGTCACTGATGATCGGAACAATTCTTCCGTCGTACTCGGAAAATTGGTCAAGAGCACCAAAAAATGCGTCTACGGCTGCGTTATAGCGATTGCACTGACTGGTGGACAAGTGCGGGCGCAGGGTTCTGAAGTCATCTCTGGTGATGTTCGGCATGTCTCGTTTATCTTCCCTGCATTCGTCGAGAAATTTGTCGAGCCTGAGGAACAGCGGATCAGCGACAGCATTAAATTCCTTTCTTCGGTCCCGCTTTTTGGCGAGGTAGTGACCGGCCCAAACACCCAGTCCGAAAGAGATTACCGCCCAACAAGCAGTCCAAATCAGGGTAATCAGACGCGGGTTAGCGTTGAAAATCAATATGAACTCACCCCAGAAGCTGCTGAGCATTTCGAATTACTCCTTTGGTTGATGTTATTTCAGTTTCTGGTGCTGTTCCCGCTCGGGATTTATTTCAGCATGTGTATCAGTCCGAGAATATTAGCAAAGCGCAGACGCTGGATGAGGTTTCATCAATTAAAAGCAAACCGGTTTCACAGAAAAAATCCCGGCAAAATTTACCGGATGCCCCGCAAAGCATTCTGTCAGTGGCTTTGGTTCTGACAATAAAACACAGGATAGCAGCAATGAAAAATAAATTACCGGAAGAAATTCGAATTGTGGATCTTAAACAACGGGTTTCTGACTTTGTGGAAAGTTGCCCGGGCGGTCATGAAGCCCTGGCGGCTATTCTGAATATCAGATTACCCGCGTTCCGTAATCGCCTTTACGAAAAAAACGGTACCGGTTATTTCACACTGGGACAGTTAGAAACACTGGAAGACCTGTCAGAAGAGAAATTTTTAGCTGATTACTTCAATGAGCGTATAGGCCGCATTTCATACCAAAAGCCGGATGCCGGGGCGCTGGACAGCGTTGAACTGCATGATCTGCGTATGCGGGTAGACCAGAGAAAGGCCGCGCTGAATGCGTGTATCGGGGAATCAATTTCGAATGACGGGTATATCGATGAAAAAGAAGCTGTTGAGATTATCAGGAAACATAACCGGTGCATTGCCGCAGAAACTGAATACAGGCATTCGCTTATCGAAATTTACCGGAAGAAAGGGTGAAGCCGAAGGTATACGGCCTCCGGCTTCGGTCGCGCTATATCAATTTGTGTGAAGAGATAAACGCATGAGCAGATTAACTCATTCAGAACCAGAAAAGCAATTTAAATGCCTCGTTATTGGTAATGAACCGTTTCGTTATATTGAAAGCATACCTGCTGGTGGCACAGCCGACAACTACCGGAAAAAACCGGAAATGGTAGACCGGCAAAAGGTGGAGGACAGCTGGTCACAGTTTTATTACCGCAGCGGAGGTCAGCATGCCTGAAGAAACAGCTGACAATCTGAACCGGTATTACACCGATAAGCGGGGACGGAAAGTCCGTGTTATCCGGTATGACCGGGAAAACGGCTGGGTGATTTTCATGCGTGACGGTTATGAGCACCCGTGCTTTGAACCGCTGAAAATCTTTCAGGAACGGTATACACGCTGTCCGGATGAGGTGAAACCATGAGCATGATTTTAACTGCACGGGCTTTGCAGATAAAAACAGGCAACCCGCTGCGAAAACTGGTACTGGTCAAACTGGCGGACAATGCCAACGACCAGGGGGAATCATGGCCGTCTGTGCCGTACATTGCTGAGCAGTGTGAAATATCTGAACGCTCAGTGCAGAACCACATCAATGCCCTGGTGAAAATGGGGCTGGTTCGTGTTGAGTCACGAAAATCGGCCAACGGTCTGAACCAGTCAAATATTTATCATCTGTGCCTGGATGCTACCGCTGTGAGTGGTGAATCTCCTGCACCCTGTGGTGCAAACCCTGCGGGGGGGAGTGGTGCAAATGGTTCCCGGACTGGTGCAGCAGATGCACCGGGTGGTGCAAATGGTTCCGGTAGTGGTGCAGGAGCTGCACCCGGAATCAGTCATGATCCAGTCATAGATCCAGATAATAAAAATATTAATCCTGTTCGCGGAAAAGCCAAAAGCAAAACCGTGATGCCGGAAAACTTTGCTCCGACACCAGAACACATTGAGCAGGCCAAAGCCGCCGGTCTGGACATTCAGGACGAGTTTCAGAAGTTCAGCGATTACCACGCCAGCAAGGGTACGCAGTATGTCTGCTGGAACTCCGGTTTCAGATACTGGCTGAATACGGCCGCCGGATTTAAACGCTCTGCGGACTCAAAGAACATCGACACCACCGAGTGCGATGAAGTCTTCAGAAAAATGTTCTCATCCTCCGACTGGAAGCCAGAAAACCGCGTACAGGAGCTGGTCGCAAAATACAAATCCTACATTGGGCGGATGAATGAAATTGCCGGACGAGCAGCATTTCGCGGGTACTGGAAACAGGCCACAGAGCAGGCCGCAAAAGAACGGGAGGCTGCGTGATGATGCTTTACACCCGAATTGCGGCAGAGGAACCGGCCGGAACTGAAATCACTTCCGGGTACATCATGGAGAAATACGGCGTATCACGCAGTATCAGCCAGTCAGCTGTCAGGGTTTTAGCGAAGATTGAAGCGGTCACGCCGACCCGGTGGCGGGGGAATGACCGGATGGCTTTCCGGATATTGCCGGATGCACAGGAGAAAGTCCGTGAATATGAGGAACTGGTGGCAGCCTGTCGGCGGGGAGTAAAAAAGGTCCGCTGTACGGACCCGGTACCGGAAGAGAACCGGGCCACTCTCACCGAACGGGAATTTGTATCTGTCTATAACCGGTTGTTTACGGCCTTCACGGCAAAACAGCGGGAACTGAGAAGAAAAAACGGTCTGGCGATGTGAGGCGCAGTATACGGCTGCGCTTAATGAGCGGAGAGATAAACGATGAGCAATCTGATTATTGTTGACGGTATTAATGTGCGCCGGGACATGGCCGGTCGCTATTGCCTGAATGATTTACACCGTGCCGCCGGGGGTGAAGAGCGCCATAAGCCATCTAACTTTATGCGGATGGAATCAACACAGGCATTGTGTTCAGAAATCGACCGATGCTCAGATATGAGCATCGCCTCTGTAAACACCATTCGCGGCGGTACGGAGCAGGGGACATATGTTGCCCGTGAGGTTGTTTATGCCTATGCCATGTGGATAAGCCCGCTGTTCAACCTGAAAGTAATCCGTACGTTCGATGCGGTGGCCGGAACACAGCAGGCGGTACAGCTGGCCGATAAGGTACAGGCAGGCGCTATCCTGCTGGAGTCTATGGCGAAAACGCTGAATCTGTCGAATTCCTCAAAACTGGGCGGGTATCAGAAACTGCAAAAAATGGCTGGTCTTCCGGATCTGGCTCCCTCCTATGCGATTGATGCACCGGCGGGCGCGGTGGATGGCTCCAGCAGACCGACAACCTCTCTGACTACGCTGCTGAAAAATCACAATGCAGCCTTGTCTGCGACTAAAGCATACAAACGTCTTGCTGAACTGGGGATTGTCGAACAGAAAGCCCGTCCGGGTTCGAAGGGAACACAAAAACTGTTCTGGTCTGTTACATCAAAGGGGCTTCTGTACGGCAAAAATATCACATCTCCGGCGAACCCGAGGGAAACGCAGCCGCATTTCTTTGAGAGCAAATCAGCGGAACTGCTGGCACTGATGATGACTCCGGCGGTGGCCTGATGAATTACCTGTTAACCGGCTTTGTTCAGAAAGATACCCGGATCCTGATGTTTAATCCCGGTGGTGAAATTTGCAACTTCCGGAACGGTGCCCGTTATGTTGTCAGTGCGGCTCCCCGTTCAATGGATGGCGTTCCGTCCGGTCGCGTTCCGGCAGATGCACAGCCGCTGCTGACAGATGAGCGGGTACTGCGTTTCCTGGACAATCCCGCCGTGGTAAAAGCTGCCGGTGGTTTACAGGGATTTCGTCATTACGTTTCATCAGTAAATCATTGCCAGATTGACGACGAAGCAGATCCGTATCATCACCATGAACTGACCATGACCCGCCACAAAGACGGTTTTATCCGGACGTGCTGGCATCATGACAATATTCTCAGGAAGGGGGAATGCTGCCAGCAGCAGGCGGACAAAATTCTGTTACGCAACCAGCGGGCATTTGCGGCACGCAGTATCTTTACCGATTTACGGCTGCCCGGCGGCCATCTTCTGAATCCTTCCGATTTGTTCACCTGGTCTGTGATGCATCGTGTCAGTGAGCATCTTCCGGCCTTTATTTGCTCTTACATTCTGATGCAGTCACCGGAAGAAGAGATAACCGGCACCATGACGGAGCATTCCATCGTTCACCGGGCGCGCTCACACAACCGGATTGTTCAGGACATCGTTGAGCAGATAAAACCTGTCATTGTTCCTGATATAGAGCCGGAACCACCAGCAAGTTTTATGCGGATCCCGAAGTTAAAGCGCTGGGAGTGTCCGAAGTACCTGCAATGGGTGAAGAGTCAGCCGTGTTGCGTATGTGGTCAGCAGGCAGATGACCCGCATCACATCATCGGGCACGGCACCGGCGGTACCGGCACAAAGGCACACGACATTTTCACCATCCCGCTGTGCCGTATTCACCATGACGAGTTACACCGGGATGTGAACGCCTGGGAGCGGAAACACGGCAGTCAGCTGGAGTTGTTGTTTAGATTTATGAACCGGTCATACGGGATCGGTGTTTTTGGTTAATGCGCTGTACGGAGCGCGGAGAGATAAACGATGAGCAATATTCAGATGATATTAGAACGCTGGGGGGCATGGGTTGCGGATAACCCGGAATCTGTAACCTGGTCATCAATTGCCGCCGGGTTTAAAGGGCTTATCCCCGTAAAGGTTAAGAGTCGTCAGCAATGTACTGATAATGATGCACTGGTGATATCCGGCATTATGGCAAAACTGAACATCCGCAACAGCGATATGCATGATCTGCTTTTTGACTACTATGTTTTCGGCAAAACGTTTATCCGGTTGGCGAAGAAATACGGGTGCTCAGACACTCACATAGGGAAAAAACTCCAGAAGGCAGAAGGGCTGGTGGAAGGAATGCTCATAATGGGAGATGTAAAACTGGAAATGGACGGTACATCACATCGTGGAGGTATGCGGACATTTATGAATAAATTACATGATTTAAAAATTAATGCTTTACGATCGTAAAAAAGACGCTATTGTGATCAGAGTTATTTCTGTGTCGTATTGATTACAAACTGAAACCCCGTTTTTACGGGGTTTTTTTATGTTGATAAACAGATAAGATAATTGGTTAAAATCAGTCGTGATTTACGTGTAGTGATACGTAACATCCGAGGGATAAAATAATAAAGTTTGCTATTTGTGATCATCTGTGGCTTAATGGGGTCACTGGTTTGGAAGTACAGGCCTATTTATGCTAGTCAGTTTAAAGTCGTTCACCATTTAGCGTTATCCTCGATACCACTTCATTGCGAATTCCTTCTAATTAATTCCCATAAGTAAAAATAAAAAACAAACCTCATATGCCTTATGGCAATCAAAAAATTAAAGGAAATTCTATGTCTAATACAATGACTGGTTCAGTAAAATGGTTTAACGAATCGAAAGGTTTTGGCTTCATCACTCCGGCTGACGGCAGCAAAGATGTGTTTGTTCACTTCTCTGCGATCCAGAGTGACAGCTTCAAAACATTATTTGAAGGTCAGAATGTTACCTTCAATATTGAAGACGGGGCAAAAGGTCCGTCTGCATCAAATGTGGTGGGTCTCTAAGGCGCACCAATGATAATAGCACTGTTTTTTCAGTGCCCCTGTTGCAGTGGAACACAATACCGAACTTCGCACTTTGATGTTTCTGCATCAAATCCGCATGGAGCAAAATGCATTTTTTGTAAAACGGTGATGCTGTTGTCCAGGCAATAGAAAAACTAAATTCCAAGGCCTGATAATATTATCAGGCCTTTTTATTATGTAGTAATTATTACTTGTCAGGAAAAAATGTATTCTCTGAATAAATTTTCTATCAGGCTTCTTCACCCAAGGTACATTTTAACCTGGATTGGTATCCTATTGCTTTTCTGTTTGGTTCAGATGCCTTATCCATGGCTTGTGTTTTTAGGCGATAAGTTAGGTCGTTTTTCTGGTTTATTCCTGAAAAGGCGGGTATCCATAATTAAAAAAAATTTAGAATTATGTTTTCCTGACAGAAATAAAATCCAGATAGAGAGTATGGTCGCAAGTAATCTATCATCTTTAGGGATTGCATTATTTGAAACCGGTATTGCCTGGTTCTGGAATGACAAAAGAATTAATGAAATATTTAGAGTAACTGGTTGTGATAACTTTAATGATGTATATGACAGAAATAATGGTGTTTTAATTATTGGTATTCATTCCATGTCGCTGGAACTTGGGGGCAGAGTTATGGGGCTGTGTTTTCCTGTAAATGCGATGTATCGTCCCCACAACAATAAAGCAATGGAGTATATACAGACAAGATGCCGAAGTCGCTCCGGAAGTGGGATGATCGACCGTAAGAATCTGAAGTTTATGGTATCTGAACTAAAACGCGGGCAGGCTATTTGGTTTGCTCCTGATCAGGATTTTGGAACGAAAGGCACTATCTTCGCCCCTTTCTTTTCGATAGCGAAGGCTTCAACATCAAAAGGTGTGGCAACTATAGCCAAATTATCAAAGTCCCCGATACTTACTGCAACGATGGTAAGAAATAATGAAAGTGGTAAGAGGCCTTACGAATTAATAATTGGTAAAGAAATTACTGATTTTCCGCGTGGAGATGACTCGGCAGATGCTGAGAAGCTAAATCAAATTATTGAGACAGAAATCATGCATGCTCCGGATCAATACTTGTGGGCACACAGAAGGTTTAAGACCAGACCTCCGGGAGAGAATTCTCTGTACAAATAAGTTACAGAGATTGTCATTGGGTGATCCCTATATCTATTGCTTATAAACTTAAACTTTTCACCCACAGGTTTTTTATTGCCTGAAATCCAACTCGTAAGAGTTACTTACAGGTTCAACTCTCCGGAATTTCCGGATAGTTCACATGTTCGGTTATTCAGGACGGGTCACAGGTACAAAAAAAGCCGGTGAGTAGCAACCGGCGAAAAAGCACATGTAACAAGGTAATGTATGAAACTACATACTATTTAATTTTATGTTTACTCAATTTTATCGTCCATACTGAAATTTCACTTATGTGACATAAAACAAATTCCAAAGGTCGCCATGTGTGGCCTTTTTTCTTGCCCGCAATAATAAGAGCATTGGAATACGACAGGCTCATTACCTAATCCGTATTCGGCCACAGTGCTCTTCTTATTGCTTTCCCGCCGCTGGTGGGATTCCGAATAATGCCGCAGTCACCTTACTTTAACCTGTTTAAAACATATAACCCGGTTGCGGCATTTCCCTATCACTCAACATACGGAACACTCCGCAGGGGGTGGATATGCGCATGTCTGACAAATATTCCAGCCCTACAGCATATGCCTGGGGGCTTATAACCTCTGCCTTTGGCATTTTATCTCTGGATCAGTGGGCCATTGTTGCCGGGATCATCTGTACCGTCGGTACGTTCCTGGTTAACTGGTATTACAAACGGAAGGAATTCCAGTTGAAAGCCGGAGAACATCATGAATAAGCGATTGGTTAAAAAGGTAATGGCCGCTTGTACTGCCGGGGCAATTGCCGGTGCGCTGGTGCTGATCCCCGCATATGAAGGTGTTGAGTATATGCCTTATCGTGATGTGGCCGGAGTGCTCACCGTATGTTATGGCCATACCGGCAGTGACATTCAGCCTGGCAAGTTGTATACGGATGCTGAATGTAAAGCGCTACTGCATGACGACCTGACGAAAGTCCGGCGTGCGGTTGACCCGATGATTAAGGTGCCGATTGATGACAATACCCGGGCGGCCATCTATTCATTTGTCTACAACGTCGGCCCCGGCGCGTTCTCGCGCTCGACGATGCTGCGGAAACTCAATACCGGTGATATCGCGGGTGCCTGTGGCGAAATGAAGCGCTGGACATTTGCCGGTGGCAAGCAGTGGCACGGACTGATTAACCGGCGGGATACGGAGAACGCGGTATGCCACGGAACCCCTTAACGTTGATCATCATTGCTATCATCCTGCTGACTACTGCTCTGTTGGCGGGTTGTTATCTGTATTCACTCCCGAATTACTGTAAGCCTCTGCAGGGTTACCCGCTGGACGGTGTGATCCATTATAAGTGTGAAGCGCTATGAACCGGAAAGAAGCGGTAATTGCCGCGCTGTTTATTTTTGCCGCCTGGTGGGTATATGACACCTACCGGGATAACCAACAGCTGAAAGTGAGTAACACAGTACTCTCAGGCCAGTTATCAGCACAGCAGGCGATAAACACCACCACGCTTGCAGCTGTTGCCATCAGACACCGCGTGGCACTCGACAACATCAAAGCCAAACAGGTTGAGGACACAGAGCATGCCAACGTTAAGACGGTTATCAAAACAATATTTAAGGGCAGTGAATGCGCTGCTGTTTCTGTTCCCGCTGATGCTGTCAGTGAGTTGCGCAGATACGCGACCGGAATTAATACCCGCACCGGTGATACCGATTCCGCCACAACTGACCGCTGATTGTGAGCAGGTAGAGATACCGGATGATCTGACGTTCGGTGGCGCAGTTGAGCTGCTGGCCGATGCCATGAAATACATTGCCAACTGCAATCATGATAAGAAGGCAATACGGGAGATAGAAGCGGAGAGGCAAAAAAAAGCCCCAGAATAAAGGGGCGCATATGGAAGATTCAGGAAATAGTTATTGTTATTTTCGTACTGAGTATACCCTCAGTACCTCCGTAATTTCAATGTGATTAAAAAATCAAAAAATCATTGTAAAACAGGGATGTAATGCAATTGAAGAAGAATGTTTATTCTAACTGCGATGTTCAATATGCAGGCAACCTCGCGTACTAATCAACAACGCTTGACTATAAGGATTTCGAGGCTCGCTGTATTCAGGCTTTCGGCAAATCAGGGATGCGAATGATTTATCCTGCTGACCAACCACATAACTATGCAGTAACACTCCAATAGACTGCCCAGTGGTATTTTTTATGTCCTATGCTCAGATATGAGCAACGAACCATTTTATCAAACTCTGCAAACGGTCGTTTACGGGTGGTGTTAATAGAGACTTATGAAAGTCTGCCGCCATCATGTAGTATCGGGGTACATGCCACAATGGTGAGAAATTGTATGATTCTGCATAATGTGCTTAAAACTATATACATAGACAATGACGACAATGATTTTTTGAAATATGAAATCATGGGGGAGCACGGTGGCGATGTAACAATAGCGATCGTATCAGCGGAAATTAAGTCAGTAGTTGGCGGAATAGACTGTTATCTGTGGGCTAAAGTCGGAGAGCTAACATTTGAGTACCTTGACCCGCCAAAGAGAGGATCATTCCAGCAGACTGTAGCAATGGAATCTCCGCCGGGGAGAAGTATCAGCACCGTAATGCGGGAATGCAAAAAACACAGAGCTACCTGGCAAAGACCGTAACAAATACATAACCCGCTCCGGCGGGTTTTTTATTGGGGAAATCTATGCCACCACGTATACCACGCGCCTGTCGCAAGCGAGGCTGCGCAAAGACAACCACAGACCGCAGCGGATACTGCGAAGAACACCGCAATACAGGGTGGGAGAACCATCAGCAGGGCAAGAGTCGACACGAACGTGGCTACGGCACCAAATGGGACAGGCTGCGGCTGGTGGTTCTGAGCCGGGATAAGCATTTGTGCCAGCAGTGCCTGCGTGAAGGACGGGTAACCGAGGCGAAGACAGTCGACCACATCACTCCCAAAGCACATGGGGGAACCGATGCGGAAAGCAATCTGCAAAGCCTGTGCTGGCCATGTCATTACCGCAAGACGGTGACAGAGCGCAATCGCGGCTGAACCGCAACAATGCACAGGGGAGGGGGAGGTCAAATCTCTGTCGCCCCACCGCCTGAGGACCGCCGCCTTGCCTTTTTTCACATCGCCGCAGGTTAGAAAACTTTTTTTGGGGTTCCTCCAGCATGTATTAACAGGAGATATCTATTATGTCAGGACCACCAAGAACCCCGACACATCTGCGTTTGGTCAGGGGTAACCCATCAAAACGCCCGATCAATAAAAAAGAACCAAAACCACCGTCAGGGGTACCCCCAACACCGAAATATTTTACCAAGCAGGGGAAATACTGGTTTAAGCGGATAGGGGAAGAACTCGATGCCATGGGCGTGATGAGTTCGATGGATGCCAAAGCGCTGGAGCTGCTGATCGAGGCATACACCGAATACCGGCAACACTGCGATACCCTGGACGAAGAAGGTTATACCTACACAACACAGAGTGATGGCGGACCACTGATAAAAGCACACCCGGTGGCGGCAATGAAAGCTGATGCATGGAAACGGATCCGCGCGATGCTCTCCGAGTTCGGTATGACCCCGGCAGCCCGGCAGAAGGTAACGATTAACACACCAGCCGAAGAAGACCCTTTCGAGGCATTTCTGAAACAAAGAAAATGATGAATGGCAACCGTAGCAGACGGGATCCGGTACGCCGAGCAGGTGGTTGCCGGAGAAATAGTTACGGGCGAACTGATACGCCTGGCGTGTCAGCGGTTTCTTGATGATCTGGAATACGGCCCTGAGCGCGGTATTTATTTCATGGAGGAACGCGCTCGGCATATTCTGGATTTTTACCGGTTCGTCCCGCATGTCAAAGGGGCGCTGGCAGGTAAGCCGATTGAGCTGATGCCGTGGCATACCTTTATTCTGATTAATATTTTTGGTTTTGTAATCCCGCTGGTTGATGAACTCACCGGCGAGGCTCAGTACGACGATGACGGGGACCCGGTGCTGGTTCGCCGGTTCCGGACGGCCTATAACGAAGTTGCACGTAAAAACGCTAAATCCACCCTCTCATCCGGTATCGGTCTGTACATGACCGGCGCTGACGGTGAGGGTGGCGCCGAGGTTTACTCGGCTGCCACCACCCGTGACCAGGCCCGTATTGTGTTTGAAGATGCGAAAAACATGGTCAAAAAGGCCAAAAGCTCACTCGGCCGCCTGTTTGAATTTAATAAGCTGGCGATTTATCAGGAGCGGTCTGCATCCAAGTTTGAGCCGCTGTCCAGTGACGCAAATAACCTCGACGGCCTGAATATTCACTGCGGCATTGTGGACGAACTTCATGCCCACAAAACCCGTGATGTGTGGGATGTGCTGGAAACCGCGACCGGTGCCCGTCTTCAATCCCTGCTGTTTGCGATCACCACAGCGGGATTTAACCGCGAGGGTATCTGCTACGAACTGCGGGATTACGCCATCAAGGTGTTGCGGGGCGTGGTGGAGGATGACACCTTTTTCGCGGCAATTTATACACAGGATGAGGATGATGACCCGTTCGATGAAAGCATCTGGATAAAAGCCAATCCGGGGCTGGGTGTCTGTAAGCGTTTTGACGATATGCGCCGCCTGGCGAAAAAGGCAAAAGAGCAGATTGCGGCCCGGCCTAATTTCCTGACCAAGCACCTCAATATGTGGGTGAATGCCGAATCCGCCTGGATGGATACCGGTAAGTGGGACAACTGCCCTGAAAATGCGCCGGATGATGAGCTGAAAAATTACCCGGTCTGGGTTGGTGTGGATCTGTCAAACAAAATCGATGTGACCGCAGCCGTTAAAGTGTATGAGGATCCGCGCGGACAACTGCATATGAAGTGCAAATTCTGGCTGCCGGAGGACAGAGTGGTAACTGCACCGAAGCATATCGCTGACCTGTACCGGAAATGGGGAGCTGCCGGTTATCTTGAACTGACGGACGGTGAGGTTGTCGATCACGATATCATCAAAGCCGACATTCTGGCATGGTGCGAAGGTGAGGATTTACGTGAACTCGGTTTTGACCCGTGGAGTGCCGTTCAGTTCTCCCGCCGCCTGGCGGAAGAAGGTATTCCGCTGGTGGAGGTGGCGCAGACGGTGAAAAACCTGTCTGAATCGATGAAAACCGTTCAGGCCGATGTATATTCCGGCAAATTTCACCATGACCACAACCCGGTAATGTCCTGGATGATGTCTAACGTGACGGTAAAACCGGACAGAAATGACAACATTTTCCCGAACAAATCGACACCGGAAAACAAAATTGACGGGCCGTTTGCCCTGTTTACTGCCAAATCACGCCAGATGGTGAACGGCGGGGAACAGGAACAAAGTCTGTCCGATGTTTTATCTTCCAGGGGCTTACGTTCACTCTGAGGAAATCCAATGAAATTACTGACTATTACCGCCCTGCTGGTGGGGGTTGCGGGTGCCTGTCTGCTGGCGTTCGGTGCCTGGCTGCTGATGCCTGCTGCCGGGTTTATCACTGCCGGCGGTTTATGCCTGCTCTGGTCATATCTGGTATCAAAATCAGCGGGAAGCCTGAATAACAACGGAGGATCATAATGTTCTTTCCCGGTTTATTCAGAAAATCCGATACGGGTATGAGTTCGTCAGAGCTCAGCGAAATGATCGGTCTGACCTATGACACCTATTCCGGCCGTCGCGTCAGTCCGCAACTGGCGATGCAGCTTACCGCAGTATTCAGCTGCGTTCGCGTGCTGGCGGAATCAGTCGGAATGCTACCGTGTTCTCTGTATGAACAGCTGGAGACAGGCAACCGCCGGGCTGTCCGTGAACGGCTTAACCGGCTTTTATCTGTAAACCCCAATAATTACATGACACCGCAGGAGTTCTGGGAATTACTGATCGCCTGCCTGTGTCTGCGCGGCAATTTTTATGCTTACAAAGTCAAAGCGCTGGGTGAGGTGGTGGAGCTGCTGCCGCTGGATCCGTCTTCAGTTACTCCAAAACTGAACAGTAAGTGGGAACCTGAATATCAGGTTATTTTTCCGGACGGAAGGCACGACACGCTGACACAGGATGATATCTGGCATGTGCGGATTTTCACCCTGGACGGATTAACCGGACTCAGTCCGATAGCGTATGCAAAACAGGCGGTCGGGCTGGGGCTGGCAACGGAGGAGCACGGCTCACGTCTGTTCGGGAACGGCGCGGTAACCAGCGGTGTCCTGCAAACTGACCAGTACCTGAAAGACGATGCCTATGAGCGGCTGAAAACCGACTTTGAAAACCGGCATCAGGGACTGGCTAATGCACATAAACCCATGATCCTTGAGATGGGCCTGAAATGGGAGCAAATCAGCATGACATCGGAAGACGCACAGTTCCTTGAGACCCGCAAATTCCAGCTGGAGGAAATCTGCCGTATTTTCCGTGTGCCGCTGCATATGATTCAGAACACAGATCGGGCTACCTTCAATAACATTGAGAATCTCGGGATTGGTTTTATCAATTATTCTCTGGTGCCTTATCTGACCCGAATAGAACAACGTATCAATGCCGGACTGGTGAAACCATCAAAACAGGGTGTTTTTTACGCAAAATTCAACGCAGGGGCATTGTTACGCGGAGATATGAAATCACGGTTTGATGCTTATGCCACCGGTATTAACTGGGGGATCTATTCACCCAATGAATGCCGTGAACTGGAAGAGCTCAACCCGCGTGAAGGTGGTGATATCTGGCTGACACCGATGAACATGACCACAAAGCCTGAGAGCAGCCCGGAAAAAGAGGAAAAGCAGGATGTCGATGATGACTAAACAGCGGCTGGACATACCGCTGAAAATAAAGTCGGTCACTGAAACCGGCGAATTTGAAGGATACGGATCGGTTTTCGGCGTGAAGGACAGCTACAGCGATATTGTTGTGCCGGGTGCTTTTCAGGCATCACTTAGTGAATGGCGAGAGAAGGGCGGTCTTCCGGCCATGCTCTGGCAGCACCAAATTTCCGAACCGGTCGGTGTGTATACCGAAATGCGGGAGGATGATACCGGCCTGTATGTCAAAGGGCGGCTGCTTATCGAGGATGACCCGCTGTCAAAACGGGCTCATGCACATCTGAAGGCCGGATCATTATCCGGCCTTTCTATTGGCTACATCCTGAAAGACTGGGAGTACGACCGGAGTAAAGGGGCGTTTCTCCTGAAAGAAATCGATCTGTGGGAAGTGAGCCTGGTGACCTTCCCGTCCAATGATGAAGCCCGGGTCAGTGATGTTAAATCGGCATTTGCCCGTGGTGACATCCCGTCACAAAAAAGTATTGAGCGCGTCCTGCGTGATGCCGGACTGTCGCGGACACAGGCTAAGGCATTTATGGCCGACGGCTACCATGCTCTCTCTCTCTGTGACGCAGAGGAAGATGCACTGGAAACACTTAAATCCATTAATTTTAATCAGTAAGGGGCTGTTATGGCTGTTGATCATAAAGATATCAGTGAAGTGGCAAAAGAGCTGAAAGCGTCATTTGAAGAATTTAAGTCAAAAAATGACAAACGTATTGATGCCATCGAATCAGAAAAAGGCAGACTGGCCGAGTCAGTGGAAACGCTGAACGGCAGATTATCCGAACTGGACGAGCTGAAATCGTCGCTGGAAGCTGAGCTGGCGGCCGTGAAACGCCCGGCAGGTGGTGTGGCAAACAAAGATGTTGCTGAGCACAAAAGTGCATTCGAACTGTTTGTCCGCAAAGGTAAGGATGACGGCCTGGCCGAACTGGAACAGAAAGCCATGCAGATTGGTTCTGATCCTGACGGTGGTTATGCCGTGCCGGAAGAACTGGATCGCAATATTATTTCTGCTCTGCGTGACGAAGTCATTATGCGTCAGGAATGTAATGTTGTCTCAGTCGGCACGCCGAATTACAAGCGCCTCGTGAATATGGGAGGTACCGGCAGCGGTTGGGTTGGTGAGACTGATGCCCGTCCGGAAACCAGCACGTCAAAACTCGGTACCATTGAACCGGTGTGGGGGGAAATTTACGGCAATCCGGCGGCGACTCAGACCATGCTGGATGATGCCTTTTTCAACGTTGAGCAGTTCATTACCGGTGAACTGACAACTGAATTTGCAGCGCAGGAAGAAGCGGCATTCACCAGCGGAGACGGCAGCAAAAAGCCCAAAGGATTGCTGGCCTACGGCAGTGATGATAAAGCGGATAAGGAGCGTGACTGGGGCAAATTGCAACACCTGTTGCTGAAGAAACCGACCGAACTGACCGCTGATGAAGTGATGAAACTGATTTATACCCTGCGAAAACCATACCGTAACGGTGCTAAGTTTATGATGAATAACAATACGTTATTCAAAGTGCGCACACTGAAGGATTCCTAGGGAAATTACCTGTGGCAGCCGGGCCTGCAATTGGGTCAGCCGTCTGCATTACTGGGATATGGTATTGCGGAAAATGAGCAGTTTGCTGATATGGCTGCCGGTGCTGTTCCGCTGGCGTTCGGTAACTTCAGACGCTGCTACACCATCCTGGATCGTATCGGCATCCGTATGCTGCGCGATCCGTACACCAACAAGCCGTTTGTGCATTTCTATACCACGAAGCGTGTCGGCAGCATGATGGTGGACAGTAATGCTGTGAAATTACTGAAAGCTGCAGGTGCAGGAGGCTGATTAATTACGGCGGCAGAGATGCCGCTTTTCCGGAGGGTTTCATGTCATTACCGACAATTGAAGAGCTGAAAAGGCAATGCTATATCGATGGTGACCATGATAATGATCTTTTACTGCAATTTTTGAGTGCTGCCGTATCAGAAGTTGAGCGGGTCACTAACAGAAAGCTTACCCCGGAAAAACCTGATAAAGACGACCCTGATACCTTGTTTTTAAGTGCGGATATAGTGCTCAGATTAAAACAGATGGTCGGATTTTGGTATGAAAACCGGGAGGGGCAGTCATTACCGGACTCTTTGTACCGCCATTTAAGAGATTACCGGCGCAGGCCGTAAGGATGAAATTATGCAGGCTGGTCGTCTGAGACATATTGTTGTATTTCAGAGAGCTGAAATCACAATACTCCCGTCTGGCCAGAGAGAAAAGTTATGGGTTGATATTGGCCCGGCTGTGAATGCGGAAGTCAGACCCGTCAGTGGCCGGGAACTGCTGACCGCCGGAGCGGAAATGTCAGAAATCACTGTTCGTGTATGGATGCGGTACCGGCCGGATATTCATCCCGCATGCCGGATGGTATATCGCGGTCAGGTCTACGATATTCAGGCTGTGATCCCGGATGTGAAATTTACCCGGCTGGAACTGCTGTGTAAACAGGGGGTGAAAGATGGCTGATATGGGGCTGGATTTGTCCGGTTTTGCTGAACTGTCCCGTGATCTGGAATCACTCAGCCGGGCTGAAAATACCCGTGTGCTACGGGAAGCGACGAAAGCCGCAGCGGATATGCTGCGGGATGAGGTCCGGCGGAGCGCTCCTGTCAGGACCGGAAAACTGGCGCGTAATATCGTTACCGGCGGTCAGCGGAGCCGTTATAAAGGTGAGGTTGTCTCTGGTGTATACATCCGGGGAACCAACGCCGCAGGAACCAACAGTGATAACACACTGAAAACGGACGACCCGCGTAATGCGTTTTACTGGCGTTTCCTGGAAAACGGTACATCAAAAATGGCACCACAACCGTTTATCCGTCCGGCATTTGACGGTAAAGCGGATGAGGCAGCGGATCTGGCACTGAGTAAACTCAGTCAGGCTATCGATAAGGTGCTGAGCGGATGAAAGAATCTGATTTGTTTTCTTTACTTGCCCCAGTGCTGCCGGGCAGGGTTTTCCCGTATGTGGCTCCGCAGGATGAGCCTAAAATTCAGCCGCCGTGGTGTGTTTTTTCACTTTATGATACCGGCGGCGATGTGCTGTGCGGTCGTGCTGAGACAATGACCAATATCCAGATTGATGTGTATGCAAAAACCATCGATGAAGCCCGCCGGATCCGTGAACTGTCTGTTGCTGCTGTTTCTCCGCTTTCACCGGCGGAGTTCACAGAAAAGCAGGGCTATGAAGCGGATACCTCGCTTTACCGGGCCACGCTGGAGTGTCAGGTCTGGCAATAACGTAATCTTGAACAACAAGCTGCTGCGGCAGCTTTTTTTATGCTTACAGGAAAATAACCATGCCGAGCAAATATGAAAAAACGCAGGGCACGAAAATCAGTATTTCAAAGCTGCCTGCAACAGAAGTGAACCCCGCATCCGCAGAATTTCTGCCGCTGGCCTGTGCGGCCAAAGAGATCAGTTATACCGGTGGTCAGAAGTCGGATATTGATGTCACAACCCTGTGCTCAACGGAGCAGGAAATGACCAACGGGCTGGCCTCTCCGGGGGAAATCACGATCTCCGGTAACTGGTCACCGGATGAAGGCCAGGAAGTTCTGCGTACTGCCTATGACAAAGATACTATTCATGCGTTCAAAGTGGAATTTCCGTCAGGTAATGGTTATGCCTTCCTGGCAGAAGTCCGTCAGAACAGCTGGAGTGCGGCAACCAGCGGGCTGGTCACCGCGTCTTTCACGCTGCGCATGAAAGGTAAGCCTGTTCCGCTGAAAAACGGGGCGGTAACTGAGTCGGGAAAGAGGGAATAAGCCGTGGCGAATCCGAAACTGTCATTAAAAGAACTGGCACTCAGTCCAAAAAACGCCTTCCGTTCAAAGATGGTGAAGGTACCTGAATGGAGCGGCGTCACCGTTATTCTGCGGGAACCGTCTTCGGCAGCCTGGCTCAGATGGCGTGAGCTGATGAATACCGGCGCAGACGGTGATGAAAAATTGTCAGAGGCAGAACAGGCGCAGCGCAATCTGCGTGCAGATGTGGTGATGTTTTCTGATGTGCTGCTGGATGAAGATAAAGAGCGGGTGTTCAGTGATGACGACACTGAAGAAGTGATGGCTGTTTACGGGCCGGTTCATGCCCGTCTGCTGAAACAGGCGCTTGATCTGATGACCACGCCGGATGAAGCGGAAAAAAAGTAGCGCAGCCCGGTATGTTTTTTCTGATGACACTTGCGCTCCGGATGGGGCGCACAGTGGATGAACTGACCAGAACGATGAGCGCCGGTGAGCTGACCATGTGGATGGCTTTTGACCGCCTCAGTCCGATCGGGGACATCCGCAGTGACATACAGACGGCCCATATTGTCTCATCGCTGTACGGCGCACAGGGCGGCAAACTCAGCCTGAATGATGCGATGCTGCAATGGGGAAAAACGGATAGCGGTGAGGCAGGTGACGGGCTGGAGGGTTTTCTGAAATCGGTATCTGAAAGCTGATTGTACTGACATAGCAGAGGACGTAATGGCAAAGCTTCGTGAGCTTATTATTAAAATATCGGCAAATTCCTCCTCGTTTCAGTCTGAAATAGCGCGCGCTTCACGGATGGGGGAGAACTATTACCGGACGCTGGAGCAGGGCGGACGCAAAGCAGCATCGGCATCACGTGAAACGAAACGGGCAATCAGTGAACTGAATAATGAACTGTCATCAATAAAATCGACAGTAACCGGCGTAATGGGGGCCATGGCCGGTGCTTTTGCCACGCAGCAGCTTATCAGTTATGCCGATACCTGGAGCCAGTTAAGCGGTCGCCTGAAACTGGCCTCTGTGTCTGCGGAGGATTTCAGCCGTGCTCAGCAGGAACTGATGTCACTGAGCCAGCGTACCGGCACATCACTGGCGTCAAATACCAACCTGTACGCCCGTATTGCACAGTCGATGCGTGATGCGGGTTATGCCTCCGGGGATGTGGCAAAAGTCACTGAAACCATCGCAACCTCACTGAAGCTGTCCGGTGCAAGCACCGAAGAAGCCAGCTCTGTTATTACTCAACTCAGTCAGGCACTGGCTTCCGGTGTTCTGCGCGGTGAAGAATTTAACGCGGTGATGGAGAACGGCGGACGGCTGGCAAAACTGCTGGCGGACGGGATGGGGACCACCATCGGCGGGCTGCGCGATATGGCGCAGAGCGGGCAACTGACTACCGATAAAATCGTTCCGATCCTGACAAATACGGAGCAACTCAGAAAAGAATTTGAGCAGTTACCACAGACCGTCAGTATGGCTTCGCAAAAGGTGGAAAATGCCTTTATGGCGTGGGTGGGCGGGGCTAATGAGGCATCGGGCGCAACCAGCACACTGACTGGTGCACTGAATGGTATTGCAGGAAATATAGACACCATCGCCACTGTTGCAGGGGCACTGGTCGGGGTTGGCCTTGCACGGTATTTCGGCGGGCTGACCGCCAGTGTGACCAAAGCAACCATCGGGGTGGCCGGTGCCGCAAAAGGCGAGATCGCTCTTGCGCAGGCCCAGCTGCGCGGGACACAAATTGCGGTTGCCAGAGCGCGTGCGGCAGAATACCGGACACAGCAGGCACTCACCGCATCACGTGGCACGGATGCACAGGCTGCCGCAGAAAAGCGGCTGGCTGCCGCTCAGGCCTCCGTTGCCCGTAACGTGAATGCCCGCAATATTGCCCAGAATAACCTGAACAATGTCACGTCTGTCGGCACCCGTCTCCTGGGCGGGGCGCTCGGCCTTATCGGCGGGATACCCGGACTGGTGATGCTGGGGGCCGGTGCCTGGTACACGATGTACCAAAAGCAGGAGCAGGCGAGACAATCGGCGCTTGAATATGCCGGGGCTATCGATCAGGTTCTGTCAAATCTGAACAAAATGACGTTGCCGGAAATGTCAGATAATGCGGGGAAAACCAAAGAAGCTCTGGCGGCGCAAAATAAACTGGTTGATGAGCAGCGTCAGAAAGTCGAGGGATTAAAATCAGAGATAGCCGGGTATCAGCAGATGCTGGCCTCACCGGGACCAAGTATCAACGGCTATCTGATTAATCATCTGATCAGTCAGGAGGATGCGGTTAAATCCCTGGCGGCTGCGCAGGATGAACTTTCTGTTGAACAGAGCAGGCTCAATGAGCTGAGCAAAAAATCGGAAGAGATTCAGTCAGCGCTGAAGGCGGTCGAAAGTCAGCGTGATTTTCTTATTCGTCAGCAGTCTGCTGCCCAGAATAATATGCGTCATTCATTACTGATGGTGAATGCGGAGCATAGCGAATTTAACCGGATAATGTCTGCCGGAAATCAGATCCTGACTAACCGTCTGGCTCTGGTTAACAGCCCGATGCGTATCCCGGCAGCGCCTCTCAGCGAAAAACAGCAGGATTTCATTCAGAAATCAGAGCGGGACAAAGAACTGTCCGCACTGACCGGGGAAGCCCGTGTTATCCGGCAGGCTGAGTTTGCCGCAGATGATATCGGTCTGCTGAATAAACCCGAATTTGCCGATAACCGGCAGAAATACATTGATAATCAGGTGGCAGCCTACCGGAATCAGGAAAAGCTGAGTAAGGAACTGAAAGCGGGTAAAATCGCCCAGAGTGCTTTCAATAAAGAGCAGAAAGAAGCGGAACGTCAGGCGGAGCAGTATGCCCGTAAAATGGCGGATCTGAGTGTGGCTACGGAGGTTCAGAAAGTCAGGGCCACGCAGGGAGAGAAGGCCGCAGAGCTGTATGCGGCTGCGCATGAGGCCGGTACCAAATGGACGGATGAGCAGCGAAAAGCGATCCGCGCATCCTCTGTTGTTCTGGCTGAATGGACACAAAAGGCCGATGAGGCGGTCAGAAAGCAGCGTGAAATGGATGATGCGCTGAAAGCGATGCGTGACGGAGCCCGGAAATTCAGTGACGAAGCGGAGCAAATTGATAAAACCCGGGGAATGGGCGGAAACCGGCGCAGTCTTTACGATGAGCGTCAGCAGATTGATCGTGTTTATGCCAAATCGGATCAGGGAAAAAGTGCGACCGAAGCCTATAACCGCGAGATTGATGCGCTCAACCTGAAATATCAGAAAATAAAGGAGGTTCAGTCTGACTGGACCAGCGGGGTTACCCGGGGGATGGAAGACTGGGTTGCTGAGGCCGGAGATTATGCGGAGCAAACCGCATCAGCAGTGCAGAGCGCCATGGGCGGTATGGTGAATAACATCACTGACATGCTGAACGGAAATAAAGCCAGCTGGCGCGACTGGTCAACAGATGTCCTTAAATCCATCCAGAAAATACTGGTCAACGCTGCCATCGTGAACAGCCTGAAATCCATGTCAGATGCCGGTGGCTGGATTGGTGCTGTCGGTAACTTCCTGGGAGGTGCCGCGGCAAATGCCAAAGGCGGAGTTTATGACTCCCCGGGCCTGAGTGCGTACAGTAATCAGATAGTCAGCACCCCGACTTATTTTGCGTTTGCCAAAGGTGCCGGGCTGATGGGTGAGGCCGGACCGGAAGCGATTATGCCGTTAACACGGGCGGCGGATGGCTCTCTCGGTGTCCGGGCGATCGGCAGAAATCAGAATACCGGTTCTGCAGCACCACAGGTGTTTATTACCATTGACAGTAACGGCAGCAGCCAGACGCAGTCGTCAGCTGGTTATGAACAGTTTGGCCGGGAGATTGGGCAGTATGTAGACCAGCGTTACCGGGCGCTGATTAATACAGATCTGCGGCCCGGCGGTGCCATCTGGTCGGTTGCGAAAGGGGGCCGTCAATGATTGAAATTTTCACCTGGTGTCCCCGTGTTAATCCCACGGAGGACATCACCTATAAAACCCGCAGGGCGAAGTTCGGTGATGGTTATGAGCAGGTATCCGGTGACGGCATTAACCCCCGCAGCCAGAAGTGGTCACTGGAATTTACCGGTCGCGGGGAGTATATCGCGGCTATCCGTCAGTTTATCGACCGTCACGGCGGTATAAAGGCTTTTCAGTGGAACCCCCCGCTTGAGCCGGTCGGTCTGTACCGGTGCGACGAACATAAGCTCATCCCGCTCGGCGGTGACAACTATTCACTTTCTCTCACTTTTACCCAGGCATTTAAACCATGATCACAAATGACTACCAGAAGTTGGCTCCGGGTAATGCCGTCCGGCTTTTTGAGGTTGACGGTACCGTATTCGGTGCGCCGGATATTTTGCGGTTCCATGCATACAACATCCCACATACAGAGGCAGAAATTACTGCCGCTGGGGGTGATCCGGAAAAATTACCGGCGAAATCCATATGGTGGCAGGGAGAAGAGTATCGCGCGTGGCCGGTACAGATTGAGGGGCTGGAAGCATCAACAACCGGATCCGGTGCGCAGCCGAAGTTATCGGTGGCAAATCTGGACGGTTCGGTGACTGCGCTGTGTCTGGCATATGATGACATGCTGAAGGCTAAAGTCACGATACACGATACGCTGGCTCATTATCTGGATGCGGCGAATTTTCCGGATGGTAACCCGGCGGCAGATCCTACCCAGGAAAAAGTCTCGGTCTTTTATATCGACAGCAAATCCTCGGAAACCAATGAGGTTATCGAGTTTGATTTAGCCAGTCCGATGGATTTGCAGGGGGTGTTGATCCCGACGCGGCAACTGCATGCAATGTGTACCTGGTGCATACGCGGCAAATACAAATCCGGTGACGGCTGTGATTATGCCGGTCAGAACGGGTATTTCGATAAGCACGGCAATCGAGTGGATGCTCCGGCACAGGATCAGTGCAGCGGTATGCTGAATACCGGTTGCTTCCCCCGTTTCGGGAAAAATAATCCGATCCCGTTCGGCGGCTTTCCGGGAACATCACTACTGAGGAAATAGGGATGCGCAAAAATATCCAGGCAGCCATTTTTTCACATGCCGAACGTGAGTATCCCCGCGAATGCTGTGGGGTGATCGCGCAAAAATCCCGGGTGGTGAAATACTTTCCCTGCCGCAATGTCGCGGCCACGCCGGAAGAGCACTTCGTATTATCACCGGAGGATTACGCCGCTGCTGAGGATTGGGGTACGGTGACCGGTATTGTGCACAGTCACCCGGATGCTACCACTCAGCCGTCAGAACTGGATAAAGCACAGTGTGATGCCCTTGGCGTGCCGTGGTACATCGTCAGCTGGCCGGAGGGGGATCTGCGGACTGTTCAGCCGCGCGGCGAGCTGCCATTACTTGGTCGACCGTTTGTGCTCGGGTTTACGGACTGCTGGGGGCTGGTGATGAGTTGGTTCCGGCAGGAACACGGCATTGAGCTGCCGGATTACCGGGTGGATTATCCCTGGTGGGAACAGGGTGAGAACCGGTACGCCGATAACTGGCGGGAGGCGGGATTTATTCAGGTTGACGATCCGCAACCCGGTGATGTTATCGTGATGCAGGTGCAGGCACCGGTTGCCAATCATGCCGGTATTTTGCTGCCTGATAATATGCTGTTGCATCATTTATACGGTCACCTGAGCCAGCGGGTACCGTATGGCGGTTACTGGCGCGACCGCACAGTTATGGTACTGCATCATGAGCAACTGATATGACCCGCTCCGGCGGTTTTTTTACGGGGTAAATATGTCACAGGAAATTATGGTGAAAATTATACTTGGTGGTGTGCTGGGTAAGACTTTCGGCAAAACACATCAGCGCCTGGTCAGCACAACCTCGGAAGCGGTACGTGCATTGTGCTGTACTATCCCTGGCTTTGAACGTTACCTGAATACCAGTAAATCCCGCGGCTTAACGTATGCGGTATTTCGCGGGAAAAAGAATATCGGGGTGGATGACCTCGGTTTTCCGGTGACGGATGATGTTATCCGGATTGTGCCTGTTGTGATCGGCAGCAAGCGCGGGGGATTGCTGCAGGTTATTTTCGGCGCGGTGATGGTGGCTGCTGCGTTCTGGACAGGCGGTGCGTCAGTGGCAGCATGGGGAGCGATGCATACCGGGCTGGCCATGACAGGTGTATCCATGATGCTGGGCGGTATAATCCAGATGTTGTCCCCGCAGCCGGGAGGTCTTGCCATGAAAGACCAGGGCGAAAATAAACCGTCCTATGCGTTCGGTGCTCCAACGAACACTGTTTCTCAGGGCTACCCGGTACCGATCGGTTACGGTAAGCGCCGCATCGGCGGGGCCGTTATCTCAGCCGGAATTTACGTCGAAGATCAGCAGTAACTTTTCCTTCAGTTATTCAGCAGGAAATCCACAATGACACAAATCACAGGCCGCAAAGGCGGCGGTGGCAGCCCGCGCACGCCCGTCGAACAACCGGACGATTTACAGTCCGTAGCCAAAGCCAAATTGCTGATTGCCCTCGGTGAAGGGGAATTTGCCGGTGAGCTGACCGGGAAGACTATTTTTCTGGATGGTACGCCGCTGCTGAATGCTGACGGGTCGGAAAATTTCCCCGGCGTGGTGTGGGAATACCGTCCCGGCACTCAGGCGCAAACCTATATACAGGGGATGCCTGCGGCGGAGAATGAAATCACCGTTGGTACCACCGTGCAGAGCAGCACGCCGTGGGCACACGCATTCACTAATTCGCAGCTGTCTGCGGTCCGCGTCCGCCTGAAATGGCCGTCCCTGTTCCGCCAGGAGGATAACGGGGATATGGTCGGTAACGAGGTGGCATACGCCATTGATTTACAGACTGACGGCGGGAGCTGGAAAACCGTTGTGGACGGACGTGTAAAGGGCAAAACAACTACCGGTTATGAGCGTACCCACCGCATTGATCTGCCGCAGTCGGCCACATCCTGGACACTGCGTGTGCGTAAAATCACGGCAGATGCCAACAGCGCTAAAATTGGTGACACCCTGGTGCTGCAGAGTTACACCGAGGTAATTGATGCCAAACTGACCTATCCGCACACCGCGCTGCTGTATATTGAGTTTGACTCAAAACAGTTTAACGGCTCCATCCCGCAGGTCACCTGCGAGCCGAAGATGCGGATCATCCGTGTACCGTCAAACTATGACCCGGAGCACCGGACGTATTCCGGTACCTGGGATGGTTCGTTTAAATGGGCATGGACCAATAACCCCGCCTGGGTCTTTTACGATATCGTGATTTCCGATCGTTTCGGCCTCGGTGACCGTATTAAAATTCAGAATATCGATAAATGGGAGTTGTACCGTGTTGCGCA
This sequence comes from Morganella morganii H1r, assembly GCF_000633515.1. Classification (GTDB taxonomy): domain Bacteria; phylum Pseudomonadota; class Gammaproteobacteria; order Enterobacterales; family Enterobacteriaceae; genus Morganella; species Morganella morganii_B. The sequence continues at coordinate 15,206 of NZ_AYMP01000031.1, read as the reverse complement.
GTATTGTGATCAGCCGGTACCGGATGGCAAGGGCGGCAGCGGTACTGAGCCACGCTATATCTGTGACGTGTATGTCCAGGATCGCAATGAAGCTTATATCGTGCTGCGTGACTTTGCGGCTATCTTCCGGGGCATGACCTACTGGGGCGGAAACCAGATTATCACCCTGGCGGATATGCCGCGCGACATTGATTACAGCTACACCAAAGCCAACGTGCTGGACGGTCGTTTTACCTATTCCGGCAGCAGCAGTAAGGCCCGCTATTCCTCCGCGCTGGTATCGTACTCAGATCCGCTGAACGGTTATGCTGACGCGATGGAGCCGGTGTTTGAAAATGAACTGGTTTACCGGTTCGGCTTTAATCAGCTGGAAATGACGGCAATCGGCTGTACACGCCAGTCAGAGGCCAACCGCAAAGGCCGCTGGGGGATACTCACGAACAATAAAGACCGGGTGGTGACATTCGGTGTGGGACTGGACGGCAACATTCCGCAGCCGGGCTACATTATTGCAGTGGCGGATGAAAACCTGTCCGGGAAAGTCACCGGCGGCCGCGTCAGTGCGGTGAATGGCCGGAGTATCACCCTCGACCGCAAACCGGATGCCGCGCCGGGTGACCGGCTGATGCTGAACCTGCCGTCCGGTAAATCACAGGCCCGTACTATTCAGATGGTCACGGATAACGTGATCACCGTTACCACGGAATACAGCGAAACGCCGGAACCGGAATGTGTCTGGGTGACAGAATCAGACGAGCTGTACGCCCAGCAGTACCGGGTGGTGAGCGTGACTGAAAATGACGATGGCACGTTCACGATATCGGCGGCCATGCATGATCCGGACAAATACGACCGGATAGATACCGGCGCGGTACTCGATGAACGGCCAGTCAGTGTTATTCCGCTCGGCAACCAGTTCCCGCCGAAAGATATCACCATCAGCTCTTATTCTGTCGTGAATCAGGGGATCAACATTGAAACCATGCAGGTTACCTGGTCACCGGCAGAGAACGCGATTGCTTATGAGGCGCAGTGGCGGCGTGATGACGGTAACTGGATCAATGTGCCGCGCAATGCCACCACTTCGTTTGATGTGCCCGGGGTTTATTCAGGCCGCTATCTGGTGCGGGTCAGGGCAATTAACGCGGCGGAAATTTTCAGCGGCTGGGGATATTCAGAGGAAACCCGGCTGACCGGCAAGGTGGGGGAGCCGCCGGTGCCGCTGAACTTCCGTGCGTCCACGCTGGTATTCGGGATCAAACTGAACTGGGAGTTCGGGAAATTCACGGAAGACACCCTGAAAACTGAAATTCAGTACAGCAAAACCAATGACGGGCAGAACCTGTTGCTGCTGGCTGATGTGCCGTATCCGTCCCGCTCTCACGAACTGGCCGGTCTGGCCGCCGGTACCGCGTTTTATTTCCGTGCCCGGCTGGTGGATAAAACCGGTAACCAGTCCCCCTGGACTGAGTTTGTACGCGGTGTGGCCGAGTTCGATGCATCGAACATTATTGATGAAGTGGCCACCGGACTGAGCGACTCTCAAATCATCAAAGACCTGCAGTCGCAGGCGGATGACAACTTCGAGGCCATTATCAACAACGCCAACAACGCCTACGGCCAGTGGGGCTACTGGCAGCGCGAAACCGGCGCGATGAAAGCGGAAATTATCGAAGTCCGCAACTACACGGTCACGGAAACGACTGCACTTGCAGAGAAACTGGATGCGGTTAAGGTGACTGCAGACGACAGTTTCGCGATGGCACAGAACTCCATCCGGGCGCAGTGGGATATGGCATCCGGTCAGGCATCGGTGGTCCACGATATGAAAGTCCGGATCCGTTATAACGGTGAGGATTATTCCGCCGGTATGGTGATCGGGGGTGAGCTGAAAGGTGGTCAGGTGAACACGCTTATCGGGTTTAACGCGCAGCAGTTTGCGTTTTATAATCCGGTAAAAAAATCGATGGATCTGTTCATGTACATGAAGGACGGACAGGTCTTTATGCGTGAGGCGTTCATTAATCAGGCATGGCTCAACAGTGTGGTTGTCACTGACAAAATGCAGTCGGAAAACTATGTGCCGGGTAAACAGGGTTTTATTCTGGATGCAAAGGCTAATAAATTTGAGTTCTTTGACGGAACAACAACAAACGGTACCGGTATTACAGCGGGAGGTATTAAAGTATATGACAATAACCGGCTGACGGTCATTATTGGTGATATATCGGGGTATTAATATGTCTCACGGGATTATTGTATATGATGATCGCGGTAATAAAATATTAGATTCCGGTAAAAGACTCGGTCGATTCGTCGGTTGGCATGATATTAATCCTGCACCGGTCGGTCAGTTTAAATACAGCTGGGATCACCGGAACCTGCTCCCTATGGGGGAGATTTTTGTCTGGGTTAATCCGAGCTTTTGGTTCAATCATAACGGCTGGTGCGATTGCCGGGTTGAAAATGGCGTTATTATTTTTGAGGGTAATTTAAGGCGAAACGACGAACAGAGAGCCAGGGAAACTTATATGCGTATATTATATGGTGTAAAATCATGAAACACGGTTTTATATGTTTTGGTGACACCGGCAGGATGCAAATTGACGGTACTAATATAGCGTTAGGGTTAATCAGAAAACAGTCGTTTCATTGTCCGAAAGTACAGGATGCCGGACAGGGAACCATTAAAGAGGTTTATTTCCCGGCCAGAGTTCATCCGAATACACAAATGATCGCAGCCAGATCATCATTCTGGGTCAGAATAGGCGGTCAGGCGTTTGACAATACGAATAACAATGCTTTTGTCTCGATGCCTTTCCGCGACGGTCCCGGCGGAAATATAGAAATCTGGGAGTTTGGCAACGCTCCTGTTAAGGTGCGTAATCAAAAAACGGGAATAGTTGTGATAAACCCGCTAACCAATCAGGTGGTATATAATACTAACTGGTGCGTTGCAAATATACTGCATGTTCAGCGGCTTAAACTATGGCCTGATACAATGTGGTCTATGACAATGCCTAATAATGGTAATAACTGTGCAGTTGTATTTGGCGGTGGTGCTCAGAAAAGAACAAATTATGATGAATATATGGAATTCGAGTCTTATTTCTGGCGAATGAACGGTTCTAAACTGGAAGTACGACTGTTGGTTGATACGTATTCCAGACCGCATGCGTCACAATCTTTTGAATCATGTGATATACCACTTTATATAATGATAATAGATACAGCGGGGATATAAGAATGAATATCTCAAAATTAATCACATTAGCTGCAATAACCACGCTGACAGCCTGCAGCCATAACGTATACATCAAACCAGTGGATTGCACCGGGCATATGTTTGAGGGGCTGGATAACCGGCATTACTCAGCTAAGCTGACAAAATATGCGCCGGACAGTAAACGGTTTTTCAGTACAGGTGACCCTGTTCTGGGGTTACATGGTTGGATCCGCATGGATGCATTTGACAAAATTACATGTGTTAAAGGCAAGAGTACAGAGGACTGATTATCGCCGTTACCGTCGCTTACTTCGACCCGCAAAAACTAAAATCAAAATAAACAATCTCCTCCAACAACCGCTCCGGCGGTTTTTTTATGTCCGAAATTCGAGGAAAACCCATGATTTACACCGACGGCACCATAGCCATTAATGCCGGTTCACCGATTGTGACCGGCACCGGTACGCAGTGGAAAAAGAACATTCACGGCGTAGCCCCCGGCCAGCTTATCTGTATTGAGAACGGCACAATACCAGTCAACATGATGATCCGCGCGGTAAACAGTGATACCGAACTGGTGTTGTCATTCAATGCGCCGGTGACGCTCAGCGGCGCGAAATACTCCATCGCCACCACGGTCCCGGATACCATTTCAGATGCGGCCCGCACCATGTCAGCCAATCAGGGCTATATTGTGTATTTTCTCCGGGCCATGCAGCAGTGGATGACAGATACCGGTCAGGTGGAAATTGAGCTGCCGAACGGCCAGAAAGTGACGCTTGAGAACATCAGGGCGCTGACGGAGAAAATGAAAGATTTATTATCCTATTCTAGTCACCTTGTAACCGGAGGAGTTGACTCTTCCGGAAATGGATCCGTCAATTTCGCCGGTGGCATGGGACGTGTATACAGAACGAAGGCCGGGGTCATTACGATCTATTCACGACCGGATGGTAACGGATCAGGATATACAACGTCATTTCAATTACCGGAAACACCGGGTGCAGTTATGGGAGCTGACAGAACGTGGGTAGGGGATAATTTCTTCTTTGCCCAGCGAGAGGTATTCTCTGCTCCTCCGGGGACTACCGTGCGTGGTTCGTGGTCTGGTACACAGTCTATATCCTATGCCAAAGGAATGAATTTCGGTTATCCGGGAAGTAACAACAGCGATACCGGCCAGATGTACATAGGATACAACGGGAAGGGATACCTCTATTTTTTGAACAGTGGGGCAGCCGGTGGTAAATGGGGTGGGGAGATTGCTTTAATCGGTTCCAGTGTGGTATTCGACAGCAATGGATTTTTGAAAAAATCCTCACCAGTCATCGTTATTCACTCTGACGGTAACTACGAAACCAACGACGAATCCGAAGGCGCGGAAGTCCGCCGTACCGGCACCGGCCAATATCACATTACCGGCATTCTTGGTTATAACTCAGATGGTGCATGGGGCGTAAACGGTGGTATCTCAGTACCGAAAGATAACAACGGCCTTGAGCTGGTTTATGTCGATGACCGCGTACAGGAAGACGGCAGTATTATCATCGAAACCTGTCACCGTCAGCATGCGCATTTGCCGGAACGTTTCCAGAACTGGCGGCTGAAAGAAATCACCCCGGAAAGTGAGCGCATCTTTTATCAGGACGGTGAACCGTGTGACCTGCCGGAATCCACCCGTCTCGATGTACGTGTTGAAATGCCGCAGGGCTCTGTGTGGAATGTGAAACAGCGCGAACTGGCTGAACAGATGGAGCGGGAGGCACAGGATTGTGAATCGGAGGAATAAAACAAAGTTGTGCTGGTGGATGTATGGCGAGATAATCGTTTATATATTAGCTTGGATTTTAGTTGATAGAGTATTGTAGATCGAGTTCAATAAAATTTGGTTATCTGGTTCGGGCGGAAGCTGAGATACTAAGCCAGAAAATAACAATAGCTCTCAAGTTACAATTAATTCATTACGAATATTTTTTTTAAAAATTGATAGAGAGTAAACCATTATGGATATAAAAATTTCTCTCCTTATCTTTAATATAATAAGGAGAGAAGTCTGTTATTACTATGACTCTAGTTTGGTAATTTCTTTTATAAATTTCTTGGCAACAGCGACTTCATATTTTCTGTAATCATCAAGATATTGAACATCTATATGATTTTCGTAGCGGACATTAAATTTTTTCGCCGTTCCAGTTTTATCATCTTTGCGCTCATCTGTTGGTCTGAAAAATTTATTGTAGCGACGTGGTGATATACCTTCAAAGTCACAAAATATTACTTTAGATGATTCTTCATTCTTTGTTATAGCATCATTATGTAGATCAAGAGCAAGGCTTTTATCAAATGGCTCTATATATACTACTTTTTTTATTCCTGCAGCGACGATATGTCTTGCACAGTTATGGCAAGGATAAGTGGTCGTATAAAGAATTTTGTCTTTAGTATCGCCATTTTGTTTTCTGGCCATAGAAGTAATTACGTCCATTTCAGCATGAATTGATCTGGAATACTCCATCACCCTTGAAATTTTACTATCTTCATAAATACCTTCTGCAATTTTGTCTAAGCTATTTAAAAGTCGGGTTAGATTAATATCAGCAACAGTTTGTCCTAAGGAAACACCTAATATAGCACGGACTTCATTTGATAATACATTTCTTATTCGTTCTTTAATTTTTAATTTGTTTGTGTCATTATAGCACTTACCACTTTTATGAACGCATCGATGATCTTTATCAAGATCATCACTGCTATACAATCCGCCACCAGCTTTAGGTACGTCGTTCTTACCTACTGCGAGTAAATTCCCTTCATCGTCAAACAGGGCAGCCCCTACCTGGCGAGACAGACAAGCTGATTGTAATGATGTTGAAAAAGCAGCGTACATGCCTTTTTCGTGAAATGTCGGTGTTAAACCATTTTTACCATGAATAAGACCAAAAAAACGTTCAATCTTCTTTTTTAATTCACTTTTTTGGCTGAAATTATTTTTAATGAAAAAATCAGAATCAAGAATAGTTTCTCCAGTTCTTTGTCCATGTGTATCAGAGGATTTATTATCAATATTAATAATTAAGTGGAGGTCATCCTTTGTTGATTCGTCAGCAATAAGATTCGGTATTCGGTAATCTAAATCGCGCAAAACTCCTAATAAGTAGAAATTATGCTGATATATGACCCTGAATAGCTCTACTTCTTCTGGTCTTTTGAATTGATCAATAATGAATACTGTACCTTTATAGGCCTCATCAGTATAATTAATTTTTTTCTTCTCCGCGGAGATTGCGGCAATCGCCGCTTCAGCTAGTAGCTCATTTCTGTCATAATATGCGCGAAGTTTATTGGCAGTATCTTGAAGTTTTAGATGTCTGTTAACATTATTACTTTTAGATATCGCTAGTGCTGCCGGTTCAAAATATAATGAACTTTCAAGAAGTGCACTTATTCGGATATGAACAACATTGTAACCCCAATCTTTGGATATTTCTTCAACGAGTTCATTTATTGTCCTCATACCACATCCAACATATCCACACAATCCAAGATAGATATCTTTTGATTGTCGTGAATTCAAAAATTCCATTGATGATTCTGACGTGGTTCCTTTATTTTCATCACGCTTTTGTGGTGTTTTTTTTGCTGCTTCTGCCATTGCTAATTACCTAATCAAAAATTATATCAGTATTCATGATTTCAATAAATGCATCTAGAATTTCTTTATTTTTCTTCATACTTTCAAATGAAATTACATTATCACAATTAAATTTTGTTAATTCAATGCAAACAGAATCCCCCTGATCATTGGCAACTATGGTAGATTCTATTTCATTAAATGTTATTGTATTCATTTGTCTCATCCAAACATAATAAAAACTACATGATCTTTAGTGTACTACAAAAACGGGCACTTTCCCCTCTTTTTAGGGAGACAAGTGTGGTGCGCATCATATTTTTCGCCATACCTGACAATTTTTGCCTATGAAGCAGAGCTTTTCGTACTAATTATGAATAGAAATTCCTCCATCCAGATATCAAAAGTTAGGAGAGCATTTCACAGGAGACATGGTACCTTTCTTTCTCAGGTCATCAGGGATTTTTTACCGAGGTAACGCTGTAATATATCAGGGGGATACTATTCTTTCCCAGAACCCCAAACGGAATTTTTTAATAACGTAGGTATTCAGTCGCCTGCTTTACCCCTGAGTTCCCACCAGATTACTATGTTTGAGATTACAGGCACAAAAAACCACCATAAGAGTTTGGTTTTATTGTAAAAATCCTGGTCGGCATGAAAGGGGTTGAACCTGCGCCCCGACACCTCATGACAGTGTACTTAACCAGACCCAGTAAATCCTGGAGACTGGTCAGTTGTGACCCACTACTTGTAACGCTAATCAAAAAAGTCCATACAGACTCAGTTAAACAACCAATAGTTAAACAAATTAAATTCCAAATTTTATTCATGCATTCCCCCTTTTTTTTCTGAAAATTAACATAATTAAATATCAACAAGCTGACTACTCTTATGATTACAACAAGGGCGATGAGCATTACAAATGCAGGGGGTGAACCTGCGGAACTGGTTAAGTACACTTCATTACATTATACAACAAAGAATTATATAGCATTTTATCGCAGATCAAGTGCGGTTCACTAAAAGCAGTTATCAAAAACAAAATAAAATTCAAAGCATTCAATAGGTTGAATAACTGAGTTTTACCAGTGCCAGGTGGTGACTTAGGTATATAATAACTATATTAATCATGGTGTTACAAAGCTGATTTCAATCTAATGCTGCGCCACATGGGCTGGTTTGAGGCTGCTGACTTAATCGTTAAAGGAATGGAAGGGGCAATCGCTGCCAAGACTGTGACTTACGATTTCGAACGTCTGATGGAAGGCGCTAAGCTCCTGAAATGCTCAGAGTTTGGTGACGCAATCATCAAACACATGTAATTAAGTATACAGTGAAATAGTTAACGGGAACTGATTAGTTCCCGTTTATTTTTTAATCACTGAAAATCTTCCCCAAAACCTCCCCAAAACTCTTCCCCAAAACGGTATGAAATTTGTACGGTTTGTGATGTGTTTAAAATTCAGGTGAGTAGGGGTTTTAAGCAAGTAGGGTTGCTTTGAGCGAATAGCAAACTTTCGGCTCTCTGCCATATGCCACAATTAAGAGCACGCCTGAAATAAATGGATTGTGCTAGTGCGCTTTACTGTTTTGAAGAGATGTGACGTAAGTAATCGCTGCCGCCCCCAGCAGTAATAACCCACTCAGGCAGAAAGCACTTTTCCATCCCAGACTGTCGAATACCACTCCTCCTGCCGTTGAACCAAGTGCAATCGAAAGCTGGATCACCGCAACCATGAGACCACCACCCGCCTCAGTATCTTCGGGCAGCGCCCGTGCAATCCATGTCCACCATCCCGTTGGTGCAGCCGTGGCCAGTAACCCCCACAGGCTTAATAAAACGGTAACCGCCCAGATGCTGTGTCCGAACAGCAATAATGTACCGGCTACCGTTGCCATAAGCAGAGGGATCATTATTAATATTTGATACAACCAGGCATTCAGGAATGTCGATACGGCTAATGTGCCGACAAAACCTGCTGCGCCTATTGCGAGCAAAATCAGAGAGAGCCCGGCAGGACCTACGTTGGTCACGGTCTCAAGAAAGGGGCGCACATAGGTAAATAAGGCAAACTGCCCAATAAAGAAGAGACCGCAGGCCAGCAGTCCTGTTAGTACAATTGCGTCTCTGAACAGACGAAGCAGAGTTCCCTGTGGCTTTTGTTTTTTATCGCTTTCCATAGTGGGCAGGCTGACCCATTGCCAGATAAACGCGGTTATCGCCAGGGGGATGATGCATAAAAAGGCCCCACGCCAGCCGACAGTTGTCCCCAGATAGCTACCAAGTGGCGCAGCCACAACGGTAGCCAGCGCGTTCCCGCCATTAAAAATCGCCAGTGCACGGGGAACCTGATGCTGCGGCACGAGCCGAATGGCGGTTGCAGCTGAGAGTGACCAGAATCCACCGATGGCGATGCCAATCAGGGCTCTCCCCAGCATATAAACCGGATAGCTGGGTGCTATGGCGATAACCAATCCAGATATGGCCATCAGGACGGTTAGCCCCAGCAGAAGATATTTACGATTCAAATCTCCGGCGATATGGGAGATAGTCAGGCTGGTCAGTACCGCCAGCGCGCCAGATATTGCAATTCCTTGGCCTGCCAGGCCTTCCGTAATGTGCAGCTCGCTGGCAATAGGCGTCAGTAGGCTGACCGGCATAAATTCGGAAGCGATTAGTACAAAAACGCAGAGCGTCATGGCAAACACGCCACTCCAGTGCGCATCTGTTTTCTTAGGTGATCTTTTAAGACTTATTATGGACATTATCAGCATCTCTTTATATGGGCGTGACGAGATTCAGCAGCAGCCGGGACAAACACTATTCAGAGAATAACGAGAACATGCGGATGAGAATGGGGAGCGGACGATTAAAACCGCCTGCAATCAGCAGGCAGTTTCAGGTCGTTATCTTAAGTTAGCTTTGAAAAACTGCTCAAATTTAGCGAACGGGATCTTGCCCGCAACGTTATCGTACAAATCAACGTGGTTTGCCCCCGAAACAATCACCAGCTCTTTCTCTTTACTGCCAATGGCCTTAAAGGCATCTTCAGCAAAATAGCGTGAGTGGGCCTTTTCGCCGGTCACAATAAGTGTAGGGATAGTGACTTCATTGGCGTAACTCAGCAACGGCATATTCATAAATGACAGCGGCATCGTCGCATTCCAGGCCCCGGTTGAATTGACCGAACGCACATGGAAACCACGCGGCATGCGATAATAATCAAAGAACTCTTTCAAAACAGCATGAGGATTGGCAGGTAACGTTTCCGGCAAAACACGATCCGATGCACTGACGTTACCCTTCTCATCAACATTAATGTCATGGCCGCCGGGTGCGTAAGTGCCATTTTCCGCATCCTTCCAACGCTGTGCGTTCAGATGCTGTAGTACGGTGCGACGATCTTTAGTGGAATAGCGGTCTTTACCATCACCCACACCATGCCCCATCGCACGGCTCATGTCATACATCACGCTGGTCGCCACCGCTTTCACACGGGTATCCATTGCGGCGTCGTTTAAGGCCATGCCGCCCCAACCGCAAATACCGAGCAGCCCGATACGATTGCGATCCACCTCTTTTTGCAGACCTAAGAAGTCAACTGCCGCGCTAAAATCCTCTGTATTAATATCCGGAGAGGCGACATTACGTGGAGAGCCACCGCTTTCTCCCGTATACGAAGGGTCAAACGCCAGGGTAATAAACCCCTGTTCAGCCAGCATTTGTGCATACAGGCCGCTAGATTGCTCTTTCACTGCGCCGAAAGGCCCACTAACGGCAATGGCCGCCAGCTTACGCTCACCACGATCCTTAGGGATATAGAGATCCCCCACTAAAGTGATCCCGTAACGGTTCTGAAAGGTCACTTTACGGTGATCCACTTTCGTGTTTTCTGGGAATGTTTTATCCCATTTTTCGACCAGCGAAACAGGTGCGTTCGGATTAGTTGTATCTGCATAACTCATATTTGTGACTCCACTTAATGATGCACATAACAGTATGGCAGGTATCGCAGTTGCCAGTTTTTGAGTGAAAACAGTCATCAAAACTCCCCTTATAAAACGTGATTGAAACAGGTTTCATACGGACAACACTGCTGTGCTTTGTAGCAATGCACTCATTATAGTTAGCGGAAATAGTGCTGATTAGAGGGAGAAAAGTGCTAGGATTAATACCATATTGTTCTAAATTAAGAAGTGGTTTCGGGAGCGGAATGATGGCGAAACGGGAAAACTATAACGATTTGTACCTGTTCATGCAGGTAGTACGGGAAGGGAGCTTTACAGCCGCAGCACATCGCCTTGGCCTGGCACAATCAGGAATAAGTCGTTCAGTACGGGAACTTGAAGAACGGCTGGGCGTTCAGCTCCTGGTACGCACCACGCGCAGATTATCTCTCACCCATGCCGGTGAAAAGCTCTACCGGACCATTGAAGCAGGATTCGACGCTTTAGATATGGGGCTGGACACGCTGGCTCATTATCGCCAGTCCCCATCGGGGACGGTACGCATCAATGCCAGTCAGCATGCTATTGATAAATTGCTTCTGCCAAAGCTTGCGGTGTTTAAGAAGAGCTACCCGGATATCCGACTTGAACTCATTAGCGAAAGCCGATTTGTCGATATTATTGCCGAGAGGTTTGATGCGGGTGTTCGCCTGGGGCCTGAAGTAGGTAGTGGCATGGTTGCTGTGCGTATTTCCCCTGACATGGAGATGGCTGTTGTCGGCACGCCTGATCATTTTCGTCGCTATGGCTTTCCGCAAGTCCCCGCAGATTTAGCGGTTCATCCCTGCATCGCTTATCAGTTTGGCGACGGGAAACTGTATTCGTGGGAACTTCATCATAACGGTAAAAAAATCACCCATCGGCCGCAGGGGCAGTGGATTTTCACTGACAGCTATATGGAGGCCAAAGCAGCCAGGCTGGGCCTGGGACTGGCTTATGTTCCCGAAGAGTTGGTATCTGATGATTTAGAACAGGGTTCGCTCATCAGAGTTTTACAACGTTACAGCCAACGCCTGGAAGGCTCATTTCTATATTATCCGCACCGCAATGTGTCGCCTGCTCTACGAGCAGTTATCGATACGTTGAGAATTTAGGACTGAGGACGAGCTTATACACATGTAAGGGTAAAGGGGCCTCTTTTGGCACAACGCTGACATACAATTTGAAAGGCAGATATACGAGCTAAACTATGGATCAATAAAATATTATATCAACACCTTTATCCAATCTTTGCCACGATCATCATGATATTTATCGGTTTGCTGTTGGTTTTTATGTCCCAACAGATTTTTGGTGTTAATTCCCTGTTGCCGGTACAAACGCTCCGATAATGACCGCATTTCATGAAATGTCGGTGCTGCTCCTTCATCCCATTTTATTCCGGATTTATCCCTGGCTTTCCGGAAAGTTGTAGTCAGCGTATTGGCTGTTACTTTTTCTCCTTTTTGCGCCTGTGATGTGGTGTGCTGATAATGAACCAGGTATTTACTGACAACACGATCCCGGCAGAAAGTAATAACTTCTCGTAATGACATACCTATCGCCTGGCATCTCAGTGAGAGAGGGATAGCCAATTTTACACCAGTCTTTTCCTGCTCGATGTGGAGCATGTCGTCCCATACATCCGAAAACTTCATATCAGAAACATCTCCCAGACGCTGTCCTGTTACGACAGCCAACAGCATTCCGCATCTCAGATAGTGGGGGTAATCCCCCGCTTGGCTGAATATCGCCTGCCATTCTTCCAGTGAAAGCCGTTCGCGCTTTATTCTGTTTCGTGGCTGTTTGGTTGCCTGCGCCGGGTTATATCCCGGAGGTACGTGACCGGCATGCTGGGCTTCTTTGAATACGTCGATCAGCACCATTCTGACAACCTGAGCCATTCGGTTATGGCCGGCCGCTTTAACCTGATCTGTTATTTCAGCTATTTCCAGTGCGGTAATATCTTTAAGTTTCAGCATGCCGCAGTGTTCCCGGAATAAATTTACCGGTTTGTTTTTCTGCTTCAGTGAATTAGGTTTTAGTTCACCTTCACGTACTCGTTCGTTCTGAATTTCCAGATATTTATCAAGCCACACGCTGACACTGATCCCGTGTCTGGCGTTTTTAATTCCTGACAGGCGATCATTAATACTCAGTATTTGTTTTGTTTGTTGTTCAGCAATTATCATATTTGCCTGGATAGCGACTTCTTTTGCTTCTTTCTCATCGGTACCCAGGCTGTGGAATTTGCCTGTCAACGGATGTTTGTACTGCCAGTATGTCTTGTCGTTTCGCTTATCAAGTTTGCAGTACAAATTGGGGACAATAATATTATGAGAGCGTGGTCTCGCAGCCATCAGACAAAATCCTTCTTAACATATCGCCAGAATTGCCCGGTAATTGAGGTTTTGAAATAATTCCGACATAACGCGCATCACGATCTACCATCCATTTTTTACCGACTTTTAAAGCTGGTGGTACCATCATGTGAGATTTCGTATATTTATATAATGTCCGCCTGCTCGGAGCCTCATCACCAAACTCATGTTCTGCCCACGCTTCAAGATCTACCATTCTTGACATAGTTTTCTCTCCACACAATTTAGATAATAAAAAGCCGTTACTTTTTATAAGTAATTAGTTCCCTGGTGTTGGAATAATGGTTATTTCTTTTTTTATTGTTCACAAAAATAAGTCCACCAGCGGTCAGGTAAGGTATCTAACCCACCGGTGCTGCTGCAAAGGCCGGGGTGAGGTATATGATGAGGAGCCGAGTGAATTACAGGGTGTTCCGGTATTCAAAGACTGCCCGAAATGCTCAGGCCGAGGGTATAAGCGCGTTCCGTCTTCAGTAGCTTATCTGGCGATAAAGTATCTGGTAGCGGATTTAAACGAAAGAACATGGCGCAGAAACTGGAAACCGTTTTACGAAGGTCTGACGGGGAAATGTCACATTGAGGAAAGCCATGCTGAATCATGGTTTGAACAGTTAACGCGTTGACAGTTTAATTATGACCGTCGCTAAATTGAAAGCGCCGTAAACAAATTCAGGATATGCAATTCAAACAAGCTTGCGCTTTCATAGGGATTATGGAATATTGCAATTTAACTTAAGTATCGAAGTGATGTCGGTGCTGTATTTTTGTCTGATGTGAGGGAGTACATGAGCGATAAAAAATATGATCCAACAATGAGCGGCTATCTCGGTGACATTCTGAGCGGAAAAGCCAAAATCAATGAGCTTCGGCCTCAGCACGAGTTCTTTGACGCTATCGGATTGGAAAAACAGTTGCGGGACATTAGGGGTTGCTTCGTTTGTTGCTCGGGGAGTTGGTACCGGCATGATCGCATTTGTAAGCGCAGCCCCTCCAGTAATAGTTGCATTAGTTGTTTTTGGTATAGGTTTTGGTTTGGCTTATACATTTAATATTTTAGATGAGAAATACAAAGTAACAGAAAAATTAACACAAAAACTAAGAGATGCGCAAAATATACCTGAAGTCGAACGGTATTGGAAAGGCAACCATTAATGAAAAAAATAATAATGTTAGGTGTTGCTATGTTAGTTGTCGGTATGGTAGTTCTATACCCTTTCTTTCTTAGTATTAATTCTATTTATAAAGTCATATCTAAAAAAGACATCTTAGAGATGTCTTATGGTGTTGTTATATGCTTAGTTATGCCAATGATTACTTATTTATGTATTGATATATCGCTAAGAGGGATGTATTTGCATTTTTTTAAAAAAGAAAAAATAAAATCAACGTATAAAATAAGTGGGGTAATTATAGCGTTATGGATATTTTTATCCTTACCCATTTCATGGGGGATGAGTTTTTATCTAACCTCAAATGGTTATGAAAGGTGTCCGTCAACTAACCTTTTCACTCAATACTACACGACAAATTTGTCTTTGTGCTCGGACCCTTATTATGAGGAAAGAGCAAGCACAGAATGACGATCTGACTATTCTGGCTGACGTATAAATGTTATATCGTAGGTGCTGATTGCTGGTGTAACAATCGCATTTACATTTTGTCCGGAATTGCCTTATCGTGTCTAAATAGTGGGCATATCTCGGTTAAGCGCACTACACAAATTTTAAACCTCGCACTCGCGGGGTTTTTTTATGCCTTAAATTAAAAGGTGAGAAATATCACCTTTAACTATCCTCATGATGTGAAATGGGCGGCTGGTAGGTGTTGGTAGCACCTTCCCAGCCATTCACCCGTTTGTGTGATCACGGATAAACCAAGGCCCACTGCTTGTGTGCATAAAGCAAAGTGAGCTTAACAAAAAAGGTTACCCGGATCTATGAAAAATACTGTGTATTTAAGGGTCTTCCCCGATCATGGT
>NZ_AYMP01000030.1 GCF_000633515.1 Morganella morganii H1r | reverse complement strand
TCCTCAGCGCTGCGGCGGGTCTTTTTTTACGTCTGAATTATGCTTCCCGGCGGTAAACCCGGATCAGAAAATCCGTTTCACAGGAAAATGCCGTTTCTGCCGCCAGCTGATGTTTAACTGCCTCTGTCGCTTTCCACGCAAACGGTGTCATTGACAACAGCGCCAGTGCATCCGCGCCGTTCAGCACCATCGGGTAAGCCACCTGCTGCTCCTGCGCCGGACCGAATCCGGGGAAATGCTCTTCCTTCAGCGGATGCAGATGCACTTCATCATAAATAAGGGATTTCAGCTGATACAAATGACGCGGGCCCGGAGTTACGGTTATCACAATGCCGCCCGGCTTCACCACACGAGTTAACTCATCCGGATTACATGGTGCATAGATCCGCAGCACACCGTCCAGACTGTTATCCTCAAACGGCAGCCTCTGGCTGGATGCCACACTGAAGCTGACCTGCGGATAGCGTTTTGCGCCGTAACGGACAGCAACCTTCGCCACATCCAGCCCGTACACCGTCACCTGCCGTGCTGCAAGGCTTTCCGCCAGTGCGCCGGTGTAGTAACCCTCACCGCAACCGATATCCAGCACCTGTTCTGCCTGTGCCGGTAAATGCTGTTCAAATGCCGCGATTACCTGCTCCCGCATCGGGCGGTAATGGTGATTATCCAGAAATGCCCGGCGCGCCTGCATCATCTCTTTACTGTCACCCGGTTCTTTCGAGCGTTTGAACTGGACAGGCAGGAGGTTGATATACCCCTCTTTCGCGAGATCAAACTGATGGTGGTTTTCGCAGCTGTAACTGCCGGAACGGTGTGTCAGCGGGCGCTGGCAAAGCGGACATTGGTAAGACATAATCATTCACTGTGAAATAATGTAAGGGTGCAACCGGCAACGGCCTGTGCCGGTGACGGAAAATCTGAGGCGAAACCATACCATGAAAACCTACTGGTGGCAGGATAAAATTGATGATTATCAGCAATGGCACAGCCTGCTTGTCAGGGTTAATCCTGAAACGGTAACCGACGATGCCCCTGTGCTGCTCAGCGGCCATAACAGCCGGATGCAGTTGCAGCTGCGTGGTTATCCGCTGTTCTGGGCAACCGTACTGCGTGATCACTGTGGTGTCTGGCTGATTTATAATCAGGACCATCCGGCTCAGCAGAATCTGTTATCGCCGCTTCGCTCACAACAGACTGAGAAAATTGCTGCTCTGCCGGCAGAGCAGCAAACCCCGCAGTGGTGCCGTTACTTCGCCCGGGATTTGCAGGAACGGTCTTCCCCGCTGCTCACCGCCGGAGAGTGGTTGCTGCGCCCGATGAATATTACACCGCCGTCCGCCCCTTATATTGTCAGCGCACCGCATCCCCGCGAAAAATGGTGCTTCCGTTCGCCGTTCACCAAAGATATCAGTAATGCGGACTGGCAGTTATACCCCGGTGATTTACCTGATCTGCAATCCCCCGAACGGGTTATGTTTGTGGACTGGTGGTTCGGCGGTTACCGGCTGCTGCCGCGCTATACCGTTGAACCGCAGAGCAGCCGCCTGAAATACTGGCGCAAAGTGGCCCGCGAAGGAAAACTGCCGCCGGTGCTGGTCTGGTATATCAGCGGTCTGGCATCCTACATTATACTGGATGGTCATCTGCGGTTGCAGGCAGCGTATGATGAAAATATTCCGCCATCCTTTATTGTGCTCAGCCAGTACCATGAATGCAGCTATGAGCCGGATCCTGCCGCGATTGAAAAAGTACAACGGGCAATAGCACATCAGATGGATAAAACCCCGCGTCCGGACGTCCGCAAGGTCAACCAGACATTAATCAGCCTGTATCAGAACCGCTACGGACGCCATTCCACCCGCAGCCGGGCAATACTGGGTGACGGTCATTTCTGGGAAGAGACTGTTTCCCGTTACCTGCACCTGCATCAGGACACCGGATATCTCACTGCTATTTTGCAGCGGACGGAAGAAACGGAGTGACCCGCTAATCGGATAAATCTGCTGTGAATATTTTTTGTTCACCTCAGAATACATCATTATCCGTCGTGTAAACCTGTCAGAAAATAGTATAAGGAATATCTATGTTCAGACTCTCCCGCACCTTTATTGCACCACTCCTGCTGTTATTTTCCGCCTCACTGTTTGCGGCAGCCGAAACCAAACCTGCAGCACCGGCAGATTTGGATCTGGTCTTTGTTCTGGATAAAAGCGGCTCCATGTCCGGCTTTGAACAGGACACTATCGGCGGTTATAACGCCGTTCTTGCCGAAAACCGCAAAAAAGAAGGCAATATTTACGTCACGACCATTTTATTCAACCACGAAAACAGCACACTGCATAACCGCGAGCCTATCAGTAAAGTTAATAACCTGACATTGGATGATTATACTGCCGGTGGTAATACCGCATTACTGGACGCTGTCGGTATCACTATTGAAAAAATCCGTGAAAACCGCAAAATCACCAAAAATAATAATGTATTGTTTGTGATTATTACTGACGGCGAAGAGAACAGCAGCCGTAAATACAGTCGTGACAAAATTAAATCAATGATTAATTCTGCGGAAAAAGAAGATAAATGGGACTTTATTTTCCTCGGCGCCAATATTGATGCCATCGCAGAAGCCGGTAATATCGGGATTAAAAGTGATAACGCCACCGGTTATGTGCAGGATAAAGCCGGTTACGGTAAAGCGTATGATGCCGTCAACAAAGCTGTTGAAGTAAAACAGCAATCAAAACCGATTACTTCCGAATGGAAAGCGGAAGTCGAAAAAGATAACAACGAACGCAGTAGAAAATAACAAAATATTTCTTATTTATTCACTAAAACAGTACGGTCAGCCGTGCTGTTTTATTTTCTCATTCCGTCCCGTTTATTCCTCTCAATTCTGCTTACCATGAACATTACATGGCTGACGTTCAGCCGGATAACGTCGGCAAATTTAACCTCAGTGCAGCCGCAGACGGATATAACGCCGAAAATGCGCCTGCTGCCGGCAGTAGTTACCATTTCAATGAAAATGGGCGGTTAAAGCCAGCCCGGTGGCGTCAACGTCAAATGACGGTGATGTCATATACGGCGCCGGTATGAACCCGTCGTGGTCATGCTTACCGGCAGACGGATTTATTTTTCCGGAAAAATTGACCGCAATCCGGTAATTAATTCCGGACAACGATACTCCCGGAGAAATATAAAATTTAAAATACCTCCACCCTATAATAAAAACAGCATTAAATACTCACAGACAGCCCGGAAAAAAGATGCTGCCGGTGCCATTCACAGCACAGAAAAGAGAATAACAGGGAATAAAAATGCAATTACAACCAATGAGAGTAATATCCTGAATATCCCCTTAACTGTCTGCTCAAGAAATACCAGTCCGTGTTTGTTACCCATCCCGCTCAGAATCCATCACGTTGCTCATTTTATTTTAGTTATGTGAAACCCATCACGTCATAATGATATTACTTAGCTATTTAGTCAATAAATATACTGTTACCGGACTCTTTTTTTGATGACTATTAGTGTCTTTCACCTTGCCCGCAGGATAATACCCTTCATTTTAGTCTGATTCATTAACAGTATCCGGCAATATATAATTATTACCGGATTTTTGTTATCAGTACCTCCCGTTTTATTCCTGTTTTCCGGCAGTCACTGAATATGAGAGATAATGCACAACCGTCTTACTCCGGATAATGGCATTTAACTGACTGTCAATCCGGCGATCATCCACAGTTGCCCGTTTATGCTGATGGTGATGCTCTGCCGGGGATGACGCCGTAAATGTCTCCATAAATTCATCCTGCGTACCGGGAACCGAAAACAGCCCTCCGGAATAACCGCCATCCCGTAACCGGATCCGTTTTAATTGCTCCATCAGTGCAAAAAACTGCGCCTGATATTGCGCATCCACTTTATACTGAATACACACCATTACCGGTTTTTTGTCTTCCGCTGAATAAAACGGTAATTCCTCCGGCATTACCGGATGTTCAGACGGTGATAAATTGATATTGTCGTGGTCAATTTTCACTTTCAGCACACATAACCAGACAACAATAAACAGCTTGCGCTTATCGAAAATATCGGCAATCGCCCCGGCCGGTAAGGCTAATAAAAAACCGGCAGTGTGTTATCGCCTGAATGGTGGCAATCATGACAGGATCAGGGTTCAGTTTGGTCATCAGCCATCCCGTACCAACATCATTCATCCATGTTCCGATGTCAGAAAATAATGTCGTCATACCTCTTCATGCCGCAGAATTTCCCCGCCCTGCGGATTCGGGATATCTCTGGTATAACCGATTACACGCAGTGCTGCTTTATTCAGCAACGCACTGTCATAAAGGTGCAACACAAAAACCGGCGTATCCGGTGAAACCGCATAATGCCGGCATCCGATAATGACGGTACCCCTTCCCGGCGCAAACAGGCAGGCACCGGATAATGACCAGATGCCAAATTCGACTTTAGAAGTCAAAAAAAATGAACGAAATTTGTTATCTGTTGATTATGTTGTCTGCTGTGCTGAAGAAAGGAAACCATTTTCCGTTAACTTTGATGCAAATTTCATCGGATTGCCGGGAGGAAACAGCCCGAATAAATTGATATTTATTCATCATCAGCTCAATTTTTGCTGCAAGCCTCCACGGATTACCCGACTCACAACGTATATCAGCGACTGCTATAAAATTGAGTTATTCATAAACGCTTTTTGAAGGAGGTACTATGCTGTTTCATGTCGGTTCACGTTATTTTCATGCCAGCATAAGTCATGATCAAATTAACAATATACTCAAATCACCTATTCTCCCTGAGATGAGTATATGGGAAAAAATTAAAGATTTTTTCTGCTTTACTCATCAGACTGATGCTCTGAAATGTATTCATCAACTCTGCCATCCCCCTGCAGGAACAACGATAGACAATGTAAAGACGCTGTTTGAACGTCTGCAGAAATTAGCCCATCCGGGAGATGCGGGTAATATTCAGATTTTCCGTGATAGGTTGAACCATTTCAGTATCACAGACAAAGCCGGTAAGGAAATATTGTCGGTAGTGTTTGCCGATGATTATACCGTCACAACGGGGGGGAGAACGACTTACTCCGATGACGGAAGTGCGCTCAGTTACCCTTTAACTGAAAATAATTGTGTAAGTAATGTTCAAATTAACAATACACTCATATCGGATATTCCCCCCGGGTTTATGGGATAAAATTAAAGATTTTTTTTGCCTTACTCATCAGGCTGAAGCTCTGATATGTATTAATCAACTCTGCCATCCCCCCGCAGGAACAACGATAGACAATGTAAAGATGCTGTTTGAACGTCTGAAGGAATTAGCCCAGCCGGGGAATACGGGTAATATTCAGATTACCTGGGGTGAGTTGAACCGTTTCAGTCTCAGAGACAAAGGAGGTGAGGAAATGTTGTCGGTAGTGTTTACAGATGATCATCCCTTCACAACAGGGGGGCGGATAACTTACTACGATGAGAAGGGCTGTGCGTACAGTTCCCCTTTAACTTAAAGGAATTGTAAGTATCACATCAAAAATTCTCTTGGAAAAACCAAACTTCCCGTTGCTGACAGCTGCCAGAAAGTGCCAGACATAAAAACAAAAAAGCCCATTTTTACATGGGCTTAAGTCATTATTTTGCTAGTCAGTGCCAGCGAGTTCTTATTGCGGGATTATTCCCACTCAATTGTCGCCGGTGGCTTGCCGCTGACGTCGTACACGACGCGGGAAATGCCGTCGACTTCATTGATGATGCGGTTGGAGACACGGCCTAACAGATCGTATGGCAGATGTGCCCAGTGAGCGGTCATAAAGTCGATGGTTTCGACGGCACGCAGTGAGACAACCCAGTCGTATTTACGGCCATCGCCCATGACACCGACAGAGCGTACCGGCAGGAAAACAGTGAATGCCTGGCTGACTTTGTGGTACAGATCCGCTTTGTGCAGTTCTTCGATAAAGATAGCATCGGCGCGGCGCAGAATGTCGCAGTACTCTTTTTTCACTTCGCCCAGTACGCGGACACCCAGACCCGGGCCCGGGAACGGATGGCGGTACAGCATATCGTACGGCAGACCCAGTTGCAGACCGATACGGCGGACTTCATCTTTAAACAGTTCGCGCAGCGGCTCAACCAGTCCCAGCTCCATATCTTCCGGCAGGCCGCCGACGTTATGGTGGGATTTGATCACGTGCGCTTTACCGGTTTCAGAGGCGGCAGATTCGATCACATCCGGATAGATAGTGCCCTGTGCCAGCCATTTGACCTGCTTCTGTTTTGACGCTTCTTCATCAAAAATTTCAATGAATGTATGGCCGATAGCTTTACGTTTGGCTTCCGGGTCCGCAATGCCTTTCAGGGCATTCAGGAAACGGTCTTCCGCTTTGGCGTGGATGATATTGAGGTCAAATTTGCCTGCAAACATCTCCATAACCTGTTCTGCTTCGTTCAGGCGCAGTAAGCCGTTATCCACGAACACACAGGTCAGACGCTTGCCGATAGCACGGTTTAACAGCATGGCAGTCACAGAGGAGTCCACACCGCCGGAGAGCGCCAGGATGACATGGTCATCACCAATCTGCTCACGCAGACGGATAACGGTGTCTTCGATAATGGCTTCCGGGGTCCACAGGGCTTCACACTGACAAATATCCAGCACGAAACGTTTGAGGATTTCCTGACCCTGGTGAGTATGGGTCACTTCCGGGTGGAACTGTACGCCGTAGAAACGTTTTTCGTCGTTTGCCATGATCGCAAACGGACAGGTTTCGGTGCTGGCGACAGTCACGAAATCAGACGGGATAGCAGTGACCTTGTCACCGTGGCTCATCCACACATCCAGCAGCGGTTTGCCGTTGTCATCCAGCATATCCTGAATACCACGGAACAGTTCGCAGGTTTCGCGGATTTCGACCTGCGCATAGCCGAACTCGCGCTCGTCAGAGGTTTCCACTGCGCCGCCGAGCTGCATAGACATGGTCTGCATGCCGTAGCAGATACCGAGAACCGGTACACCGGCGCTGAAGACATATTCAGGTGCGCGCGGGCTGTTGTGTTCAGTGGTGCTTTCCGGGCCTCCGGAGAGAATAATGCCGTTCGGATTGAAATTACGGATCTGTTCTTCAGTGACATCCCATGCCCACAGTTCACAATAAACACCGATTTCACGGATACGGCGCGCGATCAGCTGAGTGTACTGCGATCCGAAGTCGAGGATAAGAATGCGGTGCTGATGAATATTCGTTGTCATTAAAGTATGTTCCAAAAGCAAACAATTATAGGCTGGCGGTCCGCAGACCGCCGCATGAATCAGAGACCTGAACGGTAGTTTGGTGCTTCTTTGGTGATAGTCACGTCATGAACGTGACTTTCCTGGATCCCGGCACCACTGATACGGACAAACTCTGCTTTAGTATTCAGTTCGTGAATAGTTGCACAACCGGTCAGTCCCATGCAAGAGCGCAGGCCGCCCATTTGCTGGTGAACGATGGTTTTCAGCACGCCTTTGTAAGCCACACGGCCTTCGATACCTTCCGGCACCAGTTTGTCAGCGGCGTTATCGGTCTGGAAGTAACGGTCAGAAGAGCCTTTGGACATCGCACCGAGTGAGCCCATACCACGGTATGATTTGTAAGCACGGCCCTGATAGAGTTCCACTTCGCCCGGAGATTCCTCGGTACCGGCAAACATCGAACCGACCATCACGCATGCCGCACCGGCTGCCAGCGCTTTCGCGATATCACCGGAGAAACGGATACCACCGTCAGCGATAACCGGAATACCGGTGCCTTCCAGTGCCTCAACAGCATCAGAAATAGCGGTTAACTGCGGTACACCCACGCCGGTCACGATACGGGTGGTACAGATAGAACCGGGGCCGATACCCACTTTCACTGCGCTGACACCGGCTGCCGCCAGAGCTTTCGCACCTTCGGCTGTGGCGACGTTACCGCCGATGATTTCGAGATCAGGGTATTTTTCACGGGTTTCACGGATGCGCTGTAACACACCTTCGGAGTGGCCGTGAGAGGAGTCGATTAACAGAACGTCCACACCGGCAGCCACCAGCGCATCAACGCGCTCTTCGTTACCGGCACCGGCACCGACAGCCGCACCGACACGCAGACGGCCGTGCTCATCTTTACAGGCGTTTGGTTTACGCTCTGCTTTCTGGAAGTCTTTGACGGTGATCATACCGAGCAGATGGAATGCATCATCCACCACCAGCGCTTTTTCCACGCGGCGTTCATGCATTTTCTTCAGAACCACTTCACGGGCTTCGCCTTCGCGGACAGTTACCAGACGCTCTTTCGGCGTCATAACAGCAGTAACAGGCTGATCCAGGTCAGTCACGAAACGCACATCACGGCCGGTGATGATACCGACTAATTCATTATCGGTAGTGACTACCGGATAACCAGCGAAACCGTTCTGTTCAGTCAGGGTCTGAACTTCGCGCAGTGTGGTACACGGAGTCACCGTCTGCGGATCAGACACCACGCCGCTTTCGTGTTTTTTCACACGGCGGACTTCATCGGCCTGGCGCTCGACAGACATATTTTTGTGAATAAACCCGATGCCGCCTTCCTGGGCAAGGGCAATCGCCAGACGGGCTTCTGTAACGGTATCCATCGCCGCCGAGATCATCGGGACGTTCAGACGGATTTTCGCGGTGAGTTGTGTCGATAAATCGGCAGTGTTGGGCAGAACAGTGGAGTGAGCAGGAACTAAGAGAACATCATCAAAGGTTAAAGCTTCTTTTTTAATACGTAACATGTGCAATATCTCACCAGGCAGCAGGATTGAAAGAAGATAAAATATTGCCGCGGCATTATACAGGTGGTAATCGGTTGCGCCTAGCCTTTTTTTCAAAAATTCGTTGCTAATCTGTCAGAAGGCGGTAGTATCGGACAATTAAGTCCTTGTTTTATTATTTGATCTGGCTCACATGTTGCTACCTGAAAATACCGCAATTTTTACTGTTACCCGGTTAAATACAACTGTCCGGCAATTACTCGAGCTGGAGATGGGCCGGATTTGGATCAGCGCGGAGATCTCCAACTTTTCGCGTCCGTCTTCCGGTCACTGGTATTTTACCCTGAAAGATGAAAAATCCCAGGTGCGGGCAGCCATGTTCCGCAGCAATAACAGCCGTGTGACATTTGCGCCGCAGAACGGGCAGCAGGTGCTGGTGCGCGCCGCGATCACGCTGTATGAGCCGCGCGGGGATTATCAGCTGATAGTTGAGTCCATGCAGCCTGCCGGTGAAGGTCTGCTTCAGCAGCAGTTTGAGCTGCTGAAAGAGAAACTGAAAGCCGAAGGACTGTTTGATACCCATCTGAAAAAACCGCTGCCGGTGCCGGCCACCTGTGTCGGTGTGGTGACATCCGCCACCGGGGCCGCCCTTCACGATATTCTGAATATTCTGCGCCGCCGTGACCCGTCACTGCCGGTGATTATCTACCCCGCTCAGGTTCAGGGTGCTGATGCACCGGCACAGATTGTCCGTGCGATTGAAACCGCCAACCGCCGTAATGAATGTGATGTGCTGATTGTCGGGCGCGGCGGCGGTTCACTGGAAGATCTGTGGAGTTTCAATGATGAACGGGTGGCGCGGGCTATTTTTGCCAGCCGTCTGCCGGTGATCAGTGCCGTCGGTCATGAAACGGACATCACTATCGCCGATTTTGTCGCGGATTTACGGGCACCAACGCCGTCTGCGGCGGCAGAACTGGTCAGCCGTGACCTGACAGAGCGCCTGCGGCAGATCCAATCCGTACAACAGCGGCTGGAAATGGCGATGGATTATTTTATTGCCCGAAAACAGCGATTGTTCAGCCAGTTACATCACCGCTTGCAGCAACAGCATCCGCAACTGCGTCTGGCGCGGCAGCAACAGCTGATTCAGCGCCTGGAACAACGGCTGGTTCAGGCCGGACAGCTTATGCTGACTCAAAAATCCCGTCAGCTTTCACACGCTGAACAGCGTCTGATGCGCCGGGATCCGCGTCCGCAACTGCAGCAGCAGCAGCGCCATATTCAGCAGCTGCAGTACCGTCTCTCCTCTGCCATGCGTGAACAGCTCAGCCAGCAGCGCGAGCGGTTTGGCCGTCTCTGCTCTACACTCGAGGGTGTCAGCCCGCTGGCAACACTCAGCCGGGGCTTCAGTATCAGCCAGACAGACAGCGGTGAAGTGCTGAACAAAACCCGTCAGGTGAAAGTCGGGCAGAAAATCACCACGCTGTTACAGGATGGCAGTGTGGAGAGTGAAATTATCGCTGTGCACAAAAAAGCGGCTGCCCGTAAACGAAAAGCCGCTGAGTAATATATGATTTTACGGGTGACACTGTCACATATCAAGTGACAGTGTCACGGAACCTGTTGTTCATCCACCATCAGCAGGAACACATACCCGAGTGCCACATCCCACAAATAGTTGAACCGCCCTGACTTACCGCCGTGCCCCGCCTCCATATCGGTATAGAGCAGCAGCAGATTATCATCCGTCTTCAGTTTCCGCAGTTTTGCCACCCATTTTGCCGGTTCCCAGTACTGAACCTGAGAATCATGCAGGCCGCTGGTCACCAGCATATTGGGATAGGCTTTCGCCTCAATGTTGTCATACGGGCTGTAGGCGCGGATATCCCGGTAAGCGGATTCATTTTCCGGGTTACCCCACTCGTCATACTCACCGGTAGTCAGCGGAATGGACGGATCCGACATGGTAGTCAGTGCATCCACAAACGGCACCTGTGTCACGATACCGCGATACAGTTCCGGCGCCTGATTAATCACCGCTCCCATCAGCAGCCCGCCTGCACTGCCGCCGGTGGCGCAGATCCGGTTTTCCGCGCCGTAACGCCGGGCAATCAGTTCGCGTGTCACATCAACAAAATCATTAAAGCTGTTGATTTTATGCTGCATCTTTCCGGCATTGTACCAGCGTTTACCCAGCTCACCGCCGCCGCGGATATGCGCTTGAGCATAAACAAAACCGCGATCAAGCAGGCTCAGCCGGTTGGCGTCAAAATCCGGATCCATACTGGCACCGTACGCGCCATAGCCTTCAATCAGCAGCGGATTGAATCCCGGCTGATAGTGATCTTTATGCCAGACCAGCGAAACCGGCACCTGCACGCCGTCACGGGCGGTGATCCAAATCCGTTCACTGTGATAATTATCCCGCTGAAAACCGTTTACCTGTGCCTGTTTCAGCAGCGTCCGTTCGCCGCTGACCATATCCAGCTCATACACCGATGCCGGTGTGGTCATCGAGGTATAGCCGTAGCGCAGCAGCTGACTGTCCGGTTCCGGATTCAGTCCGAGCCACGCACAGTAAGCACCGTCATCAAATGCAACTTGTGTTTCTTTCCCGCTCTGCCGGTGAATAATGCGGATCTGCGGCAGCGCGGCATGTCGTTCCTGTAATACCAGCCAGTTACGGAACAGCGTGAAATCTTCCAGATCGGTATCCGGCTGCGGCGCAATCAGGGTTTGCCACTGACTTTCCGGTGCCTCTGTCTGATAGAGACCAAACAGTTCGTTTTCATGATCAGAGCGGATATAAAACTGACCATCCAGATGATCAACGTGATACTCACGCCCGTCCTGACGCGGCGAGAAGCAGACCGGCGGCTGTAGCGGTGCATTGGCATTGATCAGCTGAACTTCAGAGGTTACCGGACTGTGACAGCCGATAAAAATCCATTCACGGGAGGATGACAGGGATAACCCGGTGTAAAAACGATCATCGTCCTCGCGGTATACCAGTACGTCCTGTGCGGTACCGGTGCCGAAATGGTGGCGATATACCTCAAACGGCAGCAATGTCTGCGGATCCTGACGGACATAAAACAGAACCGAACCATCGGCTGACCAGACCAAGTCATCGGCCACGTCTGTCAGCACCGATTCCTGCCAGTGGTCATCGGTCAGATCACGGTAAGCCACCTGATATTCACGGCGGCCGACTTTATCCTCGGCAATCGCAATACGGCGGTTATCCGCGCTGACCGCCAGAGATACCAGTTCATAATAGGCCAGCCCCTGTGCCCGTTCATTGCCGTCCGCCAGCACTTCCCACTGGTCGCTGTTTATTTTGCGCCGCTCATACAGCGGATACTCTTTACCCGCCTCAAACCGGGTGCGGTAAATATAACCGTTGTAATGGTATGGCGCGGATTCATCCGCCTGCGGCATGCGGGCGACCATCTCCTCATACAGTGCTTCGCGCAGCGGCTCTGCGGCCTGTAATTTCTGCTGTGTATAGCGGTTTTCATCCGTCAGATACTGAATCACCTGCGGATCACTGCGGGTATCATCCCGCAGCCAGTAATAGTTATCCGTCCGGGTTTCACCGTGTGCGGTGAACTGTACCGGGCGTTCCGGGGCTTGCGGGATAGTCATTCCGGCTCCTGATAAGATCTTTTTTTGTTGTGATGTCATAAAAATTTACTAAATTCTGCTCTCTGTTCTGCGATTCCGCACTATGATAATAACGTTTTCATTTGTTTTATTGCTTATTTATCACCGGATTTTCACCGGTTCAGGAGGTTACAATGAAACAGTACCGCGTTGCTGTTGTCGTCGGTTCGCTGCGTGAGCAGAGTTACAACCGTCAGCTGGCACATGCTCTTGTCTCTCTTTTCCCTGCACATATTCAGTGTGAATTTGTCAGTATCGGCTCACTGCCGCTCTATAATCAGGACTGTGATGCACAGCCGCCTGCTGAGGTGCTGGCATTCAAACAACAGATTTCACAGGCTGACGGTGTGATTTTTGTTACACCGGAATATAACCGTTCTATCCCGGGTGTGCTGAAAAACGCACTGGATCAGGGCTCCCGTCCGTGGGGACAAAACAGCTGGGATAACAAACCTGCCGCTGTAATCGGTACCTCTGCCGGCGCGATGGGTACCGCGATGTCACAGCAGCATCTGCGCAATGTGCTGGCATTCCTGAATATGCCGACACTTAATCAGCCGGAAATGTACCTGCAGTGGTATGACGGCATGATCGGCGAAAACGGTAAATTCAGTGAAAAAACCGGTGCGTTTGTGCAGAAATGGGCAGATACCTATGTCCGTTTCCTGGAAGCACACCACGAATAAAACCGGCGGGCAGATTCAGCGGAATGTCAGCTGCTGCCCGGTATTAAAATCGTCCGCATTCAGGGCCTGACGCCCTCTGGCACCGGTACAGTGACAGCCGTATATCCGGGTTTGCGGATCCACCGCTTCCTGTGCACGGCGCAGTGCTGCCGGTGTTGCCCGGCGCAGATGCAGCCCGCCGACCACCGCCTGCACCGGCGTATTATCTGTCAGGGCCCGCGCATGCTGTATCACTGACTCAATACCTGAATGACTGCATCCGGTGATAATCACAATACCCTCCTCCCCGCGCCAGATCAGAAAACTGTCGTCGCGGACATAATCCGCCTCTCCGTTACTGAGCAGAACCCCGTAGCGGCGCACCACTGCCCGCTGCGTGATTTCTCCGGCGAACAGAAAGCGCGGTGAGATAGCATACGGTTTTTCCGTCAGCACAAACTGATAGTCACCACGCAATGTTTCTTCACAAAACGTCGGTGATAACCGCTTGAATTTCAGCGGGTAACTGCCCAGCCACAATGCCGCCCGGCGCGGCTCAAAAATGTGCGGATGCGCAATCACCCGCAGCGGAGACGGCAGATTACGCCGCTCTGTGCGGGTTAAACCGCCGAAGTGGTCATAATGACCGTGCGACAACACCACAGCCCCAATATTTTCCAGTGAAATTCCCAGTGCCTGCGCGTTACGGATATAAGTATCATCCGCTCCGGTATCAAACAGCAGCGAGGTTTCCCCGTCTTCCAGCAGCAGACTGAGACCGGCGTGAGAATCCAGTTTCGGGTCAGTATTCGTATTTTCCAGCAGTGCGGTGATACGTAACATGGATGATAATCCTGAAAGATAAATGTATTCTGCCGTTATATATAACACAGTACTTTCCGCTATAACGTATCAGTATTGTACCGCAGAACGCAGATTATGATTTAATTCAGTTAATGTTAATAAATCAGCATGACCGGGCTGTAAAATTGTTAAATAATAGCCGCCGACACAGACTTTCAGGAGTTCCGCATGGGAATTATTACCGCTTTTGCAAAAAGCATCGATAACAGCCAGCTCTTACGCCTTTTGCATCAGCAAATAGAAAAACAGGACGCACCGGTAGCCTGCCGTGACGATCTGGATGATCAGCTCACCGATATCGCCGCCTATATGCACGATGAACATTATCCCGCCCTCGCGGCACGCCGCAAAAAGGTCAATATCCTGACCGGGTTACTCGCCCTGCCGGTATTACTTTTTTCTCTGCTGCTGTTCTCACAGAAGATTGCTGATACCCTGTCACTGAATATTGATATCAGCTATTTCTCACTGGCCCTGCTGGATTACAGCCTGACTTATATCTGGGCCGTGTTTATTTATGCTGCCGTGTTGTTCGGTACCATTTTTTATTTTTATTTTCTGCAAAGACAGACCGAAAAATATGCCGGACATCTGATTGATGATTTTATAAACCGGATATCACAGTAACCGGGATTAATTAAGGGTAGATTAAGCCCCGTTGCCACACTAATTTGCCTGCGTTGTCACAGTAATCGTCAATGCTATACTGCAATCCGCTTTTACAGAGAGAGAAAAAACGTGCAAATTCTATTAGTCGAAGACGATTTACAATTAGGCAAAGCGCTGTGCCGGGGACTGGAACTGGCCGGTTTCCGGGTGTGCTGGCTGCGTTTACTGGCCGATGCCCGTAAACGGCTGACAGAACAGCATTTTGACCTGATGCTGCTGGATCTGGGATTACCGGACGGCGATGGTTTTGACTCTCTGGTGGAGTGGCGTAACAACGGGGAACAAATCCCTATTATTATTATGACAGCCCGCAATCAGCGCGATCATCTGGTGAATTCCCTCGATTCAGGGGCGGACGATTTTATTTCCAAACCGGTTGAACTGCCGGAATTAATCTCCCGGGTTAAAGCGGTTTCCCGGCGTATTGCCGGTTTTTCCTCGCAATTATGGAAAGTGGATAATATCACCCTGAACCCGATGAACCATCAGGTGACACTGAACGACGAGTTATTACTGCTCTCCGGCAAAGAATATCAGCTGTTATACGAATTAATGCGGAATACCGGCAATGTGGTGCGTAAACATGAGCTGGAACAACGATTATTCGGGCTGGACGATAAAATCGAAAGTAATTCCCTGGAGGTGCATATCCATAATCTGCGCCGCAAAATCGGCAAAGAAAAAGTGATTACCGTCCGCGGGATCGGCTATCTGCTGAAAAAGGACAGCGAATAAGTGAGAATCCGCTCATTCTTTGTTTATACCGTTCTCCTGCAGACCTTCTCGATGCTCCTCCTGTGGGGGGTCTGGATTGCCTGGCTGAAATACGCTTACCTGCCCGGTTTAAGTGAGGATTTTAATGCCCAGCAAATGGTGATTGCCCGTGGTGTGTCTGATACCCTGCGGGAAACCCCCACAGATTCTGCCACCTTCCCGCAAATTGCCCGCGCCCTGGAAAGTATGTATGCCAATGCAATGAAAAGCGGGCTGGAAGAGGAGAATTATGATCCGCTGGTCGCGATTCTGCACAGCACAACCGGTGAAGTGTTGTACAGTAATAAGCCGGATGTTCATATTCCGCTGAAACCGGACGGCATCGAGCGTTTTAGCGAGAACGGTGAAACCTGGTATCTTGCTTATAATACCGATCCCGATATGCAGCGCACGGCAGTTATCGGGGAATCCGGTACTGACCGCCATATGCTGATCGGCGACCCGGCAACCGGCACCGCCGTCCCGCTGCTGTTTATTCTCGGCACGATGCTCTCGTCAACGATTATCACCACCTATCTCAGCCTGCGTCCGCTGCGTGAAACCACCCGCAGTATCGCCACCCGTAACCCCGGCAACCTGACACCTATCAGCATGAAGTATCAGTACAATGAAATGCGTCCGGTGCTGCATGCCATCAACCAGCTGATGCAGCGGGTGGATGCCGCCAATCTGAGGGAAAAACAGTTTATGGCAGATGCCGCCCATGAGCTGCGCACCCCGATTGCTGCCGTGCTGGCTCAGATTCATCTGCTCAAACAGATTGATGATCCGGCAGAGCGCAACGAAATTACCGCAGATATGGAAATCAGTCTGGATCGCGCGGTATCGCTGTCGCGGCAGCTGATTGATCTCGCCCGGCTGGAAACGGAAGATTATCCGCTGAAAATGGAAGAGATCGACCTGACACAGGCGCTGAGCCACGCCATTGCTATGCTGGTGCCCTACGCCCTGCGCAAAAATATTGAGTTTTCTTTCGACGGCCCGGACAGCTGCATTGTTGTCAGTGATAAACAGGCGCTGTTCTCCATTATCAACAATATTCTGAATAATGCGGTGAAATACTGCCCGCCGGACAGTCAGGCGGAAGTTTCGCTGGACACCGGCAATCCGGAGGAAGTGCAGATTATTATCCGCGATAACGGCAACGGTATCAGTGAACAGTACCGTCACCGCCTGTTTTCACGCTTTTTCCGGGTGCCGGGCTGCAGTGAAAACGGCAGCGGTCTCGGTCTTGCCATTGCACAGAACCTGGCGGAAAAAATTGGCGGCTATCTTTCAGTAACGGAAGGACTGCAGCAGCGCGGTATCGGGTTTGTGATCCACATTCCGGTAAAAAACCGTGAATTACCGGCTGCTTCCCATGACAGTTCTGATACATAAGGCTATGCTGAAAAAAGCCGGAACAGGAGGGACAGATGAAACAGGCTCTGATTATTATCGACCTTATTAATGACATTACCGGGAAACACGGGCTGTCCAACGCCTGCCATGAGCAGACCGCCGCCCGTGACCTGATCACAGCCACACGGGAAACCGCCCGTCAGGCACGGCAGCGGGCGATCCCTGTAGTGTGGGTGCGGGTCGGGTTTGCGGATGACTGGCATGATATCCCTGCCGGATCACCGATGTTTCAGCGGGCAAAAGAGATTGGCGCCCTGAAACTGAGCGGCAGCGGTTGTGACTGGGCAGACGGTACTGATGTGCAGAAAGAGGATATCTGTTTTGTGAAAAAAGGCGTCAGTGCCTTTGCGGGAAATGATTTGCTGATCTGGCTGCGTAAAGCCGGAATCGAACACCTTGTTCTGGCTGGCGTCAGTACGGTAATGGCAATTCAGAGCACCGCGCGTTATGCCCACGACAGCGGGTTTTATGTCTCAGTGGCAGAGGATTTGTGTGCCGCCCCGACAGCGGAACTGCATCAGATAAGCCTGGAGATGCTCCGCCCGATGGCAGCTATCACCACATCCGCTGCCTGGCTGGCACAATAACGTGTCATTATCCGCGCAGTGATGCTGCGCGGATCTCTCTGTTTACCACAGCGACAACAGATAACGCAGCAGCGCAGTCACAATCGCGGCAGCCAGCACAATCACCAGGAACGGCTTTTTATACCACGTCAGTATTCCCGCAACCGCCACTCCGGCCATTTTCGGCCAGTCTGATAATTCCTGCCCGCTGAAAATCGTCATCGTTACCGCTACAGCAAACAGAATGACAATCGCCCCCGTGGAAAGCAGATTTTTAACGTGTGATGACACCGAGAAACGTCCGCTGAGCAGCGCTCCGGATGCCCGCATGGCATACGTACCGACCGCCAGCAGTGCGATCCCCGTCAGAACAGATAATGTATCCGGCATTATGCTCTCCTCAGGCTGACCACCAGCCCCAGCAGCGATAACAGTACCGGGATCCCCGGCGGTAAAAATGGCGTGGCGGCCAGGGCAATGACCGCCCCCGTCAGTGCGGCGCGGCGTGTTTTCACCTCACGCAGTGCAGGCAGACACAATGCCAGAATAATCGCCGGGAACATGGCATCCAGCCCCAGCACTTTGGTATCGACAATAAAGGTGCCGAGAAACTCGCCGATAATCGTCCCCAGCGGCCAGCACAGAAAAATCCCCAGCCCGCACAGCCAGAAGGCGGCTTTCTGTTTGTCTTTTTGTTTTTCTGCCAGACCGAACACCACACTCTCATCATTAAGAATATGGAAGCCCAGCAGCTTTTTCGGGCCTTTACCGGCAAGGTCATGCACCGCAAGGCTGAACGGCACATGACGGGCATTGACCAGCAACCCGGCCAGCGCCGCAGACACCGGACTGCCGCCGGCCGCCACAACGCCGATAAACAGAAACTCTGACGCCCCGGCCAGTACAACCAGGGACAGTGTCAGCGGGACCCAGAGCGGAAAACCGTTGGCATGCGCCAGCGCTCCGTAGGAAACGCCGACAATTAAATCCGCCACACAAACCAGCAAAATATTGCGGATCATGGCATTATCGAGTGGAATAGCGAGTTTCATTGCGATAGACTTATAAATTGAACGATACGTTCATTATGTCGAACGGTTTAAATTACGCAAGTGTTAATTCCGGGTTATTTCCGTTAACCAGCAGAGAGTGTATTTTATGGATTCACCTATCACCCCGCCCCTGCAGATTATGGCTGTCAGGCTGACTGAAGAGCGTCAGCGTCAGGGGCGTTCTATCGCTGATGTCGCACGCAGTGCCGGTATTGCCAAATCCACACTGTCGCAGCTGGAGTCAGCACAGGGAAATCCCGGAATCGAAACATTGTGGTCACTCTGCGTGGCACTGAACATCCCGTTTGCCAGTCTGTTTGAAACCCCGAAAAGCCGGGTAACCGTGCTGCGGCGCGGGGAAGGTATTCAGGTCAGTGCCGAGAATGCCTATTATCACGCCTTTCTGCTCTCCTCCGCCTCTGCGGTTAACCGGCGTGACCTCTACACCATCACCGCACAGCCCGGCAAAGACCGCGTTTCCGAGCCGCATATGGCACAAGTCACTGAACATATCCTGCTGATGACCGGCAGCGCCGTTGTCGGTACCCTTGATGAGCCCGCCACACTCCTGCCCGGTGACTATATTTCCTACCCCGGCGATGTCCCGCATATTTTCAAAGCGCTGGAGCCCGATACCACGGCGGTCATGATTATTGAGCACTGATTTTACGTATTTGCTATTCACAAATACTTACTTATCGCAAATAATGTAAAGCGGAGTTTATCATTTCGGGTATATTCCGCATCCGGTATCAGACTGCTCTGCCAGCACTGATACCGGTACAACGGGCTTACTAAGGAAAAACCATGCTTGATTTTAACCGTCAGAATTTAACTCATATGACAGCCGGTGCCCTGAAAAAACAACGGGGCTATTTGTGGATCGTCGCCATTCTTCTGCTGGCCGGTGGTGTGGCCTGTCTGATGAACCCGCTGATCTCCGGCGTCACACTCAGCTATATCATCGGGGGACTGCTCGTGATCAACGGGCTCTCCATGTTGTTTGTGACACTCAGCAGCCGGCTTTACAGCGGCGGCAGTAAGCTGTTTTCCGTTCTGGTTGCGGTGGCCTATCTCCTTCTCGGCTATGTTTTCCTGACCGAGCCGCTCACCGGGATGCTCAGTCTCGCTATTCTGCTCGCTATCCTGTTTATTGCCGGCGGGATCCTTCGCCTGGGCTCAGGTCTGCGTCAGATGTCTCAGGCCCGCGGCTGGCTGAACATTATTATCGGCCTGCTCGATCTGTTTATCGCTTATCTGCTGGTCGGTAACGGCCCGATTGTGTCTGTCACCCTGATAGCGACGCTGGTCGGTATTGAACTGCTGTTCAGTTCTTTCGGGCTGATCGCCGCCGCCTCTGTCCTGAAAAAGAATAATTAACCGCATCCCGTGGCGCGGGCAAATAATTTGCCGCGCCACATCCCCCTTTTTTCCTTTTTTTCCGCTTTTATCGCAACTTTACATACCCTTTCAGTACCCGTGCCTGAAAAATGGTACAGTATTCAATGTGATCCTATTTTTTTAACATTTTGCTGCTCACGAAGGAGTCTGTAAAACCACGTCACAGGAGATATTTTTTATGGAGCAACAACTGCGACTATGGCTGCAACAACAATTTGAACTCAGTAATGACTACGCCTCATGGGCAGCCATTACCGGCGTGATTGTTCTGATTCTGGCTATCGCTGTTATTCTGCATCTTGTCCTGCACAAAGGCCTGCTGCCGTATATTGAACGCCGTACCGGCGGCGCTCAGCGTCCGTGGGGGGCATTAATCACCCGCACCAAACTCTTTAACCGCTTTGCGTTTCTGATTCAGGGTATTGTCTTTAATATTCAGGCACTGGTCTGGCTGGGGCGCGGCTCTGCCGCACAGGAAATTCTCACCACCGGCGCACAGGCCTGGTGCCTGCTGTTCGGCATGCTGCTGTTGTTTTCAGTGATGGACATTCTTCTGAATCTCTCCCGCCATACGCCGTCGCTGAGCCGGCTTCCGCTGCGCGGTGTCATGCAGAGCCTGAAACTGATTATCGCGGTACTTTTCAGCATTCTGATAATTTCACTGCTGATCGGAAAATCCCCGCTGATTTTGCTGAGCGGACTCGGTGCCATGACCGCCGTCCTGATGCTGGTCTTTAAAGACCCGATCATGGGGCTCGTGGCCGGTATTCAGTTGTCGGTCAATGACATGCTTAATGTCGGGGACTGGCTGGAGATGCCGAAATACGGCGCGGACGGTGCAGTAACGGATATCGGGCTGACCACGGTCAAAGTACAGAACTGGGATAACACCATCACCACCATTCCGACTTACGCCCTGATTTCCGACTCCTTTAAAAACTGGCGGGGAATGACGGCATCCGGCGGACGGCGTATCAAACGCAGCATGAATCTGGATACCACCAGCATCCGTTTTCTGACGGATGAGGAAATCAGCCGGCTGCGTAAATCAAACCTGATTGCCGGTTATATCGATACCAAATTACAGGAAATCGCAGAATACAATGCGCAGGAGCCGGATGACACGCTGCTCAACCAGCGCCGGCTGACAAATATCGGGACATTCCGTGCCTATGCGGAGGCGTACATTAAAGCCAGTCCGCATATTCACAAAAAAATGACCACCATGGTGCGCCAGCTGGCACCGACACCGGACGGGCTGCCGGTGGAAATCTACGCCTTCACCAATGTGACGGCGTGGATAAGCTATGAGCAAATCCAGTCCGATATTTTTGATCATCTGTTCGCGATCCTGCCGCAATTCTGGCTGCGGGTGCATCAGACACCAACGGGCTTTGATATGCGCGGTATTGCCGCCCATTTAGCCCGTGAGTGTGAATCAGAACGCCGAACCGGGTTGTAACAGAAATTCCGCCTCTTCCGGGGTGGAATTCCGCCCCAGAATCTCATTGCGGTGCGGGTAGCGGCCGAAGCGGTCAATGATCGCTTTGTGCCGCCGCTCAAAATCCTCTGTGCTCTCATCAAGCCCTTTAAACAATAATTCTGCCTGCTGATGGATCAGTGCAGATTCCGAATGCATATACGGCATCAGCACAAATTTGCGCTGCACCGGAGGCAGCTGCAGATAATCCGGTGTTTTCACCGCTTCCTGCGCCAGTACCAGTGCCATCGGATCCTGTGCAAACGACCGTGCGTCATCGCGCCAGAGGTTACGGGAAAACTGATCCAGCACGAGGATCTCCGCCAGACGACCACCTATGCGGGCCCGCCAGCTGAAACACTCTCCGGCGGCTGCCTGTTCCCATACCTTAAGAAAACGGCGGCGGATCAGGTCATCAAATTGTGTGTCTTTCTTAAACCATTGTTCCGGTGTGGCTTCATTAAACCAGAAATCCAGAATCTGTTGTGCTTCCATCGTCAGGCTCCTTATCAGTCCGGCCATGAGGATCTCTCCCTTTGCCCGGCGGTCATATCACGGTATGCTGGGAAACCATTATTAGTTTAACGCATATATTGTCAATTATTTATCACAGGCCGATATTCATGGGAAAACTGTCCGCACACACCGCCACATTTTACGGCGTTCTGGCCATTCTGTTCTGGAGCACCATTGTCGGATTAATCAAACGGGTCAGTGAGGATTTCGGGCCCGCTTTCGGTGCGGCACTGATATACACCCTCGGGTCAGTGATGTTACTGCTGGTGACCGGATTTCCGGCCATCCGCCGCTGGCCGCGCCGCTATCTTATCTGGGGCACGCTGTTGTTTGTCAGTTATGAGATCTGCTTTATTCTGGCGCTCGGTTTTTCGCAGAACCGTCAGCAGGCAATTGAACTGGGTATGGTGAACTATCTTTGGCCTTCCCTGACCGTCGGGCTGGCTGTACTCATGGGCGGACAGCGTCTGCGTTTACCGCTGATAGCCGGTCTGGTGCTGGCAATACTCGGTATCAGCCGGGTGATCGGCGGTGAGAACGGATTATCATTCAGCTCTGTCGCAGCGAACGTTGCACTTAACCCGCTGAGTTACGGCCTCGCGTTTGCCGGTGCGGTGATCTGGGCCTTCTACAGTAATTTATCACGCAGGCTGGCGGACGGTAATAACGGAATTACCCTGTTTTTTATCATCACCGCCGTAATGTTATGGGTGGTGACCGCCTTTGACGGCATCACACTACCCGCTGAATTTTCCGTTTCGACCGTTGGTTTTCTGATCGCCGCCGCCGCCCTGTCCTGTGCGGCTAATGCACTCTGGACCGTTGCGGTTCTGCGCGGTAATGTCGCCCTGATAGGCACACTCTCTTATTTTACCCCGGTACTTTCCACCGCGTTTTCCGCATTATTACTCAGCACCGCTCTCTCCTTTTCATTCTGGCAGGGCGTGCTGATGGTCACCGGCGGTTCCTTATTATGCTGGCTCGCCACCCGCCGGAAATAACACAAAAATGAACCGGCAGATTTCCGGCGGAATATGCTAAATTAACACTATGCTATTATTGGTTGCCTGTCAGGAAATACGATGTCCAAAAAATTTAAACATAAACTGGTTAATTTATTTTTACAGCTTTATACCCGCCGCCGTGATTTTTCACACTCCGTCACGGCTTTTAAGCAGCTTGAGACGATCGACTTCCGCAATATTGTCATTTATTCGACAACCGCGCTCGGGGATTTTCTGATGAATACCCCGGCTATCCATGAAGTCAGAAAACGGTTTCCTGAAGCCAGAATTACCGTTGTTTCCGGCAATAAAATGGCGGCCTATATTCGTACCGGCATCGGTAAAGACTGGGATGACGTCGTCTGCTGGAACAGTAAAGTCAATACAGTGACTAAACTGGTCAGAGATTTGAAAGCGCACGGAACGCCGGATCTGGTGCTGATAATGCATTCACATAACCCGTATGATTACCTGAGTGCCATCATGACCGGGGCACCGTTTGTTTTCCGTTGTAATCATCCGGCAAATCCGTGTTCGCTTATTGAACCCTGGCTGACCAATTTCAGCGGTCATGGTCACCGCCATTCAGTACAGGCCCGCCTTGACCTGATTGCACCGCTCGGCTGCCGCTTTACTGAACAAAGTGTTGAGATGCATGTTCCGTGTGATGTGACAAAAGTACCGTCCTCCGTAAAACGGGTTGGTTTTCAGATGGGTGCATCCAGTGAAGAACGTCGCTGGCCGGTAGAAAACTTTGTGATACTTACACGCTATTTACTTACCCGTTACCGTGAACTCAATATTGTGCTGGTCGGCGCACCGAATGAAGTTCATTTATCCGATGCGTTTTTCAGTCTGCTTGAACCTGAATTTCACAGCCGGATTGAACCGCTGATCGGCAAAACCACTATCGAAGAATTAACTCAGGCCATCAATAACCTGGATCTGCTGGTCACGAATGATACCGGAACCATGCACCTGGCATTTGCGTTAAAAATCCCCAGTATCAGCATGCATGTCAGTACCTATCCGCAATTTACCGGCCCTTATCAGAATTATGAACTGCATAAGGTTATTTCCGGTTTCGCCTCAAAATTATTACAAAATGAGGGAGAGCATGAAATGTCATCCATTTCTGTGGATACCGTCATCGAAGCAACGGTTGAGTCATTGTCAGCACGGGGCATACTGCCGGTATCAGCAGAATAAGCAGCCGGAATAATCCCGGGTAAAAATACGTTCTCACGCCCGGCGGTAAAATACAGTAGACTGGCAGAAAAAGGAGGATTTATGTCAGAGAGTATGAAAAAACCGCGTATGACACAGGAAGAAGAGGACGAAATAGAGACCCTGACAAAAGGTCTGGTCATGCGGGATAAAATGAAACTGCCGAAGATTGACAGAGAAGTCGAGCAACAGCGTCCGGCGCATTTACGCCCGTGGTTCCGGGAACGTCTTAAATTCCACCGTGATGCAGCCAGAAACAGTTAACCATAAAACAGCGCCTGCCGGCAGCAGATAAACCGGCAGGCTGAAGAGGGTTATTTCGCCATCTCAATAATTTCTTTTGCTGTTTTACCCTGTAATTTTTCTTTCAGTCCCGCCATCATTTTGTCTTCATCACCACCGCTGGCAAATGCGACCTGGAAGCTGATTTTCGTAATAGCGCCTTTCAGTTCACGGGATTGTTCCGGACTCAGATCTTTTTCCATTTTAGCAATGGATTCCTGCGCTGTTTGCTGAGAAGACATATCCAGTGTTGCATCACCGCAAGCGGTGAGTGCAAAAGAGAGGGCGATAACTGCCAGTAATTTTTTCATTTTCCACCTCGTTAATAATATCTGCGGTATTTTACATTGCCGGACAGATAAAACCATGTTTATTACCGGCGGAGTTCACCGTTTATTAGCCCCTGTGCTCATATCCTCAATCCGGGGAAGTTCTGTCATTCTGATGGGTTTCATTACAGAAATCGTTAAGTAAACGTTTATCAGCCTTCAGTATCAGAATTCCTTCCGGATACCGGTCAGGCAACCGTAAAAAACGGCTGGCAGCCGGGCGGATTTATTCTGCCGGCACTGAATATTATCCGCTGTCCGGGCAATTAATGATTACATTCCGGTTATGACTGATACCGCAGGCTGGTGATAATTATCCGTCTGTACATTATTCTGATATCCGTCATAAAATAACAAAATTAGGAATTGACTGTTATTTATTCTCTGTTTTTTACACATGAACCGGTTACTATAAAAGAGTATCTTCTGATTTACGGAGGTAACCAATGTCATCATATACAGAACATATCATTACAGCGCACATCCAGTGCGATACGGAAGATGTGCTGTTGCCGCTGTTAAAAGAGCTGACTGACAAGCAGATGCTGGGTGGCTGGCGGTTGCGCAAACATGAAATACTGCCTGCCGGTGCCCCATCCCCGTGGTATCTGCTGAAAGATAATGCGCAGATTGCATTGCTGCCGACACATCCTTTCGCCGCTGTTTCTGTCGCTGATGCTGTTGTTGCGGAAGAAGCCGAAATCAAGGCGCATAATGACCGGATTGAACATCTCAGCAATGCGATAAATTCCACTTACGGAATTTTATATTGCCATCTTTCTTTTAAAACACTGACAGTATAAAAATCTGAGATGGTATACCGGGATTGTTACGTATTTCCCGATTATTCTGATACAGGCGGTTCCCGAACAGGACTATGTTGTAACACGCCTATTGTTCAGGAGTTTACAAGATGAAAATGAATATTAAGAGAGTCAGCACAGTGACTTTGTCTGCCGTTCTGCTGTTCGCTGTGGCCGGTTGCGCCAATATGTCAAAGCGTGACCGGAATACGGCTATCGGCGCGGGTGTAGGTGCTGTCGGTGGTGCTGTCCTGACTGACGGCAGTGCGCTGGGAACAGTCGGCGGTGCGGCAATCGGCGGACTCATCGGCCACCAGGTGGGTAAAAAATAATTTCCGGAGCCGGCATACCGCCGGCTCTTTCATTCCTTGCCTGCTTTATACCGGTAATGCCCGGTGATTTTCCAGCTGAACAACACATCCTCACTCACCTGTCCGCCGCCGATATTATGCATGATCAGCGGATTCCCGCTGCGTTCTGCTGTTTTATCAGTCACAATGCCAATGTGCGGACGGCCGTTATCCAGCTGCCAGGTCACAATATCACCGGGTACATAATCCGTTGCATTGCGTGTGACCGGTTTGGTTTCCCCTTTCCGGCTGAAAAAAACCATCAGGTTAGGCACCCGGCGGTGATCAATATTGGTATCCGGCTGGGTTTGTCCCCATAATTTACGGCCCGGATAACGGGAAAACGCCGTTTTGATATCTTCGTGAACCTCTTTTTGCAGATCGATACCCATTTTCCGGTAACTGCGGATCACCACATCCGAACATACCCCTTTCAGGGGAGAAACATCGCCGCCGGGATAGGCAATTTTTTCATAGGACGGATCATACAATACCAGCCTGTCAAGCTGCTGAGCAGCCTGACTCAGGGATTCCGCGCTGTAACCGGCAGGTATTATCACAGTAAACAGCAAAGCAGTGCATACTGCGGTAATCGTGTTGCGCATTCTTTCCTCCGCAATGACTCAGAAAATCCCGTTGTTACCCCAGATATAACGTAATACCCCGGCAGCATCCTGCGGACTGAGCTGTAATATACTCTGGTACAGCGCTGCTTTTATTTCGCAGGCCAGAATGGCATCTTTTTCCAGCGTTTCCGCCTCTTCTTCATCAAGCAAACCACCATAGGTATAGCGCAACCGGAGAAAGATACTGAGATATATTGCGTCAGTTTCTGCCGGAGATAAACCCGGCGCCGCTTTTTTCAGGGGAGAAATATTAATTAGGGTTCCGGTATCCGGCTCTGCCGGATAAATAAAACTGAAACAACGCAGCCCGGAAGGATCTTTTTCCATAGTACAGTCAAACAATGCCAGCCGGTTTACAGCATATTGCAGTATCAGCTCATCAGGTGTTTGCTGCAGTAATGCTTTCCGTTCCGTTGTATCAGCGGAATACATTTCCCGGTAAAAATTCCGCAGTGTAATGCCGGATAAAAGATAATATTTCCCGGAAAGATTACTGCACCTTACCTCAGCAGCAACGGGTTTCAGTGCCGGAAAAAAAATAAGAAGAAAAAACAAAAAGAAGGCAAAAAAACACACCGTCATGCGCTGCAGGAATATAACAGTCAATACCCTGTCAACCCCCGGCAGCGGGGTAAAATATCCGGGTAAAACACCTGCCGGGCTCTGCGCTGTCATATCAGAAAATTACCGGCACTATTCCAGCACCAGCTTATCCTGCCCGGCCCGTTCCGCCCAGACATTGTATTCTCTGACCAGCGCCATCACTTCATTATTGGAATCTTTCATTTCCCGCATATGCGCCTGGAGTTTTTTCAGATCGCCGGGAAACTCCCGCTGAATTTGCAGTGTTTTTATCCGCAGACGCTGCATCTCTTTATTTCGCCTTTCCAGTGCAGCCATCAGCATATCCCTGATTTGATTACACTGCGCAATAGCTTCAGAATCAAATTCTGAATATTCCCGCATATCGTCGTTGTCAGTCATAAAAAAGATTACCCTTATCTGCAATATACCGGACACCGATTATAGCGTTTTACCCGCATGATTGCCCCCGCACCTTCGGCCTGAGAGAAAGATTACACCCTGTTTCTCCGGCATAATATTTTCACCGGCAGCGAAATTCACCGGTTACGCATCTGATAATTAAAAAAGGTAAAAATGACGCTGTCTGTATCCGGAATAATACTGCCGGTCAGGCTGCCTTTACCGCAATCCATTGTCCACATCCGACTGTTGGCTGAATCCCGCCGTTCAGGGTTCTTATGATCCCGTTACACGTCGGCACCAGGTCAGACTGGTGTTAACAAAAGCAATAATATTATTATATTACAAACGCTTATGCCGAACACTGATTGTCTGACAACAGAGAGGATTGTAACACCGCATATTTCAATGTATTTCTCCCTTTTCCCGCAATATAATGAAAAAAATTATGCTTTCCATCCAAATAAATAGCATAGGAATAGTATGGTGTTACGATAGTTTTACACAAAACAACGCAGTTTCAGACTGTCTTTCAGAAAAGCGTTAAATGGCGGAGATCACCACCATGGCCGTGAAAAAAATAAAAGTTGGATTGATTGTTGACGAATTTTTCGGGGCATTGAATACCCGGTTTGGTGGTTATGGGTACCTGGCCAGATACTACATGGCGAAATATCTTCCGAATGAAGAATTTGAGTTTGACATTTTACTGGGCAAAGGTAAAAGCCATTTTTTTGCAGAAAATTATACTGCGGACGCGGTTAATTTATATAAATTACCGCGACGAAATTGGTTTGCAAAACAATGGTTAAAGAAAAAAAATTATGACCTGTATTTCAGTGTGGAACTGACAT
Organism: Morganella morganii H1r; assembly: GCF_000633515.1. Taxonomy (GTDB): domain Bacteria; phylum Pseudomonadota; class Gammaproteobacteria; order Enterobacterales; family Enterobacteriaceae; genus Morganella; species Morganella morganii_B. Next base: position 10,456 of record NZ_AYMP01000030.1, on the reverse strand, counting down.
ACGAACACGTGATAAAAAATGAACCTGATCCGAATAAAAAACTGATTTTGTGGATACAGGATCCCCGCCCGATGTATGAATGGGATGAAATTTTCACCGTTAAGCTTATTTCTGAAACGTCATATTACAATCAGCGGATTTATGATCTTGTTCATGATTGGTATAAACAAGACAGGGTTAAATTTGTTACACAGGCAAGATGTCTGAATCAAAAAGCCATTGACCTGTACCATCTGGATTCGGATGTTGATATTACTTTTTTGCCAAACCCTATTGATATTGATTATAATTTTGATGTCACGACCTTTCATAAAAAGGATAATATCGTTTTTTTAGGCCGTATTGCATCTGTAAAACGCGGATGGATGTTCTGTGAAATAGCAAAAAATATGCCGCAGTACAACTTCTTTGTTTTAGGTAAAATATTCCGTGATGATGATAAAAATCACGAGATTATGAAGGAATATGAAAATATTCCAAACCTGCACTTTACGGGTCATGTCGAAGGTGAAGAGAAAAATAAATACCTTCGTGAGGCAAAAATCCTTGTAAATACCTCGATTCATGAAGCATTGCCGGTTTCCTTCCTCGAAGCGTTATCATTCGGAACGTTACTGGTCAGCAACCGTAACCCGGACGAATTAACCTCTAAATTCGGCATTGATGTCGGTGAAGTGCTTGGTGATGGATTTGATAAAGTTGATTTATTTGTTGATGCTATTGATAAACTGATCACCGGTGAAGAAAACCGGAAGAAATTATCGGTTGAGGCAGTGGAATATATCAAAACCTATCATTCCGTCGATAAATTTGTTTCAGACACACATACCATAATCAGAAACGAACTTTAATAATGATATATTGCTCAGGATAGTATCCTGAGCAATAATCCTCGCCATACAGCAGATGCTTTAAAACGATCGGCACATATACAGATGGATTGTTTTGTCTTCAGCAAACACTGCAGATATATCACGGAGTAATTGTTCCAACATTACCTCCCCGTTCTCTTTAACTTTTATGATACTTTTTTTTGATTCCATTGCTAAGTTAGCGTAATTAATTTGCGATTCATGATCAAAACTTATAGCATAAGACTCAATGCTCTCACCGCCTTTTTTAATTTCCACCTCATTAAACTTTCCATTCACTAAATCTTGTAAATCATCAACATGACCATGAAGAACCTTTCCTTTTTCGGTATAAAATTTCAATTTCAGGTTATCAGGTATTCTGCCGGAAAAATTAATATTTCTCCCGGCGTGTGCTGCAAGGTATACATCATGTGACGTCTTTTGAGGAATATACAGACTAAAGTTTTTAAACTCTACTTTATATAATTGTTTATTTAGTTTATTTACTGAATGAACAGGGATATTAACCAGATCATTTTTTATTTTATCAAATTTCATAACGTATGTTTTTTCTGATGACATATCTGAACTGATATATACGTCAATATCTTTATTATACATTAATATGGACTGATTAAGGCTTTCACCGATATTTTTTAAGCTGCCGTCTTCTGGTTTGTATATACAAGCGAAACGGATTTCATTTGGTGAGCCAATAAGAACCACCCTTCTATCCTTACCCGCAAATTCAATCGGATAGTATTCATTATTTAACTTTATATAAAAACTGCCATTATCTGTAACGTAAATATTTTTATATTCAGGAATAGCGTGAACACCCAGCCCGGATATATCTATGCTCGCTACTTTTGTAGCATCGAATCTATCTGTAACTTTATTTTTATGTAAAATAAATTCATTTTTTTTAAAATCAACAAATATATTATCATTATTTCTATCTTTAATGCAGTAACGATGTTCACATTTATGAATATTCACAAAGTGATCATCGACTTTAATAAATCTATTTCCATCAGTATCATATCTTAATCCCTGATGGTCAGGCGCAGAAAGCTTGCCTGCATTCACGTTGTCAGAAATCATTTCTGGTAAGATGAGATCTTCTAACTCTTTAGATACATGAACAGAGGTTTTTCGCTCAAATAACCAGCGATTACCATCCCATTCAATCAGATAGCCATTTTTTTCAGGAAACTTCAGGTCATAAACTTCATAATGGATGCCATGTTTTGGTGTTACGACTGTTTTAACCGGAACCAGTTCACCGTTCATTTCAACATATTGTCCCCAGGAATAATGACCTGATTCACCTATCTTTTCCTGTGAATATATATTACCACTTCCATAGTAGTCCGGATTATTATTTCCCATTGGTGTATAATAGAATCCATCTTTTTTACTTACTTTTATTTCCTTTATAATATCAATCTGCTGATTACTGAAGACAGCGTGTTCATTATGCGTACTGAGATGCCATGTTCGTGATAAGGGCTCCATATAAACCGGGATAAATTCTTTTATCCCTGAGACTTTATTCACAACAATTTCATATTTACCGGCACCATTCTGATGAAGATCAAAATTAGCACCATGCAGCCTTATTTGCCGTTTTCCCTCACTGATTTCAACATTGAGTTTTGATGAATCAAAACTATCGGCATAACGCCATGAAAGGTTACTTTCATCAACAATAACTCTTCTTTCCAGCCGTTCCGGTTTTACCGCATCAGGGTGATACGTAAAAAATTCATTCGGTTTTTCAGTCGGTTTGAGATAAACCTCCCGTCCATTATCATTTACCGCGCCTTTCAGCTTCAGCAGAATTTCATTTTTGATGCCGGTATGCGGATTTCTGGTGTAAAACGCGGCTCTGTCCTGTGCCGGTGAAATATGAAGGAGTTCCATGGGCTTTATACGCCGGGAGGCTGTACGTGATGCAGTTTGATACGACAAACCACCATCATCAAGTGAGGTTAACACTTCCGCTTTAATCAACCTTCTGAATCGTTCAGCACATATATTATCCCCCTGATTTTGATAGTATTTTCGTCGCTTGGCATGCGCGATAATTTTCCCGATTAAAGGCTTAATCCCCAGTGTAAGAATGTCAGCCGCTATGTTAAGGCCATCCGCGGCTCCCCGTTCCTCCGGAGAAGGCCGGCCATCCGGATTATTATCATAAATCATACGGAATGGGTTTTCGGCTCTCTGGGCCTCGAATAAAAGCAATTTCCCCTGGTTTTCACCCTGTGCATCCAGCAATTCTTCTTCAAAAGCGCAGTGTTCTTTTATATGTTCTCCGGTTCGGGGATCCAGCTCCGGCATCAGTGCCCGCTTCGTTCGGTTTGCACCCGGACCGTCATTATCCAGACGGGCGGCAACCATTGGCATACCGGCAGCTTCCGCCCGCAGCCACAGTTCAGCGTTATTACCTTCATCAGCAGTCAGCTGCCCGTCAGATACCAGATACTGCACCACGCCGGAAATCAGTTCATTCTTCTTCTGCTCACCTGTAATAATATAACTGTCGCTTTTCAAATCCCGTGTGATAGCCGGCGTTACTGCCGGTTCTGTACCGGCCTGTGGCACGGGTGATGCATCCGCCGGCGGAAATCGCAATGGATCATACCGGGCGATAAAATGACCGGTTTCATGCAGTGCATTCATAACCGGATTTAGCATAGCAGTGAATCCGGTATCCCGGGAAACTGAAGGGAACACACTTCTCTCTGAGGTAAATACAGACATATTAGTGGTTGCTGCGGGCAAAATATCATCAAATCTTACCTGGCTTAACAGCATTAACAGCGGTGCAATTGCGCCTTGTCGCGCAGATGTGGTCTGGTCCGATGGTCCGCTCAGTTCTCCGTGAAAATTGACGACTCTGTCAATGCGGTGTCCTAAGTGGTGTATTTCATCCGGGATACCGGGGCAGTCCGGGTTTATGCCCTGAGTTTTTGTTGCGGAGTTTAGCCTGAAATTATTGTGAAGTTTATTCTGATAAGTTCCGGTTGACACTCTGTGCTGCGACGCTGATACCGGCATATAAACGCTCCTGCATGTGAAAATGATACACTCGCATATCCCGGCGGTATTGCTATCAATGAATTGCCCCATTACGGGGCATTTTTATAAAAAATATCGTGCTGAAAGTACATGTTGCCTGTGATAATCAGGCAAAAGAAGAAATGGACAAGGGTAACGCTGAGATTAATCGTGATGCCATGGGGATTCATGGCACTAATAGGGCATGTGCACTAATAAAAGCCGTCTGGTTATGCATCATATACAAAAGAAAAAACCCGCTAACTGGTTGAGAGTTAACGGGTCTTTATATGGTGCCGGCTACCGGAGTCGAACTGGTGACCTACTGATTACAAGTCAGTAGTTTTGTTGTTTAATCAATTAGATACCGCATTAAATTACGCTTTCACGTCCCAACAATTAAAAAGATTGAAAAGGTATAAAACACATAGAAAACCATTTGTGTCCCAAATTCGTCCCACCACAATCCCCCTGCTATACTCCCATCATCACCCACCACTCCGAAACCAACATGCATAACTGTTTTTTTATTCTCTATGATATATAAAATTAAACTTACATATTATATTTGCTGAACAAAAATTTGACCCCATAATGTGAAAGGTGACTACCACCATTATATAATCCACCATCACTATTAATTATCAAACATCCTTTTTCATCACAAAATGCATCTACAGGTCTTATTATTTTTATATTATTATTTTTTTTAATTAATCTATCTAAAGTATCACTCAACTCATTAGCAATTAACCATCCTTCTCTACTTTTATCATAAATTGTACTATCCGCGTTTATCTTAGAGCCATTTAACATTGAAAAATATATTTTTTTAACATCACCACTAACTGATGGAATAGGATAAATAATAATAACATCATGCCCCATATCAGATAATTTATTCACATTATCAGAAAATGATTTCCATACTAAATCAGCGTTAACTTTATCACCATAATTTATATTATTTTTACCATCTTCAATTGGATTTATTGTCTTTTTCTTTCCATTAATGAAAGCTGAATAATTTGCAGCTAAAACAATAGTTTTCTTATCCTTGAACCCATTTATTATATCCCACCGTCTTTTATTGACTTCAGTACATTCAGGGACATTTCCAAACCAAATATCATTAACGAACGGACATTGTTCATAAGTGAGAGATAATAATCCACGTCCCTGGCTATTTAATTTATTATTAAGATAATAGTCTAATGTCCCAGCGTAACTATCGCCTATTGTTACCCACGAAGCGTCTCCCGAAGTACATGCTTGATATGGGTCACGCAGATAACAGGAGTCACTAACCACACCACTTCTTAAATTAGCACCCAGGTTACCTTTCAGGCGCCTAAATTCAAGTTCATCGTAATTGTAATAAATATCCTGAACTTTCAATGGCAATCTGGATAAATCACCATTCTTCTTATTTATATATAAACAAAACAAAAGGATAGATAATAATGAAAAAACAATATAGCTTTTTTTTACCCAATTATATTTACTAACTCTAAGAGGTTTTTCTAGTAAATAATATGATGCTGTCGCGATAATAAATGCCAAGATTATCAAAAACAATCCGATTACATTTGTAACTTCTCCATATACTATCCTGAAAAAAACAAATATAGGTTGATGCCATAAATATAAAGAATATGAAACCATTCCAATAAAAACAATTGATTTCATTGACAGTATCTTTCTAATTATACTTTTCTCGCCAGAGCAAAGTATAATTGCACAGGTACCGATGACTGGGAACAACGTTAGCCATGATGGATGTTCCATATTATCGTTCATCAGAAAAATCGATAATATAATCAGCACCAGACCAACCATAGCTATGGAATTATTCTCACGTCTATTAATTAATGCTACAACTGTTCCAGAAAGTAACTCCCATGACCTAGATGGTAATAAAAAAAATGCAGCATCAGCATCATGCTTAGCCTGAAAAACTGATATTGCAAATGAAATAAGCCACAAAGCAATAATAATGTATAAGCTTTTGCTCTTTAAAATACGTATAATAAAAAGCAATACAACCGGAAATAGTAAGTAAAACTGCCACTCTACCGAAAGACTCCATGTGTGTAACAATGGTTTCATATCACTTGCTTCAGAAACATATGAGTCTTCATGATAAAAAAATACATTTGATATAAAAAACAATGTTGCAAACATTGATTTACCAAAAGATAAAAAACTATCAGGGAGAAGTATTTTGTATGCAACAAATGAAGACACAAGCAATACAAGTGATAATGCAGGAATTATTCTTTTTATTCGTTTAATATAAAAATCGAAAAATGAAAAATCACCAGAATTTGTAGATTTAACGATAATTGATGAAATTAAATATCCAGATAAAACGAAGAAAATATCGACACCAAGAAACCCACCTGGAGTCAAGGCATTTCCTAAGATTGAAATTTTTGCGTGGTAGGATAAAACAGCCAATACAGCTATGGCTCTTAGCCCGTCGAGTTCTGGCCTGTAATTTATATTTTGATTCATCACTGTCTGCATCATGAGCTAAAGTAGTTATTATCTCCATCAAACAATAATCGTCAACCATCTCAAAAAGATTTAGCCGCATCCGGTATCGCGTACAAAGAAAGACTCGGACTGCCGTATGATCTGTACGAAACAGAAAACCAGCAGCCCGAGCACTTGCGCCCGTACTTCAGAGAGAGACTGGAGCACTACAGGGAGAGCGGGAAAAGGTTTCCGCGCGGGTTTGAGTATGAGAAGGAGTAATCACGTCATGTTCATGCTGATCTATCTTTACAGGAATGGTAAACTCAGCCGGTTTTTTATCTACGGATAATTATAGATATTTTTTAAGGGTGGCTTGATGGGTGTCTTGAGGTTTTTGCTGGCTGTTTGTGTAGTGGTCGGACACACTCAGTTTTTTATGGGAAATGGTTTTATTGGAGGGCCGATAGCTGTTGAAATTTTTTTCATAATATCGGGATTTTACATGTCTCTAATTTTGAATGAAAAATATACTGGCAGCGGTTCGTACAAACTTTTCATTACAAATAGATTTTTAAAAATATACCCATCATACTTTTTTGTACTATTGCTAACAATAGTCATATCATTAGTTTATTTTAAATACACTAGCCATGCTTTGTATTTGCAGCCATATATCTCAAATATACAATCGATGCCAATACCGGCAACGATAATACTGTTCCTCTCTAACATCATTATTTTTGGTCAAGATATTGTTATGTTCCTTGGTGTTAACATTCCATCAGGAACAATTGAGTTTGTTAGTAACTTTAGGAATACTAATCCGCCATTATTTACATTTTTACTAATCCCGCAGGCTTGGAGTATATCAATTGAGCTAATGTTTTATGTTATAGCTCCGATGCTAGTTAGGCGTAGTGCTATTTTTATTACATCAATGATTATAGGTGGTTTGTTATTTAAGTATTTTTTTATTATTAATGAAATGGGGTTATCATGGGACCCGTGGACATATAGATTTTTCCCGTCTGAAATTGCCTATTTTTTGATAGGGTCACTATCATACAAAATCAACTGCGCCATTAAGAAAAATTACACACCTTTAGTAAAGTTAATATCTTTAATGCTATTTGTAACAATAATCGGCATGATAATTGAGTACAGAATGTATGTGTCAGATTATAGTTACATATATCTAATGATAGCTTCATTTATATCCATTCCATTTATATTTAATTTAACAAAAAAATCATCGATTGACAGATATATCGGAGAGCTATCTTATCCAATATACCTTATTCATTTTTTGGTAAGAGCAACACTTTCAGAGTACATAGATAGTTACAACCTATCTGCGTACAAAGCTGAAATAATAACCTTTGTAAGTATCTTAGCAGCAATTGCAATTGTCCATATCGTTATAAAGCCTATTGATAGATACAGGCAAAATAGAATGGTGAGATAAAAAAGTGGCCGATGCTAATTATCGGCCACTTTCATTTTATATCTATCTCCATGCTTGTATTAATACATCAACAGTTATAGATTGCACTATACTGCCAGTTGTAACATCTACTACTCTGGCGGCGGCTGTTTGGCTTCCGAACGTATCAAAATACACAGCATATTTAAACGGATTTGGTACAGAGAATCGATGAAAATCAGGAGTGCCAATAATATATTTTGCAGAGAATCCTATTTGAACCAGGTCCCCTGTTTTAACATTTATGATGTCAATATAGTCAGGGGTGTTTTTGATTTTATCAGTTCTAATGACTCTTCCATTGCCAAACACATCTATTTTAGTAAACGCCCCGCGTGGATCATTAAGATATACTGTTGCATCGCCAGCAACATAAAGATGCCTTATATTACTCCCTTCCCCTATTATTGATGGGTTATTAATATATACAGTTGCTGTATCCTGAATTCTAATGAGATAAGTATTAGAACTCCCACTTTCGCCGACAGGGGAAGCAAAGACTGGATAATTAAGAGTGACATCGGAACTTGAAACTATTGTTATCGCAGATTGATTTACGCCTAAATACCCAGAATCTTGTTCAAAATTAGGACAATTGAAAATAACTCCCTTGGATGCAAGACCAATAAGCACATGCCTCCCTCCAGTTGAACCTGAGTTATAATTATTAAAAACAACTCCCTTAACGCCAGCAATATTCAACCCTAATTCTTTTGAAGCTGAAGAATAGCAATTATTAAAAACATGCTGAATTAACCCTCCCGCTCCTGTGAGGTCAAATCCAATTCTACACTCATTTACCCTGACGTTATCCCATGTACATGAGAAATCACTACTTCCAGACTTATACCCAATATCAAATTTGTTAATATATAAATCGGATAATCTACAATTAATCATTCCTGATTTGCTATTACCATCAATACCACGTCCGGCTGTTGGCGATTCTGTGGCAATGGTCATTTTTGATATTTCGCCACCACGAACGATCTGAGATGACATCACAATGCCTGATTCGCCAGACGGGACATTAACTATAGTTGATTGGCTACCTGATCCGATTAGTCCGAACCCTGATTTCCATGTGAAGTTTCCCGTAAATGCCCCAGCCGGAACAGTAAACAGGACAGGGTTATCTGCCGTTGATATATGGTCGTTGATTGGCATTAAATCATCACCTGATACACCATACCCGCGAACACTGTTAAAGCGCCGCCAATCTTCCCTATCAAAAAATGACTTTAAGGTATCACCACCAACGCCAACCAAACTACCGTCACCGCTTATCAAATCAGACCTTAATGCCGCATCACCAACACCAATCCACGCCCCCATGCCAACACCGCCAGCAGACTCAGGCGTTGACCCGGCCTGAACCGTCTTTGGCAAATCACCATCCCAGCGGTAATATTCACCGGTAGTTTCATCACGCAGAATTTCATTGCGTTTTGTTATCTCTGCACCCTGCTGGAAGCTGTCCATCGGGATATAACCGGCAGCAATGATCGCCTGGTCAATATCAACCTTGAATCGCTCCATGAGTTGCTCGAATATCCAGCGCATGCCTTCGATAGTCATATGACAGCGACCAAACCGGTCCTTGTATTCGTGTTCCAGAGATGTCACGAACTCGTCAATTTTGCCTGAGTTAAATTCCAGATCGCGCGGTGCTTCACTCGGTACTGCATTTTGAGTAGGGATAGTAGCCATGTGCCTTTTCTTCCAATAAAAAAGCCAGCTCTGAGGCTGGCTTGTTGGTTTGAGTGCTATGTCAGACGTTATAGTCTGCTTTCGGTGCGAAATACTCGCTTGCGGTGATAGAGAATGTGCCGTCTGCGTCCGGTTTCTTGTCAGATACTACCCAGCGCATAGCATCCATTTCAGTGACGGTTGATATGATGTACCTGGACGGTGACTGAACATTATGGCCGTCATAGATATTGAGCTGAATATCAGGGATATCAGCAATAAAGCCTTTATCCGTATCAGTCCGTGCCTGTACCAGATACTCTCCGGATGAGTTTCCGAGGTGATCAGTAATGCTCACCACCATGTCACCGGAAAATTCAATACGCTCACTGGTGCTGAACACATTGCCGTTTCTGCCGGTGATGTGTCCGCCCTGCTGATTACTGTCGTAGCTGTCTGCCACCAGTACCATATCGCCTGGGTATACATAGTCACCGTCTGCCAGTGTTTGCAGACTGATACTTGTCCGCTGGCTGACCAGGCGATCCATTTCCAGCAGTGCGCGGTCAATGGCCTGATACTCGTTCCGGCATCCGTGCAGGGTGATTTTGTTCGGGCTTTTTGCTGCCCCCTTCACCACTGCTCCGTTTTCGATACGGTACTTCAGATAGGTTTTTTTGTTGGTACGCGGGTTAACGTATTCAACCTCAACGCCGTCATTCCCGCCCGGCAATGACATATCGTATGAGATACGGAAGTTATTACCGGTGATGTTTGACCGGTTAAACACCGCCGCCGGATATCTCCGCTCTTCCTCACGGGAAAATGTCAGCACGCCGTTATCAAAGAATGCCGTCACCCGCGCCACGTTGCAGATTGTCTC